>DATIYT010000134.1:0-68183 GCA_035517495.1 Allostellaceae bacterium | reverse complement strand
GTATTCCCGCGGCGAGGCAGTGATGAGTTCGTCGAGCCCGATCGCCCGCAGCAAGCTGCCCGCCACCCGGCCGGCGAAGGTGTCGCCGGCGCAAGTCAGTACCGGGAGACCGGCCCAAAGCGCATCGCTCGCCGTTGTGTGTGCATTGTAAGGCAGCGTATCGAGAAAGAGATCGGCGAGGCGGTGGCGGGCGAGATGCTCGGCCTGCGGCAATTTGGGAGCGAAGACCAGACGCTCGGGCGCGACGCCGCGCGCCTTGGCTTCGCGTTCGAGATTGGCCCGCACAAGCTTGTTAGCCTCGAAGAGCCACAGCACGCTTCCCGGCAGCGCCCGCAGGAGCCGCATCCAGATGTCGAAGAAGTCTGGCGTGATCTTGAAGGTGTTGTTGAAGCAGCAAAAGACGAAGCCGCGATCGGGAAGGCCGCAATCGGCGCGCAACGGGGTCTGTTCGGCGATCTCGCGTTTGTCGTCATTGCATTGATAGCAGTCGGGCAGGTACACGATCTGCTCGCTGAAGAAGGGTTGCTGATCCGGCGGGATCACGAACGGGTCGGCGATGATATAGTCGATGAAGTCGGCGCCCATGGTGCCGGGGTGGCCCAGATAGTTGACTTGCAAAGGCGCCGGGCGATAGGCGAGGATTTTGGCTCGGCCATCCGGGGTAAGACCGTGCAGGTCGACGAGGATATCGACAGAGTCAGTGTGAATCCGGCGGGCTGCGTCTGCGTCCCTCATCTCGTATATATCGACAAAACGATCAAAGGCGGAGACGAGGCGTCGGCGAATCTCACTCCCATCGTCCCGATCGAAGGCATAGGCGATGAGCTCGAAACGCTCGCGGTCGTGGTGCTCAAGCAGCCCGGCACTTAGGTAGGCTACCGCATGAACGTGGAATGCTCCGGATAGATAGCCGAGGCGGAGCCTTTTGTGCGGGCTCGGCGGCGGGATGGAGAGCATTTCGGATTTAGGAACGGCGATCGTTGCGGCAGCGAGGCGAGCGTAGTTGAGATGGTCCTCGGATGTGTACTGGCACCCGAGCAATCTGAACGCCGCAGCGGGCGGTACGGGCGCCTTGAGGCCCTTCCGAAGCCTTGCCTCGCCTTCCCGGTAACGTGACCAATCACACATGCATTGCTTGATGTAAAACGCGTTGACGAGGGTGTCGGCATCGTCGGGAGTGAGCCTTGTGGCCTCATTGAAGTAGGTTGAGGCCTCATCATATTTCCCCTGGCGCACTAAGGTGTTGCCGAGATTCTTGTAACCGTCCGCGTGGCCGGGATTGAGGCGCAGCAATTCGCGCCAGGCGGCTTCGGCTTCCTCCGCTCGGGCCCCACTCAGGAGGATGGAGCCGAGCGTGCTGAGAGCCTCTGTGTACTGCGGCTGAAGACGCAGAGCTTCGCGGCAACAAGCCTCGGCCTCCTCAAATCGGCGTAATTGCACCAGAACGTTGGCACGCGTGTTGTGCGCCTCCGCATAGTGCGGGGCGAGCGCGATGGCTTTTCGGCTGGAGCTTTCAGCTTCCTCAAATCGACCGAGCTGCATCAGCGCAACCGCGAGCGTGTTGAAGGCGACGGGGAGGTCGGGTCTCAGCCGCACGACCTCCTGCGTTAGCGCAACCGCCTCGTCGTATTGGCCGCGCTGAAAACAGAGGATTCCAAGATTATGAAGCGAGCCAATGTGATCGGGATCGAGCTGGAGCGCAGCTCGATAGAGCCGCTCCGCCTCGTCCAGCCTGCCCTGCATATGCGACGCGCCAGCCTGCTCAAATTTCTGCTCAGCAGCCACATTGCGCCCGCCTGATCCCCCTGCACCCATCACGCTGTCCTCCGGATCCACGCTGTCAGGGATCTAGATGCCACGCTCGCGGCTGCACGCGCCTGTTAGGCTTTTTCTGTCGGCGTTTCCACGACACTCTAGGACGATCCTCACGAAGGAAATGGAAGAAAAAATTTGGCATTTCCGGCGCCGCCAACGTTTTGAAGCAAATCGCTTCCGATATAAGTGAAAAGTGTCCCCTTTTATGTGTCTAACGTTTTGTAATCGTCCTCGGAAGTGGCCTGCCAGCCAATCTGATCGCGCGGCTGGACGAAACTGTTGGCACGGAACTTGATCATAGCGCAATTGCGAGCCTCTTCCGATGCTGTCAGCTCTAACATGCGCCCCACCGTACGCCGATGCGCCCTTGCATCACGCCGACGCTAGCATCGCCCGGAGACAATCATGGACTCAAACGGCCCAGGGGAAGCCGTTCGGATACCGTTGCCGCATTGCCGCGTTGCCCTCGAGAAAGAAACGCGCCGCCGCCGGCCGCGCCGGGCCGAGCGAGTAGTTGACGCTATATTTTCCGGTCGTGCGAAAGCGCCTTTGATGCGCGAGCAGCGCTTCGCACAGAACAAAGTCGGGGGATCGCCCTGAGGCCCCACGGTGCCAAAACGCACTGTAGGCGACGGCTATGTCGCGTCGTATGAAATAACAATTCGTGTCGACGAGATGGGGTAGGCCGACACCGCTTACCGTCTCGATAGATTCCCAAGCACCCAAGCTCTGACAATCGTCATTGGCCAGGAAACTGCCGTCCTGCGCGATGATCTTCCGCAGGGAATAAGCCCATTCGAGTTGGCCGCCGATCACGCAGTCCACGAGCGAGGACACGTGATCATCGTCGAGCCAGTTATCGTCGTCGAGGAAGCTCACAAAGCGACCGCTCACCAGGTGGACCGAGGCCGCATAGATGCGATGCCCGCGAAAATCGTCGCGACCAGTATTCCATGGCATAACCAAGACCTGCGTCGGAACGGTCGGCCCCACATCGTCGAGGATCTTCCCGACCTTTCCCTCGACCTCCGGCCCATCCGCGACGATGAGATGCTGAATGTTGCGATAACGTTGCGCCGACACGCTCTTTATCGCCCGCACAAGCTCCAATCTGCCGATCGTCGGCGTAATGATCGAGACGAGATTATCTTCCTCGGCATAGCCGTGGGTAACCTGTAGCTGCGTCAAATTGTGTTGCGCTTGCGCATGTCCGACGCGGAGCTCGATCGCACGGGCATAGCTCGCGGCGGCCTCTTTGATTAGCCCCAACGCTTCCATCACGCATCCTAGCTCGTTATGAAAGTCGGGATTGAGCGGCTCGAGCGCGAGCGCGCGCTGCAAGTTCGCGCCTGCGTCGGCGTACCGTTCCATGCTTCGCTCGATCAGCGCCAGTTGATAATGGGCCGAGGCGGCAAATTGACTCTGCACGAGTTGCCGATAGAGCGCTTCGGCCTCGCGGACCTGTGCTCTTCGATGAAAATCGACTGCGCGGTCCCAAATGGCCCGCTTCTCATCCATCAACTTGCAATGCTCAACCATGCGACGTTGTATGACCCAAATCGAGCGCAAAAGGCGCCTAAAAAAAGAAGGTGCTCCCTTTGAGTGGGCCTTCAGGCTTTGGCGCATCCGAGAGCGGTGGGGCCTGACCCGAGTGCTGTCATTCTCGAGAAAGTGGCACCACTTCCACACTACGTTGAAAATGCGAACCGCTAAGCTAGTGCGGTCCGGTCCAGGAGCGCGCTTAACTGGGAATTTTCTCTCCAACGCGGAGGCAAACTCAAAGCATTGTTGTCAGTATTTCCGACAGATCGTCGGCAGTCTTTCCGCTCAATGCCCTCCACACTGGGCGCAAGGCAAACCAAAGCAGGCGTAGGTTCGGGGGCACTACCGTGCTTCCAAGGCCGCCGCCTAACAATGCGATGCCAGGCGGCCATTGTCCGTAGAGGGTCGAAAGCGGAAATCTAGGTCCGCCAAGGGGGTGTCTGGTCCGACCCCGAAACCGGACATCAAGCGTTTATGGGTACACGGCCTAATCGCGGCGGGGGCGGCGCAGCGTAAAGCTTTCGAAGGGCGCCAGGTGCCCGTCGGGTCCCACCACGTCGTAGTACGTGACTTTGATGGTGGTGAAATCGCCGCGATGCGATCCGGGATCGAGGGTGAACGCCGCGAAGCCATAGGAATGCGCGGCGTTTCGCACGGCGGACCAGGGCGCGTCCTCCTTCACATAAACAGGCGGACGCTTGCCGGTCGCGGCGTCGGCCTCGCCGACGGCGGTGATGACCCGGCACGCCGGCGGATCGAAGAAGAGCTGATTCGACGGAGCGGAGGTTCCGCCGCCGCCGATGACCATGTGCACCGTGCCCTTGGTGGTATCGATCACGTCGGTCGCGGTTGCCACGGGGATCGGCGTCAGCGTGGCGTTCGACTGCCAGCCTCGGAGCGGGTGGGAACGCTCATAATGGTGCTCGTGTCCGCACACCACGAGGTCGACTCCATATTTATCGAATAGCGGGACCCATTCCTGTCGGATACCGAGGTCCGCGCCATTGAACTTGTCGACCGTGGAGATGGCGACCTGGTGCATGCACACCACGATCCAATCAATATTGCGATCGCCGCGCGCGGCGGCCAGCTCCTTTTCGAGCCACGACTTTTGTGCTCCGGACGAATAACCGCGGACATAGGAGTTGCCGCCGTCCTGGTAGCAGACGTCGTCATTCGCGATGCTGATCACGCGCATCGAGCCCACGGTGAAGGCATACCAAAGCCCGCGCGTGACATCCGTCTGGCCGGCCGTCGGCGGCAGCGAGAAGTAGGTCTGATAGGCTTGATAACCGATCGGTCCGTTGCCGAGCTCGTTCTCGTGATTTCCGGCCGCCGGCATCCAGGGCCGATTACGGGCGCTGCGGCTGTTGTTCTTCCAGAAATCCCACCATGTGCGCACCCGGTCATCGGCGATATTGGCGTAGCAGAGATCGCCGTTCAGCAGGTGGAACAAAGGCCGCAGCCGCTCCACGCCGAGCGTGGTATCGCCGGCGGCTGGCGAGCCGAGATTATCATTCACGAACGGCAGGTTCACGATCGTCACGCCTGCGGGCGGCACATATTTCTTACCGACGGTCGGTGTACCCTGATCACCGAAGCTGGTGAAGGTGAAGTGCGCTCGACCGCGCGGGGCCGTGCGGAACGCGCCGAATTCCGGCTCGGCGCCGTCATGCAGTGCTCCGTACATGTAGGCGGTGTCGGCCTGCAATCGACCGAGCTTGGCATGGTAAGCGTAGATGACTTGGTTCGACTTTGCGTCGGTGTAGCGGGTCTCGCTGGCCTCGGCGGTCTGCTCGAGCTTGCCATCGAGGCGTCCCAGCAAGACACGGGGATGGTGAACGGGCTGCAGCGTGTGCCACGACACCACCATTTCCGATGCTGCATCGGCGCCGAACTGCAGATGCAGTCCTGCGACCGGCGGCGTCGTAACCGGATCGGACGATGGCCGCGCCGTGGGCGCGGCGTCGGCCTCTCCCGTCCCGACGAGGGATGTCGCGACCGCGACCCCTCCGGCTATGCCCGCGGCTGCCAGCAGCCTGCGGCGGCTGAGCTCAGGGCTGAGTTCGCTGTCTTTTGTGGTCATGGCACCCGCTCGCATCCCGGTTATTGCGGGGCAAAATACCTATCGCAGTTCCGTGACAGTTGCGTGTAGGTTGAGTTTCGCGCCCCTTGCGGCTCGCGGCGTCGGGCGCGGACATCAAAGGTGATGCTCGGGTTACCCCGCGCGCTTGGGCGGCCGTCGCAGCGGCACTGCCGGCGCGCTCGGCTGCTCCAGCGCGAAAATCTTGCCGGGGTTCATGATGCCGTTGGGATCGAGGGCGCGTTTGACATTGCGCATCAGATCGATCGCGACCGCCGATTTGTAGCGTGGCAGCTCGTCGCGCTTGAGGATGCCGATGCCGTGCTCGGCGCTGATCGAGCCGCCCATTTCGTAGACGACGCCGTGCACGATGTCGTTCAGGGTCTCGCGCCCTGCGAGGAAAGCTCTGCCGTCGCCGCCCAAGGGCTGGCTCACGTTGAAATGGATGTTCCCGTCACCGACGTGACCGAAGGCGACGGGGCGGCACCCCGGACTGTGGACCTCGACCGCGGCTGTCATGCGCTCGATGCATTCGGCGACACGGCTCACCGCCACGGAGACATCGTGCTTGATGCTGGCGCCCTCGAACTTCTGCGCCTCGACCATGCCTTCGCGGATTTTCCAGAGCTGGCGCGCCTGCTGTGCGCTTTGTGCAATCGCGCCGTCCGCGATCAGCCGGGCCTCGACCAGATCGCCCAACAGGGTTTCAAGGCCCTGCCGAAGGCGACTTTCCGAGCGGCTCGACGAGATCTCGAGCAGCACGTACCACGCATGCGGCGCGGTTAGGGGATCGACGATGCCGGAGACATGGCGGAGCGCGAATTCGAGCCCGATCCGCGGAATGAGCTCGAACGCCGTGAGCTGATCGCCGCTCGCGGCGCGCGCACGCGCGAAGAGCGCCATGGCGTTGCTGGCGCGGGCGAGGCCGAGAAACGCGGTTTCCACCTCGCGCGGCCGGGGGAACAGCTTGAGCGTCGCCGCGGTGATGATGCCAAGCGTGCCCTCGGCGCCGATGAAGAGCTGCTTCAGGTCGTAGCCCGTGTTGTCCTTGCGCAGCGTTCGAAGTCCATCCCAAACCTGGCCATCCGGCAGCACCACTTCGAGCCCAAGGCAAAGGTCGCGCGTATTGCCGTAGCGCAGCACGGCGATGCCCCCGGCGTTGGTGGAGAGATTGCCGCCGATCTCGCAGCTACCTTCGGCGCCGAGGCTCAGAGGAAAGAGCCGGTCCGCCGCCTCGGCGGCCTTCTGGATGTCGGCGAGAATACAGCCGGCCTCGACGGTGATGGTGTAATCGACGGGATCGAGCGCGCGGACCCGGTTCAGGCGGCCAAGATTGAGCAGGATGGCATCGCCCTCGGAGACGCAGCCGCCGCAGAGGCCGGTATTGCCGCCCTGCGGGACTATCGCCAGGCGAGCCTCCGACGCAAGCCGCACCACCTGGGCCACCTCCTCGGTCGAACCAGGCCGCACGACAACGCGCGCGGCGCCGCGGAAGTAGCCGCGCTGTTCGATCAGGAAGGGCTCCATGGCCGCGGGATCTTCGACGATCCCCCTGGGGCCGACCGCCGCCTTGATCTTTTGGAGGGCGGCGGCAACGGAGGCGGTCACGCTAGTCTCCTCATTCGAAAACGCGATTGCTCTATCGTGCGCATCTGGCGCGCGGAAGAAAAGCGGAACATCGTCCCGATACAATTTGGCTTAAGGGCGCGCGGGCAAGAGATCATCAGCGCGGCGCTGCCGCTCGGCGTAGCCGATCGTTGATGGCGGCGCCGAGACCGCTTTCGGGGATCGGCATCACCGCGATGGCGGTGATCTCCGGCCGGTCGAGCGCGCGCAGCGATGCGAAAAGCCGGGCCGCCGCTTCCACGAGATCGCCGGTTTCGGAGAGCGAGCGCACCTCCGCAAAGCCCTTGGGCGGATCGGGACCGAAGGCGAGCAACGCCTCGCCGGGCCGAGCCTCGTGCGCGTCGAGCCGCAGCGGCCGCTGCGGCGCGTAGTGGCTTTGCAGCATGCCTGGCGAGCGGCGCTCGCCGCCGGATTCAGGGTCGGCGATCGATCCGAGGAGCGCTTGCAGCTTTTCGCGCGGGACACCGCCCGGGCGCAGCAGCACCGGTTGCTCCTCGGAGAGATCGAGCACCGTTGACTCGATGCCGACGCGGCAAGGCCCGCCATCCAGCACCGCTGCGATCCGGCCGTCGAGTTCCGCCATCACGTGCTCGGCGCAAGTTGGACTGACGCGTCCCGAGCGGTTGGCGCTGGGCGCCGCCAGCGGCCGCGCCGCCGCGCGCAGGAGTTGAAGCGCGAGCGGATGCGCGGGAACGCGCAGCGCCAGCGTGGCGAGGCCGGCGCTCGCCAAGAGCGAGACGCGGCAACCCCTGTGGCGCGGCAGCACCAGGCTCAGCGGCCCCGGCCAAAAATGCCGCGCGATCCGCTCGGCGCGTCCATCCAGCGCCACCAGCGACCGGGCAGTTTCCAGGTCGGGAACATGAACGATCAGCGGATTGAAACGCGGCCGATCCTTGGCCGCGAAGATCGCGGCGACAGCATGATCGTTGGTGGCATCGCCGCCGAGCCCGTAAACAGTCTCGGTCGGGAAGGCCACCAGCTCGCCCGCGCGCAGCAGCGCCGCGGCTTCAGCGATGGCTTCGGGTGGAAATACGCGGGTCACGGAGGTACCGGGTTGGGGAATTGGCCTTGTCATGGGCCACTGCGAGCTTACTCTTTTCTAACAAAAGACGCTCTTCGAGGTAAGCCGCAAGGGAGGCAAAGCCTATGCCCAAGATCAGGGTCAACGACATCACCATGAACTACGAGCAGCAGGGCAAGGGAGAGCCGCTTGTCCTCATCCCCTATTTGGCGGCGGACAACGCCTGTTATGCTTTTCAAGTGGCGGAATACGCCAAGCACTTCACCTGCATATCTCTCGATCCGCGAGGCGCGGGCGAGACCGACAAGCCCGCCGGCACTTACGGGACGCAGCTCTTCGCCGACGATGTCGCCGCATTCATGCAGGCGATCGGCATCGATCGAGCGCACGTATCGGGCCTGTCTTTGGGAGCCGCCACCGGAATGTGGCTCGCTGCCCGGCACCCGCAAAGGGTCAAATCGTTGTCGCTGCACAGCGGTTGGACCAAGTCGGACCCGTTTCTGAAGGTCGTGTTACAGGGCTGGCAGACCATGGCCAAGTCCCTGGGCAGCGTCACCGAGATGGTGATCCGGGGCATATTCCCGTGGTGCTTTACGCCGGAGCTCTATGCGGCGAAGCCGGACTATATCGAGTCACTCGCGGCATTTGTGCGCGGACGTCCGCCACAGCCCGTCGAAGCGTTCTTGCGTCAGTCGGACGCGGTGATCGCGCACGACGCGAGTGCCGCGCTTGCCAATATCAAGGCTCCAACGCAGATCACGTTCGGCCGCCACGACGTCGTGACCTCCACCCGCTTCGCAGACGCGATGAAGGCCGGAATTAGCCGCAGCGAGATGATTGTATTCGAGGGCTGTTCCCACGCGCCCATCTACGAGAACGTCGAGGAGTTCAACGACAGGACGCTGAATTTCCTCAGGCGCCAAACCGGGTAGCGGGCCCCTCGCTGGGGTTGCGCGGGTCTACTACGTGCGTCCGCGCGCCATGAAGCCGGGATTGAGGAACCCAGGCTTGCCGTAAAGGAACGGTGCGCCCTCGAGCGTGGTGACGGCGCCACCTGCCGCCTCCAGCACGGCCTGGCCTGCCGCCGTATCCCATTCCATGGTCTCGCCGAAGCGCGGATAGAGATCGGCCTCGCCCGAAGCCAGCAGGCAAAACTTGACCGCGCTCCCGGAGGCAAGGGTTTTCGGTGTGTCCAGGGTCCCGAGATATTTGGCGAACAGCGCATTGTTCTCGTGCGATCGGCTGTGCACCACCACGGCGCTGCGGCTTGGCGTGCGGCGGGCTTGGATCGACTGCGGCGCCAAGCTGCCCTCCTGACGCGTCGCGGTTCCCGGGCCGGCGGCGGCATAGGTAAGACCGAGCGCCGGCACGTGCACCACTCCCAGCACCGAATACTTATCCTCGACCAGCGCTACATTGACGGTGAACTCGCCGTTGCGCTTCAGGAACTCCTTCGTGCCGTCAAGCGGATCAACCAGCCAGAAGCACGGCGGTGTGTGGCCGGGGAGGCCCAAGCGCGCCGCCGTCTCCTCGGCGATCGCGGGAATGCCTGGGGCTTCCCGACCGAGAATTTCCAGGATGATCGCTTCCGCCCGCTCGTCGGCCTCGGTCACCGGCGAGTGATCGGCCTTGCGCCGAACGCCGGGCGCTTCGGCCGCGTTATAGACTTCGAGGATTGCGATCCCCGCGCGTTCCGCCGCGTGCCGTGCAGCGGCGAGAAGCGCTGTCAGTTCTCCCGTATTCACGCGGCCCCACGCCGCTGCCGCGCTCGAGCGATCGCCTCCCACACCCGCTGCGGCGTTGCCGGCATGTCGATGTGCTCGACGCCCAAATCGCCGAGCGCATCCACGAGCGCGTTGATGACGGCCGGCGGGGCGCCGATCGCGCCGGCTTCACCCGCTCCCTTGACGCCCAAAGGATTGGTCGCGCACGGCACGACGTTGAAGCTGAATTCGATACCGGGCAGGTCGTGCGCGCGGGGCATGCAGTAGTCCATGAACGATCCCGTAACGAGCTGCCCGGATTTCGCATCGTAGATGCAGCCCTCCAGCAGGGCCTGTCCCACGCCCTGGGCGATCCCACCATGTACCTGGCCCGCAAGCAGCAGCGGATTCACAACCGTGCCGAAATCGTCCACCACGAGATAGCGCAGGATCGCTGTGTTGCCGGTCTCGGGATCGACCTCCAGCTCGCAGACATGGCAACCGTTGGGGAAGGTAGACGCGGGGGGCGCGAAATGCGCCTTCTCGTCAAGGCCGGCCTCGACGCCCTTGGGCAGCTCCATTGAATTGAACGCTGTCTTTGCGACCTCGGTCATGCTGACCGCTCGGTCGGTGCCGGCGATGCGGAACTGCCCGTCCGAGAATTCGAGATCGGATTCCGCGGCTTCCAGCCGATGCGCCGCGATCTTGCGGCCCTTCTCGATGATCCTGCGCGCGGCGAGATCGATCGCGGCACCGCCGATCGGGATCGAGCGCGAACCGCCGGTGCCGCGGCCGAAGCCCACGACGTCGCTGTCGCCTTGGCTCACCCGCACGTCCTCGAAGGGAATGCCGAGCTTTTCCGAGACCACCTGCGCATAGGCGGTCTGATGCCCCTGGCCGGAAGATTGCGTTCCGATCAGGAGCGTGGCGGTGCCGCTCGCATCGAAACGGATCTCCGCCATCTCGTCGTCGCCACCGCCGCATTCCTCGATATAGGTAGCGAAGCCGAGGCCTCGCAGCTTGCCGCGCCGCGCGGATTCCGCCTTCCGTGCCGCAAATCCCGCGCGGTCCGCCGCTTTGAGCGCGTCTTCCATGTTGCGCTGGAAATGGCCGCTGTCGTAGGTGCGATCGAGCGGTGTCGCGAACGGCATTTGCTCCGGCTTGATGAAATTGCGGCGGCGAATCTCCGCGCGGTCGAGGCCGAGGCGCTTGGCCGCCAGATCCACCACACGTTCGAGGATATAGGCGGCCTCGGGTCGCCCGGCTCCGCGATAGGCGTCGATCGGCGTCGTGTGGGTGTACATGCCCTTTACTTCGACAAGAACGGCAGGGGTCTGGTAGACGCCCGCGTGCATGGCGCTGCCGGCACCCGTGGGGATGAAGGTGCTGTAGAGCGAGAGGTAGGCGCCCATGTTGGCCACGATCTTGACGCGGAGCGCCAGGAACTTGCCGGCGTCGTCGAGCGCCAGTTCCGCGGACGTGACGTTGTCGCGGCCGTGAGTGTCGGTGATAAACGCGTCCGCGCGCTCGCCGATCCAACGCACGGGACGGCCGAATTTCTTCGCGGCGTACAGCACCAGCACGTGCTCGGGATAAAGGAACAACTTCATGCCGAAACCGCCGCCCACGTCCGGCGTCACCACGCGGATGCGCTGCTCCGGCACCTTGAGCACGGCCGCGGCCAGCACGCCGCGCAGCGCGTGGGAGCCCTGGCTCGAAGTGTAGAGATGATAGCGATCCTCGGCGGTGTCGTAGTGCCCGAGCGCCGCGCGCGTCTCCATGGAATTCACGATCAGACGGTTGTTCACCACCTTGAGCGAGACCACATGCTTTGCCTTGGCAAAGCCTTGCTCGACGGCGGCGCGCCGGCCCACCGCCCAGTCGAAGCAGAGATTGCCGGGCGCGTCGTCCCAGACGAGCCCATTGCCGCCGGCGAGCGCCGCTTCGGCGTCGACCACCGACGGCAATACCTCGTAGTCGACCTCGATCAACTCCACCGCATCCTTGGCCTGCGCCACGCTCTCGGCCACAACCATTGCCACGGAATCGCCGACGTGGCGCACCTTGTCCGTCGTGAGGGCTTTGCGCGGCGGCAATTTCGCCTCGCTGCCGTCGACGTTGTTGATCGGCGTGAGGCAGGGGATCGGGCCGATGCCGTCGCGGTCGAGGTCGGCGCCGGTGACGACGCCGACGACGCCCGGGGCCTTCATGGCCGCGCCGATATCGATCTTGCGGATCTTCGCATGTGCATGCGGCGAGCGCAGGATATAGGCGTGCGTCTGGCGCGGCAGCGCGATGTCGTCGGTATAGCGGCCGTGCCCGGTGATAAAGCGCTGATCTTCGGTGCGGCGCGCGGGCTGTCCCATTCCAAACTTCGGCATTGGCGCGGCTCTCTCGATTGGATTGACGTGAGGAGAGTAGGATAGAGCATTTCATGAGGGAATGAATACCCGCATGACTAGGCTCAAGCTAAGCGTCATCTTCAATTCGGGCGTTCGGATCGGACCCGGCAAAATAGAACTGCTGCGGCGAGTTCAGGATACGGGCTCGATCTCCGCCGCGGCGAGGGCCATGAAGATGTCTTACAAGCGGGCGTGGCTCCTGATCGAGAGCATGAACTCGCTGTTCCGAAAGCCCGTGGTGTCCGCGGCGACCGGTGGCCGGAAAGGCGGGGGAGCAAGCCTCACTCCCTTCGGGCTCGAAGTGCTTGCGTGCCTTGAGCGACTGGAAGCAGAAGCCCGAAAATCCGCCGAGCGCGATCTCAGAACGCTTGCGAGACTGACGCGATCAAGCCGGGCTTCATAGGCTTTGCGGCAAAGCTGGACTTGCGCCGCGGATCGTTATAGCCATTCGATCATAACGTGTTCGTGCGGGACTTGATCGCCGACCTCGAGAGAACCAGGTGCGACGCAACCGAATGGGAAGGGATCGAACTATGCGCGTGTCGCGACGCTTCATCGCCGCTTCGGCCGTTGCTGTGGCGATGGTCATTGCCAATGCATCGGCCGCATTTGCGAGCGACCTCATCATTTTCGCGGCCGCCAGTCTCAAGAACGCGCTCGACGAGGCGGTGGTCGCCTATCAGGCCGAAGGCGGTGAAAAGACAGCCATATCCTATGCCGCAAGCTCGGCGCTTGCGCGCCAGATTGAAAGCGGCGCTCCCGCCGATCTTTTCATCTCGGCCGATCTCGACTGGGCGGACTACCTGCAAAAGCGCAATCTTCTCAAAGCAGACACGCGCGTCGATCTCCTGAGCAACCGGTTGGTGATGATCGCGCCGGCAGCGAGCAAGCTGACGGTCGAGATCAAGCCCGATTTTCCTTTGGCATCCTTGCTGGGCGACGAGCGCATGGCGATGGCGGATCCCGCTGCCGTCCCCGCCGGCAAGTATGGCAAGGCTGCGCTGGAGAAGTTGGGCGTGTGGTCGTCGGTCGAGGGAAAGATCGCACCGGCGGAAGATGTTCGCGCGGCGCTTGCTTTCGTATCCCGCGGCGAGGCCGCGCTCGGTATCGTCTACGCGACCGACGCGGCGGTCGATAAAGGCGTTAAAATCGTCGCCGTCTTCCCGCCGGACAGCTATCCCAGGATCGTCTATCCGGCCGCGATCACGCGTGAC
Source organism: Allostellaceae bacterium (assembly GCA_035517495.1). Classification (GTDB taxonomy): domain Bacteria; phylum Pseudomonadota; class Alphaproteobacteria; order ATCC43930; family CGMCC-115725; genus DASZHJ01. The sequence continues at coordinate 54,777 of DATIYT010000134.1, read as the reverse complement.
AGCGAAAACCCGAAAGCCGCCGCGCTGCTGGCTTTTCTGCAGTCCAACCAGGCGCGGGTGATCTTCGAGAAATGGGGATTCACCTTCCTGCCGCCGGGCAAACCTTCGTAGACCCGATCTGATGCCGACGGTGAAACAACGAGACGAAGGAGATCGCCATGAAATTGAGCGCGCGCAATCAGCTTAAGGGAAAGATCGTCGAGGTCCGCAAGGGCCAGACCACCGCTCATGTTCGGATCGATATCGGGCATGGCGTCCAGGTCATGGCGTCGATCACCAACGAAGCAGTCGACGATCTCGGCCTGAAGGTCGGCGACGCGGCAGTGGCGGTGATCAAGGCATCCGACGTGATGATCGGGAAATAACGGAAATGCGTACAGTGAGTGCCGCGAGTGCGGGGTGCGCCGCGTTGTTGATGGCGGCGGTACTGTTGGCCGACCGGCCGGTGGCGGCGCAATCCGGCTCCGCGGGCGCCGGGTCAGGTACGGTCGCGGTGGAGATCGAGGGCGCCGTGCAACAGCCGCTCCACCTGAGTGCCCAGGATATTGAAGGCCTGCCCGCCGAGCGCGTCAGCGCGTCCTATGTGACGGGGCATGGACAGGAACAGGGAGACTATACGGGTGTGCGGCTCTGGACGCTTCTCAATCGCGCTCGGCTGAACGACGAGCCGAGGCGGCGAGATCATCTTCGCGAGGTCGTTACCGTGACCGGCCGCGACGGTTACGCGGTCGTGTTTTCCATGGGCGAACTTGATCCGGATTTCGAGGGTAAATCGGTCATCCTTGCCTATCGGCGGAACGATCAGCCGCTTCCGGAGTCCGAGGGCCTGCGCTTGGTGGTGCCCGGCGACAAGCACGGCGGCCGCTACGTTCGGGACGTCGTCCGGATCGAGGTGAAGTAACGCGGAAAGAAGGGATCAGGGAACGAGACCACGCACGGCCCATGCCGTTGCCGCGAAGGAGCGGGGACCATCCGGCGCGCCCGAGAGATAGGCGGCGCGCACCAATTCTTGTATTCGCAGCCGCTGTTCGGTCGCAAGCGAGCTTACGAAACCTCCGAATGGTCCTTGCCCGCCAAGCAGCGGCGTCCAATAGTCGTCGAAGTTCGCGTATTCCATCCGGATCGTCAGCGAGGCGCGGGTCACCGCAGCGAGGCCGCCGCGACGGAATAAATCGAGGAGGCCGTCCGGAAGCGTGAGCCGATGAGAGAACAGGCGGTCCCGGGCCGCGCCGGCAGCAGCATCGACGCCGGCCGCGGTGTCCCAGAGCAGTCGTTGAAAGACCAGCCCACCGCGAAAATCCCAGACGGCGGCGACGATCACACCGCCGGAACGCACCACGCGGCGCATCTCCGCCAGCGCGCGGTCGGGGTCGGTGACGAAGTTCAACGCGAGTTGCGAGGCCGCAAGGGCAAATCCGCGATCGGCCATGGGCAGGTTCATGGCGTCGGCGACCTCGAACTCGGGGGTGCTGGCGCGGGCGGCGGAGCGAGCGTGGTCGATATAGGGCCGCGCGATGTCCACGCCCACGACTCGCCGATGCGGCCATCGCTGTTTCATCGCGAAGGCAAGACTTCCGGTGCCGCAGCCCACATCGAGAAGATCGCCCTCAATGGGCGCCGCCGCGAAATCCAAGAGCGGTTCGGCGAGCAGCCGAGTCCAGCGGCCAAGAAAGCGCTCGTAGGCTGCGCCGTCACTGGCGCCGTAGGTCGAGGCGGGAGTGGAATTCATGTGGATCAAACGCGGAGAGGCAGGTGCTCTCCTCCAGATCGACGGCGCTGGGAAGGGGGTTGGGTTGTTCTCCTAGAGCATGATCCAATCAGATGGAATTGGATCACGCTCTGGATTCTTTGATTTGTCGCGCAATCTAACGGCGAACCGCTCACACTTCGCCGGATTGCGCGCTAGCCCGACTTGCGTGCGTCCGCGACGAGCTGACGCAGACCCGCGAGATCGATGGCGCCGGGGTTCAAGGCGTCGCCGACCAGGATCGCCGGCGTGCCATTGACATCGAGGGCGTCGGCGAGCGCGTAGTTGCGCTTGATCAGAGCATCGATATCGGCCGATTTCATATCCGTTTTGATGCGTGCCATGTCGAGCCCGCTCTCCGCCGCCACTTTCATGATCATGGCTTCGTTGATCTGACCCTTGGCGTTCATCATCGCGGCATGGAAGCGCAGATATTTGTCGGGCCCTTGCTTGAATGCCGCGAGTGCGACGCGGCTCGCGGTCACGGAATCGGGTCCGAGGATCGGAAATTCCTTGTAGACGATGCGGACCTTCGGGTCCTCCTTGAGCAGCGCCTCGATATCAGGCTCGACCTGCTTGCAATAAGGGCAGCGGTAATCGAAGAACTCGACGATCGTCACGTTGCCGTTGGGGTTGCCACCGCTCGGCGTCGCCGGGTCGTGCAGCAACTCGTCTCGTTTCGCGTGGATCGTCGCGCGGACCTCGGCTTCCTGACTCGCCTTGAGCTTGTCCTCGGCGTTCTTCATCGACTCGACGATCACCTCGGGATGCTGGATCAGGTAGTCGTGGATTATCTTCTCGATCGCTTCCTTGTCGGTGGGCGATACGGTCTCTCCGGCGCGCAGCGGCGGCGCGGCGAGGGCTAAGGCGCAGACGAGCAGCGCAAACAACAGCTTTTGCATCGGGGTTCCTATTTATTGACCTTTCTTGAGTGCGTGCTCCGCCTCGAACTTGACGTCCTCGGCGCGCAACTGCGCGGGCGAGCCGAAGGGCAGCAGGTGGCTCGCACGATCGGCCTGACTGCGCGCGGCCTTCGCGTCGCCATTGGCCATCGATTCCTCGGCGAGCGCAAGCAATGCGTTGCCCTCGTCGCCGCTCTTGCCATAGGCGACGCCGAGAAAGTGCCAGGCCTCGGGATTGCGGTTTTCGTACACGACCGCGCTGCGCAGGTGGGTGACTGCGTCCTTGAGGAGGGCGGGGTCTTCGCTCTCGATCTCCACCTGCCCGAGCTCGACCTTCAGCAAGGCGATGTCGGGCGCGAGCCGGACTGCCTCGCGATAGGGGCCGAGGGCATCCCTGACGTGTCCATTCTCGAACAGCATCTGTCCCTTCATTTCATAGAAGAAGGGGTTTTTCGGCTCGTCCTTGATAAGCCCATCCATCTGATCCACCGCCTTCTTGAGGTCGGGGATACGATAGTTGGCGATCGCGCGCGCATAACGGCCGGCAATCGAAGTGTCGCTCGGAGGGTACTGGCGGAGGGTAACGCTGGGTGCGCTGAGGAAGGAGATCAGCTTTGCCTTCATGCGCTTGTGCAGCTCGACCCATTCGGGCGGATCGGGAACGTCGGAGTAGGGCGAGTGCTCCACATGGTTGCGGATGTAGTCCACGCGTTGGGAGGTCAGTGGATGAGTGCGCAGGTAAGGGGTCTCGCGGATCCCCGTGAGCAGCTCGGTTCCCTGCAGGATCTGGAAAAACTGCAGCAGCCCGCGCGCTGATTGATGCGTCTTGTCCAGGAAATTGAGTGCGGCCTGATCGGCCGTCGCTTCTTGTGCCACCGAGAACGCCAGGAACGAACGCGTGCCCACGCCTTCCGCGCCCAGTGTGCCCATGCTCATATTGTGGCCCGCGGCACCCGCGGCGGCACCGGCGACCAGGGCTATGATGCTCTCGATCGACGCGTTGCGCAGCGCCTCCTCGGTGCGGATCAAATGGCCGCCCGCGATGTGGCCGGTTTCGTGCGCCACGATGCCGACAAGTTGGTTCGGCGTCTCGCTGCGCATGATGGTGCCGGTGTTGATGAAGACGTTCTGCCCGCCCGCGACGAAGGAGTTGAGCTGCGGATCGTTGATGATGTAAACGTGTACCGCCGATGGATCGAGCCCGGCGGCCTTGAAGATCGGCGTGTAGTAGAGCCGAAGCGTGCTCTCTATTTCGGCATCGCGGATGTCGCCTTGGGCGAGAGCGGTGCCGCAGCCAAGCAATAGTGTCGCCGCGAAGGCGGCCAGGAAGCAGCGGATAATGCTCATCATCGGTCCTATCATACCGCAGATCACTACCATGACGCCGTGCGGGGGGTGGCGTCAATCGATCGAGGGTTGTGGGGGAACGGGAGGGGGACGGAGCACACTGCGATGAGTCTCAAGGTTTCGGGGCGCGGGCGCGTTCCGCCATTCATCGCCATGGACGTGCTGCGCGCCGCCAACGAGCGTCAGGCGACTGGTGCGGACGTTCTGCATCTGGAATTGGGACAGCCCTCGACGTCGGCGCCCGCGCGCGTCATTGCCGCCGCCGAGGCCGCGCTCAGAAGCGATCCGCTCGGCTATACCGACGCGCTCGGCATCCCGCCGTTGCGCCAAGCGATCGCGCGGCACTATCGGGAGCGCTACGCGCTCGAGCTCGATCCCGAACGTGTGATCGTCACCGTGGGAGCTTCCGGGGGTTTCCTGCTGGCCTTTCTTGCGGCGTTCGATGCCGGCGATCGCGTCGGCATGGTGGCGCCGGGCTATCCCGCCTACCGCAACATCCTGCACGCGCTCGACTTGGAACCGGTGGAGATCCCCGCTGGTCCCGAAGAGCGCTACCAGCCGACGCCGGCGCTGCTGCAGCGCGCGGCAAAGCCTCTCGACGGCCTCATCGTGGCAAGCCCGGCCAATCCAACCGGCACCATGCTGAGCCCCGACGAATTGACAACGCTCGCGCGCTATTGCGAAGCGCAAGGGATTCGTTTGGTATCGGACGAAATCTACCACGGCATCACCTACGACCGCGCCGAGGCAACGGTGCTCGCCGGCAGCGACCGCGCCATCGTCGTCAACAGCTTCTCGAAGTATTTCTCGATGACGGGATGGCGCCTCGGCTGGTTGGTCCTGCCGCCGGAGCTGGTGCGGCCCGTCGAGTGCCTGGCGCAGAATTTGTTCATCTCGCCGCCCGCGCTGTCGCAGCACGCAGCCGTCGCCGCGTTCCATTGCCGCGACGAGCTCGACGCCAACGTGGCGCGCTATCGAGACAACCGCGCGCTGCTGCTCGAGGACCTGCCAAAGGCCGGCTTCGATCGCTTGGCCCCGCCGGATGGCGCCTTTTACCTCTACGCCGATGTCGCGCACCTGACCAACGACAGCATTGAATTCTGCCGGCGTATTCTGGCGGACACTGGGGTTGCGCTGACGCCCGGCGTCGACTTTGATCCCGCCCGCGGCAATGGCACGCTTCGTATCTCATTCGCCGGCTCGACCGCGACCGTTGCCGAAGCCGCGAGGCGGCTTCGTGCTTGGCACCGGAGATAGTGCGCCTTCCCGATGCTCACCCCTGAGTGAGGCGATGCCACCAGCCACGCTTGGGATTGGCCGGCCGCTCGGTGACCGTGACGGGAGGCGGGACATTGACGGCGCCGCCGTCGCCCTTGGGCTCCGCCGGAGCGGCTTCGCCGCGTTCCGCGGCGGGTGCCTTCCTGGGCTCCGGGGGCGCGGAAATCGGTTCTGGAGGCGCTGCAACGGTCGCCTCTGCCTGCACTGACTCACCGACCATTGCGGCGGCTGTCGGCGTTTCCTCCGGGGGGAGCCAGGGTTGCTCATGGGGCGGCGAGAAGCGGTCAGCGCTTTCCGCGACCGGTGCATGCCCCGCCTCTTCCTCGACACCTGGCCTCGGGTACTGCCGGCCCTCGACTTGACCGCCTTCACCGTGGCCGCGCCGCCGCCGTCGACCGCCCCGACGTCCGCGACGGCGTCGCTTCTGGAGACTGTCGCCAGTCGCGCCGGGTGGCTCTGCCTGGGCATGGGCAAGCTCGTGGGCGGGTGCGACGCCAGTTTCGGCTTCCCCTTGCGCTTCCACATGCTCGGCGCCGGCATCGACAGGCTGTGCGCTCGGATCAAACCCGGCGGGATGCTCGTCTCCCTGCTCGGGGAACATTTCACCGGTGGGCCTGACCTCGCGACCGTGCTCGCTCCCCCGGCGCCGCCGCCGCCGCCGGCGACGGCGGGAACCATGTCCTTCCTCACCCTCGTGGCGCGGCTCGGGAATATGCGCGCTGAGCTCGCGCCCTGCATCGACGACTTCGCCGGGAGATTCGGGGGCTTCCGCAGGTTCTTCGGCGGTGATCGCCTCTTCCTGCTCTTCTTCCTCTTCGTCATCGACGAATGCGGAGGGCTGGGTCGTCGGCACCGGCAGCGCCGAAAGTTCCGTAGACGTGAAGGCGCGCACGCGATCAAGCCGCAGATTTGGCGGGATCAACGTGTCATCCTGGATGATCGTCACGCGGAAATGATAGCGGTGCTCCACCTCGGCCAGCGCCGAGCGCTTCTGGTTGAGGATGTACAGTGAGACACTGCTCGGCACCGCCACCGAGATTTCGGCCGAGCGGCGTCGCATGCCTTCCTCCTCGATCGCCCGCAGCACGTGCAGCGCAGTCGACTCGGTCGAGCGGATGTTCCCGGTCCCGCCGCAATGCGGACAAGGCTGTGTCGAGGCTTCGACGATGGACGGCCTGAGGCGCTGTCGCGACATCTCGAGCAGGCCGAATGCGCTGATGCGTCCGACCTGGATGCGCGCCCGGTCGTGCTTCATCGCCTCCTTGAGCCGCCGCTCCACCGTGACTTGGTTGCGATGCTCCTCCATGTCGATGAAATCGATAACGATCAGGCCCGCGAGGTCGCGCAGCCGAAGCTGCCGCGCGATCTCTTCCGCCGCCTCGCAGTTGGTCTTGAGCGCGGTTTCCTCGATGTTGCGCTCCCGGGTCGCGCGGCCGGAATTGACGTCGATCGCGACCAGCGCCTCGGTCTGGTTGATGACGATGTAGCCGCCTGACCTGAGCTGCACGATGGGCGAGTGGATCGCGTCGATCTGGCTCTCTACTTGAAAGCGCTGGAAGAGCGGGATGGTAGGGTCGCGGTAATGGTGCACGCGCTTTGCATGGCTCGGCATCAACATCCGCATGAACGTCTTGGCGTTGCGGTAACCTTCCTCGCCCTCGACGATGACCTCGTCGATGTCGCGCGTGTAGAGATCGCGAATCGAACGCTTGATGAGATTGCCTTCCTCGTAAATCAGGGCCGGCGCCGTCGACTTGAGCGTCAGTTCGCGTATCTCGTCCCAAAGCCGCAGCAGGTACTCGAAGTCGCGTTTGATCTCCGCCTTGGAACGCTCGCTCCCGGCGGTACGCACGATGATCCCCATGCCTTCCGGTACCTGCAGGTCCTCCACCAGATCCTTGAGACGCTTGCGGTCGTTGGCATTGGTGATCTTGCGCGAGACGCCGCCGCCGCGATCGGTGTTCGGCATCAACACGCAATAGCGCCCCGCGAGAGAAAGATACGTGGTGAGTGCCGCGCCCTTGCTGCCGCGCTCCTCCTTGGTCACTTGCACCAGCATGACCTGGCGCCGCTTCACGACCTCCTGGATCTTGTAGGGGCGGTACCGGCGCGCGCGCTGGCGACTCGCCTCCTCGATCTCGTCGCCGCCGATGGTCTCAACCGGCTCGGGTGGAGGCGGAAAAGGCGTGATCTCCGCGCCCTCGTGTCCGGCGCCACCGGCCTCGGCAGTCTCGGATACAGCAGCAGCCTCGATGGTCTCAGGACCGCTTGGCGCTGCCACGACCGCCTCGCTCGAAATCGACTCCGCGATACCCGTCGTCGCCGGTTCGATCGGCGGCTGTTCCCCAGCCGGCGCAAGCTCCACGAATGCGGCCGCGAGCGGCGGGGACAGCGTGGGTTCGTCGATCGATGGCCGATCGCGCAGCGTTGGCGTATCCATGCGCTCCGGCAGTACCGATGTTTCGACCTCTCCGCCGCTGGCGCTCAGCGGTCCATGCTGTCCTTCCTCCGACTCGAAGTGCGTGTCGCTCGCGTCACCCTCGGCAGCAGAGACCCCGGTCTCATGGGTGTCGATGGCGATCTCGGGGTGAGCTTCCGAGGGGTGGGCGCCAATCTCCTCCTGCAGGAGTGGCGGCTCCGGCGCATCCAAGGTGTCATCGTCGTGGGACCTGTGGTCGAACGGCCGATGCGCGTGGGGCAGTGCATCCGCGGGCCGGTCGGCGACGGGAATTCGGTAATAGTCGGAGTGAATTTCGCTGAATGCCAGGAATCCGTGCCGATTTCCGCCGTACTCGACGAAAGCGGCCTGGAGGGAAGGTTCTACCCGCGTGACCTTGGCGAGGTAGATATTGCCTTTGATCTGCTTCTTGGTTGAGGTTTCGAAATCGAACTCTTCGAGGCGGTTGCCGCTGAGTACGACGACCCGCGTTTCCTCGCTGTGGGTCGAGTCGATAAGCATACGCTTTGCCATGGAACGATAACTCCCGAGCGCGCGGGCCGACTCGTGCGAAGGGCGGGCCGCCGCGCTGCCTCAGTGAAGGCGAAGCGGGCGCGACCTCCGGTCACTCCGTCGAACGGCACTGGATCGAAATCGTTGGCCATGGCGGAACTCGGTTGGGCTGCGCTCTCTCCGGCTCTGCCGGGGTGGGCTTCGCGGTTGAATAACGATCGCTCGGTCATAGACGCCTTGGCTGAACGGAGTACGGCTCCCTCACGGTTGCCGCGCTCGAACCTTCCGTCCCGACGCCTCCGAGGGGTCGCTTTCGACCCAACGGGACCGACCGTGGTTGTTTCGCGGGATCAAGAATACAGACCTAAGTCCCGAACCTCAATCGGTTCTTCCAGCATTTATCCCGTGAGTTGCATAGAGGCTTTGAGAATGCTTGCCCAACTGGCGCCATAAAGCGGTACATTATGTGCGTCGCGGCTTCGCCCGGTTGCGTTGGCGGGGTGGATGGTGGGATCGCACTGAAACGGCGAGGGCCATGAGAATTCTCACGAGAATCATCAGGTTCTTGTTTGGCTTGGGTTTGGCCATTGGCTTGATCGGCGCCACGGTGGTGGGGCTGACCATCTGGTACTTCAATCGCGATCTTCCCGACTACACCCAACTGGCCAACTACCAGCCGCCCATCGTTACTCGAGTCTTCGCCGGCGACGGCCGCCTGCTGGCGGAATACGCGACTGAAAAGCGAATCTTCGTGCCGGTGGCCGCAATGCCGCCGCTTTTGATCAAGGCGTTTCTCGCCGCCGAGGATAAGGGCTTCTACAGCCACGCCGGTGTCGACCCGGTGGCGATCACGCGCGCGGCAATCACGGACGTTGTGCGCACGATGGAGCATCGCCGGCCCGAGGGCGCCTCCACCATCACGCAGCAGGTGGCGAAGAATTTCTTCTTCAGCAACGAAGTCTCGGTCACGCGCAAGATCAAGGAAATCCTGCTCGCGATGAAGCTCGAGCAGGCGCTGAGCAAGGACCGCATCCTCGAACTTTACCTGAACCAGATTTTCCTGGGACGCGGCGATTATGGGGTGGGCGCGGCGGCGCTAGACTATTTCAACAAGTCGCTCGACGAGCTTACCGTCGGCGAGGCCGCGTTTCTGGCGGCGCTGCCGAAAGCGCCGAACAACTACAATCCGATTCGCTATCCGGAGGCGGCGCGCGCGCGGCGCGATTGGGTCATCGACCGCATGGTCGAGGCGGGTTTCGTCTCCGCCGCCCAGGGTGATGCAGCGAAGGCAGAACGCCTCGTCACCCATCAGCGCAATCGAACCGACACCCTGCACGCCGACTATTTCGCCGAGGAAGTGCGCCGCGAGTTGCTGTCGCGCTATGGGGACAAGCAGCTTTATGAAGCGGGTTTGGTCGTGCGTACCAGCCTCGATCCGGAGCTGCAGACGATCGCCGATCAAGCATTGCGGGATGGGCTCATCGCTTACGACCGACGGCATGGCTATCGGGGCCCGGTCGGGCACATCGACCTCCGTTCCGATTGGTGGGCCAAGCTGGGCGCCACGCCGCTTCCGGCCGGTGCGGACGAAGTCGGCTGGCGTCTCGCCGTGGTGCTCGATGTCGATGCCCAAGGCGCCACCATCGGTTTTGCCGACAAGAGCACCGGCCGCATTCCGTTCGAGGAGCTCAAATGGGCGGCAAAGCCGCTCGATGACGCGAAGGTGGGACCGCAGCCCAAACGCCCGGCCGATGTCTTGAGCGTGGAAGACGTCGTGCTCACGAGCCCGGCCAAGATCGAGCCTCCGGCGGCCACGACCGTCAAAGCCAAAGGCCGAGCGGCGCCCGCGCCGGTGCCCGCGGCTGCGCCGGACGCCCCGGTGTTCGGTCTCCGCCAGATTCCCGCGATCTCAGGCGGGCTCGTGGTGATTGACCCGCATACCGGGCGCGTGCTCGCGATGTCCGGCGGCTTCAGCTATGAAATGAGCCAATTCGACCGCGCGACGCAGGCCCACCGGCAGACCGGCTCGGCGATCAAGCCGTTCGTCTACACGGCGGCGCTTGATCACGGCTTCACGCCGTCTTCCGTTGTCATGGACACGCCGGTCACGATTGATCTGGGACCGGGACAGGCTCCGTGGACGCCGAAGAATTTCGAGGGCCGCAACGGCAACGGCCCGACCACGATCCGGGTCGGGCTCGAGCTTTCTCACGACATGATGACGGTCCGGGTGGGCCAATCGATCGGGCTTGATGCGGTCGGCAGCGTAATCGAGCGCTTCGGCATCATGGATCAGATGCCGCGCGAGTACTCGATGCTCTTGGGCGCGGGGGAAACCACCGTGCTCCGTCTGACCACGGCATTTGCGATGCTGGTCAACGGCGGCAAGCGTATCACGCCCAGTCTGATCGACCGGATTCAGGATCGCAACGGCGTCGCGATCTTCCGCCTCGATCACCGGCAGTGCCCCGCCTGCACCGAGGCCGACTGGCGCGGCCAGGCGCCGCCTGACTTGCCGGACACCCGCGAGCAGATCGAGGACCCGGCAACCGCCTACCAGATTGTTCATCTGTTGGAAGGGGTGGTCCAACGCGGCACCGGGCGAATCGTCTCCTCGATCGGAAGGCCGATCGCCGGCAAGACCGGCACCAGCAACGGCCCCAACGACACGTGGTTCGTGGGGTTCTCGCCAGACTTGGCGGCGGGCGTCTATGTGGGATTCGATCAGCCGCAGGGGATGGGAGCGCGGGAACAGGGGGCAACCTGCGCCGCGCCCATTTTCCGAGATTTCATGACCGCGGCGCTCAAGGCACGTCCCATCGTGCCTTTCCGCGTGCCGCGCGGCGTCCGCTTGGTGCGAGTCGATGCGACGACCGGTCAGCCACCTGATTCCGGCGATCACAATGTGATCTTCGAAGCCTTCAAGCCGGGAACCGAGCCGACGGGTGATCCCGGCCCGATCCTTGGGGCGGATGACGGCGGCACGTTGGAGGTCGGGACGACGCCCTCGGCTTCGACGGTTTCCGCCGCGCCGGGAACGACAGGTGCTGGCGTACCCACTGCCCCGGGAGTAGCGCTGTTTCCCATACCGGCCGGGCGCACCGCGGCACCCGCGACGGGGACCGGTGGCTTGTATTAAGATCGAGGCGGGAACCATCGAGTTTTGAGAGGATTATCCATGCGCGCGGAACACCAGCAGGCGGCCGACAACGTGCGTCGGTCATTGGCGCTGCTGAGGAGGCATCTTTGACTGGGATCATTCGGTCCGTCGCCTCGCCGAGCTGAATGCACTCGTAGAAAACCCGAACCTCTGGGAGAAACCGGCCGAGGCGCAAAAGCTGCTCCGCGAGCGCAGCCGCCTTGAACGCGGCATCGAGGGATACCGCAGGATCGAGCGTGATCTCGATGACGCGCTTGGCCTGATCGAGCTCGCCGAAGCCGAGGGTGATCAGGCGATCCTGGCGGAGGCGGAGCAGAATTTGACGCGGCTCGTCGAGGAGGCGCGAAAACGCGAGCTCGAGAGCTTGCTCTCCGGAGAAGCCGACGCGAGCGATGCCTATCTCGAAGTCCATGCGGGCGCGGGCGGCACGGAGGCCCAGGATTGGGCGGAGATGCTGCTGCGCATGTATACCCGCTGGGCCGAGCAGCACGGCTACAAGGTCGAATGGCTCGAGGAGAGCCCGGGAGAGGAAGCCGGCATCAAGTCGGCGACGGTTCGCGTCGTCGGCGAGAACGCTTATGGGTGGCTAAAGACGGAGAGCGGGGTCCATCGGCTGGTGCGAATCTCTCCCTACGATGCGAACGCACGGCGCCACACCAGCTTTGCTTCGGTCTGGGTCTACCCGGTGGTCGACGACAAGATCGAGATCGACATTCAGGACAAATATCTCCGCGTCGACACTTATCGCGCGCAAGGTGCGGGCGGGCAGCACGTGAACAAGACCGACAGCGCTGTCCGCTTCACTTATACGTCGCCGGGGTCCGAGCCCGTGGTGGTGGCGTGCCAAAGCGAACGCTCGCAACATCAAAACCGCGCTCACGCGATGTCGATGCTGAAGGCGCGGCTTTATGAGATCGAACTGCAGAAGCGCGAAGCACAGATCGACGCCATGAATGCCACCAAGACCGATATCGGATGGGGGCACCAGATCCGCTCTTACGTGCTGCAGCCCTACCAGCTCGTGAAGGACTTGCGCACCGGCGTCGAGACCAGCGGCACCGGCGCGGTGCTGGACGGCGATCTTGATCGGTTTCTCGCGGCCTCGCTCGCCCACCGTATCAAGGGTGCCGACGCCGCAGCGGAAGCCGAACGGCGCTAACTTCGATCAATCGCTGGTCGGGCGGATGTCGCCGCGATCCGGTTCGGACGACTCTTTGGTGCGATCCTTGTCGATCGCGCCTTTGAGTTGGCGCACGTCGGCAAAAAACGCGTCTTCGCTCCGAAGCGGCGCGAGGTGGAAAGCCGGCGGCAGCAAGTGGCGCAAGTAGGTGGTCTGCGGAGGGTTGGCGCCATCCTCCCGCTGCACCACGGTCTGCACCGTGATGGCCGACGCCATCAAGAGCAGCAGCCCGACCGCCTTGGCAAAAGGCCTCGAAGGCGAAATCTGACGTAAATGCAGAAAGCAAACCGCGGCAAGCACGCACCAGATCGCGACATAGTCGAAGGCGGTCAACGCGGGCCAAGAAAATGCGAAGGCCAGGAACTGGCCGGACTCGGAGTAGAGCGTGTAGCAAAAAAGGCCGCTGAGCGCGATCAGCAGATGACGCTCGAAGCGCGTCTGTTCCGCGAAGATGCGCGCCAGCACCGACCATAGACCGGCCCAAACGATGGCCGCGGCGATCAATGTCAGCAGCGGCTCCAGATAACGCGATGGAACCGGCTCGCCGGTCTCGTTGAGCCACAGAGTGGTCACGCGTATCGCGACGATGCCGAGCGCCAGTCCGAGCATGAGCGGCCAATGCCGCGATGCCCGAGTGACCATCCGCTCCGGCGCCACGCTTTGGTCCGCGCGGCGCACGCGCAGATAGGTGTGACCGATCCGCAGCAAGGTTTCGCCGTCGAGTGTGACGCTGTCATGGCGAGTGCGACTGCGGTCGAGGTACAGTCCGTTGGTGCTGCCGAGGTCCTCGGCGACCAAGCGGCAGTCTTCGCCGGTGCGGATCAGGAGGTGATGCGGCGCGGTATGCGGATCGTCGATGATGACGTCGTTGTCATAGGCGCGGCCAATTCGTACCCGGTCGCCGATCCAGCGGTGCCGAGCGATGATTTGACGGTGCCGCGACAGCACCTCGATCCAGATTACTTGGTCCATTGCACCATTTCGATGAGACGCTGCGCCAGGTTGACGGCGTTGTCGTAGCTCACTCCCTGTAGGCTAAGCCGCGACACCAGAGCCTCGCGGTCGCGATCCTCGGTGACCAGCATCAGAGACACGTCGTAGAGGCCATCGAATTCCCGATAGGCCCGGGCACACCAGACGAGGCGCAGCGGCGGCCGGTCGCCGGCTTCGGCTGCGGCGATGAAATCCTCGTGACAGCGCTGATCGGTGTACCAGCGCCTGCCTCCACCGCCGAACGGCGGCGGCAGGCTCCGCGCGGAAAGGAATGCGGCGAATTGGAACCGGTTGAGATCGACGCTGCGAATATATGTGTGCGTGAGATAGATGAGCCCGGTGCTGAGATCGTTGGCAACGAACAGCCGGGTATCGCTGGAACAGCCGGTGGTATCCACGACCGCGCGCGGCTTCGGCACCTGATCGGCGTTGGTCTGCCCCCAGCAATTGAACCACGGCGCGGTGCTTTCGGGCGCGAAATAAGATCCAAACTTAGCGGTACGGAGGGGTTCGGCCGCCACCTTCGCATAGAGATCGGCCTGCCAAGCCATGAGCTGCCGTCCGATCTCGGCTTTCAGCGCGCCGGGCGATAGCGGCTCGGTAGCGATCGCGCGCTTCAACAGAGCCGCCGCGTGCCGGGCGGGCACCAGGAAGCTCACGAGCTCGCCACGGAGGAGCTTGGAGACGTTGATTCCCACGACGCGGCCATCGGCCGCCACCGTCGGGCCACCGCTCATGCCGGGATTGATCGCGCCCGAGAAATGGATGCGCTCGATGTAGCTGCGATCGACAAGGCCGTTATAGGTGCCTTCGACGATGGTAAGGCCGAGGTCGAGGGGATTGCCCATGGAGTAGAGCCGGTCGCCCTTGGCCAGCAACCTTGTCGTGTCTTCCTCGTCCAGCCTGAAGAATGGCACGTCGCCGTGGTCGAGACGCACGACCGCGAGATCGTCGGCAATATCGATCGCGAGCACCGTAAGCGGTTTGTTTCCACCATCCGCGGCCGTGTAATAGAGCTGATAGGTTTCGGGCTCGAGCGCGAATTGCGAGACCACGTGATAGTTGGTTATTGCCAAGCCGTCGCTGCCGACCAGAAAGCCGGACCCAATCTCTGATGGCTTATCGCTATGGACAGGCACGGTGCGTATTTGCAGCAGCTTGTCGCGGGCGGCAGCGAACACGCCCTGGGCGATCGCCTGCGAAGGTATTTCGGGGTCAGCCGCCTGGGCCCAAACGGAAGCCGGCCCGAGCGACAGGACCAAACATACCGCGAGCGGTCGTAGCAATTGGTTGAGCAGGTGCTGCACGAATCTGCCGGCTGTGCGGGGCCGCGGCTCGAAGCGGCTGTCCGATCTATTGGCACACTAGCTTAGAGATCGACGCGGGCGCAAGGCGTTGCCGGCGGACTCGCGTTTACCATTGTTGCTATTGTCGTGCATTCGGGAAAAAGAGCTGCTCTCCGTTGATCTCGTAGGCAGCGATCACGGACTGACCTTCGGGCGATATCAACCAATCGATGAAGGCGAGACCGAGATCGCGTTTGACGGTCGGGTGCCGCGCCGGATTGACCAGCATCACCCCGTACTGGTTGAAAAGACGGCTGTCGCCCTGAAGCAGGATGGTCAGGTTCTGCCGGTTCTGGAACGAAAGCCATGTGCCGCGATCGGCAATCGTGTACGCGTCCATGGCCGCGGCGGTGTTGAGTGTCGGTCCCATGCCGGAGCCGGTCTCGCGATACCAGGTGCCAGACGCCGATTTGACGTCGATTCCGGCTTCGTGCCAGAGCTGCTTCTCCGCCTTGTCGGTTCCGCTGTCGTCGCCGCGCGACAGGAAGGGCACTTTCGCCTCGGCGATCCGGCGCAAACCCGCGACGATGTCGCTGGTGCCACCGATGCGAACCGGGTCGCTCTTGGGGCCAATCAGAATAAAGTCGTTGTACATGACGTCGTGACGATCGATACCGAAGCCGTCCGCGACGAATTGGAGTTCCGCCGCCTTGGCGTGAACCAATTCCACATCCGCGTCCCCCCGCTCGCCGATCTTGAGCGCCTGGCCCGTGCCGACCGCAACCACATGCACGTCGATGCCGGTCGCGGCCGTGAACTTGGGCAGCAGGAATTCGAACAGACCCGAATCTTGTGTCGAAGTGGTGGAAGCGACGGTGATGAAGGGACGATCCGATGCGTGCGCGCCGTTGAGGCCGAGCAAGCTCAGGATCGAACACAGAAGCAAACACAGCAACGCTCTGCCGGTCATCGATACGCCCCACGATATGTCAGCAAGAATGCGCCCGCGCTGACGGCCAGCACGATGGCGATCAGGATGATTCCGAGGCCCAGCGCCAGAGGCAAGTCGCCGCGGCTGGTCTCGAGCGCGATCGCGGTCGTCATCGTGCGAGTGACGCCGTCGATGTTGCCGCCGACGATGATGATGGCGCCGACCTCGGCGATCGCGCGCCCGAAGCCCGCGAGGAAAGCAGTCAGGAGTCCGGGGCCGCTCATCGCCAGAAGCTCGGGCACGGCGCGGAGCCGAGAGGCGCCGTCGATGCGGAGCGCATCGCCGTAGGCAAGCCACGGCTCGGCAAGCGCGCGCTGCGATAAGACCGTCAGAATGGGGGTGATCAGAATTGTCTGCGCCACGATCATCGCGCCAGGCGTGAATAAGAGGCCGAGGAAACCGATCGGTCCCGATCGCGAGAACATGAGATAGACGACGAGGCCGATCACCACCGGCGGCAGGCCCAACATGGCGTTGAAGACCATGATCACGGCCTGCCGGCAACGAAAAGGGTAGACGGCGAGGAAGGCGCCCAGCGGTACGCCAATGAGACCGGCCAAGGCGGTTGCACTCGTGCTCACGAAGAGCGACAAGCGCACGATCCGAATGAGATTGGCGTCGAGATGCAGGATCAGCGAGAGCGCGACGCCGAATGCACCCAAAATGTCGCTCACGGGAAGCGCGGCTCTCGGTGTCTTCAGGCGCCGGCAACGCGGGCAAGAAACCGGCGCAAGGCCGGCGACCATTTGTCGGGCTCGCTGGTGCTGGCGACATGACCGTGGGCGCTCTCGAGCGCAAAGTACTCGGCGTCGACACCGGCGGCGCGGAGCTTCCCCATGATCTCGGGCGCGAGCGTGGGTGGAAAGAGCGTGTCGGTGGTGGAGAGCACGTACAGCAATTTGGCGCGCAGGCGGGAGAATTGGGCTTCCACGTCGAAGCGCGCGGCGGCGCGGCCGAGGGTGAGCAGGCTGTTGGCATCGAACTCTCTCGCCCAGTCGGCGGCGAGCCGCTCCAGGGCGGCATCGCGCTCCGCCGCATCGGCCAGACGTTCCGAGAGAACCTGCTGGTAGCCGTATTGCGTGAGCGTGCGCAGGCGAAGCGCGCGCAAGGTCTCGAAGACGCCACCGGTCTCGTAGAAGCGCCCGCCGTTCCAACGAGGATCCGATGCGAGCGTGGCGGTGGTCTGCTCGATCGCTGTCGGGCCTCGGCCGCGCGGCGCCGAGCAGACGGCACAGAGTCCGTCCACGAAGTGAGGGAAACTGATACCCCACTGAAAGGCCTGGAACCCGCCGTAGGAAACACCCGCGACGGCAACCAGATGCCCGACGCCGAGCGCCTGAAGGAGACGATGCTGGGCTGCCACGATGTCCGCGAGCTCTATCTCGGGAAAATCGGGACCGTAGGGCCGGCCGGTGTGCGGGTCGATGCTGCCGGGACCGGTCGAACCGTAGCTCGATCCCAACATGTTGGAGCTGACAACGAAGAAGCGGTCGGTATCGATCGGCTTGCCGGGTCCGATCACGCCATCCCACCAGCCCGGCTGCGGATCGGCCGCCGCATAGCGCCCGGCAGCATGGGCATTGCTGGTGTATCCGTGTGTCACCAGAATTGCGTTGCGGCCATCGAGCGCGAGACGACCATGGGTTTCGAAGGCAAGCACGAGCTGCGGGAGAGTTCTTCCGTCGATCAGGCGGAATTCGCCCAGCGCCAGTCGCTGTCGCTCGACGCCAACCAGGCTGTTCATCCGTCACCTCCTCCGGCGTTCATTCATCGCCACCAGCGGAGCATAAAATGCCGGCGGGAATCCGGCCTCGCTCCGCGCTCGCTCGTTGAACGGTGCCTTGAGCGCGGCGCCGAAGTACCGCCGGACCAGCGCGTGGTAGGTCTCCACCGGCGAAAGGGCGCGCCGCGCCGCCTCGAAAGCAAACCAGCGACGACCCGCGGCCACGTGGCTGATCTCGTCTCGATAGATGATGCGGAGGATTTCGGCACTGCGTTGGTCGCCGCTTGCCTCCAGACGCTCGATCATGGCCGGCGTTACGTCGAGGCCGCGCGCTTCCAGCACCAGCGGGACGACGGCGAGGCGCGCCAACAGGTCTTCCGCGGTCGCGGACGCCGCTTCCCAGAGCCCATCGTGAGCGGGTAGATCGCCATAGGCGGCGCCCAGCTCGGCGAGCCGCGTGGTCAGCAACCCGTGGTGCGTTGCCTCTTCGTCGGCGACCGCGACCCAATCGTCGAAGAACGCGCGTGGCAAATCCGGGGACGCAAAGCGCGCGATCAAATCCGAGGCAAGATCGATCGCGTTGAGTTCGATATGCGCAATCGCGTGCAACAACGCCACGCGGTTGCCATGCTCGCCACCCGCTCGGCGCTTTGGCATTTCGCGCGGGGGCAAGAGCCGAGGACGTTCCGGGCGCGCGGGCCGGTCGGGTGGGGAAGCGGTGCCGACCTCGGACAGTGTTCCCCGCCGCCAGAGATTTGCCGCCTCATGGGTGCGCGCGATTTTCTCGGCGGGATTTGCGGTCTCGAGCACGGCAACCGCGGCCGCCGTCAGCGTCGCCATCGTGAGCAGCTTACAGCGCCTGCGCCGATTTCAGGACTTCGTCCACATGGCCGGATACTTTGACCTTGCGCCAAATGCCGCGCAGCAAGCCCTTCCCGTCGATCAGGAAGGTCGAGCGCTCGATTCCCATATAGGTGCGGCCATACATGCTCTTCTTTTTCCAGACCTCATAGCGCTCGCATACATCGCCCTCGGCGTCCGAGGCCAGTATGAAGGGCAGGTGGTACTTCTTCTTGAACTTGTCATGGGCGGCGACGGTATCCTTGGAAACGCCAACCACCGTAGCGCCGGTCTTGGAAAAATTGGGCAGGGAGTCGCGAAATCCGCAGGCCTCCGCCGTGCAGCCCGAGGTGTCGTCCTTCGGGTAGAAGTAAAGGATCACCGGTTTGCCGTGCAGCGCCTTGAGCGACACCTTGCCGCTGCCGTCGGTCGGCAAAGTGAAGTCGGGTGCCTTATCGCCGATTTCCAGACTCATGCCACTCATCCTCCGTTGTTTCGGCCGCCCGCGATCCCTCGACGGCGCCCCGGCTGCGCACGATCAGCGCGGGGGATTCGATCAATGACGCGAAATGCGTTCTTACGCGCTGGCCGGCCGCGTCCATATCCGCCTTGAGACCCTCCAAGTCAACAGCGCCGGTTCCGCGCACGAGAATCTGCCGCAAAGCGGGCGACGCGGCCGCCTCGTCGAATGGTTCCGCCACCGCGAACTTGATCAGGCCCTGCACATTGCGCCAGAGCGCGAGAGCAGAGAGGAGATCTCCCGCCATCGCCGGTTCGAGCGCTCCCGCCGCGCGGAGTGCCTCGATCGCCGCCGCCGTATTCTGGTGCAGCACCGCCGGATGTGTCGAAGCCCAGCGCAGTTCCAGATACTGGGCGATAAATTCAATGTCGATGAGACCGCCGCGCCGATGCTTCACTTCCCAGATCGGCGGATTGCGGTACTGCGCCGCGATGCGCTCGCGCATATCGGCGACGTCGAAGACCAGCCGCTCGGGATCGCGTCGCTGGGTCAGGATCGCGTTGATTTCCGCGGCTACTCGCTCGGCGAGGCGTGGCGAGCCCGCGACAACGCGCGCGCGCGTCAGCGCCATATGCTCCCAGGTCCAGGCCGACTCTTGATGGTAGCGGTGGAAAGTCTCGAGGCTGGTGGCGATCGGGCCCTTGGTTCCCGATGGCCGAAGCCGCATATCGACTTCGTAGAGGGTCCCCTCGGCGGTGAGCGCGGTGAGCGCATTGACGAGGCGCTGCCAGAGCCGCATGTAATAGGTCGGGACCGGCAGCGGCCGCGCGCCGTCGGAATTTTCCTCGGTCTGCGGCGCATCGTAGATCAAGATCAGGTCGAGGTCGGAGGTGGTGGTCATTTCGCGCCCGCCGAGCTTGCCGAGCGCGAGCACAATCGCCTCGCCGCCGGGAACCTCGCCGTGGGCGTGCCCGAAGAACGCCGTGATCCGGGTCAGCAGCGCCGCAATCACGCTTTCCGCGACATCCGCGAAGTGCGCGCCGGCGGTTGCGCCATCGAGCGAGCCGCGCAGAATTTGCGTGCCGATTTGGAAACGCTTGTCATGCGCCCAGCGGCGCGTCATCTCGAGCAGATCCTCATAGTCGCGGGCGGCGGCGAGCGACCGGCTCAGGTCGTCCGCGAGCACCGGTTGCGCCGGCAGAGGATCGAAGAATCCGGCGGTGAGCACGCCGTCGAGCAGGCTCGGCCGCTGCGCAAGCTGGTCCGCGAGACGCGGCACTCCACCCATGATTTCCGCGACCGTGTCGAGCACGCCGGGGTTTGCGTGGAACAGCGAGAGTAGCTGCACGCCCGCCGGCAAGCGTTCCAAGAGCTGATCGAAGCGCATCAGCGCCGTATCGGGATTCGCGGTCCGGCCGAACGCCGAGAGCAGCCCTGGGATAAGCTCGGTCAGCAGTTCGCGCGCGCGCTGACTGCGCATCGCTCGGTAACGGCCATGATGCCAACCCCGCACCATCGCGGTGACGGCACCGGGTTCGGAATATCCAAGCGAGCGAATGGTGGCGAGCGTTTCGGGATCGTCCTCGCTGCCGGTGAACACGAGGTTGCCGCGTGCGGTCAGGGCGGGCGCTTCCTCGAAAAGATGCGCATAATGCGCCTCGACCGTGGTCAGGTAATGCAGCAGTTCTGCCGTGAACGCATCGGTTGTGGGATAGCCCAGAAAGCGCGCGAGCCGCCCCAAGCCTGCGGCGTCGCTGGGCAGGTTGTGCACCTGCTGATCATCGATCATCTGCAGGCGGTGCTCGACCCGGCGCAGGAAACGGTAGGCTTCGGTCATTTGAGCGGCGGTTTCAGGCGAGATGCGACCGCTTGCCGCAAGTATCGCCAGTGCATCGCAAGTTCCGGCGACGCGGAGCGCCGGTAGGCGCCCGCCCCAAATCAATTGTTGGGTTTGAGCGAAAAATTCAATTTCGCGGATGCCGCCACGGCCGAGCTTGATGTTGTGGCCGAGCACCGCAATTCGCCCGCCTCCCTTATGAGCGTGGATTTGGCGCTTGATCGAATGAATGTCCTGGATCGCCGCGAAGTCGAGGTGCTTGCGCCAAAGAAACGGTTGCAACTCCCTGAGGAAGCGCTGCCCCGACTCGTCGTCACCCGCGACTGCCCGTGCCTTGATGAAAGCAGCGCGTTCCCAATTCTGTCCGGTACTCTCGTAGTAAGTGAGGGCCGCCAGCACCGAGAGTGCCGGCGGCGTCGAGGCGGGGTCCGGACGCAGCCGCAAATCGGTGCGGAACACATACCCCTCCTCGGTGCGCTCGTCGAAGAGCCGCACGAGGTCGCGGGCGAGGCGCGCAAATCGTTGCCGGACGTTCTCGCGCCCGCTATAACGCACGCGCTCCTCGTCGAAGAGCACGATGAGGTCGATGTCGCTGGAGTAGTTGAGTTCGTGCGCACCGAGCTTGCCCATGCCAAGCACGATGACGCCGCATTCGCGCTCGGGCGTCTCGGGGTGCGCAAGCACCAAGTCGCCGGTATCGTGGGCGTGGCGCAGCAGGTGTTGCAGCGCCGCGCGCAGGGCGGCTTCGGCAAAGTCGCTGAGCGCGGCGGTAACGCGCTCCAGCGGCCACCATCCCGCGATGTCGGCGGTTGCGATCAAAAGCGCGGCTCGCCGCTTGGCGACGCGCAGCCGGTGCATCAAGCCGGCCCGGTCCGCACCGGTCGCGAAATGGTGATTGAGCGATCCGACGACTTCAGCGAAAGTATTGTCGGGCCCGAGACGAAGGAGTCGCAGCAGGAAACTTGGCTCCTTTAGGGAACACTGGGTGAGGAACGGGCTATTGCCGAACAAAGCGGCGAGTAATCTGCTTCCGGCGCCATCGTCGGCGAGCGTACGCATCGAGGCTCCGGTCTCCGCATCTTCTTCGGCGGCGCGCTCATGCCAGCGCGCCAGACCAAGCGCGGCCATCGCGGGGTCGCCGGGTCGAGGTATTTTCTGAGCATCAATCGGTGGTAACGACGCAAGCATGAGCGAGCAATCTCAGCACGAAGACGGGAGCGAGCCTGCGCGCCCGGCTGCGGCGGGTCAAGCGGCGCAAGAGCCCCGCAAGCGGCGTTCGATGCTTCGCGGCGTGCATTTTTGCCTGCGGTTGGCGGGCGTGCTGGTGACGGGGCTCGCGATTTCCATCGCGGTATTCTGGTGGCGACTCTCCAGCGGACCGATGTCTCTCGACGCGCTCGTGCCGTGGGTGCAGGAGGCGCTTGCGCCGCCAGGGGAGGGCTTCACCGTCTCGGTGGAGCACACCGAGCTCAGCTTCGATCCCGAGAATCACACGCTCGATGTCCTGGCGGATGGCGCGCGCATCAAACTCGCGGACGGCAGCGCCGAGGTGGCGCTGCCGCGCGTCGGGCTGAATTTCAGCCTGCGCGCCGCTCTCATGGGGCGCGCGGCGCCGACGCGCATCGTGCTGGTCTCGCCGCAAATACATCTGGTGCGGGCTCCCGACGGCACGATCCACCTTGGACTGGGTCAAGGATCCGGTACCGAGGCGCTGGCGGCGGACCTGCTCAACAATCTGACCCCGGCCACGGATCAACGCGGAACCTTCGGCTATTTGCACACCGTTTTGATCCGCGACGCGGCGCTCTCGCTTGAAGACCGCGCGCTCGGCTTCACGTGGCAGGCGCGCACCGACGCAACACTGGTCCGCAGCGACGCCGGCATCAGCGGCAGCGCTCGAATCTCGGTATCGGCGGGCGACCAGAAGGCCGATTTCGCGGGCGAGTTTCAGTACAGCCAGCCCGAGCATCGTCTCGAAGGCGGCGTCGCCATCGTGGACCTCAATCCCGCGCACTTTGCCGGCGCGGCTCCCTCGCTTGCCAAGCTAGCGGCCGTACAGGTTCCCCTCAGTGGACGGCTTAGCTTCTCGCTTGATACTGCGCGGTTGGCCATCGATTCCGGCGAAGGCGACCTTGCAGTCGGAAGCGGTCAAATCGAAGACCCGCGCCTGGCGAACGGAACTCTGGCGATCAAGGGTGGAAAGGCGAGGTTTGCCTACGACCCCATAGCGTCGCGGCTCGCCATCCAGCAGCTGAACGTGGATCTGGGAGGACCCCAGATCGGAGTCAGCGGCGAGGTTAACGGGTTACGCCGCGAATTCCTGCGCGGCGAGAGCCTCGACCACCTGGATGTCAGCGCGAAGGTTTCGGTGAAGAACCTTTCGGTCGGTGCCTTTGCGCAGTACTGGCCTCCGGCGGTCAGTCCGTCGAGCCGGGCATGGATAACCGGGCACCTGCATGACGGCGTCGTGGACGAAGCGCGCGCCGACATCAATCTGAAGGTGGACCTGACAGCCGGGGCGGAGAAGCCGCTGCGAGCCACGGCGCTCAAGGGCAGCGTGTCGTTCCGCAATCTCACGGTCGACTATTTTCCGCCGCTTACGGCGATCCGCGCAATCGACGGCACGGGCAATTTCGATCTCGCGCATTTCGAACTCACGCCCAATGGCGGCACTCTCGGGGGATTGCGAATCACCGGCGGTTCGGTGCAGCTGACCAAGCTCGATACCGACGACGAGCAGATCGCGATCAATGCGTCGGCTGCCGGCCCATTGCGGGACATTCTCGAGTTGCTCGACAGCAAGCCCCTGCACTACGCGCGGAACGTCGCCGTCGATCCCGCAAAGATAGCGGGGATCGCGGATGTCCAAGTCGCGTTCCGTTTTCCCTTGCTGCACAATCTCAAGATCGAGAATGTCGACTACAGCGCCAAGGCGGTGCTTAGGGATGTCGCCGCGAGCGGACTGGTGTTCGGCCGCGATTTGAGCGGCGGCGACCTGAAATTCGAATTGGATCACAATTCGCTCAAGCTGCAGGGTTCCGGCGAGGTCGATCAGGTGCCGGCGACCATCGGCTGGACCCAGGGGCTGCGCGACGGAACCCGTCATTACACGCTCAAGATTCGGCTCGACGATGCTGAGCGGCGGCGGATTGGCGTTGACTATCTCTCGGAGTTCATCAAGGGGCCGATCGACCTCGATGTGTCCTACGCGGTCCAAAAAGGCAACGGGCAGGCTGACGTGTCGCTCGGTCTGCGCGATGCCAATGTCACCATCGAAAAATTCAATTGGTTGAAGCCTGCGGGTGTCGAGGCGCACGCGCAGTTGCGGCTGCTCTTCGTCGGCGATCGCTTGACGGCGGTGCAGCAAGGAACCATCAACGGCGACACCATAAGCGCCGCCTTTTCGGTCGCCTTTGCACCGGGGACCGCGGAGCTGCAGCGGGTAGAGCTGCGGCGGGTCTCCGCCGGGACCACGGATATTGCCGGCTGGGTCGAGCGCGCGACGAACGGCGGGTGGTCGGTGACAATTGCGGGCAAGAGCCTCGATGCCACCAAGCTACTCAGCGATCTCGGCCCCGGCCTTGGCGGCGATGCCAGGGAACCGCTCGCGCTCAACGTCAAGGTCGATCGATTGATCCTTGGAGCCGACCGCGAGGCGCGCAATGTGTCGCTCCGCTTCGTTGATGACGGCGTGCATTGGCAGACCGTGGTTCTCGACACCAACTTCACGGATCACGGCACGCTGTCGGTCCGGTTCGGCGACGTGCCAGGTGACCGGGATCTGCGGATCACGAGCGACAATTTGGGAGCTGCGCTGAGGTTGCTCAACGCGACCGATGCGGTAATAGGCGGCCGCGTTACTGTTCTCGGGCGGGCCGAGGACACGAACGGACGCCGCATATTCGGCGGGCATGTGGAGGGCGAGGACTACGTGGTACAGCACGCGCCTACTTTCGCGCGCGTCCTGTCGGTGGGCTCGCTCTCGGGCGCCAGCAATCTTCTGCAAGGCAAGGGCATACCGTTCACAAAGCTGCGCGGCGACTACGTCTTCGACGCCGGCAAGGTCACCTTTTCCGAGGCGCGCGCTTACGGCGGTGCGCTTGGGATCAACGCCGGCGGCTCGGTCGATCTGCGCCGCAACACCATGGATATCGCGGGAGTTCTGGTTCCCGCCTATACCATTAACAGCGTGCTCGGAAACGTCCCGGTGTTGGGGCCGCTGCTGCTCGGCAGCGAGGGCGGCGGCGTATTCGGCATAAATTTTCGGGTTGCCGGGGCGGCCGATGACCCCAAGGTCTCCGTCAATCCCCTAAGCGCGGTTGCACCGGGCTTCCTGCGCAAACTCTTCCTATTCAATGCGCCGCGGCCAAGCGGTCCGCCGACGACGAACGATGTCCAGGAGCAGGGGCCAGGGCCGGAACACGACCACAGCAGCGGCGGCTGAATTGCGCCAGGCCGGCCAGCCTTAGTTTTTCTAATCGAGGGCATGTGCTAAGTTCAATTGCGCGAACGGCGCGAACCGCCTACATCCATGGCTACAACGACCATAGGGAGCGCGAGCAGATGACTGCCGTCGTGAAAGACGCCTTGGCCGATGCTGCCAGCGGGACGTCCCCCGGGTTGTCCTATGTCGAGGCCCCCCTGACCTTTCTTCGGGATGCCTCAGTAAAGCCCACCACCTACAACCCACCGCCGGGAACGGGCGAGGTCCGGCGCGTCGGCAACTATGGTCCGTTCGTGACGCGCATTCACGACGCTCGGCCGATCGCCGGCAAGCTTTCGCTGGATCGCGAGGGGTTCATGCTGGTTCGGCGCGATACGCGCATGGGCGATTTCTATGACGAGCGCGCCGTACGAGAGATTTATTATCCTGAGGTCGAGCGCCTCATAAAGGAGGCGACAGGTGCCTCGAAGACGGTCGTGTTCGATCACACGATCCGCGTCGCCGAGAGGCATGTTGAGCGCGGACTTCGCGCTCCGGTTCGCCTGGTGCACAATGATTACACGGAAAAATCGGGACCGCAGCGTGTCCGTGATTTGCTGGGCCCGGAGGCCGATGCGCGGCTGCAACGTCGTTACGTCGAAATCAATGTTTGGCGCCCGATCCGCGGCCCGGTGCAGATGGCACCGCTCGCGCTTGCCGACGGCGCAAGCCTTGCCCCCGGTGACCTCGTCACGGCGGACCTCGTCTATACCGATCGCACCGGCGAGATCTATCACGGTCTCCATAACCCGGCTCAGCGCTGGTATTACTTCCCGCGCATGGAGCGAAGCGAAGCCGTGCTCATCAAATGTTTTGACTCGATGAAAGACGGCCGGTCCCGGTTCTCGCTGCACACCGCCTTCGACGACCCGACAACGCCCGAGGCCGCGCCGCCGCGCGAGAGCATCGAGGTCCGCGCTTTCGCCTTCTTCGACGCCTGAGCGGCGCCGCTCAGTTCGGGCGTATCAGGGCGTGGCGTTTGCGCCCGGCCGAGAGCTTGATCACGCTTTCCGCATTGAGATCGGCGAGAGTAACCGCGCGTCCTTCATCGCCCAGCACCGTATCGTTTAGCCGCGCGCCGCTGCCGCGGATGAGGCGGCGCGCCTCGCTATTGGAGGCCGCGAGCCCGGCGCGCACGAATATCTCATAGGCGGGGATGCCGCGTGCGAGATCGGCGCGCGGCAAAGTCACGGTGGGAAGCTCGGCGCCAACCGCGCCTTCTTCGAACACCTTCCGCGCCGTCTCGGCGGCGGCGGCCGCCGCCTCGCGTCCACGGCAGAGCGCCGTCGCCTCGATCGCCAGAATGCGCTTGGCCTCGTTGATCTCGCTGCCCGAGAGCCGCTCCAGCCGCTCGATCTCCTCCAGCGGCATGTCGGTGAACAGCCGCAGAAATCGGCCCACGTCGGCGTCCTCGGTGTTGCGCCAGAACTGCCAATATTCGTAGGCGCTGAGGCGGTGCTCGGCGAGCCAGACCGCGCCCTGGGCGGTCTTGCCCATCTTGGCGCCGGACGCGGTGGCTATCAGCGGCGTCGTGAGGCCGAACAGGGTCCGATTGTCGATGCGGCGCGCAAGCTCCACGCCGCTGACAATGTTGCCCCACTGATCCGACCCTCCCGCCTGCATGGCGCAGTCGTGGCGGCGTGAGAGTTCCAGGAAGTCGTAGGACTGCAGGACCATGTAGTTGAATTCCAGGAACGAGAGCGGATGCTCGCGTTCGAGCCGGAGCCGCACGCTGTCAAAGGTCAGCATGCGGTTGACCGAGAAGTGACGGCCATATTCGCGAAGGAACGGAATGTAGCTGAGGCCGTCGAGCCAGTCCGCATTGTCGACCATGATCGCATCGGTAGGACCCGAGCCGAAACTGAGGAAGTGCTCGAAGATGCGACGGATGCTGGCTTTGTTGCGCTCGATCTCCGCTTCCGTCAGAAGTTTGCGCGTCTCGTCCTTGCCCGAGGGGTCGCCGATCTTGGTGGTGCCGCCTCCCATTAGCACGATCGGCTTGTGGCCCGAGCGTTGCCACAACCGAAGCAGCATGACCCCCACAAGGTTTCCCACGTGCAGGCTGTCCGCCGTACAATCGAAGCCGATATAGGCAACCGCCGGCCCTTGCGCGAGGCGCGCCTCGAGCGCGGCCCGGTCGGTGCACTGGTGCACGAAGCCGCGCGCCTCGGCCGCGGCGAGAAACTGGGGAGCGCTGGTCATCGGCAATTCACTTGCAAGGCAGCGGAAACAGGGCGGCTCGTGTAGCATAATCGCGGCGCAGCGACAAATCGGAGCCGCCTGGTGACCCTGCCGGTACGCCGTGCCCTCGGCTTGATGAGCGGCACATCGCTCGACGGTATCGATATCGCGTTTCTCGCGACCGACGGTGCCGCGCAGATCGAAGCGGGACCCTGGCACACCGAGCCTTACGAGCCGCCCATGCGCGAAAGGTTGCGCTCGGTGCTCGGCGGCGTCGGGCCGGTCGGCGAGGTCGAGCGCGAATTGACCCTGGCGCACGCGCGTGTGGTGCGGGAATTTCTTGCCCGCCACGACTTGGGGTCAATCGACCTCGTAGGCTTGCATGGCCACACGATCCTGCATCGCCCGCACGAGCGCTGGACTTGGCAAATCGGCGATGGTGCATTGCTTGCGACGACGCTCGGCATCGACGTCGTTGCCGATTTCCGCTCAAGCGATGTGGCGGCGGGAGGCGAGGGGGCGCCGCTTGCGCCGATATTCCATGCCGGCTTGGCGGCGGGGATGGGGCGACCGCTCGCGGTGCTCAATCTCGGTGGCGTCGGTAACGTCACTTGGCTCGGAGCCGAAGCGGAGGCGATGCTCGCTTTCGACACCGGGCCCGGCAACGCCTTGATCGACGATTGGGCGCTAAGCACCACCGGAACACCCTTCGATCGGGACGGCGTGCTCGCCTTCGCAGGCCGCGTCGATCGCGACTACCTCGAGCGATTTCTGACCCTGCCGTTCTTTTCGCGCTCGCCGCCAAAGTCGCTTGACCGCGACGATTTCCGCGACTGGTTCCCGCGTCACCTTGGCGCGGCCGACGGTGCCGCAACGCTGACGGCGATGACGGCCGCCGCGGTGCAAGCCGCCGGCAGGCATTTCCCGGCACCACCCCGCCAATGGCTTGTGACCGGCGGGGGGCGGCACAATCCTGCGGTAATGGCGGCGCTACGACGCATGCTCCAGGTGCCGGTCGAGCCGGTGGAAAGCGTGGGTTGGCAGGGTGATGCGCTCGAAGCGCAAGCCTTCGCCTATCTGGCGGTGCGGTCCAGCGCCGGCCTGCCGCTGAGCTTTCCGGGCACAACGGGGGTCGCGGCGCCGCTCACCGGCGGCAGATTGTTCCGGCCAACCCCTCCATCCCGCATTCAATAGTCCGCCCGCCTTACCCTTATTGATCGCTCGTTAACCCTCCATTTGCGCTTGGCAACCTAAGCTCATCCGCACGTGGGTGCGGATGATGGCGCAAGCGCTCGAAATAGAAGGCGACCAAAGCGGCGGCCGCATTGCGAGCCTGGGCGGCCACTATGAAATTCATGTAGACCGGCCGTTGCCGGAGCTGCGCACGCCTACCGCGGGTGCGTTCGTCGCGTTTGATCGAGACACCCCGGCGCTCAGCTTATACGCACTGATCTGCAGTCCGGATACTCCACCGCGGCTTGAAGTGCTTGAGGCACTTCCCGGCATGCACCTTGAAGCGATGCTGTCGCCGATCGATTCGGGTATCGTCGATTGGCCGTCGGCGGGGCGACGCTGCTTTGCGATCATCTATGAGCGGCCGGCGGGAGGACCGCTCTGGCGGTCTGCCGAGGAGCCCGAAGCACCGATTGCCGAGGATGAGCTTGCGCGCGGCGTGCTGCCGCCGCTGGTCGTGGCGCTGAGGGATTTTGCCGCCGCGGGCGCCACGCATCGCGCCATTCGCGCGACCAATCTCTACTATCGCGACGCCGCGCGACGGTTTCCGACATTCGGCGATTGCTGCGCGACCCCGCCGGGCCTGACGCAGCCGCTGGTTTACGAGACGATCGAGAGCGGACTTGCGAGCCCCTGGGGCCGCGGCGACGGGACGCCGGCCGACGATCTCTATTCGCTTGGCGTTACCATGGTGATGCTGCTGTTGGGGCGCAACCCCGTCGCCGGGATACCGGACGAACGGCTTTTGCTCGACAAGATCAATCGAGGTTCTTATGCGGCAATCGTGGGAGCCGAGCGAATTCCCCCGGGCATGGTCGAACCGGTGCGCGGGCTCCTTACCGACGAAGCCAAGGAGCGTTGGACCGCCCAAGACCTGGAGCTTTGGCTGCACGGTCGGCGGTTGACGCCCAAGCAACCAATCTTGCCCAAGCGTGCGTCGCGCGCTTTTGAATTCGACGGCGAGCCTTACTCGACGGCTCGTTCGCTGGCCTTCGCATTGGCGCGCAAGCCTGCCGCTGCCGCCGCAGTCTTCAAAGCGCCGGATTTCGAAATCTGGGTGCAGCGCAGTCTCGGGGACCCCGAGCGCAACAAGGCGGTTGCCGCCGCGCTCTCGGAAGGGCAGGGCGTCGGTGCCGCCGGTCACGAGGAGCGTCTCACGGCGCGGATAGCGATGGCGCTCGATCCCGCGGCGCCGATCCGATACAAGGGCCTTGCTGCTGCGGCGGGCGGCCTTGGCTCCGCGCTTGCCGGCGCCTTCCGCGGCCAGGGTGCGGTCGCCGCCGTCGCCGAGGCCGTCACCGGACGATTGCCGGTGTTCTGGTTCTCGGTTCAGCCGAGCTTGGGCCCGGAGCAGATACCCATCCTCAAGTCATTTGAGCGCTACCGCTTTTTGCTGGAAAACCGCCGCCCGGGCTTTGGCGTGGAGCGGCTTCTATACGAAACCAATCGATCGATCCATTGCCTGTCGCCGCTGATCGAGGCGCAGTACGTCATAGACGCCGCTGGAGTGATCCCCGCGATCGAGGCGGCGCTGCGAAGCCAAACCGCCGACGAGCTGCAAATCGATCGTCATATCGCGGCTTTTGTCGCCACCCGGTTCAAGTTTTCGGCGAGCGACTGGTTCGACGATCTCGGAAGCCAGCGGCCCGGCGTGCGGGTGCTTGGCGCACTTCGCATGCTCGCGAAACTGCAATCGACATCAGGACCGGACCGGGTCATCAATCTGGCGCAGCGCCTGGCGCGCCAGCTTCCCGCGGCCACCGAGGGTATCCGCAATAAACCGAAGCGGCAGCAGCTTCTGGTCGCAATCCCGCAAACGGCCGAGCGCGGCAGCTTGCCCGACCTCCTGGCGCTGGTCGACAATCGAGCCGAGATGCAGCGCGATGCCGCCGGTTTCAAGTCAGCCGTTCGGGAGTTCGCCCAGATCGAGCGGGCTCTTCATGAGCTGCGCGCCGATGGCTCGCGCCGCCCGGAGCGCGCCGCCCTCCTGGGCGCGCGGATTGCCGCGGCAACGGCGGGTGTCCTCGCTTGGGCGGCTGCGCTCGTGCTCTTAGTCGTCGTCGGCTGAGATCATGGCCACACGGCGTCAGAACCAAAATAATGCAGCGGCGAAGCAGGCGGGCCGCGGGCGTGGGGCGCGCCGTGGCGTCATGGCGACCGTGGTGATGATAGTCTTCGCTTTGCTGGCGATCACGGCATTGCCGCTCTGCATCATCCTGCTGACCGGTCTGATCCCAACGATGGTGTCTGTGCTGGCCGACCGGTATCGCGCGCGCTATCTCACCCGAACCGTCGGTGCCATGAACCTCGCGGGCATCGCTCCCTTGGTCTTCCAGCTCTGGACCCACCACTTCACCCTCGACGAGGCGATGGCGCTGCTCATGACCCCCATGAGCTGGCTAATCATGTACGGTGCTGCCGCCCTGGGCTGGGCGCTGTTCCTGGCGATGCCTCCGGTTGCCCGAGTTGTCGTTGACCTGCGGGCCGATCAGCTACAGGCAGACTTGAAGGCGCGTGCCAAGCAGCTCGTGGCGGAGTGGGGCGAGGACGTAACCGGCCGCAGCAGGTCGAATTAGCTGCTTCACACGGTCGGCAGGAGGCGGCGTTCCGTGGCGGCCTGCTTGATCACTCTTTGCAGCTTCTCGAAGGCTCGAACTTCGATCTGCCGGACGCGCTCGCGCGAAATGCCATACTGGTGCGAAAGCTCCTCGAGCGTGGTCGGTTCGTCTTGCAGGCGTCGCGCCATCAGAATGCTCCGTTCGCGCTCGCTCAAATGCTTCATCGCCTTTTGCAAGAGGTCGCGACGCAAACCCAGCTCCTGGCGGTCACCGAGTTGGGATTCCTGATCCGCCTCCTCATCCACGAGCCAGTCCTGCCATTCGCCTTCGCCGTCGGCGCGCACCGGCGCGTTGAGGGAATGATCGGGCGCCATGAGGCGCCGGTTCATGCTGATCACATCGGCCTCGGGCACGTCGAGTTCCTTGGCGATCTTGCTCACGTGCTCCGGCGTCAGGTCGCCCTCTTCGATGGCCTGAATCTGTCCCTTGAGCTTGCGGAGATTGAAGAACAGCTTCTTCTGCGCCGCCGTGGTGCCCATCTTCACGAGCGACCAGGAGTGCAGGATATATTCCTGGATCGAGGCGCGGATCCACCACATGGCATAGGTGGCCAAGCGGAAGCCGCGGTCGGGATCGAAGCGCTTGACCGCCTGCATCATGCCGACATTGCCCTCCGAAATGAGCTCGGAGAGCGGCAATCCGTAACCGCGATAACCCATGGCAATCTTCGCCACCAGACGCAGATGGCTGGTGACCAGCCGCTGGGCCGCTTGCGGGTCGGAGTGCTCGCGCCAGCGCTTGGCAAGCATGTATTCCTCTTCCGGGTCGAGCAGGGGGAACTTGCGGATTTCCTGCAAATACCGCGAGAGGCCGCCTTCGGACGAGACACTTGGAACGTTGGCAACAGTGGCCATGTCGACTTTCAGCTCCCGGAGTATGGGTGAGGGGCCGCAGGTCATCCATGCGGCACGTCATATTTAATAACTTAGCATTGTGGTCAGGTTTTGTCCAATGTTACAGAGGCTCTAAAAAAGTTATCAATTCCTTAATATCGCTAGAAATATTGTCAGAGAATAGCAGCTTTTCGCCGCTTGCGGGGTGGGTGAAGCCGAGCTTGGCCGCATGGAGCGCCTGGCGCGGAAATGTTTCTAGCGTCGACCGGAGCGCGTCGGGCAACCGGCGCTTGCGGCCGCGGCTGCGGCCGTAAACCGCATCGCCGATCAAGGGGTGACCGAGCGCTGCCAGGTGGACGCGGATTTGGTGCGTCCGCCCCGTCGCGAGCCGGCATTCGATCAGGCTGGCGGCATCGCCGAAACTTCGCAGTACCCGGTAGAGTGTCACCGCTCGTTTACCGCCGCGCTTCACCACGGCCATGGTTTTTCGATTTGCGGGATTGCGGCCGATCGCCGCGTCGATCTCGCCGCTGCGTCTGGTTGGCACGCCCCACACGAGGGCAAGGTAAGCACGCTCGATGCGCCGCGCGGCAAAGTCGGCGGCAAGCCGCTCATGAGCGAGGTCGGTCTTGGCCACCACCATGAGGCCGCTCGTGTCCTTGTCGAGCCGATGCACGATGCCGGGCCGTTTGACGCCGCCGATACCGGCGAGGCTTGCGCCGCAATGCGCGAGGAGCGCGTTTACCAACGTGCGATCGGGATTGCCGGGCGCCGGATGCACGACCAGGCCCGCCGGTTTGACCAGCACGACCAGATGCTCGTCTTCGTAGCGAATGTCGAGCGGGATCGGTTGCGGCTCGGGCCTCGATACCGCCGGTGGCGGCACGGTGAGGACGCAACGCCGACCTGGTTTGACCCTCCAGGAGGGGTCCGTTATCGTCGCGCCATCCACTGCGAGCCGACCCTCCTCGACCAGATGCTTGATGCGGCTGCGCGAGAGGTCGCCGAAGCGCCGCGCCAGGGCACGATCGAGGCGTTCGCCCGCCTCAGCGGGCTCAAAGGTCGCGTAGAGGCGGCGCTCGGCATCGGAGGATTGGGTCATCGATCGTTAGAGTGAACCGGAAGCATGCGCGCTCTCAAGATACTGGTTGTCGTGATGGGGGTGGCGCTGGTGGCAGGCTTGGCGGTGATCATCGGGACCATCGCCTATCGCGCTTCACATATGGGGACCGCGGCTGCGTTGGCGACGCCGGGGCGTCCGCACGCATTCGGCAACGCGACCGTCCGGCTGCCGCCTGATGCAAGCATCGTGGAGATGCAAGGCGTCGGTTCCCGCTTGGTCCTTCGGCTTAAGCGCTCCGACGGGAGTCAGGCGCTGCTGGTGCTCGACTCCGATAGCGGGAATGTGCTCGGGACCATCGAATTGCGCCCTGGCGAGTAACGGCGGGTAATTGGAGAGAGGACGAATGAACTTCTGCAGCGACAATGTGACGGGTGCATCGCCGGAGATCATAGAGGCGCTCGCCGCCGCGAGCCGTGGCGCGCAAGCCGCCTACGGCGATGACGAGATCACGGAGCGGCTGAGAGGGCGGTTCTGCGAGCTCTTCGAGCACGAGGTCGCGGTCTTTCCGGTGGCGACCGGGACCGCCGCCAATTCGCTCGCGCTTGCGAGCCTGGTGCCACCCTACGGCGTCATCTACGCGCACGGGGACGCGCATGTCCAAGTGGACGAGTGCGGCGCGCCCGAATTCTTCACGGGCGGCGCCAAGATCCTTCCGATGGGTGGTGCCCACGGCAAGATCGATGTCGACGAGCTGGCCGCGGCGGTGGAGGGCGGTTGGCAGGGCGTCGTGCACCACGCGCAGCCCGCTGCCGTGAGCGTCACCGAGGCGAGCGAGGCGGGGACGGTCTATCGACCCGAGGAGCTCGGCGCCATTGCCGGCATCTGCCGCAGCCATGGGCTCGCGCTGCACATGGATGGAGCCCGCTTCGGCAATGCCGTCGCGGCGCTCAACTGCTCACCTGCCGATCTGACCTGGCGCGCCGGTGTCGATGTTCTCTCATTCGGTGCAACCAAAAATGGTGCGCTCGCCGCTGAGGCGGTGGTGTTCTTCGATCAGGCCAAGGCCAACGACTTCGCATTCCGCCGCAAGCGCGGTGGGCACTTGTTCTCCAAGATGCGCTTCCTCTCGGCCCAGCTCGAAGCCTATCTCGCAAGCGCGCTCTGGCTGCGCAATGCGCGGCACGCGAACCGGATGGCCGCGCGCCTTGCCGAGGGGCTAGCGGCGCTTCCAGGAGCACGCCTGCGCCACCCGGTCGAAGCGAATGAGCTGTTCGTCGAGTTGCCGGAACCCGCAATCCGTGGGCTCTTTGCCGATGGATTCAAGTTTTATCGTTGGAGCGGCGAGGCAAGCACCTGCATCCGTCTGGTGACCGCTTTCGATACCGATTTGGCGGCGGTTGAGGCGTTTCTCGCCTCGGCCGGGCGCCACTGCGGGCGCGCGGCTGGGCCCGAACGTCTCTAATTTTGGCCGATTCGCGGCGAAAGAAATGCGGCGGGGCTGTCGCCAAGGTCGACGGGCGAACGCCGCCGCCAGCGAAGATGACCGGGCGAGCGCGGTAGGGCGCTGGCTGAGCAACAACGATCGCGGCTCTCCGCTTGGAGCGATACGCCGCAAAAAAATGGCCGAATCCTGCGCGACTCCGGGCGGCTCGAGACGCGGGCGCGAGCGCCCGAGCGGCGGAAGCGGAGCCGGCTCTGAGCTCCGTCGATGCTCCGTCGTCGCCGGACGCGAGCCCTCTGGCGCGAATTTTTTTGCATTAAGCCCAAAGAAATACTTGCAACGCTAAAATTTCAGCGTATCTATCGAGCCGCGACGCAATCCGCACGTGCCTATGGCCCATCGTGGTTATGCAACGACGTAACGCGTCCTTTTTGGCAGAACCGGTCATCGTGGGCCGGGTCCCGAGAGGGAGGTCGATATGGTTGCAATCCGACGCAGGGCCGCTGGGCCCTGGACTGAAGCCGCCTACCGGCTCATCAGGGTATCCCGCGGCTGCGGTGGCCGCGCCTCCATAGAACCGAGTTGTTAAGGCAACCGAGGTGTCCAGTGACGCGGAGCGGTGCTCCGTGCGCGGACCGAATTTTCTCTTGGTGGCCGAGCGTCCCGCGCTCGGTCGACTGGGGGGCGCGTCGAATGCCATCTCCGTCGAGCCGCGAATTCCTGGGATCGAGACGATCCGACGCGCGGCTCCGACGCCAGCCTGGCTCAGCGGCCGTCCTCGCCCCGAGTGGGAAGGACCACTGAAATGAACGACAGAATTTCCCGCTTCCTCGCGGAGCGACGTCCCGAAACACCCTGCCTGGTGATCGACCTCGACGTCGTCGCCGAGGCCTACGAAGCGCTGCGGCGTTACTTGCCGTTGGCGAAGATTTTCTACGCCGTGAAGGCCAACCCGGCTGAGGACGTGATCTCGATGCTGCGCGAGCTCGGATCGAGCTTCGACGTGGCGAGCCGCGGCGAAGTCGATCTCGTGCTCGACAAGGGCATCGGCACCGAGCGCGTCTCGTTCGGGAACACCATCAAGAAAGAGCGCGACATCGCCTATGCGTTCGACCGCGGCGTGCGGCTCTTCGCCTTCGACAGCGAGGCGGAGCTCGAAAAGATCGCTCGCTCGGCGCCGGGATCGCGGGTCTTCTGTCGCATCCTGGTGGAGTGCGGCGGAGCGGAGTGGCCGTTGTCGCGCAAGTTCGGCTGCGCGCCGGAGATGGCGGTCGGCCTGCTGAAATTGGCGCGCGAGCGGGGCCTCGATCCCTATGGCGTGTCTTTCCATGTGGGGTCGCAGCAGACCAACCTGGCGCAGTGGGACAGCGCGATCGGCCAGGCCGCTCGCATGTTCTCGGCGCTCGCGCAGAGCGACATCAACCTGCGCATGGTCAACATCGGCGGCGGCTTCCCCGCGCATTACCGCGGCGATGTCCCGGAGGTGCAGGTCTACGCGAACGCAGTCATGGCGGCGATCACCCGTCATTTCGGCAACGACTTGCCGGAGATCGTGGTGGAGCCCGGTCGTTCGGTCGTGGGCGATGCTGGCGTGATTCAGAGCGAGGTGGTGTTGATCTCGCGCAAGGCCGAGGGCGAGGAGAAGCGCTGGGTCTATCTCGACGTGGGGAAGTTCAACGGCCTCGCCGAGACGATGGACGAGAGCATCAAGTACCGCATCCGCACGCCCGCCGATGGCGGGGCGGTCGGGCCCGCGGTGTTGGCGGGACCAACCTGCGACAGCGCCGACATCCTCTATGAGAAGACCGAATACCAGTTGCCGCTGGACTTGAAAGTCGGTGACAAGGTGGAGCTGCTCTCGACCGGTGCTTACACTTCGAGTTACTCGTCGGTGGGATTCAACGGCTTTCAGCCGCTGAAAACCTACTGCATTCGCTCGGAGACCCGCAACGGAACCGCGGCAAAACGTTCGCGGAAGGGTACGTCGCCAACGTCGCCCCGGCGCGCGGCCAGCCCTGCCGCCGTCTAGCGGCCGAGGTTTAGGTCTTCCTCCCGGCAACGCACTGGGGTAACGCCCTCGGAAACGAGGGCGTTGCCGATTCATGGGGAACTTTCGGCGCCACTACCCCAAAAAGCCGCTCCGACGCCGCGGCGGGAGCGCCACGATCTCGGAGAGCAGCTTCTGCTGCATGGCCGCTGCGAAGGCGTGATAGTCCTCGACCTCCATGAGGAAGGCGCCGGTCCCGCCCACGACGTTCATGTCGTAGTACTGGCTGACCCACGGTTCGTCGTTAAGGATCGTCAAGCCGTTAATGGTGATGCCCTCGGCAATGAGGGCATCGCGGACTTCCACGGGCTGCGGCCCCACATTCGCCATGCCGTCGCCGGAGACGTCGATCACCCGGCGCGTCGCTAGATCGGGCAACTGGCGGAATGCCGCTTGCGCCGCCTGCAGCGCGCTGCCAATCGCCGTGAGACCGTGCGATGTGCGCTTGGTTGCCCGTAGCTTGGCGGCAAAGGCCTTGGCGGACCGAGCGTCCTCGACCCGTGTCCATGGAACGGTCGCGACCTGGATCTCCGGATCGGACCACTCCAGGACCAGCGCGTCGATGGCGCGATGCTTGCCGCCGGCGACCGCAGCAGCCAGCGCCGGACTCTCGAAGGCGCGCGCGATTCCTTCGCGCTGCAGATCGTACTCGCGGTCGTTCACGCTGAGCGATACGTCGATTGCGAGTATCAGCGCAACGTCGACGGAGGCCGCCTGCACGGGGGCCGTTGCCAGCAGCAAAATCACCAATGGAAGGGCGAGTACCCCACCGACCCGTGCGATCATTCCGCGAGTGTTGGGACAAAAGCCGGCAAAACCAAGGCGCTGATCTGAGCGGCCGCGTCAGGCGGCCAGCAGGCTCTCGCGGTCGGATCAGCGCTCCGACGCCGTGCTGTTATGGGCGAGCAATGTCGGCAGCGCGCCTAGCGCCCGCCCGTAGAGGGCTGGATCGCGCAGCAATTCTTCCGCGATTTTGATGTCGGCATCGCGGTCGATCCGCTCGGCCGGGCAGCCGTCGCGCAATTGCTTCCAGCCTTGCTCATCGAGCGCCGCGCGCGGGCGGGCGGCCGGACCGCTACCCGCCATGGTGCCGCGCACCAAAGCTTCATGCATGCTCACGGAATCGCCGGAAATTCCGGAGGTACAAACCGTCGGAATAACCCCGTGTTCGTGCAACACGTAGCCCTCGGGCGTTATCAACTTTGCCCAGGTCACCGTGAGCTCGCCCTCGTTCATGAGGTCGAGCACGGTCTGGACCGTACCCTTTCCGTATGAGGAGGTACCGATCACCACGGCACGGCCGGAATCCTGCAGCGTCGACGCGACGATCTCGGACGCCGACGCGGAACCGCCATTGATCAACACCACCATCGGCGTGCCGTCGCTCAAATGCATTGGGTCCACTTCGTAGGACTTGCGGCTCTCGGGGAGCCGACCCAAGGTTGAAGTCGCGACGCCACTGTCGAGAAAGGCGTCCAGCACGTCCACGGATTGGTCCAGCAACCCCCCGGGGTTGTCCCGGAGGTCCAGGATAATGCCGACCGGCTGACCGCCGATCTCGCGCCGGGCCTTCTTGATCGCGTCGACCAGACGCTCGGAGGTCTCCTCGTTGAAGCTGGAAATCCGCAGCGTGACAATCCTTCCGTCGCGCTTCATTTCCACGGTCGGCAGCACGATATGCGCGCGCGCAATCGAGAATGAGAGCGCCCCGGTTGTGCCCTTGCGCTCGATGCCCAGCACCACCGGGGTACCCGGCTCGCCGCGCAGGCGCGCCACAACCTGCTCGCGCGTCAGGACCGAAGCCTGGGCCCCATCGACCGTTACGATGCGGTCGTCGGGCTTGAGCCCGGCGTGACCCGCGGGGCTGTCGGGGATCACCGAGAGGATGCGCACCTGATCGTCGTCGGATGAATCAAGAGTGACGCCGATGCCGCCAAAGCCGCTCCGCTCCGCCCGCAATTCCCGCGCGGCTTCCGGACTTGCATAGTGGGAGAAGCGGTCGAGCGTACCGATCGCGCCTTCGAAGACGACCTTCTCGACGTCGTCCTCGTTGTCGGCTCCGATCTTGGGTGAGGCCTTCCTCACCCTTTCGAGCGTCGAGGCCGTTAACTCGCCCCAGCCGTCATTATCCAAAGGGGCAGGGGCGGCAAAGCGATCCACGACAACGTCGTTTTGAAGGAGCACGACCTCGCCGCCCTGGCGCTGCACCGAAATCGTGGGATCGAGCGTCGATAGCTTGGCGAGGCCGGCCTGTGCCAACTGCGCCGCATCGGTCGGCTCAATATAATAGTGCGAAATCTGCTGATACCCCTCGCGGAAAAGCGCGTGC
Source organism: Allostellaceae bacterium (assembly GCA_035517495.1). GTDB lineage: Bacteria > Pseudomonadota > Alphaproteobacteria > ATCC43930 > CGMCC-115725 > DASZHJ01. The sequence continues at coordinate 15,855 of DATIYT010000134.1, read as the reverse complement.
GTGTTCGTGCGATCGAAGGTTGCGGAGGAGCCGTTGGGGCTGCTGCAACTGGTTAGCGCAGCCACCGAGGCCAGTGCCAAGGCCGCGAGCCGCACGATGGCAGGGGGCGTCATTGCTTTCGTGGAACCCATGAAAACGGCTTTGGATGACCTGGGATGGGCGGTGATTGTGCGGGGGAACTCATAACGCCTGATGAATCGTATCGTTAATGGCTCCTTCAAATACCCCGCCGCCGCGATTTTGGATAGCCCGCTGAACGGCCGACCCGGCGGGCGTTGGAATCTCGCGTGCCCACCTCCTTGGTTTTGATCGTTGGCATGTCCTTGCTCTCCAATTGGAACAACAGGCTGCCCGTCACTGCGTTTGCTTCAAGCAATTTTACGCGCACGGGGTCGCCAAGCGTAAAGCGCCGACCTGACCGACGCCCCACCAACCTGTGTTGCGCCTCTTCGTGGATGAAGTAATCCCCGCCAAGGCTGCGCATGGGCACGAGCCCGTCGGCGCCGGTCTCGTCCAAGGTGATGAACAGCCCGGCGCGGGTCACCCCGCTGATGCGACCGGCGAACGCCGCGCCGACGCGGTCGGCAAGGTAGAGCGTGGCGTAGCGTGTGACCGCGTCGCGTTCAGCCGCCGCCGCGCGGCGCTCGGTATCGGAGATGTGTGCGCCGATCTCCGCGAATTGTTCCGGCTTTTGCGGCGGAAGCGCGCCCGCACCGAAGCGTAGGCCGGCGATGAGGGCGCGATGCACCAAGACGTCGGCGTAGCGCCGGATCGGCGAGGTGAAGTGTGCATAGCGCCGCAGCGCTAGGCCGAAATGTCCGAGATTGACCGGAGAGTAGGCGGCCTGGGATTGGCTGCGCAGGACCAGTTGATTGATCAGCGCGGCGTGCGGCGTGCCCTTCGCGTGCTCGATGATCGTGTTGAAGAGCCGGGGCCGGATTGCCTGTCCCTTGGCGAGTGTGAGCGAGGGGATGCCGAACCCGCGCAGAAAGTCTTGCAGCGCCGCGAGCTTTGCTGGGTCCGGCACGTCGTGCACCCGGTACATGCAGGGCTGGCGCAGTCGCTCGAGGGTTTCCGCCGCCGCTACATTGGCGAGGATCATCAGCTCTTCGATCAGCTTGTGGCTGTCGAGCCGCTGGCGCGGTTCGATGCGCGCGACGCTCCCGTCGGGGTTCATCGCCACCTTGCGCTCGGGAAGATCGAGATCGAGCGCGCCCCGCCTGCGGCGGGCCCGGTCGAGGACGGAAAAGACCTGGTAAAGCGGTCGGATCACTCTTTCCACCAGCGGGCCGGTCACCCCGTCGGTGCGCCCTTCCTGCGCATTCTGGACCTGCTCATAGGTGAGCCGCGCCGCCGAGCGCATCAGGCCCCGCACGAAGCGATGCTCAACGAGGTGTCCCGCGTCGTCGATAATCAGGTGCGCCGCAAGGCATGCCCGCTCCACCGCGGGCTTCAGCGAGCACAGTTCGTTGGAGAGGGCCTCGGGCAGCATCGGCACCACGCGATCCGGGAAATAAACGGAATTTCCGCGACGCCGAGCGGCGCTATCGAGCGCGCTACCGGGCTGCACGTACCAGGCCACATCCGCGATCGCCACCACCGCATGCCAATGGCCGCGCCGATTGGGATCGGGCTCGGCGAAGACCGCGTCGTCGAAGTCGCGGGCGTCCTCGCCGTCGATGGTGACCAGCGGTATCGAGCGCAGGTCGGTGCGTTCCGCGAGATCCACGGGCCGCGCGGCCGCCGCCTCGGCCAGCGCCCCCTCCGGAAAGGCAATGGGGATGCCGTGTTCGGTAATGGCGATCATGCTGACAGCGCGCGGATGCGCGCTGTCGCCGATGCGTTCGACGACGCGTGCCTCCGGCAAGCCTAGACGGCGGCTCTGGTGCGCCTCGCAAAGTACGATCTCACCGTCGAGAGCGCCCTTGGAGTGGGCGAGGGGGATGCGGAATTCGGTCTTGATGCGGCGATCCGTCGGCTCGAGGCGACCACCGTCGTGGATTTTTCGGAAAATTCCGAGGACGCGGTCGGGCGCCGAGGCCAACGAGCGGATGACCCTTGCCTCGTAGGTTCCGTCCTCCTGGCGGCGCAGTTCGGCGAGCGCTCGCTCTCCGATGCCGAGCGCCGCGGCGGTGCTCTCCTGAACGACCACGATATCGGGCGGCGGCGTGTCAAGCGTCCACTCGATCGGCCTGGCGACGGGTTCGCCGTCGAGATCGAGGCCGGTGACTTCGATTACCGCCACGCGCGGCAGGGTGCCGGCGGCCTTGAGGCGTCGTTTCCCCGCGCGCTCGACCGGTGCGCTGCGCTCGACTTCTCGAATAAGAGCCTTAAGCGCCGGGCGGTCGCCTGGCGCGACGCGGAAGGCGCGCATGAGGTCGCGCCGCGCGAGCGGGGTAGGGCTCTCGGCGATGTACTCGAGGATTTCCGCTCGGGAAGGGAGCGCGCGCGGGCTGCGCTTCGCTTTGCCCTTCGCCACCGCTATCAACCGGTCGCGGCGCGCTTTGGGCGCGGCGGCACGTCCGGCGTTGGTGTCATTTTCTTTGTACGTTTCTTTTTCTCCTTGGGTTTCTTTGCCGTGCGGCGCTTTTGCGTCGCGGCAGTCTCGGGCTCGGCCGGCTTGGGGCTCGTCGTTTTGACGGCCGCCGCCTTGCGCCGTGGCCGGCGACCGATCTTCTCGGCGCGTTCGGCCAGCAGCCTTACGGCCTCTTCGAGCGGCAGCGTCATGGGATCGGCGTCACCGGGCAGCGAGGCATTGATCCCCGCATGGGCGACATAGGGACCATAGCGGCCCTTGAAGAGTGTAATGTCGCTGCCGTCCTCTGGATGCTTTCCGACGACGCGCAGCGGCTCCGGCCCACGCCGCCTGCCTTTCGCCGGCTCCGCCAACAGCACCATGGCCCGGTTCAATCCGATAGTGATCACGTCGTCTTCGGGCGGCAGCGACCGGTAGATCTTGCCGTGCTTGATGTAGGGACCGAAGCGGCCAAGTCCGGCGACGATCGCCTCGCCGTCCTCGGGATGCCGCCCGATCTCGCGCGGCAGTGCCAGCAGCTTGAGCGCGGCTTCGAGGGTCAGCTCCAGCGGATTCATCCCTTTCGGCAACGAGGCGCGTTTGGGCTTCTCGCCATCTCCGTTGGTGCCCAGTTGCACATAAGTGCCATAGGGGCCCGTGCGAACGCTCACTGGCAGGCCGGTCGCCGGGTCGACCCCAAGCTCACGCGGCTCCAGCAGCGCAACGCCGCCCTCGGCGTTGCTGTTGGCGGCGTCCAACGTAAGCCTGCGCGTCATGCGGCAATTCGGATAGTTGGAGCAGCCGATGAAGGCACCGAAGCGGCCGAGCTTGATACCGAGCCGCCCAGTGCCGCAGGCAGGGCAGGTCCGCGGATCACGTCCGCTTCCATCGGCCGGGAAGAAGTGCGGACCGAGCGCCTCGTCCAACGCCGCCACCACCTGCTGGCCCTTGAGTTCCTTGGTTTCGGCGACGGCGGGGGAAAAGTCGCGCCAAAACGCTGCCAGCACGGCGCGCCAGTTGTTGCGCCCGTCCGAAATCTCGTCGAGTTGGTTTTCGAGGTCGGCGGTAAAGCCGTATTGCACATAGCGGTCGAAGAAATTGGTCAGGAAGGCCGTAACGATCCGCCCGCGCTCCTCGGGGACGAAGCGGCGTTTGTCGAGCCGCACGTATTTCCGATCCTGCAGGACTTGAATGATCGAAGCGTAGGTCGAAGGCCGGCCGATCCCCAGCTCCTCGAGTTTCTTCACGAGGCTCGCCTCGCTGTAGCGCGGAGGCGGCTGCGTGAAGTGTTGCTCCGGTGTCACGGTGTCGCGCGCGAGCGGCATCTTCTCCGTTAAAGCCGGCAAGCGGCGGTTTTCCTCGTCCTCGTCCGGGTCGTCCCGGTCCTCGTGATAGAGCGCGAGGAAGCCGTCGAACACGATGGTGGTTCCGGTGGCGCGCAGCACGGTTTTTCCGCTCGGCCCGGCGATGTCGACCGCAACCTGGTCGAGAAGCGCCGATTCCATCTGACTCGCGACCGCGCGCTTCCAGATGAGCTCATAGAGCTTAAGCTCTTCGGCGTTGAGGTTGCGCGCAACTTGAGCCGGGCGACGAAACAGATCGGTCGGTCGGATCGCCTCATGAGCCTCTTGGGCGTTCTTGGCGGGGCTCTTGTAAACGCGAGGGCTCGCGGGCCGATACTGTGCGCCATAGGAGCCTTCGATCAACCGTCGAGCGGCTTCGATCGCCTCGCCGGAAAGCGCGACGCCGTCGGTGCGCATATAGGTGATGAGCCCCACGGTTTCGCCGCCGATATCGACGCCCTCATAGAGACGCTGGGCGATGCGCATGGTGCGTTGCGCGCCGAGGCCGAGCTTGCGTGAGGCTTCCTGCTGCAATGTCGAGGTGGTGAACGGCGGCAGCGGATGCCGGCGCAACTGTTTCTTCTCGACCGATGTAACCGCGAAGCCGGGCTCGGCCAGGATCGCGGCCACCGCCGCCTTTGCCTTGGCCTCGCTGTCCAGGTCGAACTTGTCCAGTCGCTTGCCGTCGAGATGAGTGAGCCTAGCGGTAAAGGTCTGCCCTTCCGACGTGCGGAACTCCACCTCGACCGTCCAGTACTCGCGCGGCTTGAACGCCTCGATCTCCGACTCACGCTCGCAAATGAGACGGAGAGCCACCGACTGCACGCGCCCGGCGGAGCGGCTGCCCGGCAGTTTACGCCATAGCACCGGAGAGAGCGTAAAGCCCACGAGATAATCCAGCGCGCGCCGCGCCAGGTAGGCATCCACGAGGTCGCGATCGATCTCGCGCGGGTGGCTGAATGCTTCCTGGACCGCGCTTTTGGTGACTTCGTTGAAGACCACGCGCTTCACGTCGACGCCTTCGAGCGCCTTACGCTGGCGGAGAATTTCACGGACATGCCAGGAAATCGCCTCGCCTTCGCGGTCGGGGTCGGTCGCGAGGTAGAGATGGTCGGCGCCTTTGAGCGCGTGCGCGATCTCCTTCAGCCGTTTCTCCGCGCGGCCGTCGACCTCCCACGACATCGCAAAGTCGTCGTCCGGGCGCACGGAGCCGTCCTTGGCCGGCAAGTCGCGCACATGGCCATAGCTCGCGAGCACGGTGTAGCCCTGGCCGAGATACTTGTTGATCGTCTTGGCCTTGGCCGGTGATTCAACGACGACGACGTTCATAGGTGCTGGCAAATGACCTTTACCAGATGATCTCTAACCCAGCGATCTCAGAGCAGAGAGACGTGGTTTCCCGGATGACGCTCAAGCCGCCCTGCGAGCTCAAGCTCCAGCAGAACGGTGGCGATGATCGCGGGAGACAATTGGCACTGCCGGACCAATTCGTCAACCGGTACCGGGCTCGGTCCCAGCGCTTCAAGCACCTGAAGCTGTACTTTCTCGACTTCATTATCGCTTTCATTTCCGTGGCTTGGGGTTGAATTCGAGATTCGTCTCAAATGCTTTCCAATTGTGTCCCCGAGCTGCCCCTCAAGGGCGTTCAGGACGTCATACGCCCCTTCCACGAGAGTCGCGCCGCGGCGTATGAGGTCGTTGGTGCCCCGGCAACGGGGGTCCAACGGCGACCCCGGTACGGCGAACACCTCGCGTCCCTGCTCAAGTGCAAAGCGAGTGGTGATCAGCGATCCCGAGCGCAACGCCGCCTCCACGACGACGACGCCGAGACTGATGCCGGAGATCAGGCGATTGCGACGGGGGAAGTGGCGTGCCTGCGGCTCGGTGCCAATGGGCAGTTCGGCGATCATCGCGCCGGTCTCGCCGATCGCCTCGTGCAGGTCGCGGTTCTCCTCGGGATAAATGACGTCGATGCCGCCTGCCACGACCGCCAACGTGCCGCTGGAGAGGGCACCACGGTGCGCGGCGGCGTCGATCCCGCGCGCGAGACCGGAAACAATGAGCAAATCGTTCCGACCCAGATCTTCTGCGAGGCCACGGGCGAAGCGACGTCCGTTGGCGGAGGCGTTGCGCGCACCGACGATCGCGAGCGCGCGCCTGCCGAGTTGGGCGGTATCGCCCTTGATGGAGATCAGCGGCGGCGCGTCCTCAATGGCGGTGAGCGCCGGAGGATAGCCGGGCTCGCCCCAGGCGACGAGGCGAGCACCAAACCGGTCGAGCGCCAGCAGTTCGCGCTCGGCATCGGCGCGCGGAAAGATGCGCGGGAGGCGTCGGCCGCCGCCGCGCCGCGCCAGGTCCGGCAGCGCCTCCAACGCCGCGGCGGCCGAGCCAAAGCGCTGCAGCAGCTCGAAGAAGGTGACGGGGCCGACATGGTCGCTGCGGATGAGCCGCAGCCAATCGAGGCGCTCCGCCGGATTGAGCAAACGTGAAGGAGGCGACATCCCCCGCACCTTGCGCGAGGTGTCGCTCGGGCGTCAACACTTCATGATCGATCAATGCGACCGCCGCTCAACGCGATCTTGCTTTCTTCGCCGCGCAGGAGACGGCCGATATTGGCGCAATGGCGCAGGATGACGAGCAGTGCCAATCCCGCCACGAGCAGAGCGCGCGGGCTATCGGCGAGCAGCCAGGCGTAGATTGGCGCGAGTACGGCCGTGACGAGCGCCGCGAGCGACGAATACCGCGTCACAATTGCGACCGCGAACCAAGTTCCGAGCGCCGCCAAGCCCATAGGCCAGGAGAGGGCGAAGAACACGCCGCCGGCAGTCGCGACACCTTTGCCGCCTTGAAAGCGCAGCCAAAGTGGAAACATGTGGCCGACCAGGACGGCCGCCGCGGCAACGAGCATCATCTCCTGTCCGTAGGGCCGAGCGAGCAAAACCGCTGCAGCGCCCTTGCCGAGGTCGAGCAACAGGGTCAACGCCGCCAATCCCTTGCGACCCGTGCGCAAAACGTTGGTCGCTCCGATGTTGCCGGAACCGACCTTGCGGATGTCACCGGCGCCGGCGAGATAGGTGAGCACCAAACCGAACGGGATCGAGCCCAACAGATAGGCGAGCACGGCGCCGGCAATCAGTGTCCAACCGCCGGACGCTATGCCGAGGACACCGGCCATGGGTTCAGGCGGGAACGAGCGCGGGTGCGAAGCAGGCCGCCGCAAGATCGAAGACGAGACGGGCCGTGCGCCCGTCGATATCGAGCTCGGGGATGTATTCGACGATCTCCAGCGCACGGAGCCTCGGATCTGCGCCGACACCGCGCAACGTCTCGGCGACCTCACGCCCGCGCAATCCGCCGCGTACTTTGAGCCCGACGCCCGGTACATCCTGGGGATCGAAGCCATCGAGATCGATGCTGATGCCGAACCCCCGGGTGCCGTGAGTTGCGATCTCCAAGGCGTCGGCGAACACCGCCGCAAAGCCGCGCTTCTCGACTTCATCCATGTAAAAGATTTTGACGCCCAGCCGCCGCAAGATCGCCCACTCGCCGACTTCGTAGGAGCGGATGCCGATGAAGCAAAGATTTCGCGGATTTACCGCCGAGCCGCCGATTTCCAGAAGCTCGGGCATCCCCTCGCCGAGCAGAACTGCCGTGCCCATGCCATGTGGATTCATCGAGAGGCTGGTCTCGGGTGTATGAGCATCGAGATGGGCGTCGAGCCAGATGAGCCCCAGCGGCGCTCTCCGGGTCGCGCGTGCGACGCCGCCCCACGTGCCGATCGCGACGGCATGATCGCCGCCGAGGACCAGCGGAATTTCGCGCTTTACGACGCTCCGCTCGACCGCGTCGGCGAGCGCCCGTGCGTGCCGCTCGACCAGACCGAAGATTTCGGCCGTCGTCGCGGCGGGACCGCGACTTCGCCAGTGGCGCTCGGTCTCGACCATCGCTGCCCAGTGCGCGGGGATGCCCATTTCATTGAGGCGTTCAGCCAGGCCCAATTGACGCAGCCGTTCCGGACCTTCCTCGGTCGCGCGATAGCCCGCTCCCCACCCGGAGGCCGCGCCGATCAGGGCTATCCGCCGCATCGCACTACTCCGCTATCTCGAAGACGAGGCGACCATCGACCATTGTCCTGAGCACCACGCCCTGGACAGGACGACCGTCGAACGGCGAGTTCTTGGACTTCGAACGAAACTCCGCGACCGCGATGCGGCGCGGCCGGTCGGGATCGAAAAGCACCAGATCGGCCGGCGCGCCTTCGGCAAGACGGCCGCCGGGCAAGCGCAGGATCTCCGCCGGGCGCTGGCTCAACGCGCGCAGCGCCGCAAGAAGGCTCAGATGCCCGTTGTGGACCAACTCGAGCGTGAGCGGCAGCAGAGTTTCGAGACCGATGACGCCGAAGGCGGCGGAGGCAAAGGGAAGGCGTTTCGCATCTTGCGAATGCGGCGAGTGATCGCTCGCGATCGCATCAATGGTCCCGTCCTTGAGGCCGGCGACGACGGCGCGGCGATCGGCTTCCGAACGCAGCGGCGGCGACAGCTTGGCGAAAGTGCGATACTCGCCCACGGCGGTTTCGTTGAGCGCGAAGTAGGGCGGCGCCGTATCGCAAGTGACCGGCAGCCCGCAGGCCTTCGCGTGGCGGACCGCGTCGATCGCCGCCGCGGTCGAGACATGGGCCGCGTGATAGCGTGCGCCCGTGATCTCGACGAGGCGCAGGTCGCGCTCGATCATTATCACCTCGGCTGCCGGCGTGATGCCTGGGAGGCCGAGCCGGGTCGCGGTCTCGCCCTCGGTCATCGCTCCCCCGGCCGCGAGGCGTGGTTCCTCCGGGTGCTGGACCACCAGGGCGTCGAAGGTGCGCGCGTACGCGAGCGCGCGGCGCAGCACGAGCGCGTCGGCGATGGCTCGCGACGCATCGGTGAACGCAACGGCTCCGGCGGCACTCAGGAGGCCGATCTCGGAGATTTCCTCACCCTTGAGGCCGCGCGTCGCCGCGGCGTAGGTGTGGATTTTCACGCCGCGGATTTCGCGCGCCCGCCGGGCGACGAACTCGACCAGCGACACGTCGTCGATCGGCGGCTCGGTGTTGGGGAGCGCCACCATCGTGGTGATGCCGCCGGCGGCGGCGGCGGCGCTGGCGCTTGCAATTGTTTCCGTGTGCTCGCGCCCGGGCTCGCCCAGTTCGGCGCGCATGTCGACGAGGCCTGGCGCGAGGCAGTGGCCGCGGCAGTCGATCACCGTCTCGGCGCTGGCGCTGCTCGGCGCGACCGCCGCTATCTTGCCGTCATCGACCAGCAGGTCGCCGACGCGGTCCAGTCCGCTCGCGGGGTCGAGCAGGCGCGCGTTGCGCAGGAGGGTGCGAGTCACGGAAGCGGCGGCCCGTTGCCGAGGTCGTGCGCGGCCAGGACTTCGAGGCAGCCCATGCGAACCGCGACGCCGATTTCAACCTGCTGGCGTATCAGGCTGCGGTCGATGTCGTCGGCGACCTCGCTGTCGATTTCGACACCGCGGTTCATCGGACCTGGATGCATGATGAGCGCATCGGGCTTGGCCGCGGCGAGCTTTTGCTGATCGAGGCCGAAGAAGTGGTAGTACTCGCGCACGGAGGGTACGAAGCTGCCCTGCATGCGTTCAGTCTGAAGGCGCAGCATCATCACGATGTCGACCTCGCGAAGCCCGGCGCGCATGTCCGTGAACACTTCGACGCCCATGCGCTCGATCTCCGCCGGGAGCAGGGTTCTGGGCGCCACCACCCGGACGCGGGCGCCCATGGTGTTGAGCAAGTGGATATTGGAGCGCGCGACGCGGCTGTGGGCGATATCGCCGCAGATCGCCACCACGAGGCCCTGCAACCGGCCTTTGCGCCGTCGGATCGTGAGGGCGTCCAGCAGCGCCTGAGTTGGATGCTCGTGCGTGCCGTCACCGGCGTTGATGACGGCGCAATTCACCTTTTGCGCGAGCAGGTGCACGGCACCCGACTCGGGATGGCGCACGATCAGGACGTCCGGGTGCATCGCGTTCAAGGTGACGGCGGTATCGATCAGGGTCTCCCCCTTCTTGATCGAGCTGCCGGCTACCGACATGTTGATGACATCGCCGCCCAGCCGCTTCCCGGCGAGCTCGAAGGATGTGCGCGTGCGCGTCGAATTCTCGAAGAAAAGATTGATGATCGTGCGGCCGCGCAGCAGCGAGCGCTTCTTGTCCGCTTGCCGGTTCTGCTCGACGTAGGTCTCCGACTTGTCGAGCAGCAGCGTGATGTCGTCGGGTGAAAGGCCCTCGATCCCCAGGATGTGCCGGTGGAGAAAGCGAGCGGGCTCGTTGGCGATGGTCATTAAAGGCGGCAATATAGGGACCCGGCGCCCCGGCTGCAATATCCGAGAGCCTGGTCGAGCGCGTTCGGCCGCAGATTCTTACCCATGCGCCAACCGGTCCAGCAATCCCTGGAGAATGTACGCCGCGGCGCTGCGGTCGATGATGGCCTTGCGGCGCCGCCGGGTCAGATCGGCTTCGATCATGGTGCGCTCGACGGCGGCGGTGGAGAAGCGCTCGTCCCAAAACGCGACCGGCAGGTCATTGAGCATCATGAGGTTGCGTGCGAATTGGCGCACCGATTGGGCGCGCGGCCCTTCGCGGCCGTCGAGCTGGATCGGCAGTCCGATCACCAGAGCGCCGACGCCGTGGGATTCAATCTCGCGGAACAGTGTTGTCGCATCCGCTTGAAAGCGCGTGCGGCGGAGGGTTTTAAGCGGGGTCGCAATCGCGAGCCGTGTGTCCGAGAGCGCAAGCCCGATGGTCTTGGTGCCGACATCGAGGCCGAGCAGCCGCTGGCCTGGCTGGAGGAAATCCTTGAGGTCGCTGGGATTGCAGAGGGGCATGGGCGATGCTAATTCTTCGCCCAAGGAGACAGCAATATAATGGCGTTGGACAAGGACACCGTGGCGCGGATTGCGATCCTGGCGCGCATCAAGGTGCCCGCCGAGGCGCGCGAAGCCTTGGCCAAGGAACTTTCGGGCATTCTGACCTGGATCGAGCAGCTCAACGAGGTCTCGACAGAGGGCGTCGAGCCGATGGCGAGCGTTGTCGAGATGACGCTTCCGATGCGCGAGGACGAGGTCACGGATGGCGGTCGGCGTGACGAAATCCTCGCCAACGCGCCGGAACAGGCGAAGGGCTTCTTTGTCGTGCCCAAGGTCGTGGAGTGATGACGGCGCTCACCGAGCTCACCATCACCGCGGCGCGGGAAGGGCTCGACAAACGCGAATTTTCCGCGCGCGAACTGGCGCAAGCGCACATTAAGGCGGTCGAGTCGGCGCGCTCGCTCAACGCTTTTCTGGTCGAAACACCCGAGCAAGCGCTGGCTATGGCTGAAGCCTCGGATCAACGGCTGCGGCGGGGCGAGGGCGGGCTGCTCGAGGGGATTCCGCTCGCGATCAAGGATCTTTTTTGCACCAAGGGCATCCAGACCACCGCCGGATCACGCATCCTCGAGGGTTTCAAGCCACCCTATGAATCGACGGTGACCGAAAAGCTCTGGTCTTCCGGCGCGGTGCTGCTCGGCAAGGTGAATATGGACGAGTTCGCCATGGGCTCCTCCAACACGACCAGCGCCTTTGGTCCCGTGGAAAATCCCTGGCGGCGCCGCGGCGACAACCGTCCGCTGGTGCCCGGCGGATCGTCCGGCGGCTCGGCAGCGGCGGTGGCGGCACGCGCGGCAATGGGTGCGACCGGAACCGATACGGGCGGCTCGATCCGCCAGCCCGCGAGTTTCACGGGCATCGTCGGCCTGAAGCCGACTTACGGGCGCTGCTCGCGCTGGGGCATCGTCGCCTTCGCCTCGTCGCTCGACCAAGCCGGCCCGCTGACGCGCGGCGTGCGGGACGCCGCGCTGATGCTGCGGGCGATGGCGGGGCATGATCCCAAGGATTCGACCTCGGCGCCGATCCCGGTGCCGGATTATGCCGCGGCGCTTACCGGCGACATCCGAGGCCTCAAAGTCGGCATTCCCAGGGAGTATCGGATCGACGGCATGCCGGCGGAGATCGAAGCGCTCTGGCAGCAGGGGATCGGGTGGATGAAAGAGGCCGGGGCGACGCCGGTCGATATCAGCCTGCCCAAGACCAAATATGCGCTCCCCGCCTACTACATCATCGCGCCCGCCGAAGCTTCGTCCAACCTGGCGCGCTACGACGGCGTGCGCTTCGGCCTGCGCATTCCTGGCGAGACGCTCGACCAGATGTACGAGGAGACGCGCGCCAGGGGCTTTGGCGCCGAGGTAAAGCGGCGCGTCTTGATCGGAACCTACGTGCTCTCGGCGGGCTACTACGACGCTTATTACATCAAAGCGCAGAAGCTGCGTGCGCTGATTGCGAGCGATTTTTCCGAAGCCTTCAAGACCGTCGATGTGATCCTGACGCCGACAGCGCCTTCCGCCGCTTTCCCGATCGGCGAGCGCAGCGACGACCCCGTCGCCATGTACCTGAACGACGTCTTCACCGTGCCCGGCAATCTGTCGGGATTGCCCGGCCTTTCGGTCCCCGCGGGCCTCTCGGCGGAACAGACGCCGCTCGGCCTGCAGGTGATCGGCCGCGCCTTCGATGAGGCGACGGTGCTGCGCGTGGGCGGCGTCATCGAGCGCGCCGCCAATTTCACCGCACGGCCGCAGTTCATCGCGGGAGGCGGCGCATGAGCCTGATCGAGGGCCGCACCGGGCCTTGGGAAGTCGTGATCGGCCTCGAGGTGCATGCCCAGGTGATCTCGCAGGCAAAGCTGTTCTCGGGTGCCGCCACCGGTTTCGGCGCCGAGCCCAACACGCAGGTTTCCTTCATCGATGCGGCGTTTCCGGGCATGCTGCCGGTGATCAACCGCCACTGCGTCGAGCAGGCCGTGAAGACCGGCCTCGGTATCGCCGCCCAAATCAACCTGGTGTCGGTGTTCGACCGGAAGAACTATTTCTACGCCGATCTTCCCGCGGGCTATCAGATATCGCAGTACCAACGACCGATCGTCGGCAAGGGCAAGGTCGTCCTCGATATGCCCGACGGTTCGACGCGCGAGATCGGCATCACCCGGCTGCACCTGGAGCAGGATGCCGGGAAGAGCCTGCACGACCAGCACCCCGAGTTCACCTATGTGGACTTGAACCGCGCGGGGGTCGCGCTGATGGAGATCGTGTCGGAGCCCGATCTTCGCAGCGCGGAGGAGGCGGGTGTATATCTGCGCAAGCTACGCTCGATCCTGCGTTATCTCGGCACCTGCGACGGCAATATGGAAGAGGGATCGCTGCGCTGCGACTGCAATGTCTCCGTGCGCAAGCCTGGTGCCGCATTGGGGACGCGCGCCGAGATCAAGAACGTCAACTCCGTACGTTTCGTCATGCAAGCGATCGAATACGAGGCTCGCCGCCAGATCGGAATATTGGAAGACGGCGGCGTCGTAGAGCAGGAAACGCGGCTCTTCGATGCCGCGCGCGGCGTGACACGCCCCATGCGATCCAAGGAGCATGCGCACGACTATCGCTATTTCCCCGATCCCGATCTGCTGCCGCTGGTGCTGGAGCGCGATTGGGTTGAGCGGTTGCGCGCGGACCTGCCGGAGCTGCCCGACGCCAAGAAGCACCGCTTCGAATCGGAGCTGAGGCTTTCGCCCTATCTCGCGAGCGTGCTGGTGGCGGAGAAGGAAACCGCCGATTTTTACGAAGGGGTTCTTTCGGAAGCGCGCGCGAGGGCACCGGCGCAAGAGCCGAAACGTGTCGCGGCCGACGCCGCAAATCTCGTGACGACCGAGTATTTCGGAGCGCTTCGGGAGGCCGGCAAGACGATTGCCGAGTTCGCGGTGACGGCGCCGATGTTGGCCGAGCTGCTGGCGCTGCAGTATGACGGCACGATCTCGGGACGCCTCGCAAAGGACGTTTTCTCGGCGATGGCGGAGACCGGTAAGGCTCCGGCTGCGATCGTCGAAGAGCGGGGTCTGCGCCAAGTCACCGACACCGGACAGATCGAACGCGAGATCGACGCCGTGCTTGCGGCACAAGCAGCCAAGGTCGCCGAGTACCGCTCAGGCAAGGACAAGCTCTTTGGGTTCTTCGTGGGCCAGGTGATGAAGGCGACCCAAGGCAAGGCCAATCCCGCGCTGGTCAATGAGCTCTTGAAGAAAAAGCTGATGAGCTGAGGGGACGGTGGGTCTGCGCACGCCGCGATTGCTGCTGCGGGAATGGCGCGATAGCGATCTCGATGCCTTTGCCGCCATGGCGGCCGACCCCGAGGTGATGCGATATCTGCTTCCCCTGGAGGGACGGGCCGCCAGCGACGTGCTCGCGGCCCGCATACGCGCGCATCTCGCGGAGCACCGGTTCGGATTCTGGGCCGTCGAACTTTCGGATATCGCTCCCTTCATCGGCATGGTCGGACTTTCGGTCGTGGGATTCGAAAGCCATTTCACGCCGGCCGTGGAGGTCGGTTGGCGCCTTGCGCGCTCTCATTGGGCGCGGGGCTATGCGACCGAAGCCGCGGCGGCGGCGCTGGACCATGGTTTTCGGCAACTCGGGTTCCGCGAAGTCGTGGCCTTCACCGCCCCGGCCAATCATCGCTCTCGGCGCGTTATGGAGCGTCTGCATATGACGTGCTCCGAGCACGACGATTTCGACCATCCGCGGGTGCCCGAAGGGCATCCGCTGCGCCGCCACGTCCTCTATCGAATTCGCCGCGAGGATTGGGGGTAGAGGCTGAACTACGGTCGCGTCCACACCCGGATCGTACCCACCCTTCCGCGAAGCGACTGGTCGCCTTGATCGCAAAGGCGGTCGAGCGGCTCAACCGGGCCGCCAGCAGCCTTGGCCGCGCTCACCAGGGCGTCGCCGACGACGAGCGACGTGCCGAGGCTGCGCGTCAGCGCCTGCAGCCGGCTCGCCGTGTTCACCGTGTCGCCGATGACAGTGAACGACATGCTGTGCTCGCTACCGACGTCGCCGAGCACCGCGGGTCCGTAGTTGAGGCCGATGCCGATCGACAGCGGCGGCTCGCCCCGTTCCCGGCGTTCGTCGTTCCACTGGTCGAGTGCCGCCAGCATCAGCTCGGCACAGGTGAGCGCGTTGGCGGCGTCGTTCTCGCTCGGTGTCGGTACGCCGAAGACCGCGAAGATGGCATCCCCGATGTATTTCTCGACGGTGCCGCCGCAGGTGAAGATTTGCGCGGTCATCCGCTCGTGAAACTCGCGCAAAAGGGTCACCACTGCTTCAGGCGCCATCGTCTCGGCCATGCGGGTGAAGCCCACGATATCGACGAACAGCACGGCGACGGTTTGCCGTCGAACGGTCCCCAGCGGCTCGTCCCGAGCCGCCAGCATTTCGACGATATTGGGCGAGAAGTATCGCGAGAGGTTGGTGCGCGCCCGCTCGGCGGCGGCACGCAGGCGCTCGATCTCGCGCAACTTGGCGATGTCGGCGAGCGTCTTTCGGATGGTGATTTCGAGGTCGTTCAAGTCGACGGGCTTGGTGACGAAATCGAATGCGCCGCGATTCATCGCGGTTCGCAAGTTCGCCATATCGCCATAGGCGGAAACGATGATGGCCTTCACGGACGACTGTCGCTCGCGCAAGTGCGACAGCAGAGTGAGGCCGTCCATGACCGGCATGTTGATGTCGAGCAGCAACAACTCGATCCCCATGTCGGCCGCGAGCACACTCAAGGCTTCCTCGCCGTGATGGGCAAACTGGAAGGCGAATTCCTTGTCGCGAATTTGCCGGCGGAAGCGTTGCTTGAGCAACAGCTCGAAATCGGGTTCGTCGTCGACGGCGAGGATTTTTGCGGGGCTCATGTGGTGGGCAAACTCGGCAGCCGGCGCAGGTTCTCCTTGAGGGCATCGAAATCGACGGGCTTGGTGAGGAAGTCGGCGGCGCCGAACTCGGCGGCGTATTTGCGGCGCTGCTCGTCGCCGTAGGCGGTGACCATCATCACCGGCAGGTCCGGGCGGCGCAGCTTCAGCTCGCGCAGCAGGGCGAGC
>DATIYT010000133.1:0-4710 GCA_035517495.1 Allostellaceae bacterium | reverse complement strand
ATCGACGCGATATGCAGCTTTGGCACATTGGCCGACAAATCGGCGTTGCCCTCGTTGGTGCAGACGACGAAGCTTCCGGTCTCGGCGACCGCGAAATTGCAGCCGGTCATGCCGGCGTCGGCTTTGAGGATCAACGGACGGGTCGCCTCCCGCTGCGCTTCCGCCAGGTAGTGGACGTCGCTGTTGCCGGGGTCGGTCCCGATCGTGCGTGAGAATACCTGCGCCACATCTGTGCGCAGCTTGTGCACGGCCGGCACG
The DNA here is from genome assembly GCA_035517495.1 of Allostellaceae bacterium. Lineage (GTDB taxonomy): Bacteria > Pseudomonadota > Alphaproteobacteria > ATCC43930 > CGMCC-115725 > DASZHJ01. Next base: position 4,452 of record DATIYT010000133.1, on the reverse strand, counting down.
ACGACATGGCTCGGATCCTCATTGTCGAGCTGCTGGATGCGCTCCCCAAGATCCGTCTCGATCACCTCCACGCCGACCGAGGCCATGTAGGGCCGGAAGCCGCACTCCTCGGTGAGCATCGACTTGCTCTTGATGAGAGACGTTGCGCCATGTTCGCGCAAGATCGCATGCACGATCTGATTGTGCTCGGCGCCGTCGCGCGCCCAGTGCACGTGGACCCCGTTCGATCTCGCATTGGTCTCGAATTGGTCGAGATACTCGTCGAGGCGGGAGAGCGTATGCTCTTTGATCGCCGAAGCGAGCGACCGAAGCTCTTCCCATTCGGGAATGCCGTGCATCTCTCGGTCGCGTTTTTGCCGCAGATCCCAGAGCCGTTCGTCATGCATTTTCTCGTGCTCGGGAGCCGCGATGAAGCGCGCGGCCGCCTCTGCCTGGTCGACTGGCCGGTTGCCATGGACCCTAGCCCCACGCGGCTGCGGCTCGGGCTGCAGATCGGGGGGCGGACGAAGCGGCTTCGATACGCCTTCCGCGTGATCGAGGCGGCGGCCGTCGCGGAGGATGGCGTCGGGATCATGCTCGGCCCGCAGCTCGGGATGCAGCATCGCGCCGCCGTCCACGATCTTCTCGCGTGCAGTGGTCATGCGCTGGCTCCGTTCAGAATCTCGGCGATGTGGATAAACTTCATCGGAACGCCGATGCGCTCGGCGCAGCCTTGCTGATGCATCAGGCACGAGCTGTCGGCGGACACGATGTATTCAGCGCCGGCCTGTGCATGGTCGCGAACCTTGTCATAGCCCATCTTCGAGGAAACGACCTCCTCGAACACCGAGAAGGTTCCGCCGAAACCGCAGCATTCGTCCGGCCGGGATGGATGGACGAACTCGATGCCCTCGACCTTGGAGAGCAGATCCATCGGCTTGGAAAAGAAGGGCTCGTGCAACTCGGAAGGCGTCGCATGCTTGAGCTGGCGCAGAGTCCCGCAACTGTTATGCAGCCCAACACGATGCGGAAACTTCGCCCACGGAAACGCGTCGACCTTCAGGATGTCGTGCAGGAACTCGACGAGCTCATAGGTTCGCGCGCGGACCTTCGTCACCGCGTCGGTCTGCTCGATCGCGTCGAAATTGTCACGCACATGGTGGACGCAACTGCCGGAAGGCGCGACGATATAGTCGAAGCCGGAGAAGATTTGCACAAACAGCGCCTCGGCGCCGGCCGCGTCCGCGTTGAACCCGCTGTTCGCCATCGGCTGGCCACAGCAGGTCTGATCGAGCGGATAGACGACCTCATGTCCAAACCGCTCCAGCAGCTCGAGGGTGGCGATGCCGACCTGGGGGAAAAATGCGTCGATGTAGCAGGGGATAAAGAGCCCGATGCGCATGCGTCGCCTCGCCTCAAGTGGCGCCAAGACCCTTAACCACGCTCGGCCATCAGCCGCTTGGTATCGGAAATCGCGCGGGCTGGGTTGAGCCCTTTCGGGCAGGTCCTGGTGCAGTTCATAATGGTATGGCAGCGATAGAGCCGGAATGGGTCGTCGAGCCGGTCAAGGCGCTCGCCAGTCCGCTGATCGCGGCTGTCGGCTAGCCAGCGATAGGATTGCAGCAGGATTGCCGGGCCGAGATAGCGGTCCGGATTCCACCAGTAGCTCGGGCAGGACGTCGAGCAGCAGAAGCAGAGTATGCATTCCCACTGGCCGTCGAGTTCGGCGCGCTCTTTGGGCGACTGGAGGCGCTCGCGGTCCGGCGGCGGCTGATCGGTTTGCAGCCAGGGCTCAATCAGTTCGTACTGCGCATATAATCCAGTAAGGTCGGGGACAAGATCCTTCAGCACCGGCATATGCGGCAGCGGAGTGATCCGGCTGGTCCCTTTCTTTAAGCTGTCCATCGGAGTGAGGCAGGCGAGCGTGTTGACCCCGTCGATGTTCATTGCGCAGGAGCCACAGACCCCCTCCCGGCAAGAACGCCGGAACGCCAATGTCGGGTCGATCTGGTCGTTGATCTTAATCAAGGCGTCGAGGACCATCGCCCCGCAATGATCACGATCGATGTCGAACGTATCCATCTGCGGGTTTGCATTCTTTGCCGGGTCCCAACGATAGATCCGGAAACTCTTGACCCGCTCAGCCGGGCGCGGGAGCGTCCAGTGCTTACCTTCAACGACCTTCGAATTATGTGGAAGCGTAAACTCGGACATCGAGGATCCTCCTGTTTGTCGGGGACCGCTGGACTCTCATCGGCGTGCACGTGGGACGCTCGCGCGTCCAATCCCCCATCAGTGAGTGCGCTCGGCCGGCGGAAAGCTCTGCACGTCATTGGAGAGAACATTGAGATGCACCGGGCGATAGGCGAGCCTCACGTTCCAGTCCTCATCCTTCCACGCAACCGTGTGCTTCAGCCAGTTCTTGTCATCGCGCTGATGGTAATCCTCGCGCGCGTGCGCCCCACGGGATTCGGTGCGCGCGCATGCGGATTGGGCAATCACGACCGCTTGCTCCGCAAGGTTGGCGAGCTCCAGAGCCGAGACGAGCGCGACGTTCCAGAGCAGCGAATCGTCGTCGACCGTAACCCGTTCAAGCGAATCGCGCAGACCCCGCAGGTTCTCCAACCCCTCCTTCAAAGTGTCGCCCTGGCGGAATACGCCGAAGCTAGACTGCATCGCCTCCTGCATCAGGGGGCGAACTTCGCCAGGTTTATGACCGCCCTTGCTGTGACGAACTCGATCGAAGCGCTCGATCGCGCGCTCTTCCAGGACTCGGTTCGCTTCCGGCACGCGTGATCCCGGCTTGATGATCTCGGCCGCACGCAGCGATGCTGCGCGCCCAAATACGATCAGGTCGAGGAGACTGTTCGTCCCGAGTCGATTGGCGCCATGGACCGAGACGCACGCCGCCTCACCAATCGCCATCAGGCCGGGCACGACAGCATCCGGATCGGCCTCGGTCGGACAGACGACCTCCGCGCTGATGTTGGTCGGGATGCCGCCCATGACGTAATGGACGGTCGGTATCACCGGGATTGGTTCTTTGTGCGCGTCGATGCCGGCAAAAATGCGTGCTGTCTCTACAATGCCGGGCAGACGCTTATCGAGCACATCCGCGGGCAGGTGTTCGAGATGCAGGTAGACATGGTCCTTTTTCTCGCCGACGCCCCGTCCCTCGCGAATTTCAATTGCCTCGGCTCGGCTCACCACGTCCCTCGAGGACAGGTCCTTCTCGTGGGGCGCATACTTGGGCATGAAGCGCTCGCCCATGCTGTTGGTCAGGTAACCGCCCTCGCCGCGGGCGCCCTCGGTGATCAAGCAACCCTCGCCATAGAGACCGGTTGGGTGGAACTGGATGAATTCCATGTCCTGCAACGGCAGCCCGGCGCGCAGCACCATCGCATTGCCGTCGCCGGTACAGGTATGCGCAGAGGTGCAGGATTGATAAACGCGGCCGCACCCGCCCGTTGCAATGACGGTCATGTTGGCGCGGAAGCGATGGATCGACCCATCCTCAAGACACCAGGCGAGTAGACCGCGGCACGCGCCATCCTCATCCCTCAAGAGGTCAATGGCAAAATACTCGATGAAGAAGCGCGCTTGGCGCCTGAGGCACTGCTGGTAGAGCGTGTGCAGTATGGCGTGGCCGGTGCGGTCTGCAGCGGCGCAGGCCCGATAAGCCATGTCCCCCTTGGCATATTCGGTCGTGTGCCCGCCAAAGCGGCGCTGATAGATCGTTCCGGCCTCGGTGCGGCTGAACGGCACGCCGAAATGCTCAAGCTCGATGACCGCGGGAATCGCCTCGCGACACATGTATTCGATCGCATCCTGGTCACCGAGCCAGTCGGAGCCCCTGACCGTGTCGTACATGTGCCAGCGCCAATCGTCCTTTTCCATATTTCCAAGCGCCGCACTGATGCCCCCCTGCGCGGCGACCGTGTGACTTCGCGTCGGGAAGACCTTTGTGACACAGGCGGTGCTCAGCCCTGCCGCGACCATTCCGAGTGTCGCCCGCAATCCGGCGCCCCCCGCGCCGAGAACGACAACGTCAAAGGAATGGTCGATGATGTCGTAGCTGATTGGCATTGTTCGCCTCCTCACCGACCGAGGAAGAGCTTGAGGACCCCGAGGACGCTCGCGCCCGCGAGCAGCACCGCGGCGCCGCGCACCGCGAGTTCGGCAGCCACCCGCAGCGCGCGCGTGTGCACGTAGTCGATCAAAACCGAGCGTAAGCCTACGACCGCATGCGCCAGTGCTGTCAGCACGAAAAGAATGGTTAAAAGCGCCGGCGCCGGGGAGGCGAGCCATTCGGCAGTGCTTATTTGGTCCGATGTGGCGAGCCGCAGCATTGAGGCGACGAAATAGAGCCCCAGGGGAATGAGCGCCAGCGCGGTTCGGCGCTGCAGCCGCCACTCTCGCAAGCCGTTGTGCGCACTGCCGAGGTGGCGCACTCGCCGAAGCATGGTTTGATCG
>DATIYT010000132.1:0-16919 GCA_035517495.1 Allostellaceae bacterium | reverse complement strand
TCAATGCCGCCCGCGCATGCCTCGCGTCGAGGCAGGTGACCTCCAGGCCGCGGCCCCGCAGCTCGTGCACCAGCCACGGTGTCATCGGGCCGGTCTCGATCCCGATCTGGGCATCGTCTCCGGCCTGGCGACGAACAACCTCCTCGATCCGCTCGGGAACCGACGCGCATTGGCCTCGCCATAACCTGCGCTCAGAGGCGTCTACCACACAGATCGCCGTAGTCTACTGCGACACGTCCAAACCGACATACTGGGTCATCGAACAGCCCTCCGATGGTGGAAGCCACCGGGCCATAGCGCCCGGAACGCGGCACTATCGGATGATCAGAACCCGGCCGCGATTACCCGATGTCCACAGCATCATTTCCAGACGTCAGTCTGCACGTCCGTCTCCGCGCATTACGGTTGTCTGGCCGGCCCTATCTGCGGCGCGCGAACCGGCTTGGCCATGCCATAGAAGATCACGACGCCCTGGCCGCCGCACCGGGTCGAAATCGCCTCCTGGGGTTTGCCGATGCAACTGGCGATATCCTGCCAGTTGTTCATCGCCCACACATTGCCGGCCGGGTCGACGGCGATGTCGGTCTGCATCTGCAGACCGCCACCGACGTAGCCGCCGGGCGGGGAAATCTGGTCGCCGGTATTCATGCCGGGCGGACAGTTCTCGGTGCGGACACCGCAAAGCTCAGCGATCGGACTGTTTGGCATGGCGAAGTTCGAAATCCAGACGTTGTCGTTGCCGTCCACGACCACCGCCCACGGCCCGGGAAGGCCGCCGCCGGTGAAGGGCGAGCCCGGATATTGCGTGCCGTCCGGCCGCAGCAGTGTTACGCTGCCGCTGTGGTCAGTCCCTCCTTGTTGCGTGGACATGTTGGTCGTCATGTAATCCATGCCGGGCACGACACCGCCGAGTTTCGCTCGGACATCCATGTCCGCCAGGTGTAGCTTGCCGTCCATTCCATTGCCGAACCGGGTGGTGATCCAAACATTCCCCTGGCTGTCGATGTTGAGGCCGGAGGGGCTCGCCCCGGAATAAAACGTCTCGGCCTTGCTCGGATCGGCGGCCGGAAATCGGGTCACGTGCTCGGCGAAGGCGTTGGTCACCCAGATCCGGTCCTGCTGATCAATCGCGAGGTGGAACGGTCCCAGGAACGACTTGCAGGGCTCCTCTGTGTCACCCTCGCAAACGATCCGGCCCTTAGTCGGATCACCCTTTGGGAAGTAGACCAGCTGGCTCTTCGATGCCCCGAGTGCCCATACATCGCCGCTGGGTGTGACGATGATGCCCTGCATTAGCCCGAGCCGGCCGTCGAAGGTGATGCCGTCCGGAGGCGTGAGCGGCTTGCCGTTCTTGTCGAACACCGCGATCGAATGGCCGCCGTAAGTGGTGAACCAGGCATTGTCATGAGCGTCGACGGCTGCGCCGAACGTGCCCCCCTCCATCCCACCGCCGGCAAAACCCGTCGTGATGGGTGAAAGCGGCTTACCGTTGGGAGCGAACTTACTGGCATTGCCCTGCCACAGCGCGTCCTGCCCCTGCCAGCCGATCGTGAAGTTGTCGCCGACCCAGAGGTTGCCCTCGCTGTCGAACATGGCCTTGCCGCCCGCACGATACCCGCCGCCGTCGAACTTGAGCGGCAGCACCCAAGCGCTAGGCGCCCAGATGAGGTACGGCATGAACGGCACCGGCCTCATGTTCGGCGGTTTCGGTTGCCCATCCATCCTGACCGGGGGAACCGGATAGAACAAGTCGAGCAGCGCAAATAACCGCCCGGGTTGGTACCAGGGATAGCGCGCGATCGCCTCGGCCGCCAGCAACGTGTCGGTCGGCGCGCCGCCTTTGGGCGGCGTGGCAGCCGTGAAGAGCTTGCTGCACGCATCGTCAGAGACGCGTGTGGTGCAGCCGGCAAGAAGGTCAGCCAGAGTGGCGAAATTTGCCATCGTTGGCGTTTGGCCGCTATTGAGCGGGCCCTGGATAGCCTCTCCCCAGCCGCCGGTTTGGAGATCGACGAAGTTAGGGACATTGGCGGCGGCGATGCGCAACCCGAGCGCCTGACCCTTGATCGCAGTGCCGTCGAGGAATTGCGCATTGGTCCACACCGACGCCACGGTAGTCATCTCGTTGATGACTACGTTGGACGGGGGCTCGCTGCCCAGCACCGTCAACAGAGCGATGGCCTGGTTGTCGCCGCTGCGCTTGGTGACCGTGGCTTCGCCACCTTTGGCAACGAGATACAGGACGACATCCTTGCTGGGCGTCTCTGCAGTCTGAAGTGTAAATCGACCATCACCGTCGGATTTTGTTTGAGCGACTTGCTTGGGTTCACCCGCGCTCGCGGCCCATAGGGTCACGGTAGATCCTACAAGCGGGCCGCCACCTGCATCTACGCGTCCCTCGATGCGAACGTCCGCCAAGGCCGGGCTGGACGTCCAGAGCAACCCGGCCGTCAATAGCATTGCGGCTAGCCGCGATTTGTCGATCTTGAGCATGGGTATCTCCCGCCTCACTTCGGAAAGAGCGCCTGAACCTGGAATCGGATCGTCCAATCGGGATCACCCGTTGGCGACACGGCGTTGCCGTAAGCCTGCAGCGTGATGTTGATGGGAAGCCCGCCGATCCGGATCAATCTGCCGCCGCCGCCGATCGATCGGCACCGTCCAGGTGTTGCCGCTGATCGCCCGCCAGTTCGCGGTGATGATCGGCGCCGCCGCGAGATACCAGCCCTCCCCGACAGGGCGAGACTACGCTAGGTGCATAGCCAAACATAGCACAGAATTCGAAGGATGGTGCGGGTTCGCAAAGCTGGGCGTCTAGCGCCCAATCCGCTCAGTTTGGCCAATGTCTGTTGGGGGTCTTGGCCGTGTAAAAGCGGTTGGCGAGTACAGGGCTTGCGGTTCTGGAAGGCGGCGGCGAAGTCGCGCCACCGACGGCTCACGGCGTACGAGTTCTTTGGCGCAACCGCTTATGTCTGGATGGCTGCTATCAGCCGGCCGGGTCCGATGATGTTGATGACCCGGGTGAGATTGTAGGCAAGAACGTGCAGCGCCATCTCGGCAGCCACGCGCGGCAGCGTCTTCATGAGGAAGTGGGTTGCTCCCATCCGGGCCTTGATCGTGCCGAAGGGATGCTCGACGGTCTCGCGCCGTCGACGCATGGCCTGAGGGTTCTCGTCGAGCCCACGCTGCACAGCCTCTAGAACATGCTCGTGCTCCCACCGCGTGATCCGGCGCTGCACGCCCGTCGTGCAGCGGCTCTTGAGCGCACAGCTCCGGCACGCGTTGGTCCAGTAGCGGCGCAGCGCCAAACCGTTTTCGACGTTGGTGTAGTAGTACTTCAGTCGCTCACCGGCTGGGCAGCGATAGACGTCCTCTTCGGGCAGATAGACGAAGTCCTGCTTTCCATACCGGCCCTTGGCCTTGATGCCCGACGTGATCGGTTTCGGCAGCGTTACCGTGATACCGGCCTGATCGCACGCCAGGATCTCCTCGCCGCTGAAGTAGCCGCGGTCCGCCACGGCCTCCAACCTGTCCGCTTGCAGCGCGGCTTTGGTCTGCTTGGCAACGCGTGCGAGCTGCGAGCGGTCGGAACCGACGTTGGTCACCTCATGGGTGACGATCAGATGATGCTCGGTATCGACCGCCACCTGCACGTTGTAGCCCACGACGCCGGAGCCGCGCCCGCTCGTCGCCATCGAGTGGGAATCCGGATCGGTGAGCGAGATCTGCTGATCGGGCGCAGCCAGCATGCGCGCCTCGAACCCCTCAAGACACCGCATCTCCTCGCCGAGCTTGGCGAGCTTTTCTTTCAGCCGCGTGGTTTTCGTGGCGAGCGTCTCCGATGGCTCCTGCCGATCAGCGGTGTCGAGCTGGCTCAGATAGCGGGCGACACTTTCCTCAAGCTGCAACCCGCCGCCGCTCCACCTTCGCGCGCGTGAAGTTCCGATCGCGATTGTTCACCGCCTTGAACCTGCTGCCATCGAGCGCAACACTCGCTTGCACCAAGAGACCGATCTCTCGGCACAGTTCGACAAAGCGCGCGCACACCCTGCGAATGGCACCGCCATTATCCTTCCCGAAGTCCGCGACCGTCTTGTGGTCGGGGACCAGGCGTCCCAGCAACCACATCACCTCGACGTTGCGTCCGGCCTCGCGCTCCAGCCGCCGGCTCGACTGCACGCGGTTGAGATAGCCATAGACATAGAGCTTCAACAGAGCCGAGGGATGATAGGCGGGTCGTCCAGTCTCCGACGGCTCCACCTCTCCGAACCCCACCTCGGCGAGATCGAGCCGATCGACAAACGCGTCGATCACTCGAACCGGATTATCCTCATCAATCCAGTCGTCCAGGCATTCAGGAAACAACGTGCTCTGCCCACGTTCCGTTCCCTCAACAAAGCGCTTCATTCGATCCCCCCGCAAAATCACCGCCGAATCGTATCGCATCAGCCAATCCGGGTGGGACGTTTTGACACATGGTGGGTCATAAACGGCCGTCGGAATGGAGTGCGCCCCTCGGGGTGGACAGTTTCATGCGGCAGGTTTGACCGACTGCTGGGCGTGTTGATCCTCGAACTGAACCGGGCTCAGGTAGCCGAGCGCGGAGTGGAGCCTGCGAGCGTTGTAGACCGCATCGATGAAGCGGGGAAGGTCGGCGGTGACGCCCTCGAAGGTTTCATAGGCCATCAGGTACACCGCCTCGACCTTCAAGGTCTTCATAAAGCTCTCGGCCTTGGCGTTGTCGTAAGGATTGCCGCCCGAGGAGGCTTAAATGACGGTCGCGGATTTTGAGAGAGGTCATACCTACAACAGGCGCAGAGATATTCACGGGCGCTTTGGCGGACAGAGACAGGGTGGCAATTTCGACGCCCATCCGAAGCGCGACCGTGCGTTCGGTTGGCCCTCGTTCTTATCAGTCCACCTCTCCCTACCTTCGCGGGGAGAGGCGCCCTGAACTCGGTCTTACGCCGCCAGCCTGATGGCGTGCTTAACTTCGATGGTCTGCCGGATCAAGCGACGCGTCCGCTCGACGAAGGCGAGCTTGTCCGCGAGACAGCTCTCCAGAAGCACGCCGACGCCAAAGTGGCCGGTTACGTCGGCCATCGCAATCAGCGCCACGTACTCGGCGATGCGCATGTGCACCAGCTGATTGACCCTAATCAGGACAAACAGCGCCTTTGCCGCCGGGGCTTGGATTTCGGCGAGCTCGCGCCGAAAATCCTCGATGAACACCTCTTGCAAGCGGCCGCTCAGCGCCATCGGCTTCTCGCCGATGAGCTTGAAGCACTGGTCCAGAGAACTCATGACCTTAGCCTGCAGGAAGGCCCGCGACTGCAAAGCTTCCTTGATATGCGGGTCCTGCGCGATCTCGCTCAGCTCCGCGTAGATCTTTGCCGATTGCTCGGTCCGTTGCCGGACGTCGCTCAACATTTTCACGAAAAGTTCCTTCGGGTTGTTTACGGGCATTGTCCGTCCTTCCTGATGAGGGGTAGTGCGGCCAAGACCAGGTCGGCAGCCGCACCTACGATTTACGATTTCGCGGAAAGCAGCTCCCATGTGGCCTTGTTTCTTGCGGATACAAGGCGCCGGTTAAACAAAACGTGTGTATAAAAATGCAATTTAAAATAATAATATTCTCGCAATAAAACTTCGTCAACCAAGCATTAAGAACGAAGTGCTTGAAATACTGGAAGCATACAAACCCTTATTCTTGACGCGTTCACTCAAAGAATCGATCCGGCAAGATGGGGCGGCAGTGGCAGAAATCTTTCATTTCGGTTTGGCGGTTCCCGCTACGCGCAGCCCGGTGCTGGGCCGGACCAGTTCCGCAAATACGCCTCCAAGATTTGCAGCTCGTCGGTTGGCAAATGGCATCGATTGGCAATGACCCCGACGTTTATTTATGTTCTCGAACCGCTTTTTCTTCTCCGCCAAATCATTTCGCTCATTGTGGAATAATTTTTAGTCCCCATATTTGTTTTTCCTGCCGGAAATAACGTGACTGAGGAAACAAAGGGTCATCCCCAGCGTATCAGCGACGGCCTTCCAAGATGCTCCGTCCAAGGACGCAGTGAATACGGGAGCGTAGTTGCTGGCATAGCGTTAGACCAACCGGCCTGCCCCAGCGCCGTGCCCGCCAAGACTCGCAAGGCAGCCCATGACCACTCGTACGCGCAGTGAAACCGTCACCTTCCTTAGACCTTTCGTAATGACCGGGCTCGAGGGCGTGCAGCCGGCTGGGCGTTACACCGTCGAAACCGACGAGGAGCTGCTGCCGACAATGTCCTCGACTGCCTATCGCCGACTTATGACCTGGTTTCGGCTGCCGGCCATCCATCCCGATGGGTCGACCACCCCAGGCCGCACTGAAGCTGCGGCCATCGATCCCATTGAGCTGGAGGCAGCGCTGGCACGGGATGCGACGCTCGGCGCGACTTGATGAACGAGTACCCCAAGATTTGACGGAGGTTGGGATGTCCTATTTCCGCTGCAAGGCCGAGCAATGTTACCGCCACGCAGAAATAGTCACCGGATCCCAGAGCGACGGCGAGAGCACCCGGAGACTGGGCGACGAGTTCGCGGCGAAGGCCGACGCGGCTGTCGCACGGCTTAAGAATAGACGAGACACCGTAGCCCGAAGAGCCGAGATCGAACGTCAGGGCGCCTATTGGGACCGCCGGGAATAGCGTGTCGACTGCCGCGTCGTGGACCCATCCTGCCGCGGGCGGCACCGCAGTTTAACGCTGGCAGCCCTGGAGATGATCCTTCATGCGACGAGAAGCGACGATACACATGCCGGCCGAGCGGCGACGCCATTGGGGCCTCGCTCAGCGCCCTGGTGTTGATCCCTATAAGAATCCCGGAACGCTGTGGACGCCCAGCGTCTGTCCACAATGCAACGCCATCTCCCACGCCGGCCGCTTGTACTTGGGGCCGCACCCGGCTGCCGTTAGCGAGGTGGTCTGCCAGGCCTGCCATCGCAGCAATGACGACTTTCCCGCCGGCGTCCTGACGCTGCACGGGACTTTCGTGCCGCCGAACCGGGCTCTGCTGGTCCGCGCCGCGCGTCTGCAGGCGAAGAGTGAGCGGCTCGAACGTCCGCTCAATCGCATCATCAATATCGAGCATGGCGAGGGCCGGATCGTCGTGAACACGGCGGACATTCAGCTGCCGGTGCGGATCGGCGAAGCGATCCGCCGGCAATTCCAAGGAACCCTCGATCGGCATTTCGACGAGTGCGGCTACATCGTCCGGGTGGATTGGCATCGCGACGCTTGAGCGCGGCTTATTCCGCAGGTATCAAGCAGGGAAGGAAGATGCACATGTCACCGATGCAGACCGCACAATCCCAAAGGCAGGCGATGAAGCCGGTGGTGATCGCGCTCGTGATTGGCCTGTTAGCCGGGCCCATGATCTCCAACTACACCGGCTGGCAGGTCACCCGCGAAACCGCGTGGGCAGAGACGCGCGATAGCGTGCTCGACCAGTTCGCGTCGCTCTGCGCGGAGCGCGCACGGGCCGACGTCGCCGATGCTGCCAAACTCGATTGGGCCGACCGCAGCCAGCTCGCGAAGAAGTGGGTGACGGCACCCACGGCGCCCTTTGCCGACCTCGACGTGAGCGGCGCCTGCGCGCAGAAGCTCGCGGTCTAGGCCGCGCTCAGCGTTGCCGCTCCCTCCCGCGTTTAATCTCCTCCACTCCGAGTTCAATGAGTTTCTTTACGCGCCTATTGGGGAGGAGCCGAATGGTGTCTCACTCAGTGTATGTCGCGAACTTTAGATTCACGTAAGTAGCTCACTTTGCTCCTTTTCCCGCTCGTTCAGGGATTCCGGGCCCTGTTTTTTTCCGCCCTTTTCCCACATGCTTGGGCCTTACGCCGCGCTTCGACCTTGCGCTTCCCATTCGCCATGACCGATTTCCTTTCATCGCGGGGGACCCTAATCGCTTGCACTCTAGTGACTCAGTATCGATGTCCCTTGGTTCCTCTCAAATATTATTTGAATAATCGCTATCTCATGCCCATGTATCGTGAAGTGAAATCAATCTGTAGTACGTACTCGAGCCGGAGCTGGCGGCATCTGTCGGCGGACGAGCCGGATACCGGCCTCCGCTGGACTGTCATCTGGGACATGGTACGAAAGCCGGGAACCAAGGGGCGCAATACTGCAGCGGAAAAGCACGAGGCCAATGCGTTGGAGCGGGCGCGACACTTTCTGCGCATGGGGTTCATTGTCTATGAAATCTGTGAGCCTTCGGGATCGATCTTTCTCGATGAAGGCGGAATAAGACAACGTCTCGGCTCGCCCGCGAATTTGAAGCCTCGGGAAAAAGCCGGTCCTTCGGCAATGGCTGCCATTCCGGACGCGTCTCAAACGACGATTGGGGGAGACCGTGTCCGACCCCAAATTTAGAATCGACCAGCTCGTCGGCTTCGTCAGAAAGGATCTCCGGCTGACATCGGTTGGGCAATTCAAAGTCGCAGGGGACCACCCGCTGAGATCACTTGAGCAATTCAGAATTGTTCGCTTGCTTCCCGTCGAGCACGGAATTCGTCAATACCGCATCAAATCAGTCAAAGATGGACATGAGCGCGTAGTCATGGAGAGCGAACTTGAATAAAACAGCTGCGACAGTGGCAAATCTCCGCCGCTCGTGATCAACTGGTTTGCCGCCGCCAAATCGCCATGCCTTCCCAGAAGAGAGGTGACGCGCGCTCCCGCCCTCCAGGTGCATGGAGGCTGCGATGTCGACGCCGAGGCAGTTGCGCGAGCAGACCCAGATAGGCACCGACGTCGCGCGATCTCCGGAAGCGTTCGGGTTCGTCGATGGCGGCGACGAACGCGAGCGCAGTCAGCTGACCGACCCCGGGTATTGTCATCAGCCTCTGGCAGGCCCGGACGAGCGCGCCAGGCGCTTCATGTCGCGGTTGATCGCCGCGATCGCTGCGAGCAGAGCGGTGATTGCTCAGCCGATATTCAACCGGCCTTGGCGAAAACGCATTAATCCGAAGTGCCGAGTACCCCACGACCCTGCCAAAGCAAAAGACTGGCAACTTTGATGGGCGATCGATCCGCATCGGCTCGGCGATCTTCTGTGTCAAGCCGATGGGCGCCTGCCAAGGTCGCATCACGTGCCGGCCACTAACCTTTGCTCCGCAGGCGCCTCGCTCTCAGGAGTGTTGCGGGAAACCAGGCGGGTCCGGCGGCGTCAACGGGATCAATCGCTCGAGTCGTCCAACTACCTCCCGGAGCTTCCTGATCGCTTCCTGCAACTCCGCAATCAAGTGCTGGTCATCGGCCTTTGCGTCGCCGCTATGTGCATCCGACATCGCGTTGAGATCCTTCGCGATGGCCTCAATTTCATCGACGATTGCTGAATCTGCCACCTTGGCTGCCTGCAAAAGAAACCGTCGGTGCGTCAAGTCGCCCAGAGGGCTTAAGCGCCGCAGATCACGCTGCGCTTTCTCTGCGCAAACTCGCTGTCGGCAATGGAACCAAGAGAGCTCTTAGTTCGCGGTGGAACTAACGCTCCCTGCTGATTCTCCTGGGCAGCCGGTACTGCGAGACCGATCGGCTGTCCCAGACGGCGTGGGATCTGTTCGGCCATTCGATGACGGGCTGGGGCCGGTTCAGGGATTACGAGCACGCGAGGCTTATTGCGCTTCCATTGCGCCGTCCAGTCGCCCCGCCAACATGCTGATGAACTGGATGTACTTCACCGCAGCCTCGGGGTGATCCTCGATAAACTTATGAGCCCGGGGATTTCGGAACGCCAGCATTGCGCCCGCGAATAGGTTCATCATACCCTGCTGTTCGCTGCGATCGCTGTCATCTTCCAATTTGCTGAACGCGAGTATCGGATTGCTGACGCTGAAGACTTGTTGCATCAAGGGTGCTCCGTCCAGGTCATTGCGCCCGCTGCGGAGCTTCACCAGACCATCTAGTGCCTTGCATGCCGCTTCGATAGCCTCAGTATAGCGGCCGCCCTGGAAGAGAGCGGACGCTCCTCGCGCGATCTCCGGATGAAGATCAAGCTGCTCGAAGGCGCGTCCGGCACGGGGATCAGGGCTCTCGCTGCTGTCTCCGATCGCTTCTTCCAGTTGTCGAACTGCTTGGCTCAGTAGCCCCTGAGCGTCTTCCTTTCCTCGGCGGAGGCCCTCAAGTACCTCGTGAGGCGGAGTGGGACCAACGTACTGCCGTGCCCGATCAATTTTGGCTGCGAGCGAATACCGCTGATAGTCGAGCGTGTCAGCACCGAACACGTCAACGAGCGTCGTCTCGATCCCCATTTCAAGCTGCTGGATACGGGGATCGGACCGATCACGCATCGCCGCTCGGTCAAACGCCAACACTTCAGCGAGCCGCCGCCTCAGCTTCGGAATTGCCTTTCTCATCTGCCCGACACTCAGTTGCGCAGCGGTTCGCGCCTCTGGTGGACTCGAGCGTCTAGCCATCTTGTATAATTACCTCGCTGTTCCCCACGTGTTTTCTGGAGCATTTTGCGCTGCCAAAGCATCGGCTAAGCGCTGGTGCGCCCTGCGGGAGAAGAGTACCGGAAATCTTACCGCTCGAGCATTGTACATCTGGACTATTACAACGTACTCCGAGATTTCCCTCCGGCGCAGCGGCTTAAATCGAGCGTCAAAATCCGCCAAAGGAACGGAAGGCTAAACTGAAGGCAAGGCGGAAACGGTACCGCGCGAGAGCATCAGGCTATCTGTTCGGCGCGCGTCATTGCTCTTTCCTCTTCTGGATGAGCATATAAGAGGCCATGGGAAAGCGCCAACCCGCTAGTCAGGTGGGGTCTCGGGTCGCGACTCCTACTTCACAAAACCCAACTTGCCAAATATCATCTTTCGCCGTGTCAATGCATGCCAATTTGCCCGGGCTTGCCGCCTGGTACGTTTACGAGGTTTGAAAGATGTTCTGCCCATGCGTCGAGTGCACGTCGCTTTTCATCTAGGTACTCATGCCGATCGTAGATGCCTGTGACACTGCTGTCGGCGTGGTTCAACACGCGGGCGATATGAAATCGCGAGATACCCAGCTTGCCGAGCCCCGTTCCTACCGTCCGGCGCAAATCATGGATCGTCCACGGCTCAACGCCAAATACCCAGACATCCGACGGTCGCACTTCCGCAAACGGTACCAGCACCCGTGCCTCCACTTCACTCTGTGACAGAATGGCGGTGATGGATGCGAAGCCCCACCTCTCGCCTTGCCTAATCCCGATGATCCCGCCAACGCTTCTCTCGTTTCCGTTGCCGAACGGCTCATGACCTCTTGCGTAAATCTTGACGCGGCCATTTGAGAGTTGCGAGTGGGCGATTGGCTGTAGCGTGTTACCCGGCTGTGGAGTTGCCTTCATCGCGGCGATGAGAGTAAGTCGTACATCAAGTCGGTCTTTGGCCTTGCTGTAGCCGCTAATAGGTCGATCACCCCGCGTAGTGAACACGTAAGTAGGAGGCTGTTCGAGCCCACCGCGCGCGACCTTTTTGCATGCCGCCAAAATATCAAGCGCGAGCGCTGAGAGCGGAACTATATGCGCGCGATCAGGCTTGGTCAGCTCCCTCGGGAGTGTCCATGTCGCCGCATTCAAGTCGACGTCCTCCCAGCGCATTCCCGCTACTTCCGCCCGCCGCTGACCCGTGACCAGCGTCATCATGAAAAAGTGGCCAAATGGATAACCGAGGTTGCGCAGCTCCGGCCACAGCACGCGCAGCTCATCGTCGGACAGGACGCGGTCTCGCCTCTTCTCTTCGCCCGGCGGTTCGATACCAGCGACTGGGCTTGAATCGACAATTTCTCTCGTGAGCGCCCACGCGAAGAGCTTCCGCAGGGCGGCTAGTGTCTTGTTTGCCGCTATTGGAAGTCCTGCATCCATAATCGCATCAAGAAGTTCGATCACGTCGCGGCGAGTGATGCTCCTGAGTTCCCGCCCTCGCCACTTTCGCAGAACGTAGATTTCAAGGGTTCGGCGCACGTTCTTGACGTAGTTAGGGGCACGGCCCTTGGCTTCGAGGTATCGCTTCTGAAACTCCACAATGACATTCTCGACCGTATCGAGCCCGCGACTGTTTACGATGCGTTGCTCCGATGAAGGGTCCTTTCCAGCCCTCGCCATGAGCAATGCCTCACGCGCTTTGTCTCGCGCCTCGCCCAATTTGATTATTGGATACGAGCCCAGCGTAAGGCGGCGCTTCCGCACGCTGCCCTTTACCCGATAGGTCAGACTGAAGCTGCGCAAACCGTCCGGAGACACGCGAAGCACGAGACCGGGGATCAGACCATCGGGGTAGTCGGTCCGCTTACCGTTCTTGGCCGAGACCTTTGCCACTGCGGCGTCGGTCAGTTTATTGGGCATGATGTGCTCTTTCGGGGTTCCACTGGGGTTCCAAAAAGGGGCTGTTCTGCTAAGTTACACTATGGGACGAACGGAGACGTCCTGGGCAAGGCGATATTCATGTTACGCATATTTATCAGATAGTTATTACTTGTCAAACCGTGGCTATCTCATTGACGCCGAACGAAGCTAGCGACTATAAGCACACCCTTCACACGGGTGGGGTCGTAGGTTCAATCCCTACAGCGCCCACCAGCTTTTGCTGGCAAACCATCGACTGGATGAATCGGCGATTCTCGAGCCACGACGCGGGCTGCCACGGCTTGGCCGTGCCCGCTTACGCCGGCGTCGTTTAAGGCGCATAATGCCCGCGGGCGCCCTCCGACTCGCTGCGGCCGGCGCCCCCATTTCCAGAAAGGAGGAGGCAACCCATGAGTGTCGCCCGAGTGACACAAATAACCGCGTCATCCACCAAGGGCTTCGAGGATGCGGTGAAAGGCGGCCTCGAGCGCGCGAGCCGGACGGTGCGCGGCATCACCGGCCTGCACGTCGTGGAGCAGAAGGCCAAGGTCGAGAAGGGGCGGATCGCCGAGTACCGGGTCAGGATGGACGTGACCTTCGTGCTCGACGACTGACGTTCGCAAAAGCGCCGATTGGGGGCGCCTTCAGGGGAGCTGGCGAGTCCGCGCATTGCCGGCGAGCGCGGTGCCGGATAGCATTTGTTGGCAACAGCGATATCGACGAGACGGCGGTCATGTTGGCGGCATCGCATCCAAACGAGACCTTGAACTGGCCTTCGGGCGAGGTGACCCGGATCCCCTACCGGCTCTTCTCCGATCCCGAGATCTACGCGCTCGAACAACAGCGCCTGTTCCGCGGTCCGATTTGGCATTTCCTGTGCCTGGAGATCGACCTGAAGAAACCCGGCGACGTCCGTCAGGCCGTCGTCGGCGAGACGCCGGTGATCGCCACCCGCGACGAGTCCGGCGCCATTCACGCCATGGTCAATCGCTGCGCCCACAAGGGTGCCCTGGTCTGCCTGAAGGAGCGCACCAACGTTTCGGCGCTCACCTGCGTCTATCACTCCTGGACGTATGACCTGACGGGCCAACTCCAGAGCGTCGCCTTCCGCCACGGATTGCGCGGCAAGGGCGGCATGCCCGATGACTTCGATCCCGCGAAGCATCGGCTGGAGAAGCTGCGGGTCGAGACCTTTTCCGGGTTGGTCTTCGGCACTTTCAGCGAAAGCACGCCGCCGGTCGAGACTTATCTCGGTCCGACCATGAGCCACTTCGTCCGCCGCGCCCTCGGCCGGCCGCACAAGCTGCTCGGTCTGCACAGCCAAATGATCCACAACAACTGGAAGCTTTACGCGGAGAACGTCCGGGATTCCTACCACGCGACGCTGCTGCACACTTTCTATACGACCTTCAAGGTGAACCGCCTCGATATGGACGGCGGCATGCTGCTCTCCGAAGACGGCCGGCACAGCCTTAGCTATGCCAAGCGCGCGACCCTCGCGCCCTCCAACGAATACGAGCGCGCCAAGGTGCATTCCGCGCGATACGGCTCCGATCTTGCCGGCCCCGAGCTGTTGCAGTCCTGGAACGAATTCGAGGACGGCATCACGCACACCGTCCAGACCGTGTTCCCGACGCTCGCGATCCACTTCACGCTCAACTCGCTCGCGGTGCGCTTCTTCACGCCGCGCGGCTTGGACAGGACCGAGCTGTTCTGGATGTATCTCGGACTTGAGGGAGACGAGCCTCAGCAGCAGGCGATGCGAGCCCACCAAGCGAACCTGACGGGCGCGGCTGGCTTGGTCTCGCTCGAGGACGGCTGCATCAACGAGTTCGTTCAGCGCGGCACGCGCGGCAGCCCCGACCGCGCCGCGTTTCTCGAAATGGGCGGCCGCGACGTCGCATCGTCCGACGGCTCGCGCGCCACCGAGACGGGAATCCGCGGCTTCTGGCGAGGCTATCGCGACGTCATGGGCCTTTGAGAGCGCGGCGCCTTGAGCGATCGCTCGAAAGCCGTTGATGCCGAGTTGCGCATGCGGATTGAAGATCTGCTCATCGACTATGTCCAGGCGATCGACGACGACGCGCTCGAGCGCTGGCCCGAATTCTTCACCGAAGACGGTTTTTACCAGATCATCCCGCGCGAGGGCTTCGAGGCGGGACAGACGATCGGAATCCTTTCCTGCACCGGGCGCGGCATGATGCGCGACCGGATCGCGGCGCTGCGCACGGCGAACATCTACGAGCCGCACACCTATTGCCACGTGCTGAGCCGGTCGCGGCTCTCCGCCGGCGCCAATGGCGCAATCGAGGCGCGCACGAACTTTGCGCTCTATCGCACCATGCAAGGCGGGGGCACGGAGCTCTTCGCCGCCGGCAAGTATCTCGACCGGATTGCAACCGCGGACGGCGCACCGCTGCTGCGCTCGCGCCACGTCGTCCTCGAATCGCGGCGGGTGGACATTCTGATCGTGCTGCCGATTTAGGGAGCACGCTCGCGATGTGCGGACGCTTCATCCTCAAGACGCCATTCTCGGAACTGGTGCGGCTCTACAACCTCACCAACAGCGTGAACCTGGCGCCGCGCTACAATGTGGCGCCGACACAGGACGTGGCGGTGGTGCGGTCGAGCGCGGATCAGGGCCGCACTCTCGCGATGGTGCGCTGGGGCCTGGTGCCATGGTGGGCGAAGGACCTGAAGATGGGCGCCAGCGTGATCAACGCCAAGGCCGAGACGATCGCGACCAAGCCCGCCTTCCGAGAAGCCTTTCAGTCGCGCCGCTGCATCGTGCCGGCGGACGGATTCTACGAGTGGAAGAAACTCGACGCGAAGCGCAAGCAGCCCTATGCGATCATGCCGCGCGAGAGTGGCCTGTTCTCGTTCGCGGGGCTCTGGGAGCGCTGGCGCGACAAGGCGAGCGGCGAGACCGTGCAGTCCTGCACTATCGTCACCACCGAGCCCAATGAGCTCTGCGCGCCGATCCATAACCGGATGCCGGCGATCCTGCCGGAGCGCGCGTGGGAGCGGTGGCTCGGCGAAAAGCCGGCATCGAGCGCGGAGCTGCAAGCGCTGCTCATCCCCTACCCCGCCGATGCCATGACTGCATTCCCGATCGGCCCCCGCGTCGGAAATGTCAACAACGAGGGGCCGGAGCTGATCGAACCGGCGGCGTAGCGCGCGGCGCTTCGGCGCGAGCTGCTTCATGCCGTCGGCAAGGATTTCTGCGGCCCCTATTCCGGCACTTGCACCTCGCAGGGCTTCCCTATATTGTCTGGCACTCTTTTTTGGCGAGTGCTAACAACTCGCCTTTCGTGTCAATATATCAATGACTTAAAGGAGAACTGCTATGAAGTTCCGTCCGTTGCACGACCGGGTCCTGATCCGGCGTGTGGAGCAGGAAGAGAAGACCGCCGGCGGCATCATCATCCCCGACACAGCCAAGGAAAAGCCCCAGGAAGGCGAAGTCGTCTCGGTTGGCGCCGGCGCGCGCGGCGAAGACGGTAAGGTTCATCCCCTCGACGTCAAGGCCGGTGACCGAATCCTGTTCGGCAAGTGGTCGGGGAGCGAGGTCAAGCTCGATGGCGAGGAGCTCATCATCATGAAGGAGAGCGACATCCTCGGCATCCTCGAGGGCAAGAAAGCGTCATCCAAGAAAGTCGCCTGAGCATCCGCTCGGGTTCCAAAGGAGAAATCATTCAATGGCTGCCAAGGAAGTTAAGTTCAGCAGCGATGCCCGCGACCGCATGTTGCGCGGCATCGACATTCTCGCCAACGCGGTCAGGGTGACCCTGGGTCCCAAGGGCCGCAACGTCGTGCTCGACAAATCGTTCGGCGCGCCCCGCATCACCAAGGACGGCGTCACCGTCGCCAAGGAGATCGAGCTCGCCGACAAGTTCGAGAACATGGGCGCGCAGATGGTGCGCGAAGTCGCCTCCAAAACCAATGACATCGCCGGCGACGGCACCACGACCGCGACGGTGCTCGCGCACGCGATCGTGCGCGAGGGTTCAAAGGCGGTTGCCGCCGGCATGAACCCCATGGACCTGAAGCGCGGCATCGACCTCGCGGTCCAGGCGGTGGTCGAGGACGTGCAGAAGCGCTCCAAGAAAGTCTCGACCAACGAGGAGATCGCCCAGGTCGGCACCATCTCCGCCAACGGCGAGACCGAGATCGGCGAGATGATCGCCAAGGCGATGCAGAAGGTCGGCAACGAGGGCGTGATCACGGTCGAGGAGGCGAAGAGCCTCGAAACCGAGCTCGACGTCGTCGAGGGCATGCAGTTCGATCGCGGCTATCTCTCGCCCTACTTCGTGACCAATGCCGAGAAGATGGTCTGCGAGCTGGAGAGCCCGTTCATTCTGCTGCACGAGAAGAAGCTCTCGGGTCTGCAGGCGATGCTGCCGGTTCTGGAAGCCGTCGTGCAGTCCGGAAAGCCGCTGCTGATCGTGGCCGAGGACGTGGAAGGCGAGGCGCTTGCCACGCTCGTCGTCAACAAGCTCCGCGGCGGTCTCAAGGTCGCGGCGGTGAAGGCACCGGGCTTCGGCGATCGCCGCAAGGCG
>DATIYT010000131.1:0-94745 GCA_035517495.1 Allostellaceae bacterium | reverse complement strand
CACGGCAAGATCGCGTTCGAGGGCCGCTCGGCCGACGAACTCAACAACAACGACCTGATCCGCAGCTTTTACCTGGGGCTGTAGGGCGCCTCTCCGGGGCCCAGGCTACCAAGCCGCGGTCGCGGGCCTGCGGGCAAACTCACGGCTCTCCGCAGGCCGCAATGTTGCTCGCGTTATTGCCCCAACAGGCATTGAAAGTGTCAAGCTTGCCAGCGTCCGCCATGGATGGATTCGAAGTTTCCCCGTAGGGGTCGACCATCAGAATTGCATCCGAAGTGGTAGCGCCTGGCTGCACGTTCGGAAAGTTAGGCGACGAAGCACTATTGTCCTGCGGGTTGAAGGTCGCGGTCGTGAATTGAGCAAGCGGCAACACCCCACTCGACGACGAGGGCGCTTCCTGAATCCAGACCGCCGACAGGAGCGATGACTGGTAGGCGACGGTCGTCGAAAAATGCCAATTCTCTGTCTTATTCCACATGGTGAGCAGCCAGGATTGGTCTTGACCGGGCGAGCAGTTGCTCTGGCACGTCAGAGTAGCGGTAATCACGTCGTTGGGATGTACAGGGTAAGCGCAAGAGAGCGCGTTGCAATTCGGGTAGCTCGGCGAAACCACCAGCGGATAGTTCGGCAACATCTCGATCCACGCGTAGTACTGCGTCGCAAAGCCGGACGATGCATCTTGCTCCGTGCCGAGCTGAATGAGCGTGTTGTCGACGCTAGTGCAGTTCGCGTTCTCGCAATAGCCGCCGATCCCGACCCAGGAGGACGAGTATTCCCACTGCGGCCGCGAGCCCGAGCAATATTGGAAGCTGAAGGTGCCAAACTGATAGATGTGGCAGACCGAGGGCGGCACGGCGTACGAGGCTCTGGGAACGCTCCAGGTAGCTTCGGCCGCGCTGTATGTGGTCTTGGTGGCGTAGTTCGCGACGGCGTAGCCCGACCAGTTCGAGGTCTCGATCTCGTTGCGCACCCCGTGTTTCAGGGTACCGTCATCGTTGCGGTGAACCCACACCCGGGCGTGCTGAACGGGGGCCAATCCCGACACTCCCGAAATATCCGCCTGGGTCAGTACGAATATGGCGCATGCGCTCACTGCTAAGCCCGCGAGCTTGCGGAGTGCGTTCCGGTTCATGATCCCCTCTTTCGACGAGCTGTATTCGAGTGGAAATTTCGGCTATCCGCCGAAATAGTTGCCCATCGAAACTAAAAATATATTAATGCTCCCACTTTGACAATACAATACCTAGTAGTCTCGAGATCTGTGTTTCCCAGCGGCCACCATCAAGTGGCAGGTAAATCAATCATCAAAGATACTAAATGTGGCAATGTCGAATAAAAGCCGCTTCTTCCGCTGAGGCGCGGGTCCTCGTCGGCGCTCATAGGCCTCAATGCCCGATCTCTAGTCGGCGGCTTCCTGCTCGCGTAGCAGCATGCGCTCATCCACCACGATCTCGATATCGCGCAGCACCGGGTCGGTCGAGACCGCGATCTCGTTCTCGATCAGCGCGCCGCAGCCCGGACAGAAGAACTGCCGGAATTCCGGCGTCTCGTTGATGAAGCGCGCGGGATCGCCCGCGAGTGGCGTCGCGTCGCTCACGGGGTGGATTTCGCGGAGGCAATGGTTCTTGTAGTTGTCGCGCGCGGGGCCCAAGTCGGCGTCGCACCTGGCACAGCAGAAATGTGGCTCGCCGACATCGAGGCGGATGCGCAGATTTTCGGTGATGCGCAGCGCCGCGCCGCCAACGAGCTTGCGCGGACGCTTCCCGCCGCTCTCGACGCGCCGCCGCCGGAGTCGTTCGCGCAGCGCCTTGGTGGCCGCGTGGTCGAGCGTGCTCGCGTGCTCGTCGATGACGACGCCATAGATCTCGCACGCGCCTTTCGCGGTCACGGCCTCGTTGAGCCAATCCTCCAACACCATCTCGGGATCGCGGTCCATTGGATCGCCGAAACCGCCGGCGGCGGTCCAAACCACGGCATAGACGTCGGCGGGATGCTGCACGAAATTTTCCTGGCGCAGCGCCAAGGTGGTGGCCTCGCCGCCGACCTCGCCGATGTCGTCTATCATCTCACGACGATCCAGGCGTTCGAGTATGTCGCTGCCGCGCACGAACAGATAGCGGTTCACGGTCCCGGGATATCCCCCCATCATGCCGGTGGAAGTCGGGATCGCATTCCCCGAGGAAAGCGTGTCCTGCACGATCTCCCTCGTATTGTGCGGGATAAAGCAGCTCTCGGCCGACAGCCCGCCGCGGAACTTGCCGGCGCCGCCGGAATCCGCCAGCTCCTTGCGGTAGAGAAACAGCACCGGGAAGGTCTGCTCGGTGTGCTCGACATTGGGGAGTTTGCAAATGGGCGTGCGCGCCTGGCCACCGGTCGAGATGCCGTCTTGAGTCGAGAACGCGCCGATCGCGCCGCCGATCGGATCCACGAGGATGTAGCCGTAGTGCTCGCCCCATTGATCGATGCCGCGGAAGATCGTCGCCGGCCACTGGCTGGTGCCGCCGATGCACATGACATCGCGGCGCATCTGCGGATCGGCGTAGATCATCTTGGAGATCACGGTGTAGGCGGGATAGAGCGAGATTTCCATGGCCTGGATGGGCGCGGTCGAGACCGAGGCCGGGAAATCCGCGCAGTTGAAGGTACCGGGCGAGGGATCGAATTCCACATGGCGGAGCGCGCCGCCGACCGAGAAGTACTGATCCCAGCAAAGCAGCTGGTTGAGCGCCACCATGATCGAGCCGCGCCAGCCTGAATAGGTCGCGTTCATGGCCCCCTGCTGCGGCGCCGTGCCCTCGTTTTCGAAGATGAGCTTGCCGCCGCGCTTGTGGAGCGTTAGCACCACGCGGTGCGTGCCGCGATCCCCGGGGCGACAGCACTCCACATAGGTCCGGTCGGTCCAAGTGCCGTCCGGGAGCCTCGCGAGCTTTTGCAGGAACGCGGCCTCGCCGTTGCCGAGGATGCGCCGCATCACGCCCTTCACCACCGGGGCGCCGTAGCGGCGGATAAGCTGCAGGATGCGCTCGCGCGCCGCCATGTTGCCGGCCATCTGCGCGCGGAAGTCGAGCGCCACCATTTCGGGCTTGCGCGAGGAACGGAGGTAAAGCTCCTCGATATCCCTGCGGATTTCGTTGCCCTCGATGATCTTGACCGGCGGGATCAGTATCCCCTCGTCGAAGGCGCTTTCCGCCGCGGGGCAGAAGCTGCCGGGCGTGATGCCGCCGATATCGTATTGATGGAGGCAGTTGGTGACCCAGCAGAAAAGCTCGCCCTCCCAGAACACCGGGCAGATCAGCATGACGTCCTGCTGATGCGCGGCGCCGACCCAGGGGTCGTTGGCGAGAAACATGTCGCCTTCGCGAATCCCGGGATTCTCGCTGCGATGCTCCAGGATCCATTTCACCTGCGTGTCCGTGACGCCCGACATGTATTGCATGTAAGGGCCGAAATAGACGAACTCCGCATCTTCCGTGAGGATCGAGGGATTGAGATCGAGCGCATACATCGCGACCGGCGAGCCCGAGATGCGCTGGATGGTGGCGCCGTGTTCCTCGTTAACGTTCCAGAGATTGTGACGGATCACCTCGAAGGTGACGGGATCGAAATCATCGCGCGACGCCCGGTGCAGCTTGAGCTTGGACGAAATGCGCAATTCCTTGGGCGGCACGTAGGGGCGCTTCACCCCGTCGAACGCGACATCGGGAAGTTCGCTGAGCTTGGTCATGCCGCCGCCTGCTCCACGCTTGGTGAAGGCTTCCAAGAAGCCGATGCAAGGCTAGCAGATGACAACGGACGGATGTACGAATTTCGAAGAATGAATACCTTGCGGCGCGCGCCTTGATCGAGCTTCGGCCTCAGTTGGAGATGAGCCCGAAGCCCTCAGGGGTGACCATGAGCATTGCCTCACCCTCGACACTATGGCTTGCGGGAGGCGTCGTGCTGAGCCTTCTCATAGGCGTTGAGGCGCAGCACCAGCTCCGTCTCTGTGTAAGTGGCGCTCCCGGATTCCTGGGAGAATTGGTTCGACATCTTCAATTCGCTGGTATCGGTATGCCAGCTTGAGTCGACGCTGTCATAGATCGCACCGGTATCATCGGCGCCACCGCCGATCGTCATCACGTCCGGGGGACCGATCTCGGTCATGAAGTTGTTCATTAGCCGGTCGGCCTGCCGGTAGTTGAATATCAAGATGATGCGAAACAGCCGCTCGGAAAAAGTCGGATCGTCCGTCTTTGGCGTGAAGTAGAAAATTGTCGGCTGTCGTCCGAGATCACCGACGGCAACCCCCGCCTCCTTCCAGGTTTCGGCTTCACCCTGATCACCCCTGCTCCGGTAAAAGTACCGGCATGCCTTTACCCCCGCATTCGTCTCTTCTTCGCTGAGCCCGGAGTTGAGCTGCTCCACCAGCTTGTTTTCCTCAGCGAACGGATCGCCGGTGCAAACCGCTGTGGCATCCACCTCTTTTGCGTCCGCGTACGGCAGTTGGCGGAATTCGGCGAGCGAGGTACCGAGGCGATAGTTGCGGAGCGCCAACGGCTCCGAGAACAGCTGCGCCTCACTCGGGAGCGCGCTTCCCGCAAGCATGGGAATGACCAAAACAGCGGTTCTAAGCGCCTTCCACACGGGTCCGCCTCTGCTGCCCCGTCCGCGGCGGGGCGAATACTCGAGAGGGCCCTCTCGGCGTTCAGGACCCGTCGAGCGCGGCAAAAGCCTCGCATTTTCGGCCATCGTCGTCGAGACCGAGGATCGAGAACGGGAGGGATTCGGGCGACGGAATATGTCGCGATTCTATATGAAGGAGAGCACGGCAATGCTGTCGCGAGCACGCCACGGCGCGACAGCGATCAATACCAATTCCCTAGGTAAAGCTGCACGCCCGCCACAGCCGTGAGGCAGATCGCCGCTACCGGAAACGCGCGCAAGACGAGCCAGTTGAAGAGCCAGACCCAGGAAAAGGGCCCAAGCGGCTCCTGGTATTCGTCCAATGCCCTGCTCCTCATAGCGACACTCCCTTGCGAAAACATATCGTCATGGCGGCTTCCGGCAGAATTTGGGCCGACCTCGACGAACAATCTGCGCAAATACTAATCGCACACCGAGATAATATTCAATGTAAAAATGAGTAAACCATCGCAATATCGCATGACTTTATACTAAAATTGAAGAATTAATTCAGACAAAATTAAGCGAAATTCGACCGGTCGGCGCGACGACGCCCGCACGAACTCGACAGGCGACGGACCGGCCCACTATTCCCATGCCCGCGCTTGGTTAAGGGTTTCTCAAATCCTGAAGAGTAATTTACGCGACCGGAGGAACACTTTGACTGCTGACATAACCGGCCCTCGCGATCTCGCCGGCCGTGGAGACACGACATGAGCGCTGTTTCAGAGCTGCTGATCGATCGCATCGCCACGAGCGGAACCGCTCAAGCTCTCGAGACGATGTTGTCCGATCCGGCTGTTGCCTCGCTTGAGAAGGACGACCCCGTCGTCGCGGCATGGTTGCGATATCTCGACATAGAGCGACAGCGCGCCAAACTGCCACGGGAGTTGGAACAGGAGCCACCCGATGTTTCGGCGGAGCGGCAACGCCTGAACTTGGATCGCTGTGATCTTCACGCATTCCTTATCTCGGTACCTTCCAACTCGTTCTCGGGCGCAGCGGCCCGATTGTTCTTCGCCACGCTATGGCAGATCGAGCAATTGCAAGATGCGGACGGCAAGATCGACCCGACCAGACTGTCCGGCCGCGCCGATATCGCCGTTCTCCTCGAGGCCATGCACGACCTGATCGCGCGCGGCGGCATAGAGCGCCCGGAAAAGGCGGCGTAGCCGCAATGATGAATCGCGTCAGCACCGTCATCATCATCGTCATCGCGACGCTGATTTTCGCCGCGTACATCGGGTTTCGTCTCGCAAACTCCATGTGATCGAGCCGCCGGGGCGCACTCGTAAAAGCGAGAGCGCTCGCTGTCGGTTCTGTCCCGATGGGCGCCGGCTTTACCGCGCGCGGCGGCGAAACGGCGGCAACCCTATTCATCGTCAGTCAAACTCGATCTCGAAATTCCCGAACGCATCGACCTTGAGGCGCTGCCCCGGATGCACCACAACGGTCGTGTCGGGGGTTTCAACGACCGTCGGGCCCGCGATGGAATTTCCAGGCAGCAGCGCGGTGCCGTCGTAGATCGGCGTCTCGACCAGAGTTTGCCGGTCCGACCAGTAGACGGTCCGGTTTGGCCGCCGCGCCGCCTGCGGGATCGTCGCGGTCAACTGCTCAGCCGCCACCAATCGCGGACGCGGCATCGCCGCCATCGCACGCAAGCGGAAGGTCACGATCTCGATGCGAGCGCCGCGGAACGAGGATCCGCGGCCATAGAGCTGCTCGTATCTGCGATAGAAGGCGTCGCGCATCGGCACTTCGAAGCCGGCCTCGGCGCGCCGCCAGTCGAGCATCACTTCCACCTCGTTGATCTGTCCCTTGTGGCGCATATCGAGCGCCACTTGGAAGCGGCGTCGGGCGGGGTCGATGCCGTCGCTCGCCATCTGCTGTTCGGCCGCCTCCTCGAGGCGCGCGAGCGTGCGGTTGATGCGCTCGGCGTCGAAGGGCGTGACCATGATGTCGACCTGCTCCAGGATGTGCAGCACATCCGCGGCGGCGGCTCCGAAAGCGCACCACGTGGAAGCGGTCTCGCGCTGCGGGACCACCACCTTCTTGACGCCGAGCTCCCGCGCGAAAATTCCGGCGTGCGCGGGACCCGCGCCGCCGAAAGCGAACAGCACGAAATCGCGGGGGTCATGCCCCTTCCCCACGGTCATCCGGCGGATGATGTCGGCCATCTGGTATTCCGCGATCTCCGCGATCCCGGCGGCGCAGCGCATGAGGTCGAGGTCGAGCCGACCCGCGACCTCCTCGATTGCCGCCGCCGCGCGCGCCCGGTCGAGGCGGATGCTGCCGCCCGCGAAATTGTCGGGATCGAGATAGCCCAGCACCAGATCGGCGTCGGTCACCGTGGGCACCGTGCCGCCCTTGCCGTAGCAGACGGGACCGGGCACTGCGCCCGCGCTCTCGGGGCCGACGCGCATGGTGCGCGTCGCGTCGTCCACCCGCACCAAGCTGCCGCCGCCGCTGCCGATCGCCTGGATATCCACTTTGGGAATGAAGTACTCGTACTGATTAACGGTGCTGGTGAATGAGAACGCGGGCTTCGCGTCATGGATCAGGCCCACGTCGAAGGACGTGCCGCCCATGTCCGTCGTGATGATGTTGGGGTAGCCCATGATGCTCCCCAGGTAGAGCGAGCCCGTGACGCCCGCGACCGGCCCCGAGTCGAGCGTCAGCAGCGGCGCCTCCATCGCCTTTGTGACCGAAATCGTGCCGCCGCCGCATTGCGTGATCTGGAGCGGATGGCGATAGCCGCGCACTTGCAGCTCGCGGTCGAGGGTTCGGAGATATCCGGCGGTCAACGGACCGATATAGGCGTTGATCGCTACCGCCGTGGTGCGCTCGTATTCGCCCCACTTCGGCACCAGGTCCGCAGAGCAGGTCACGAACAAATCGGGCGCGCGCTCGCGCACCATCGTCCGCACGCGCCGCTCGTGCTCGGGATAGAGGAAGGACCAGAGGAAGCAAATCGCGATCGCCTCGACCCCCTCGGCGAGGAGGCGCTCGATTGCGGCGGCGGCCTCCGCCTCATTCAGCGGCACCACCACTTTGCCGAAGCAATCGACACGCTCGGAGACGCCGGCGATCAGCCGCTTGGGAACGATCGGATCGGGCTTCTGGCTCTCGGGAAAGTGCACGACCTTGCGCACGTCGCGTCCACCCACGCCGCGCGAGCCGCGCATGATATGGATGACGTCGCGATGTCCCCTGGTGGTGATGAGGCCAAGCTTGGCGCCGCGCTTCTGCACGACCGCGTTGGTGCCGACCGTGGTGCCGTGCGAGAGGACGGCGGTGTCGCGATAGAGCTGCTCCGCGGAGATGCCGAGCTTTGCCGCCGCGGCGCCGATCGCGTCGATCATTCCATCGGCGAAATTGCGGGGGGTCGAGGGCGTTTTCGCCGCGGTGACCCCACCCTGATCGTCGATCACCACGCAATCCGTGAAGGTGCCGCCGATATCGACGCCGACGAGATAAGAGGCCATTCTCGCTCCCGCAACCCCGCTGAACCGCGCCTATATCACTCGGTTTTGCCGGCGCTGATCAAGCGATTAGCGCGCCGCGTCGAGTGCAACGAAAAAACATCGGTTTCACCACGAAGGCACGAAGGACGCGAAGGAACAAGAATTGGCTGGCGCGCGAAGCGCGCCGAAAAATCGCTCGGCACCTCGATGTCTCATGTTGAACCTTGGTCTTCATGTCCTTCGCGTCTTCGTGGTGGTCTGTGGCGCTTTTCTGATCGCATGACGCATCTCGGAATATCGATCGGCCGGCATTGACACACTGCGGTTCTGACGCTCACATGACCGCCCATGCCTCCCGCCGCCAATCCGCCCAAAACCAAGCCGACCCTCGCCGAGATGAAGGAGCGCGCTCGGCGGCTGGTGCCGGGCTTTCGCGAGCGGCAACAGAAGACCGAGATGCTCCGCCGGATCCCGCCGGAGAGCCTCGATGAGCTGCACGCAGCCGGATTGTTCCGCATCCATCAGCCCGCGCGCGTCGGCGGCAGCGAGCTGCCGTTCCGCGCGATCGTCGAGATCGGCTCGATCGTGGCGCAGGGCTGCGCTTCCACCGCCTGGGTGCTGGTGAACCTCATCAGCCACCATTGGATGCTCGGCTACTTCCCGCCGGAAACCCAGAACGAAATCTGGTCCGACAGCCCGGATCATTTGATCGGCTCCGCTTTCATCTTCGCGGGCGGGAAGGCAAAGCGGGTTGCGGGCGGTTATCGCATCAGCGGGCGCTGGCCATTCTCCAGCGGCGTCGATCCCTCGAGCTGGCTGCTGGTGGGGGCGCTGGTCGAGGGCGAGGCCGATCCTGAAGCCGCCTACCGCATGTTCCTGGTGCCGGTCGGGCACTGGCGCGTCCTCGACACATGGCATGTGATGGGGCTTGTCGGCACCGGCAGCCACGACATCGCGATCGAAGATCTGTTCGTGCCCGAACGCCGCAGCCTCGCGCTCTCGGCGGTGCGTGGGGGACCGGGCTCCTGGAGTGCGGTCAATCCGGGCGCGCTCTACAAGCTCCCGATGATGGCGCTGTTCGCGTATGTCGTGGGTGCGGTGCCGCTCGGCATCGCCCAGGCGACGGTGGAGCAATTCACGCGCGCCATGCGCACGCGGATCGGGACTTATTCCGGCAAGGCGCTCGCCGACCTTCCGACCCTGCAAATCCGCATCGCCGAGGCGGGCGCGCTCGCCGCCGCGGCCGAGGCGCTGATGCTTGGGGGATGCGACGAGGCCACGCGTTATGCCGAGGCGGGCGAGGTGCCGCCCCTTGAGGCGAAAGCGCGTTGGCGCCGAGACGGCGCTTATGCCGCGGGCATGTGCGCCCGCGCGGTCGATCTGCTGTTCACCGGCGCGGGCGGCGGCGCCATCTATCAGCGCAATCCGCTGCAGCGCGCCTTTCGCGACGTGCACGCGGCGATCGGCCACCAAGCCTCCACCTGGGACGTGCAAGGCACGCTCTACGGCCGCGTGGTGCTGGGCCTGCCGCCGGAAGTGCCGAATCTGTGACTCCTTGCGACGCTTCGGCGGCGTTTAACTCGAAAACGAAGCCAAATCCGCGAGCAATTTCAACGAAAATTGGCTTCGTTCGGCAAAATCGGGCTCGCTTCTGCAGCGGGCGCGGCCGCATGAAGGGGCGCCCGGGTTACACGTCGTCATCGGGGTCATCCCCGCGAACGGCAAGACGCATGCGAGCCGCCAACTCCTCGGGATAGTCACTCAAATGCGGGCTCGGCTCGCTCGGCTCGTTCGGTTCCAACGTTTCCCACGCGAGCCGCGAGAATGGATCATCTCCGCCCTCCCCGGCGGCGTCATTGAGCGCCGCGTCGAAACGGGCCTGCTGGCGATGCTCCAACAGCGCGAGCGCGCGCTCGAAAGACCGGTCGAGCGCGGCTTCCAATCGCGCGAAGTGGAGCGAATTCACGTCGCGAAAGATCGTACCTTCGTCGAGGCGCAGCCGGTCGCCGAAGTTGCGGCGCCGCCAGTCGAGTGCGCTCTCCGTGATGATTGCAGCCTCGACCCGACTGATGCGGCGCAGTCGCCAGGCGCACAGCACGACGCGCTCGAAGAGCTGTTCCTCGACCGCATCTTGCGGTAGAAGTGCCCGGCGCATCGCGGCACGGAAGTCCTCATAATCCTCGATGGTTTCTTTCATGACCACCAGCGACTTCGCCGAGAGCCCGTGCCGGAGTGCGTTGCGGCTGGATTTCTTCTTTCCGATCTGAGTCTTGGGTCCGGTGCTCCGCTGCGCGTTGGCGCGGTTCGCGGCCTTCTGGGCGTCACTCGCCATGGCTGATCTCCGCCTTTCAAAGGGCGGAAGAGTTAAACGCTATTAGCGTTCAATGCAAGCGAAAAATGCGTATGACGAATTTTCCGGCATTAAGCAGCAAACGCACCCCGCGCGGCATCGATAGCCAACAAGCTCAGTCGGGGGACATGCGCGGCAACGTTCTTTTCGGCGACGCTTGCGGCTCTTGGGCGGATAGATATGTCACGCATTGCGAGCGAGCCAGATAGAGAGCCGAGGTTACGCCTGAGTTGGTTCGGGCGGGGGAGGCGGCAATTTGGGCCGTTCAGGACGCTTCTGACGATCCGCGCTCCGTTCCTGCGTTTGCTTTGGCTGAGGCGGCGTATAGAGCCATGCGGCCGTTAGCGCCGGATGCTTCCTAAGCGTAGCGCTAATGCGCCCCTGTTGCCCTGGATTGATCAAAAGCTGCAGCACGACCTGAATCTTCATTAGGTCGAGGGTCATAGCATGAAGCGTTTCGGGAGAGACGGGAAAATCTCTAATCTTCGCCGGCGTTAGGGCTCTGAGGTAGTTGCTGGCTACGCGTGTGCCGTCTTTGCGGTATCCTCCATTATGGACCACGGCGTTTCGAGCATCGTTTATGGCCTTGATCTGAGGAAATATAGCGTCGATATCGGCGCGAAATTGTTTGTCTGCCACGGTTTCTCTGGAGTCCTCGATGCGCCTGATGAAATCCATCGCTCGATCGGCGCGTGCGTCAGAAAATACCGCCCTCGCAATGTTGGGCGGGACGCGCGCTTGTTCGGTCAGCAGAAAGAACAGCTGAGTTTCGGTCACCGAAAATTGGTGCATAAAACGCCCCAGCGCCTCCCAATACGGGGCGTCATCCGATAGACTTTCGCGTAGTGCTCGTGAATAGAGATGGTCTGGGATGAGCGACGACGAGGCCGGTCGACGGCGTGACGCGCTTCTCTTGCGATTGCTCAAGTCTCCCCCTTCGCCGCGCCCCAAACGCGTTCGCAAAAGCGCGTCGCGAAAGCGCAAGAGCGCTTCACGAAAGACCGCGCTTGGAAGCTAGCTACTCTTTTTTGCCCAACCCTTCGGAGCGAATCGGGGAAGGAGCGAGTTGCACAACGCGACTAGTGCATTTTCTGACAGAGGGAGATCGAGTGTACCTTCGACCCCTACCCGAAAGCGGATACGTGCTGCTTCTGGTCCTAGAGGAGGCATTATATCTACAAACTCTATCACTCCTCCGACGGTGCGATGACCTTTCCAATCTGCTGCAATGGGCTGTGCGACAGAGCGCTGACCATCGGTCATAGCTTGCTCTCCTAAGGTTCGTTGGCATCACTTAGGATAGCAGAGAGAAGGGAGTGGAGTCAGTCCGCTCCCTTCTTGTTTTTGCGCTTTCGGAGGATCGCGTAGACGAGCTGCCTACGCGTGTGTGATTTTGTCAGGCTGCTGTCCCGCAGAGACATACATCATCGCTTCGCACATGCATGAAGGCATCGCTATCCAGAAAATCCGTATCTGGCGGTGGTGCCGCCGTCCCGAGCCTTATCTGAGGGTCTTTCACCCCCCGCAGTAAGGCGCCAGCGCCAGCGCGAGCGCGAGCAGCGCCTCGTCGCCGCCGGCCCACGCCACGAACGCGATCCGCTCACGCACGCCGGGGCCGAGACCCGGCTGATTGCGGGTCATCCACTCGCCGTAAATCTCCCAGATTTCGCGCCCCTGAATCACCCGGAAGCATTGCCGCCACGGGCCAAGCCCGCCGGGCGCCACTGTCGATTCAACAGGCGCAGGCAGAATAGCCGCCGCGCGGCGCAGCACTTGCCGGAGCACGGCGATCACCGCGGCATCGGCCTCCGCGAAGGCGTCCACCGCGATCAGCAATCGACCGACAGCCGAGCGCTCGGCCGCATCGTCAAGCAGCACGTGCCCCACCTTGGCAAAGAGGCCGGGGCTCGCCGCGAAGCAGCCGGCGGTGTCGAAGCTGGGTGCCATCGCCATAGCACCCGTGAGATCGATCCGGCCCAAGGTCGGCCGCAGCCCATAAATGCCGCAGAGCGCGGCCGGAATGCGCACGGAGCCGCCGGTGTCGCTGCCCAGCGCCATGTCGCACGCACCCGACGCCACCGCCGACGCCGAGCCGCTGGAGGAACCGCCGGGAAGACGCCCCGGTGCCCGCGGATTGACCGGCGTCCCATAATGCGCGTTGCTACCGGTCACGCTGAAGAAGAACTCGTCGCAGACGGTCTTGCCGATGATGGTGGCGCCCGCATTCAAGAGTTTTTGCACGGCGGGCGCCGTGTGCCGCTCCGCCTCGTGGCGCGCCAGCCATTCGGGATTGCCCGCGCCGGTGCGCTCGCCCGCGATCGCATACATATCCTTGATCGCCGCGGTGAGGCCCGCGAGCGGCCCGGCCGGCGCACCCGTAATCGAATGCGCGAGATCGTGTGGTACGAAGGCGCTGCTACGCGATGAGTTCACCCCTTCGCGCCCGTGTAGGGATAGATCACCTTGCCGGAAGCGAAGGCCTCGGGTGCCACGACCGTCTGCGCCGCCAGCGTGCGCCACTGCTCGAGGTCGCTGGCCTTGACGTTGTGGAATTGCACCTGAATCACGCGCGGCTCCGACCATTCGCCATTGGGGCCGTACTTCACGTCGCCAACCACGGTCTGGAAGGTGTTCTTGGCGGTGTATTCCGCGAGCTTCCCGTCATCGAGGCTCTTGGTCGCTTCGATCGCCTGCGCCACCACTTGCAGCTGCGCATAGGCCCAGGGCGCCATGTAGTAGCCCAAGGGATCGACGCCAGCGCCCTCCGCTTTTGCCTGGTAGCGCTTGATGAGGTCGTTCACGCCGGGGAACTGCATCTTCGGCACCGGCAGCCAGAAGTCATAATTGACGATGCCATTCAAAAGCGGGCCGAGCTGCATCTTGATCGCGGTTGCCTGCAGTCCCACCATCGCGCCACCGAACAGCTTGGTCTTGAGGCCGACCTCGTTGGCGGCGCGCACGATGCCGACGGAATCCGGAGGGTAGGAGCACACGCACACCACGTCGGGATTGGTGGCCTGGATCGCGCGGATGACCGGCGTATAGTCCGTGGTGCTCGGCGGATAGGTCTTGTCATAGACAGTCTGGAGCCCGATTGCCTTGGCAAGGGGCCGCGCGCCGGCAGCGGCGTTGAGCGCGAATTCGGCATCGGCGGCGACAATTGCGATGGTCGCGGGTTTCGGATTTTGCTGCGCCGCCACCTCGAAGAAGCTCTGGGTGATCGATGCCTTCGAGTCCATGCCGCCCGTCGGCGCCATCACGAAGTAACGCGGGTAGTTGAACTGGCTGTTGACCGCGAGCCCGAGCAAGCCGATGAAAACCTTGTTGTGCGCGATCACCACCGGCATCGCCGGCGCCAGCATGTTGGTGGCATAGCCGCCGATCACGAGATCGACTTTATCGACGTCGAGCAGCTTGGTGTAGATCTGCGGGACGGTCGAGGGGTTGCTCTGATCGTCGTAATAGACGAGCTTCACCGGACGGCCGAGAAGACCGCCCTTGGCGTTGATATCTTCCTCCCAGATCTGTTGCGCCAGCAGCGCGGACTTGCCGTTGGGCGCGAGACCGCCGGTCAACGCCATGCCGTAGCCGATGCGGATCGGTTCATCCGCGGCGCGCGCGAAGCGGGGCAGTCCCACCGCGGCGGCGGCGCCGAGCACGAGAGCCGAGCGGCGCGAGAGTCCCTTACTTGCTTTCCCAGGCATTCTCATTCCCTCCTAAAGTCAGGTTTTTGTTTATCTTAGTCATGATTCCAATGCGCGCGCCAGTGGAACCGTGCCGAGGCGCGATCGCTCGCCTCGAATGTTGTCGCGGGCCGATCGCGCGATCGCGATAATACCGGGCTGTCAGCGATTGAAATCGGGAGTCGAATGCTCGACGTCGCCGTCATACTGCTGATGATCGGTCTGCTGTTGGTGGTGGTCGGCGTGACGCAGCCGCTGGCGCTTAAGCTGCGCCTGCCGCCGGCCGTGCTGCTCGCGGGAATCGGCGTCGCGATCGGCGGCGCCTCGGCGCTGCTGCTGCATACCGATTTCAAGGGACGGCCCGAGCAAGTGGCGGAGCTGTTCCGCAACCTGCCGATCAATTCCGCGGTCTTCATCTACGTATTCCTGCCGCTGCTGGTATTCGAAGCGGGCCTCTCCATCGACGTGCGTCGCATGTTTCAGGACGCCGCGGTCATCCTGCTCTTGGCGGTCGTCGCGACCGTCGTGACCAATGCGATGATTGGGCTTGCGCTTTGGCCGATTGCTCCGGTTTCCCTGGTCGCTTGCCTCCTGTTGGGTGCCGTGGTCTCGACGACCGATCCCGCCGCGGTCATCACAATCTTCAAGGACGTGGGCGCGCCGGCGCGGCTGACGCGCCTGGTCGAGGGCGAGAGTCTTTTGAACGACGCCGCCGCGATCGTGTTGTTCGCGGTGCTGCTGAACATACTGCTGGCGGGCGGCAAGTTTGTGCCCGGCAGCGGTCTCATCGAATTCTTCATCTCCTTCGTGGGCGGTGCCGCGCTCGGCGTGCTCGCGGGACGCGCGATGTTGGCGGTCGTTCCCTGGCTCAGGGGCGAGCGGCTCTCGGAGGCGACCATGACGCTCGCATTGCCGTATCTGGTCTTCATCGCCGCCGATCGATTCCTGCACGTCTCGGGCGTGGTGGCCGTGCTCGGGTCGGCGCTTACGCTCAGCGCCGCGGGCCGTTCCCGGATCAGTCCGCACAACTGGAGCTTCCTCCTCGATCTGTGGGAGCAGCTCGCGTTCTGGGGGCGCTCGCTGGTGTTCGTGCTGGCCTCGATCCTGGTGCCGAAGCTGCTCACGAATGTCGGTCCCTACGACTTGGCGTTGGTATTGGCGCTGGTGGTGGTGGCGCACTTGGCGCGGGTCTTTGTATTGTTCGTGCTGTTGCCGCCGCTCCGCTTGTTGCGCCTTACCGAGCCGGTCAGCGCCCCTTACAAGCTCGCGATCATTTGGGGCGGCCTGCGCGGCGCCCTCACGCTTGCGCTGGCGCTCGCGGTCACCGAGAATCCGGCGATCGATCCCGCCGTCAAGCGTTTCGTCGCCGTGCTCGCGACCGGTTTGGTGCTGTTCACGCTGCTGGTGAACGGCACGACGCTTAAACCCATGATGCGCCTCCTCGGCCTCGATCGCCTCTCGCCCCTCAACCAAGCGCTGCGCGATCACGTATTGGCGCTGAGCCGCGCCGACGTGGGAGACGCGTTGCGCACCATCGCCCGCGACCACTCGCTGTCGCCGGCCGCGCTCGAGCGCGTCGTCGAGCCCTATGAGGCCTCGATCGCAACCGCCGCGGCCATGGATACGGCGCGGCCGTCGTTTACCAACCGCAACCGGCTCGCGGTCGGATTGGTGGCGCTCGCCAATCAGGAGCGTTCGCTGGTGCTCTCGGCGCTCGCGGAGCGAACCGCCTCGCAGGCGACTGTCCAGACGCTGCTCAACAACGCGGCATTGCTGATCGAGGCGGCGAACAGCGGCGGACGCGTCGCCTACCAGCGTACCGCCCGAAAGCTGCTGGAATTTCCCGTGGGCTTCCGGGTCGCGTACTTCCTCTATCGGCACTTCGGCCTCGAGCGCCTTCTCGCCGATCGTCTCGCCGATCGCTTCGAGATGCTGATCACCATGCGTCTCGTGCTGGAGCGGCTGCTGCGCTTTGGCGATCAACGCCTACGCCGCATGTTCGGCGACCGGATCGCGGACCTGCTGCACAAGGTGCTGAGCGTGCGGCTCGACGGGACGGTCGGAGCGCTCGACGCACTCCGCAGGCAATACCCGGACTATGCCGCCGCGCTCGAGACCATCCTGCTGCGCCAATCGGCGCTGCGCGAGGAAGAGGCGCGCTACCAGGCGCTATTCGACGAGGGACTGATCGGCCGCGAACTCTACGACAATCTGAAGCGCACGCGCGCCGAACGCGGGACCGAGCGCCGGCCGCGGCTGGACCTGGGCCTCGATCCGAGGGGGCTCATCAGCCGCCTCGACTTGCTGGCCGGCCTCGACCGCCAGCAGCTCGACCGACTGTCCAAGCTGCTGCGAGGCCGCTTTACCGTTCCCGGCGAGCAAATCGTGCGGAAGGGCGAGCGCGGCGACGCCGTCTATTTCATTGCTTCAGGCGCGGTCGAGGTGATCCTGACGCAGCGGAACGTGCGCCTCGGCAGCGGCGAATTCTTCGGCGAGTTGGCGCTGCTGACGGGGCGCGCGCGGCAGGCCGACATCGTCGCCCTCACCTATTGTCAATTCCTGGTGCTGCGCAAGGCCGAGTTCGACCGCTTCCTCAACGAAAATCCCGCCGTGCGCGAGGAAATCAATCGGGTCGCCGAGCAGCGCCTCGCGGCCAACCTCGAAGCAAGCGAGAGGGCTCCGAGCTCGGCGTGACGACAATGGCGGCCGCCGCCGACGCCGAGATCGATCACGAATAGGCGAATTTCGCACGCCATCCCTTGGCACCGTCCGGCAGCAGATCGAACAGGTGCCAGAGCGAGCAGAAATCGTCGAGCGGTTGGAAGCCCGCGTCGGAGACGCGCAAAGTGCGCGGTCCCGCGCGGCGAAACACCGAAACGCCCGGCAGAAATCCACCGCTCTTCGAGAGGTAGCCCATGTCGGCGGCGAAAGTGGTGCCGCGATGACTGACCATCGCAAACCGCCACGAGCGGCTCGCCGCGAATTGGTTCTGCACCTCCGGTGCATCAGGAGTGGAGACGACAAACGCCGCGCGATCGGTCAGATGATGATAGATGCCGTTGAACCCGTCGGCCCACAAGGTGCAGTGCGGGCAGCTCTTGCCCATGTTGTGGATGACGAACAGGTCATCCCTGCCGCCGAAAAGCGCCGAGAGTCGGACCTTGCCGTCGCGTGACGCGAACTCATAGTCCTGAACTTCTTCGGGCTCGGCGGCGGCGCGGGCCGCCTGCATCTTTCGGCGCAGCTCCCGGACCTCAGCCTGATATTGCTCGATCTGCTTCGCCGCGTCCTTGTATCGCATGGCTCTGATCCCTCTGTACTCAGTCCGGATATTCGTCGTGGCGGCGCAGCCAATCCGTGTGAAACGGAAGATTTTCCTCGTCACGACCCTTGGGAACCAGATCGAGCAGGTGGTAGGCACCGTTCAGCATGTCGAGGCCGCGCGCGTAACAGGAGTACGTGTGATAAATGCCGCCATCGTCGTCGCGATAGAACACGCTGATGCCCGGAGCCTCGGCGCCGTACGGCCGCTGGCGGGTGTAATTGTAATAGGCATCCTTGGCCGCCAACTCCTCGGGCGTGTGCGTGACGTGATAGTCACGGTTGAAGGAGTTGCCTTCCGAGGAGACCCACTTGAAGTGCCATCCCATGCGCTTCTTGTAGGCCTGGAGCTTGGCGAGAGGTGCGCGCGAAACCGCCACCAAGGTCACGTCGCGATGCCGTAGGTGTACGACGATCCCGTCGAAGTTGTCGGCCCAGAACGAGCAGCTCTTGCAGCCGGCCTCCCAGCTCGTATCGAACATGAAATGATAGACGATGAGTTGGTGCCGGCCGGCGAAGAGATCGCCCAAGCTCTCGCTGCCCTCGGGCGCATCGAAGCGGTACGCCTTGTCGACGCGCACCCAGGGGAGCTCGCGCCGCTCGGCGCTCAGTCGGTCGCGCTGCCGCGTGAATTCCTTTTCCGTCGCCAGCAAGCGCTTGCGTTCCTCGATCCATTCATCGTGGGAAACCAACTTATGCGTCGTCATGAAGCACCTCCCTTTCGGATGCGCGGACCGGACCGCCGCACGGAACGACGCCGCCGCTTGCGCGAGCGACGGTCGCCGATATCGGCCAGTCCCGCCGCCAGCAGATCAAATTGCTGCTGCCAATACTTGCTGTAGCGGTTGATCCAGACCGCCGCCGACATGATCGGTCCGGCTTCGAGGCTGCAGCGGCTGATGCGACCCGTCCTCTCCTGGCGGACCAAGCCCGCTCGGACCAACACCTGTATATGGCGCGAGACTGCCTGCAGCGAAATCGGAAACGGCTCCGCGAGCTCGGAGACGAGGTAGGCGCCATCGTCGAGGCGCCGAAGAATCTCGCGCCGCACCGGGTCGGAAAGCGCGAAAAACACCCGATCCAGGCGCGCTTCCTCCGAGTCCTCCGCCTCCCCGGCCGGCCGCAGCACGGATACGCTTGCCATGCTCGACACATTAGCAACCGATCTGTTGATAGTCAACACACTTGTTGATAAAAGCCCGAGCGCAATTTACAAAACACATGGCGCGACGCGCGAGGATCGAGGCCCTGGCCGATCGGACTCGCCCGCGGCATCCTGATCTGGCAGCGTTGCGAGACCACGGGATGGGAAGCGAACCGATGACGAACCTGATCGAGCTTAGGATCAACGAACGCGGCGACTTCGCGGCGGATCACGCCTTCGGCGGCGCCGGTTCATATGAGCGCATCGTCGGTCGCGCACACTACGCGGTCGATCCCGCGGCGCCGGCGCAGCAGGGGATCGTCGATCTCGAATACGCACCGCGCGACCCTCGCGGCCTGGTTCGGTTCGCCGCCGACTTCATGATCTTGAAGCCAAAGGTCCTCGCGCGCGGCAACCGGCGGCTGTTCCTCGACTACGGGAACCGCGGCAACAAGCGGATGCTGCAATTCTTCAACGACGCGCCCGCGAGCAACGACCCTCGCACCCTCGCCCATGCCGGCAACGGCTTCCTCTTCCGCCGCGGCTACACGGTCGCGTGGATCGCCTGGCAGGGGGACTTGCTGCCGGGCGACGGACGCATGCTGATGGACGCGCCGGTCGTGACCGATCACGGCAAACCCATTACCGGCAAAGTCCGGGTCGAGTACATCCTCGACGAAAAGGGCGTCACGACGCAGCCGCTTTCCGGCTGGGTTTCGACGCGGAGCTACCCGACGGTCTCGCTCGACACGCGCGAGGCGCAATTGACGCGCCGGCGCTATCCTGACGATCCCCGCATTCCGGTCCCGCCGGATCAATGGTGCTTCGCGCGGGTCGAGGGCGGCCAAGGCCTCGACAACCAGGGCAGCGAAAGCGCGCTCGTTCCCTCCGATATCAACATCCACATCCCCAGGGGGTTCGAGCCCGGCTGGATTTACGAGCTGATCTATACGGCGAAGGACCCGCTCGTGTTGGGCCTCGGCCACCTCGCGGTGCGAGACTTTGTGAGCTTCCTCAAATATGCCGCGAGCGACGCGGCCGGCACCGCCAATCCCCTGATCGAGGGGGGCCGCATCGCCATCGAGAAGACCTATGGCTGGGGCCGCTCGCAGACCGGCCGATGCCTGAGGGATTTCGTGCATCGCGGTTTCAACGCCGATGCGCAGAACCGGCGCGTCTTCGACGGCATTCTGCCGCACGTTTCCGGCGGCGGGCTGATGTGGCTCAACCACCGCTTCGCGAGC
This sequence comes from Allostellaceae bacterium, assembly GCA_035517495.1. Lineage (GTDB taxonomy): Bacteria > Pseudomonadota > Alphaproteobacteria > ATCC43930 > CGMCC-115725 > DASZHJ01. Next base: position 74,877 of record DATIYT010000131.1, on the reverse strand, counting down.
GGCGTGTCGCCCGCGGGCGAGCAATACGAAGATCACGAGAACTGCGCCGACCGCTTCCCATTTTCCTATGCGATGTCGACGGATCACCTGACCGGCAAGCGCGATGCGATCCTGAAGCGGCCGGAAACCGATCCGCTGGTGATCCACACCCAGAGCGCCACCGAGTATTGGCAGCGCCGGGGCTCGCTGGTGCACACGGACACGCGCGGCAACGACCTGGAGCAGCCCCAGACCGTGCGGGTCTATCAATGGTCCAGCTCGCAGCACTTCGCCGATCCCAACCTGAAGAAGCCGGGCCGCGGCGTCTGCGAGAACGTCATCAACGTGGTGCGAACCTCGATGCTGTTCCGTGCCATGATCGATGCGATGGATCGCTGGGCGAGCGATGGCACGCCGCCGCCGCCGAGCCGCGTCCCGCGCCGCGCCGACGGCACCTTGGTGACGGCCGAGGAATGGCGCCGACAATTCCCGCGCATTCCCGGCGCGCTGCTGCCGACCGGCCCCAGCGAGCTGCCGCTCTACGATTTCGGCCCCGACTTCGAGCGCGGGATCTTGCGCGAGCCGCCGCTATGGATCGCCGGCAAGAGCTACACCGTGCTGGTGCCGGCGGTCGACGCCGACGGCAACGAAATCTCAGGGGTGCGCGCGCCGATGGTTGGCGCGCCGCTCGCAACATACACCGGCTGGACCATACGCTCGCGAGGTTTCGGCCACGGCGCCACGCACACTTACGTCGGCAGCACCATCCCCTTCGCCGAGACCGAAACCGAGCGACGCTATACCGCTGATCCCCGGCCATCCATTCGCGAGCGCTATGCGAACAAGGCCGCTTATCAGGCGGCAATCGCGGAAGCGGCACAGACGCTGGTCGATGCCGGGCTGATGCTGGCCGAGGACGTCGAGCGCGCCATCGCGGATGCGGCCAACTGGAGCGCACCCCGGCACGAAGTCGGACTCGATTAGGTCTGCTGTTCTCGATTTGCGAGCAGCGGCGCCAGCGGAAAACCTTGGCTGCGCTTCACCTGCCTGATCGCGACGTAGCTGAAGTATCTCTCGATGCCGAGGTCCATCTCCAGCAGGCGCTCGATCACCCGCTGGTAATCGCGTATGTCGAGCGCGATGAAGTGCGCGAGGTAATCGAAGCCACCGGTGACGAGGTAGAGGTTGAGGAGCTGCGGCACCGCCTCGACACCGCGCTCGAAGCGCAGGAAGTCCTCGCGCCCGTGGCTGCGCAAGGTTATCTCGGTGAATACCACGACATTGGTGCAGAGCCGGTCGATGTCGAGCTCCGCCCCATATCCCCTTATGTAGCCGGCGGCTTCGAGCCGCTTCACCCGCTGCAGGCACGGCGTCGGCGAAAGCCCGATCCGCTCCGCGAGATCGAGGTTGGTGATCCGCCCTGTTTCCTGGAGAGCCGCCAGTATCTTGATGTCGAGGCGATCGAGCCGCGGCACGCCCTCTTGGCCGCTGCCGGGCTTGCGCATGGCGTGCTCCCGCTCAGCCGCGCAGATGATCCTGATGCGCCTTCACGAACTCGGTCAGGCTGTTGAAGTGGAAATCGAAGCGCGGCATGCCGCCGGGATCGCGGGTTGCACCAAATCCCTCCTGGGCGTGACGCCGATAAATCCAACAGGAAGCGATGCCGAACTCGTTGGCGGGACGGTGATCGTGGTAAAGGCTCTCGGCGGTATGCAGAATCTGCGGCTTCTCGACCCCGAGCGCGCCCAAATGCGCCAGCAGGTACTCGAAATTCCGCGCGCTCGGCTTGTATGAGCCGATATCCTCGGCGGTGCAGATCGCATCGAATTGCACGCCGAGTTTGCGGTTGCTGAGCGCGAAGCTCTCGTTGTCGACGTTCGAGAGAATGACCAGCTTGTAGTATTTCTTGAGATACTGCAGCGCGGTTGCCGTATCCTCGAAGGCGGGCCAATCGCCGACCGAGCGACCATAGGCGAGGCATTCCTCCCACGGCGCATGCACGCCCCACTCCTCCGCCAAACGCTTGTAGACCGTGGCCAAAAGCAGGCGATACTTCTTGTTGGGGGTATAAAGCTCCTGCGCCGCCTCGACGCGACCATGCGCCTCCAGTATCTGATTGCGGCTGAGCGCGCGGCCGACACGGGAGGTCAGAGGCTTCAGCGCCTCAATCATGCCGCTCTCCCAATCGATCAAGGTGCCGTAGCAATCGAAGGTGAGGGTGGTGAAATCGGTGAGCTTCGGCATCGCGGCCCTCCTGTTCATCGTCCGCAGGCATCATAGCGCCCAGAGCGTAGCGATGATGCCCAGAGATCGCTCGTGGCTCAGCCGATCATGCTGCAGGATGGGCTGCCCACGGCGTTTGCTCCCGCCCTCGGCCTTGTGATCGTCGACAGGACCTCAACCCGGAAATGTGTCACATTTAATACAGGTAGATAGTCAGTATTTTTCGTACTATGGTTGTAGACCAATAGAGTGCTCACGCGGGAGGTTGAACATGCCGCCTTTCCCCCCGGTCCTGTCCCAGCAGGAAATCGACCAGTTCTTTCCCGCTCAAAAGCCGGATCCCCAACCGCAGACCTTTGAATTGGCATTGGTGCTCGGGGGTACCGTATCGGCGGGCGCCTACACCGCCGGGGTCTTGGACCTGCTCTTCGAAGCGCTCGACGCCTGGTACCGGCAAAAGGAGATCGAGGCCGCGTCTCCGCCGCCCGAGGAGCAGCGGAAGGCGCCGCTTCACGACGTGCTGCTCGAAATCGCCTCGGGCGCATCCGGCGGCGGCGTCTGCGCGACCGTGCTTTCGCGCGCCCTCCAGTTCGAGTTTCCGCACGTCAACACCACGACGCCGCGCGGCACGACCAATAACCCGTTCTACGATCTCTGGGTCACCGGCTTTACGCTCAACGGACTGCTGCAGACCCACGATCTTCCTTCGACGCCGCAAAAGCTGCCGTCGCTGCTCGACAGCACGCTGATCGACGTCCTGGGCAACGCGGCCGCAACCTATGTCGGGAGTCCGCTTGGGACCTCGACGTCGCCGCAAAGACGCACCTACGTTCGCAATCCCTTCCGAGTGGCGATGACGCTGACCAATCTCCGCGGCGTCCCCTATCTGACGACGCTGAGCGGAATTCCCAGCGGCACGACCGCCGCCGGCAGCATCAACGGGGAGTTCTACGTCAATCATGGGGATTTCGGCCGGTTTGCCGTCGAGCAGCCCAGCGGCACTCCCGCGCCCCAACCCGCGCGTCCCGATGAATTCTTCATTCCCTCCGCGACGACCACTGGCGGCTCTGCGGCCTGGCAGCAATTTGCCGAATACGGCAAGGCGACCGGGGCGTTTCCCTTGGGCTTCCGCGCGCGCGACCTGACGCGGCCCATGCAGCACTACCGCTATCGCATCACGGTCCAGCCAGGCGCCAACGGACAGGCGTCGGCGCGGCCGCTCACTCCGGCCTGGGATCAGCTCGTCGACCCGAACAGCGGCCTGCTTCCCAGCAACTATGCCTTCACCGTCGTCGATGGCGGTGCGCTGGACAACGAACCGATTGGGCTTGCCCACTCATGGCTCGCCGGCGAGATCGGATATAATCCGCGCGATTCAAAAGTGGCGCGGCGCGCACTGCTTTTGGTGGACCCCCTCGCCAGCGGACCCGACCTCGGCCCCTCGACCAATCCGGGCCTGGTGCGCGTGATTGCGCCGTTCATTTATGGCGAGGTGGGAGCCGCGCGATATCTCACGGCCGACATGGCGCTGATGTCGGACGAAACTGTGTTCAGCCGGTTCATGATCACGCCCGCCGGAAGCACGCTCAACTCCGGTTGGCAGGTGGGCGAGACCGCCCTTGCCGGATCGGGCCTGGGCGCATTCGCGGGCTTCGTGCATGAGGATCTCCGCTGGCACGACTACATGCTGGGTCGCGCGAACTGCGCTTCGTTCCTCGCGACCGAGTTCACCCTCGATGCCACGAATCCGCTGTTCGCCAATTGGACACCGCAGCAGCGCCTGCGCTATGGAACTCCCGATTCGACGGGAGCGATGCATCTGCCGATCATCCCCCTCATGGACAGCGTTTCGGGGACCCAACCGCTACCCGACTGGCCGCAACCGGTGATCGATTTCGACACCCTTACCGACGAAATCGGCAGCCGATTGGCTGCGGTGATCGAGCAGCTCGAGACCGACGAGCTGCAAAGCCACGTCGTCCTGCGCACCCTCGTCACCGTGATCCGCGGGCTTGGCTCGCAGAGCATTGCGGAATCGGCCGTGGCGGCCATCAAGGACTATATGACAAGCGCCGGGATGCAGCCGGCGACGTCGTAAGCAGGCCCGCGCCGCGCGCCGACAGCGCACTCTCGACATCGGGCCTTGCTTGCGGATTGTACTGGCCACAAGTCCTCTCCAGAGGCAATCCTCACGATAAGCCGGATCGGGTTCCGGCCGAAGAGGGAACCGCGGGGTTCGCCCGACGCCGGCGAGCCTCCTTGAGCCGGCTCGGCTGCAACTCGCCGGCCTTTTCGAGAACGGGATAGGCGACCGAGCAAATGTGCGAGTGAATGCGCTTCAGATCGCGCAGGATGTCCAGGTGCAGCGAACTGGTCTCGATGCTCTCGGGTCGTCCTTCGCGCAGGCGCGCGAAGTGGTTCTCGGCCGCCGCTCGTTCCGCCTCGCGGATCGCCACTTTCTCCCGCAACAGTTGACGGGCGACAGCGACGTCACCGGACAAAAAGACCCCGAGCGCGAGCCGCAGATTCCCGAGCACGCGGCGATGCAGGTCCTCCAGATCGGCCGCGCCTTCAGCCGAGAACTTGAACCGATTCTTGATTTTCTTGGAAGCGAGCTCCATCAGATTCTTGTCGATGATATCGCCGATATGCTCGAGGTTGATCGAGAACGAGATGATTTCCATGGCGCGCATGCCATCTTGATCGTCGAGGCTCTCGCGCGTGATATCGGTGACGTAGAGCTTGACCGCCTCATGCAAATCGTCGACGGCGTTATCCATTTTCTCGATCTCGCCGACCAATTTCCGGTCATCCGTCGTAAAGGTGGTCATGGTTTGGCGCAGCATCGTCTCGACGATATCGCCCATGTGCAGCACTTCCCGCGCCGCGCAGGTGAGCGCCACCGATGGCGTCGCCAGTACCGAAGGGTCCAGGTAGAGCGGCGTCGAGGCATCGGCGGCTTTCTTGCGTTCGGGCAGGAGGCGAACGAGCAGCGCCGCGATTTGGTCGAGAGGGAAAATCCACAGCAGCGCCAGCGCGAGGTTGAAGGCGGTGTGAAAGTCGGCGACCTGGCGCGCGGGGTTGTAATCGATCGCCGGCAGGATGCCGGCAATCGATTGCAGAAATGGAAACACCAGGGCGCATCCGACCAACCGATTGAGGAGATTGCCGATTGGCAATCGTCGCGCCGCGGGATTGCCGGCGGCCGCAATCTCGAACAGTGGGTTGATGGCGCTGCCGAGATTGGCTCCCAGCACCAGGGCCAGCGACGCGACGGGGCCGACGAAGGTGGTGTTGGCGAGCGACATGACCAGGACGATTACGGCGACGCTCGAATGCGCCGCCCAGGCGAGAAGCGCCCCGAGAAGCAGATTTAGGATCGGCTCGGCGGTGATCGCCGCCAGCAACGCGCGCATCCCGGGCGCATCCTCGGCGGGAGCAAGAGTCCCAAGCAGAATATGAAGCGATAGAAGCATGAGTCCGAGCCCGATCGCCACGCGACCGAGATCGCGCCAACGCGTGCGCTCGCCGTGCCGGAATACGAGGATGCCGCCCAGCAGCAGGACCGGCGCCGCAACCGAAACATCGAACGACAGAACCTGGACAACGAGCGTGGTTCCGACATTGGCGCCCAGCATGATCGCGAGGGCCGAGGTGAGGGCAAGCGAGCCGCCCGCGGTGAATGACGCCGCCATCAGCGCGGTCGCCGTACTGCTTTGCAGCATGGCGGTGACCCCGACGCCGAACGCGAAGGCGCGGAACCGGTTGCGAAGCGCCGTGCTCAGGAAGCTTCTCAGCTCCGATCCGTAGGCGCGCATGATCCCGGTCTGCACCATGTGCAGGCCCCACATCAGCAACGCCACACCGCCGATAAGGTCGAGAAGGATGATCTTGCCCATCCCTCGCCACTCCTCGCCAAGCAAGAAAGACCTTCCGCGAAGCTACGCCTGAAATTTCTCGAGTTGAAGCCGTTTTTGCGCGGCGAGGGTTCAAAACGCGGCTGTCGCGAACGATTTGTTAACTATCCTCTGTCCAAAGCGTCGCCCGCCGCGGCGATGCCGTTCAAGTAGTGCTCCCAGACGTGGAGATTGATCTCGCACGCCGCGACCGCCGCGTCCTCGAGGCCCGATTGCGTCGCGAATTTGGCGACGGCCTGCCAGCCCATGTCGGAATGCTCGATGTCCGCCTGCTCGTGCAGCTCGAAGAAATCAAGTTGGGTGTCGCTCAGGCCGAAGAGCTTGCCCCAGCGCGCGCGCTCGAGGCCGAACCAGCCGCGCTCGCGCATGAGACCGCTGCCGTAGCCCGGCACGTTGATGCGCTCGGCACAGGTATTGGCGACGATTCCCTCGATCCAGTGGCGGTTGCTCATGAGCCCTTCCCACGCGGCCCAAGCGAGGCGCGTCGAGGGCAGCGGCGCCGCGCCGCGGGTCTCCTCGAGCGGCAAGCCGATGAAGGTGCCGAGCTCCTCCAGGATCTGCCAATGCGCCTTGCCGCCGCCGTGCTCGTGATCGGCGATCACCTCCTGGGTGCAGGCGCGGATGATCGCAAGGCGCGTCTCCCAGTCCGTGCAGTTGGTGGCGACGCGCAGCTTCAGCACCGAGTTGCGCTGGCGCGTGTTGAGACGATGCTGCTTGACGAAGGTCTTGGCGCGGCCGGGCGTCATCTCCTCGTGAAAGTACCGGGTCCGCCGGCAAAACGCGTTCACCACCTCATCGAGCCGTTTCAGCACCGTCTCGCCTGACATCATCCGCTCCCGCCTATTCCAGGAAAGCGCGCATTATCGAGGCTCCTTAGCCCCGGAACAAGGCGCCGAGGCGCTGCGCCAGCGCGCGCTCCCGCTCCTGGCCCAGCCCCTGTACCGAAGCGCCGACCCCGAGATACCGCTCGGCGACCTCGGGATTGAGCAGCAATTCCTTGCCCGAGCCCTCGAGCACCACGCGCCCCTTCTCGATGACGCAGCCGTGGTCGGCGATGGCGAGGCTCAGCCGCGCGTTCTGCTCCGAAAGCAGTATCGCGAGCCCTTGCTCGCTCAGCCGCTCGATCAGCCGGAAGATCTCGCCGACGAGACGCGGCGAGAGGCCGAGCGAGGGTTCGTCGAGCAGCACCACCCGCGGTTCCGACATGAGTCCGCGCGCGATCGCCAGCATCTGCTGCTGCCCGCCCGAGAGATTGCCGGCGGGCTCGTCGAGCCGCTCCAGCAGCAGCGGCATCGGTGCGCAGACTCGCTCGATGCGCTCTCGAAGCGCTGGCGCCGAGAGCGAGGCGAGGCGCGTGTAGGCCCCGAGGCGAAGATTGTCGGCGATCGAGAGGCCCGCGAACACCTGGCGTCCCTCGGGAATATGGACAATACCCGCGAGCACGCGCTCGCTCGGCGTCTTGCGGTCGATGCGCTGGCCATCAAGCCGGATCTCGCCCTGCATCGGGCGCAAAACGCCGGAGATCGTCTTGACCAAGGTCGATTTGCCGGCGCCGTTGGCGCCAACCAGCGCCACGATTTCGGCCGGGCGCAATACGAGATCGACGCCTCGGACCGCCGCGATGCCGCCATAGCCCGATGCGACCTGACGCAGCTCCAGCATCAGCCGCTCCCCTGCTGGCCGATATAAGCCTCGATCACGCGAGGATTGCGCTGGATTTCGGCGGGTGGCCCTTCCGCCACGACGGTCCCGGCGTCAAGGACGATCACGCGATCCGCCACCCCCATCACCAGCGACATGTTGTGCTCGACGACCAGCACCGTTACCCCGCTTACCCGCACCGCACGGAGCAGCATTGCCAACTCCGCGGTCTCGCCGTCGTTGAGACCGGCGGCCGGTTCGTCCAGCAGCAACAGCTTCGGCCGCGCCATCAGCGCACGCACGACCTCCAGCAGCTTCTGCGCACCCATCGGCAGGTCGGTCGCGGCGCTGTCGCGAAATGCCGCAAGACCGACGAGATCGAGCAACTCCTGCGCGCGCTGGGCGAGCGCCCGTTCCTGACGTCGGCTGGAACGGAGCCACAGCATTGCCGAGAGCGCGCCCGAGCGCAGGTGCAGATGCGCCCCCGCCAGCACGTTCTCGAACGCGGTCATGCCCGGGAATACGCGCGCGGTCTGAAAAGTGCGCACGACGCCGAGGCGCGCGATCTGCCAGTCCGCCGCATCGCTCATCGTCCGCCCGAACAGACGGATCACGCCGCTGTCATGCCGGTAAAGATTGGTGACGAGATTGAACAGCGTGGTCTTGCCGGAGCCGTTCGGTCCGATGAGCGCGCTCAGGCTCCCGACTGGAATCTGGAACGAGACGCCGTCCACGGCGCGCACGCCCCCGAAGGCCTTGGTGACGCCGTCGAGTTCCAGCGCGGGGGCGTTCACGGCGGGCGTCCTTCCGCGGGCGCGGGCGACGATACCGATTGCAAATGCCGGTGGCGCAGCCAGCTCAACAATTGTGCCGCGCCGCCGAACATGCCGCCCGGCAGATAGCGGAACGCCAGCACCAGGAGCAAGCCCTCTCCCATCATCTTGTAGACGGCAAGCGACTGCACCATGGTCGGCAGCAAGGTCAGGAGAGCCACGCCCGGCAAGGCTCCCACCAAGGTGCCCTCGCCGCCGATCACCAGCATGGTCACCATCTCGAAGGAACTGCGCGTTCCCACCATCTCGGGCGAGAGATAGTGAAAATAAAAGGCGTAGAGGCTGCCGGAGAGAGAGGCCAGCACCGCGCTGATCGCGAAGGCCGCGAGCTTGACGCGCGCGACATTGACGCCGAGCGCCCCGGCCGCGAGCCGGTCGGCGCGCACCGCCATCAGCGCACGCCCAAAACCGCTGCGCATCGCACCCAAGAGCGCCAGCAGCAACACCACGATGACGCCCAGCGTCAGGTAGTACATCGACCGATCGCTGGCGAACACATAGCCGCCGACCGAGAAGGACGGCACGCCCACCAGACCCGAAGGTCCGCCGGTCGTTTCCATCATGCCGACATCGAGGCTATCGATCACCAGCCCGAAGGCCAGCGTCGCGAGCGCGAGGTAGTGACCGCGCAACCGCATCGTCACCAGCGAGAGCAGGAACGCGCAGACGAGCGACGCGAGGCATCCGAGAACGACGCCCAGCAGCGGCGGCCAGCCATAACGCGTCGCCAAGATCGCGGCGACATAGCCGCCGATCGCCATGAAGCCGCCCTGGCCCAGATTGACCTGGCCGCCGAATCCCATGAGCACGTCGAGGCCCAGCACGGAGATGAACAGGATCAGGGTGATGACCAGGGAATTCATGATTCCCGGATCGGTGACCAGCAGCGGGATCGCCAGGATCACCGCGAGGGCGATGGCGCCGCCCACCGCTGCGCCGCGGCCTTCGAGGCGAAGGATCGCGGGATAAATCCGATGCTCTTCGCGTACGTCGCTCCGCCTCGCACGGCCGAGCGCGAACAGCCCGCTCGGCCGCCACAGCAGGATCGCGAGGAGCAGACCCAACGCAAGCGCGTTATTGAAGAGCGGCGAGATATAGCCGGCGGCAAGTTGCTCGGCGATCCCCAGCAGCAAGCCGCCGATCACCGCGCCGACGAAGGAGCCAAGCCCGCCGATTGCCACGGCGATGAAGCCCATGATCGTGAAGAACTGGCTCACGTCGAATTGCAGCGCCAGCGTCGGCGCCACCATGATCCCGCCGAGCGCGCCGATCATCGCGGCCATGGCGTAGCTCAAGAGCGCCATGCGCTCGACGTCGATCCCCATGAGCCGAGCCGCGGTCGGATTCTCCGCGCAGGCCTGCAGCGCCTTGCCGAGGGTGGTGCGCGCGAAGAGGTACCAGAAGGCGGCGATGATCACGATGGTGCTGCCGGCGATCCAGAAACCTTGGGTCGGCAGGCGCACGCCCCAGAGCAGAACCGGCGCTTCGCCCGAGAACGGCGGCAGCGCATAGGGGTCGCCGCCCCAGATCACCAGCATCAGACCCTGGGTGAAGGTGAGGAGTCCCGCCGTCAGCATCAGCATGCTGCTGTTCGGCAGCCGCGCCAGTGCAGGCACGAAAGCCGCGGCACCGATCGCGAGGCCGTAGAGCACGGCGACCAGCACCGCCAACGCGACGGCAAGCGGCACCGGCAGGTGAAACGTCGACTGAAGGCTGTAGGCGAGCAGCGCACCCAAAACGCAGAACGCGCCCTGCGAGAGGTTGACCACGCCGGTCATGCGAAAGACCAGCGAGAAGCCCAGCGCCACCACCGCGAAGAGGCTGCCCTGGAGCAGGCCGCCGATGACGATCTGGATCAGCGCATCCACGGCGGCCCTGCGTTGCGACTAGAGCGTGATCCAATCATATAGAATTGGATCACGCTCTAGATTCTTTGATTTTGTCGCGCAATCTAACGGCGAACCGCTCACACTTCGCCGGATTGCGCTCTGGGCTCCGCTCATGGCGCGAGCGGGATGCCCCCGGGCTTGCTGAGCAAGACCCACGCGCTCTTGGCGGGATCCCAGCGCGTCACCACCGCGTCGCTGTCGTCGAAGCCGCGCTGCGGGTTCTTGACGAAGTCGAAGAACCCATCGATCCCCGGCTCGCCCTTGCGGTTGGCGAGGTAGTCGCGCAATTGCGTCGCGGTTGCGTCGAGGCCGAGCTTGCTCAGTCCATCGGAAACCAGCATCGCCGGTCCCCACGCCAGGTTTGCCGCGATATCCGGCTTGAGGCCGGCGCCGGCGAGTTCGGCATAGAATGCCTGCTGCGCCTTCTCGATTGCCGGGTCGTACTTGGCGACACCCTCATGGGGCGGCCACTGCCCCGTCGGGATATAGAGCTGCTTCGGCAGAAAGTCGGCGTAGGCCGTCATCTGCGCGTAAGTCATATTGCCGTCGGTGGTGGCGGTCGGCACATCGAGCCCCGCCTGCACCATGCCCTTGAAGATGGTGGCGATCGGCGTGCCGGTGCTCCAGGCGATGAACGCCTGGGGCTCGGCCGCCTTCACCTTCTCGAGCTGCGCCGCGACGCTCACGTCCGTGGTGTTGAAATGCGCCTGCTCCACCAGGGTCACGCCGGCGTTCTTGTTCTCGGGCAGATTGACGGCGTCGACGATGCCGGATTCGGCGTCCTGCCCGGTTGCGTCGGTCGAGGTCATGATGGCGATGCGCTTCCAGCCCTTCTCGCGGAAATACCGGATGATCGCCTTGTGCAGATCGTGCGTCGAGACGCCGGAGGTGAATACATAGCTTCCCGCGGGCGGATGAACGCCCGGCGAGAAGCAATACTGGACGGGGCCATTGGCCATCAACGGCGCCATGGCGTTGCAGACCGCCACCAAGGAGGAGCCGAAGATGATCGCGGGGTTGGAGGCGCTCACCTGCTTTGCGAGCTGCACGCCGGTCTGCGGGTTCGACTGGTCGTCGTAGAACACGTACTCGATCGGGCGGTTCCGGATGCCGCCGGTGCGATTGATGAATTTCTCATGCACCTGCAAGGTCTGTTGCTCTTCCTTGCCCAGGAACGACGCGATGCCGGTCAGAGGCAGGATGACATTTATCTTGTAGGGTTCGTCGGCGGCTGCCGCCGCCGAGATCGGCGGCGCGGCGCTCGTCGCCAGAATGAACGCGAGCACCAGGCCCATCGCAGTGATACGCATCCCAATGACCTCCCTTGGCACTTATTGAGCATTGCCGTGGCGCGAGCGGCCACGAGGATTTGCGGTATTCTAGCAATCGAACGAGCGGTGCGCCAAAACAAACCCGCGAATCCCATGGGCCAGGGCTTGCGAGGTCGGTTGTGATCTCGATAGGCTCGCGCCGGCATGGAGAATAAGCGCATGAACCAAAACACCATCGTTATTTGGGGAGCGGGCGCCATCGGCGGCACGATCGGCGCGCATCTGGTCAAGGCCGGGAACGACGTGCTGTTCGTCGACCGCGCCGAAGAGCACGTGGCGGCGATGGCGCGGGACTGCCTCGCGATCACGGGCCCGGTCGCGGCGTTCAAGGTCAAGGCCGACGCTGCGACCCCGGAGCGAATCAAGGGGCCGCTGGGAAGCGTGCTGCTCTGCGTCAAGGCGCAAGACACCGAGGGCGCCACGCGCGCGATCGCGCCCTACCTCAGCCCGGACGGCTGCATCGTTTCCGTGCAAAACGGCCTCAATGAGCTGGTGATCGCCGAGATCGTCGGCGGCAATCGCACCGTCGGCGCCTTCGTCAATTTCGGCGCCGACTACATGGCGCCGGGCCTGATCCAGTATGGCGGCCGGGGCGCGGTGGTCGTGGGCGAGATCGACGGCCGCGTGACGCCGCGCGTCGAAATGCTGCACCGCCTGCTGCTGCAATTCGACGAGCGCGCGGTGCTGACCCCGAACATTTTCGGCTATCTCTGGGCGAAGCTTGCCTATGGCGCGATGCTGTTTGCGACCGCCCTCACCAACGCCTCGATGGCCGATTGCCTGGCGTCACCCAAACACCGCACGCTCTTTATCGCGCTGCCGCGCGAAGTGATGCGCGTCGCCGCAGCGGCGCGGATCAAGCCCGAACCCTTCGACGGCTTCGACCCCGCGGCCTTCCAGCCGGGCGGCGCGGACGAGCCGGCGCACCGCTCCGTCGACGCACTGGTCGAATTCAACCGCCACTCGGCCAAGACGCACAGCGGCATCTGGCGCGACCTCGCCGTGCGCAAGCGCCGCACCGAAGCCGAGCACCAGCTCGGTCCGATCGTTCGCACCGCGCGCGAGCACGGGCTCGAAGCGCCGATCACCACGCGGCTCATCGCCCTCATTCGCGAGATCGAGGACGGCAAGCGCGCGCAGGATTGGAGCAATCTCGACCGGCTCGCCGAGGAAGTGCCGCCATGACAATCGCGATCTCGCTCTAAGGAAGAAGCGCGCTCGTCACCGGCGCCGCGCGTGGCTTTGGCGCCCAAAGATGGCGTACCGCCGCGGATCCCACGACACAGACCCCGATAGGGACACAGACCTCGCAATCGTCGGGGAGGGCGTCGCGTGCAGCAAGGCTTCAGGTGCTGCCGGTACCCAATCAGTCTCGCTCCTCCGCGAAAAACTGACCACGAATGATTACAACCGATGCGCGTTTGCGGTTACTACGATTTATTGTTCTAGTTGGGTGTTTATCAGCCGACCCGCTTGCTGCTGCACTGTCATTATGGAGGATGGCGTGCGGATAATTCTTCCACTGCTGGGCCTTCCTGTGCTCGGCGTTGTGCCCCTGATGAGCGGCGTCGCGATGGCGGCCCAGCCGCTCACCGAGAACCAGATGGACCGAGTGGCCGCCGGTTTCGCGGCGTATACGCAACCATGCGACTGCGTGGAAGTGCTGACCCCAACTCCGACACCGACGCCTACTCCCACTTCTACCGCTAATGAACCAGTGACGCCCCCGCCAACCGCCCCCTTCCTCACCTTCTGCCCTCCTGGCGGCTGTCCGCCGCCCCCGCCGCCTGCCAACGCCCCGCCCTCGGCTCAATTTTCATACATGTTGACGATCAACGGCATCAGCCTTCAGTCGCTGCTGGTGAAACCATGAGAAGCCTCCTTGCTGGTCTGACCGCTCTGCCGTTTGTCGCTGGCTTCGCGTTAGCAGCGCAACCCGTGCCGCTCAATGACGTGCAGATGGACGGGGTGACCGCCGGGTTCACGGCGATGACGCAGCCAGACACACAGGCGTCCGGCAAGATCGTCGCCTCAGTAACGCCGACCCCAACTCCAACACCCACGCCGACGTCCACGACCAACCGGACCTCAAGCGTGGACGGTCTGACGATCCAGGGCGGGTTCACGTCGGTTTTCAGCCCTACTCCTGCGCCCACTCCCACTCCCACTCCTGCTTTTGCTTGGTATAACCCTCCTTGTGATTGCAATCTCACCGCTCCGCCGCCGCCTCCGCCGCCGCCCACTCCCACGCAACAATTTTCCAGCCTTCTGTCATCCAACGGCATCGGTCTTCGTTGAGGAGGATGGCATGCGGAAAATTCTTCTTGTGCTCGGCGTTGTGCCCCTGATCACCGGCACTGCCATGGCGGTCCAGCCGCTCAATGACGCGCAGATGGACGGAGTAACCTCCGGCGCCTCAGATAACGCTGTCAGCCTCCCCGTAGTCGTCGTGGGTGGTTCTACTCCTAGTCCACTTTGCGCTGTTCGTAGCTGTGCTCCTCCTCCTACCCCAACTCCTACTCCTACCCCAGCTCCTACCCCTTCTGAAGCTCCTTCTACTGCTTACAATGAGAGCCACCCTGAAGACCTTCTGAGCATGTGTCTCAGTAATTGCGCGGCCCTCGCAGCGGTCCTCGCCGGCAATCCGCCGCCAGCGCCCCCTGCACCGCCGCCCGCGCCGCCGCCTACTCCCACGCAACAGTTTTCCAGCCTTCTGTCATCCAACGGCATTGGCCTTCGTTGAGGAGGATGGCATGCGGAAAATTCTCCCCGTGCTCGCCGTTGTGCCGCTGATCACCGGCACCGCCATGGCCGCCCAGCCGCTCAACGACAATCAAATGAATGCTGTCACCGCGGGGGTGTACGTCCTCTGTGGGTGCCCCAATGCTGTGCAACTGCCGCCCCCGCCGCCCGGTGGTTCCCTCACGGTTCCTCCGCCGTCGCCTCCGCCTCCGCCACCCTCTAACGCCCCGGCCTCGGCTCAATTTTCATATATTTTGACCATCAACGGCATTGGCCTTTCAACAAACGGCACTGGTGTTCCTACCAACGGCATCAGCCTTCAGGCGCTGCTGGTGAGACCATGAGAAGCCTCCTTGCCGGCCTGACCGGTTTGCCGTTAGTCACTGGCGTCGCATTGGCAGCGCAGCCTGTGCCGCTTAATGACACGCAGATGGACGCGGTAATTGCTGGCGATGCCTTCGATCCCTTTCTTCTCGGTGCCAGCAGCACCGCCCTCAACAATCTCGGCGCCCGGCTAAATCCTGCTCCTACGCCTACGCCCACTCCTGCCCCCGGTTTTACTGATCAGCCAGGCGGGCCCTGTGATTGCAATTTTCCCCCTCCGCCGCCACCGCCTCCACCGCCGCCTACTCCGACGCAACAGTTTTCCAGCCTGTTGTCATCCAACGGCATTGGTCTTCGTTGAGGAGGATGCATGCGGAAAATTCTCCCCGTGCTCGCCATCGTGCCGCTGATCACCGGCACCGCTATGGCGGCCCAGCCCCTCACCGACAACCAGATGGATACGGTAATTGCTGGCATTGCCAATCTCCCTCTTTATGGCCCTGGCATCAACCTTGGTGGCTCTGATGCCCTCAGCAATGCCCAAGCCGCATCGCAGAGTGCCACTCCTACTCCCACTCCTACCCCCGGTTTTACTGCTTATCCTTCGATCCCAACTCGCCCTGTGGCGAGTGTATCAACCTCCCGCCGCCTCCACCGCCCGCGCCGCCGCCTACTCCGACGCAACAGTTTTCCAGCCTGTTGTCATCTAACGGCATCGGTCTTCGTTGAGGAGGATGCATGCGGAAAATTCTTCTTGTGCTGACTGCGGCGACAATTATGGCCGGTACTGCCGTCGCGGGGGAGCCGCTCACAGATCACCAGATGGACGGGGTGACTGCAGGCTTCGAGGTGTTTTCCGGCCCGACCCCTGGCGAGCCGCAGGTGCTGCAAGCGCTCGCCCCGACGGTGACGTCCACGGCTACGCCCACTCCTACTCCGGCTCCTACTCCTGCGCCCACTTCCACCGTTTCTGGTCCTCCCTGTGAATGCAACCCCGGCGCTGCTTATGATCCCCCCGACCCGGCCGCCCTCGCACCGCTCGTCGCCGCTGCCCAAGCCGCCGCTCCGCCTCCCCCACCTACTCCCACGCAACAATTTTCCACCCTGTTGTCAACCAACGGCATCGGTCTTCGTTGAGGAGGATGAGATGCGGAAAATTCTTCTTGCACTGACTGCGGCGACAATTATGGCCAGCACCGCCGTCGGAGGGGAGCCGCTTACCGATCAGCAGATGGACGCGGTAATTGCTGGCGCAGCCAATTTCCCTCCTCTTTATGGCCCTGGCATCAACCTTGGTGGCTCTGATGCCCTCAGCAATGCCCAAGCCGCATCGCAGGGTCCTCCCACTCCTACCCCCGGTTTTACTGCTTACAATGGCTGTTACCCTGACTGTAACTTCCCCCCGCCGCCGCCGCCACCGCCTCCGCCGCCTACTCCCACGCAACAATTTTCGATCCTTTTGTCAACGAACGGCATCGGCCTTCGATAGGGAGGATGGCATGCGGAAAATTCTCCCCGTATTCGGCGCCGTGCTCCTGATGACCGGCACCGCGATGGCGGCCCAGCCCCTCACCGACAACCAGATGGACGCGGTCACCGCCGGGGCGTCCGGCCCTAATTCCGGCGGGGGGCCTGGAACTGTCGTGGCCTTGGGCAACTTCCTCACCTTCTGCCCGCCTGGCGGCTGTCCGCCGCCTCCGCCACCGCCCAACGCCCCACCTTCGGCTCAATTCTCATATATTTTGACCATCAACGGCATTGGCCTTTCAACCAACGGCACTGGCGTTCCTACCAACGGCACTGACCTTCCAACCAACGGCATCAGCCTTCAGGCGCTGCTGGTGAGACCATGAAAAGCCTCCTTGCTGGCCTGACCAGTCTGCCGTTTATCGCTGGCTTCGCGTTAGCAGCACAGCCTGTGCCGCTTAATGACGTGCAAATGGATGCGGCAATTGCCGGAGCCAACGCTTCAAATGCTGTTCTCAACCCCATCACCGTAAATGATCCTAATCCCATAACCTCTTCCTGTAGTTTTATTCGCCCCTGCACTGTTACTAGTACTGCCGTTTATCCCGCCCCTGGCGTTTATAATGGCTGTGTTGATTGCAATTTCCCCCCTCCTCCGCCGCCTCCACCACCCCCACCTACTCCCACGCAACAATTTTCCAGCCTGTTGTCATCCAACGGCATCGGTCTTCGTTGAGGAGGATGAGATGCGGAAAATTCTTCTTGCACTGACCGCGGCGACAATTATGGCCGGCACTGCCGTCGCAGGGGAGCGGCTAACCGATCAGCAGATGGACAAGGTTGCGGCTGGGTTTACTGCCTGCTCAGTATCGCAGTGCCTTCCAAGTCCGACCCAAACTGGCCCTATAATTGTGGACAATCCTTTTCAGCCGGTCGTTCTCTCGTCGTATCCAAGGGAGCCCTCGCTACCTTTGGCCGTGTCGTCTGGGGTGATTGGATTACTAAGCACCAGAGAACTAGCCTTGCCGACTGTTCCGTAAAGCACGTGGCCCTTGCAGTGCTAACTGCGGGACCTTCATCACCTTCTGTGCTGGCCCCTGTCCGCCGCCCGCGCCACCGCCCAACGCGCCGCCCTCGGCTCAATTTTCATATGTTTTGACGATCAACGGCATCGGTCTTCGTTAGGATCAAGTGCTGAAATTTTTTGTTTCGCGCGCCTGAGCGGATCGACGCGAAAATTGCGCGCGCAAGTGCCCCCGCTGCCCGGTGGCGCGGGCTCCAGTGGGTCACGCTGATCGGTCGCTGGCGCGAGCTGCGATTCGGGCTTGCGTGGGGATGTCCATCAGTCCTTCGCGGGCATCACGCCGGCATCACTCAGGAGCCCGTCAGCGATGTCTTGCCACTCTTGGCCGGTCGCAAGTCGTTCGCCTTGGATCGTTCGTCTCTCTGATCTATCTTCACGACCGTGGACACCACGGATGCATCCTCACCGCCTTCCGCGCCCGGCACGGCCGAGCCGAAGGAGGCGGCCCGCTCCCGGCACCTCGACTTAGGTGCGTGGCTCGCGCGGTACCACGCCTGGGCGGCGATCGGCAGCGCCATCGAACGCGAGCTGCGCACCAGCGAAATCGCGCTTCTCGTGGTGAGTGCGGTGCTGGGCGCCGTGGTCGGCCTCGGCGTGGTGGCGGTCGAATGGGTCGTGCAGATTCTGCACCAGATCAATTTCGGGATCGCCGCCGAAGAGCACCTGAGCATCGGAACGGGGCTCGCCTGGTGGCGAGTGCTCGTGGTGCCCGCCGTCGGCGGCTTGCTTTCCGGCACGGTCGCGGCGCTTATCCGCCGCTCCCGCAAGCGTGAAACCGTGGACGCGATCGAGGCCAACGCGCTCTTCGGTGGCCGGATGTCGCTCACCGACAGCGCGGCGCTCACTCTCCTGACCATGATCTCTTCGGGTTTCGGCGCATCGGTCGGGATGGAGGCCGGGTTCACCCAGCTTGGCTCCGGCACGGCCTCGCGGCTGGGACAAGCGCTGGGAATGCGCCGGGGCGATCTGCGCACCCTGGTCGGCTGCGGCGCCGCCGCCGCCATCGCCGCCGCCTTCAATGCGCCGCTCGCCGGCGCGTTCTACGCCTTCGAGCTGGTGATCGGCAGCTATTCTCCTGCGGTGCTGGCACCGATCAGTCTCGCGGCGTTGGCGAGCACCTTGGTGGTGCGCGAAGGCTTCCATGAGGAGAGCATCTTCTCGGTCGAGCGCGTGATCCACATCACCGGCCTCGACTACGTGCTCTTCTCGGTGCTTGGCGTCGTGGCCGCCGTAATCGCCATCGCCACCATGCTTGGGGTCACCTGGATCGAGCGGCTGCTGCGCCGCATGAGGGCGCCCGTGTGGCTCCGCCCCTGCTTCGGCGGCATTCTGGTGGGGCTCATTGCCGCGATCTTTCCGCAAGTGCTGGGCAGCGGCCACGGCGCCGTGCAGATCACTCTCGACCAAAAGCTCCCCGCCGGCATCCTGCTGGGCCTGATCGCCGCCAAGGGATTGGCGTCGGCGATCTCGGTCGGTTCGGGCTTCCGCGGCGGACTCTTCAGCTCATCGCTGCTGCTGGGCGCGGTCTATGGCGGTGCCGCGGTGGCATTGCTGCAGTTCGCTATCATTTATCTGGGTTTCGCGCACATCGAACTCGACAACGTCGCATACATGCTGGTCGGCATGGCCTCCGTCGCGGCGGCAGTCGTGGGTGCGCCGGTGACCATGATCTTCCTGGTCCTCGAACTAACCGGCAGCTTCATCGCGGCCTTGGGCGTGATGGTGGGGGTGATCATCGCCTCGGTCGCGGTCCGGCTCACCTTCGGCTACTCCTTCGCAACCTGGCGCTTCCATGTGCGCGGCGTCCCGATCCGCGGCGGGTATGATGTCGGATGGCTGCACGAGCTGACCGTCGCCAAGCTGATGCGGCGCGACGTTCATACCGCGCCGCTGGGAATGACGATCGAAGAATTCCGCACGAAATTTCCGCTCGGCAGCCACAGCCGCGTCTTTCTGGTCGACGACAAGGGCCACTACGCCGGCATGGTAAACACCGCCGATGCGCACAGCCCCGACATCGATACGGAGCAGCGCGCCCAAGCGATCGAGACGATGCGGATCCCCGAAGATACGTTCCTGCTGCCGTACCAGAATATCCGCGTGGCGCTCGAACGATTTTCCGCCACCAAGCGCGAGACGCTGGCCGTGGTCAACGATTCGACCGATCGCCAAATCGTGGGGTTCCTCACCGAGGGCTATGCGCTGAAACGCTATAATCAAGCGCTCGAAGAGGTTCGCGCCAGCGAGATCGGCGACCCCACCCTGTTCGGACCTGCGTGAGGACACATGGCCGCGCGCGCCGCATCTCTCGCCCCTGCGGACGTGCGGGCACTGGCGCGCCGGCGCAGGCTCCGCCGCCTGCTGGTCGCGGTGGCGTTGGGGATGGTCGTCGCAGGCTATACTTACGGCGCGCTCGAAGCGCGTGTCATCGCCGAGGATCGCAACGACCTGCTGCCGGAGTGGGCGGAGGCGCTGCTGGTCGGCACCGCCTTCGCGATCGGTTCGCTGCCGGTCGGATGGTCGATTCTGGGCCGCATCCTGATTCCGGTCCCGACCCTGTTCCTTTATTTGTCGGTGTTCCTGGGCAAGGACCCGCCGCTGCCCTTCACGATCGCCTTCATCCTGGCGATGGTTTATTCGGGAGCACTCACCACGCTCGCCTCATACCTCGCAACCCACCCCGATCGTCCCGTGCTCGGCGGACGGCATTAGGCCGCCGACAGACCCTCAGAACCCGTAAAGCTCCGCCGGGTTATCCACGAGGATGCGATGGCGCACCGCCTCGTCGGGGACCCAATCGAGCAGCATGTCGAGAAACACGGCGTCGTCGAGTTTCTCCTTTGCCGAGGGGTGCGGCCAATTGCTGGCCCAGAGCATGCGTTCGGGCGCCGCCTTGACCAGCGCCTTCGCAAGCCGGCCCACATCGTCGTAATAGGGTGGGCCGACCTTCGAGGTCTCGTAAGGCGCCGAGAGCTTGACCCAAACGCGGCCGGTATCGACGAGGCGGAGCAGTACGCGAAACGCCTCGTGCTCGGGCGGCACCGGCTCCAGGTATTTGCCGACGTGGTCGATGACGACGCGTCCCGGCCAGCCGCGGATCTGCGCCTCGCGCTCCGGCAGCAGACGGCCGTCGAGCTGAAGCTGCGCATGCCAGCCCACCACCTGCACTCGCGCCGCCAGCTCGTCCAGCATCTCCCACGGCAGCACTCCGCCCGGAAGCTGGAAGAAACGGATGCCGCGCATGCCGCCGCGAGTGAGTCGCTCCAGCTCGGCGTCGGTGACGGAGGTATCGACGACGGCGATGCCGCGGGCCTTGTCGATGCCGAGACGCTCGATGCTCTCCAGCGTGCAACGATTGTCCTTGCCGTACGAGGAAGGCTGCACCACCACCGTGCGATCGATGCCGAGCTTGGACTTCAGCTCGCGATACATATCGACCGATGCATCGGGCGGCCGCACCACCGCGGTCGGGACCATCGCATATTTGCTGTCGTAGAAATGCATGTGCGTGTCGCAGGTGCCTTTGGGCGCCCTAAGGCGCGGCGTGCTGGTCATCGTTCCCTCCGAGGTGCCGCGGACTTCGGGGCGCACCGTATCACAATCCCCTCCCCCGCCGCGAAATCACGGGGCTGATGCGTTGCGCGGCCCCCCGTGCGCTTCGCCTCGAATAAGGCTAGGATGAGAATTGCCGCTCAGAGCGGGAGAACAGCCCATGAAAACCACGCCGGCCGTCAAAGCGGATTTCGAGCGCTCGGTGCTCGCCGTGCCGCCGATCGCGCGAAATGCCGATTTTTCCCTGAACGAGGCCGCGAATCGGGCGCTCATCCGCTATCTGGAGGCAGGCGGCATCAAGACCCTGATGTACGGCGGCAACGCCAATTTCTATCATCTGGGCCTATCGGACCTCGAGGAAGCAGCGCGGCAGTTGAT
The DNA here is from genome assembly GCA_035517495.1 of Allostellaceae bacterium. Classification (GTDB taxonomy): domain Bacteria; phylum Pseudomonadota; class Alphaproteobacteria; order ATCC43930; family CGMCC-115725; genus DASZHJ01. The sequence continues at coordinate 53,517 of DATIYT010000131.1, read as the reverse complement.
CGAGCTGGCGGAGAGCGATACCTGGGTCATTCCATCGATCGGGCCGGAATTCGGCAAGGCGCTGGATCAGGCGCGGCTGCTGGCGCCCATGCAATTTCCAACCGTCATGGTGCTGCCGGCGAGCTTCCCGCTCACACAGGCGGGGGTACCGATCGGGCTCTCGAAGATCGCCGAGCGGTTTGGCCGACCGGTGATCGCCTATGTGAAGACCGAGAATTACGCGCGGCCCGCCGATCTCGCCGCATTGATCCGCGACGGCTATGTATGCGCGATCAAGTACGGGGTGGTGCGCGCTAACCCGACCGAGGATGCCTACCTCTCCGAAATCCTGGAGCATGTCGAGCGCGACCGCGTCGTGAGCGGCATCGGCGAGCGGCCCGCACCGGCGCATCTGCTGAAGTTCGGCTTGGTCAGCTTCACTTCGGGCGCCGTCTGCATCGCGCCGCGGCTTTCGCTGGCGCTGTTGGCGGCGCTGAAGGCCGGCGATCAAGAGCGGGCGCTTGCTCTGCAGACGGCGTTCCTGCCGGTCGAGGATCTGCGCGACCGCTATTCGCCGATCCGCACCTTACATACGGCAGTGACGCTCTCGGGCATCGCCGACATGGGCCCCATGCAGCCGATGTTGACCGAAATCACCGATGCCGCGGCACGCCGCGAGATCGAGCACGCCGCGCGTGCCCTTCGTGCCGAGGACGAAACCGCCGGCGGGCGCAGGGCAGCCTGAGCCGAGGGAGCAGTATCCATGGAACACCCGATCATCGTCGTGATCGCCACCGGCGAAATGGGCGCGGCGGTCGGCGGACGCCTCAACGAGAAGGGCGCCGAGGTCCGAACCTCGCTCAAGGGCCGGAGCGCCGCCAGCACAAGCCGCGCCAAGAAGCACGGTTTCACCGCGATCGATGACGACATGGCCCTGCTGCGCAGCGCCGAGTTTGTGCTCTCGATCGTGCCGCCCGGCGACGCGCTCGCGTTGGCGCAGCGCCTGGCGCCGGCAATCAAGGCGGCGGGCGCACGCGCGACCTATGTCGAGTGCAACGCGATCAGCCCCGGGACAGCCAAGGAAGTGGCGTCGGTCATCGCGCCGACCGGCGCCCGCTTCGTCGATGCCGGAATCATCGGTGGCCCGCCGCAGCCCAATACGCCCGGACCCAAATTCTATGCCTCGGGCCCTGACGCGCGCCGTTTCGTGCGGCTGAAGGACTACGGCCTCGACGTGCGCCCGATCGAAGGCGGCATCGGCGCCGCCTCGGCGCTCAAGATGTCCTATGGATCGCTCACCAAGGGCGTCAATGCCATCGGCATCGCCATGATGCTGGCCGCGAGCGAGGCCGGCGTCGATGGCGTGCTCAAGCGAGAGCTTGCGGACAGCCAACCGCAGCTCAAGGCACTACTCGAGCGCTCGGTGCCGCGCAGCCTGCCCAAGGCCTATCGCTGGGTCGCGGAAATGGAGGAGATCGCCCGCTTCATCGGCGCGCCCGCGCTCGGCGGCGAGATGTTCGAGGGCGTGGCGCGCCTCTACGAAAGCATCGCGCGCGCGAACGCAGCGGATGGGCGCGAGATCAAGACGCTGAAGAAGTTCGTGCGCGATTAATCACTGCACGAGGGGCGACGCTCGCTCGCGCGTCATTCGACGACCTCGTCGGCGCGAGCCAGCACCGTCTGCGGGATTTCAAGGCCGAGCGCCTTGGCGGCCTTCAGGTTGACCGCGAGATAGAATCGCGTCGGATGCTCCACCGGAATATCGGCGGGCTTCGTCCCGCGCAAAATATCGGTCGCCATGCGTGATAATTGATCTCCGTAAATGTGCACGATGCTGGGCCCATAGCCGATGAGTCCGCCTTCATGCGCATTTTCCGGCCACTGATAAATCGCGGGCAAACCGAGCGCCGCCGCGCGCTCGAAGATGACTTGGCGATTGCCGAACAGCAGCGCCGAGCCCAGCACATTGAGCCCAGCCGCCCCGCCCGCTTTCGCGGCCTCGACCGCCGGCCCGATCTGTTCATAGGTACTGACCTTATGGATGACGAGCGCGACGCCACGTGCGCGCGCCTCGCCTTGTAAGGCCTCGAGATGTTCCGTGCTGCCGGTGTCGCTGCCGGCGAGCGCATCAATGCGGCGGGCGTTCGGCAGCAACTCCAGCAATATTTCAAATCGCTTCCCGTCGAGCTCGGACGAGAAGATGCTGACCCCCGTGATGTTACCATCGGGACGGGCCATGGACGGAACGAGACCTTCGCCGACCATGTCGTCGGTGTTGGCGAGCACCGGAATGGTCTTCGTCGCCTGCCGCGCGGCCTTCGCGGGGTCGGGACCGCCGCAGAGTAATAGATCGACTTTGCTCTCGGCCAATGCCTGCGCAACCCCGGTGAATTGCGCGGGCCGAAGTCCGAAACCCCGGGCGTCCACGACGAGGTTCTTGCCCTCGACGAAGCTCGCTTTGCTCAACGCCGCGATGAAGGCGGCCTGGGCCGGGCTTCCCTTCGGCGCGGGCCCGAGATAGGCGATGCGGTAGACGCGTCCGGACTCTTGCGCCCGCGACGGCCGGGCCGCGGCAAGCGCGCCGATGAGCGCGCCGATGAACTCTCGGCGTCTCATTGGTGTAGCGCGGCTCACTTCCCCTCGAACTGCAGGATGTAAAGACCGGCGTTCGTGTCGGTCAAATACATCACGCCGTTCTTGTCGACGAAGCAGTCGCAGGACTGGATCACCTTGGCCCGGTTGGGGCGCGGGTCCATCATCCGCTCGGGGTCGGGCGGCACGTAATAACCGGCTTCCCTGGGCGCGAAGGCGTTTTCGATATCGAACACGCGCACGCCGGCATTGTGATAGGTGGCGAAGATATAGCGCGAGCTTTGGAACGCGCCGGGCCGGTTCTCGTGGAGATTGTGCGGCCCGAAATTGCCGCCCTTCTTGCAGTAATCGGCCTCGCCGGGGGTGGGGCACGTGGCGATGCTGACGGGATTTCGGGGTTCGCGGATGTCGAAGATCCACGTGTAGCGGAGCCCCTTGCTGCAATCGGCGAAGTTGGCTTCGTCGGCAACCACCAGCAGGTTCCGATCCGGAAGCGGCAACGGCGAGTGAGTGCCGCCGCCGAAGGGCGGGTCCCAATTGCGGTGCGCGAGCATCTTGGGTTTCGTCGGATCGCCCACGTCGATCACGGTCAGGCCGCCGTCGCGCCAAGCGCCGTAGGCGAGATTGCCCGCGACCAGCGCGTGATGGAGCGCGTAGCGCTTGCCCTCGGGCCACGTCGGCTTCTCGCCGGCGGCACGGTGCATGCCGGGAATCCAGAACTTGCCGACGATCGCGGGTTTTGTCGGCTCGCCCACGTCGACGATCATCAGCATGTGGTCGGTGAATTCCGGCGGGTGCACGGACATATAGGCGTAACGGCCGCCCACGTACCAAATGCGATGCGGCCCGATCCCATCCATGGGGAGAAACGCGATCTCGCGCGGCTTCTCGGGCTTCGAGATGTCGTAGATGCGCAGGCCCGCGGTAAACAGGCTCCTCATCTGCGCGAGCCGGTCGCCGGGCGAACTCGAGAAATAATCCTTCTCGCTCATCGCCTGCATGGACCAGACGCTGGGCGCGTTGATCGTCAGCATGAGGTCGCCATGGGTCTGCAGATGATTGGCGCGCGTATTCTGCGGGCAGGCGATGAAGTCGACGACCTTGGGCTTGCGCGGATCGCGCACGTCGATCACGGTGACGCCGTTGCTGAAGCCGTGGCCCACATAGGCGAAGCCGCGCTCCACCATCACCTGCACGCCGTCGCACTTGCCTCCCTGGTCGCTGTGGCCGAGATAGCTGATGTTCCGCGCCGCAACCGCCGTCATGGTTCGAGCCCCCCCTTAACCGACCTGCTTCACGCGATTGCGCAGGATGCCGATCCCCTCCACTTCCGCCTCCATGAGGTCGCCGCTCTTCAAGAGACCCGGCGGGTTCATGGCGAAGCCGACGCCGCTCGGCGTTCCCGTCGCGATGACGTCGCCCGCCTCGACGGTCATGCCCAGCGAGAGCTGCTCGATGATGACCTTGAGATCGAAGATCATGTGCTTGGTGTTGGAGTTTTGCCGCGTCTCGCCGTTGACGCGCATGGTGACGTTGAGCCCCTGGGGATCGGGGATGCGGCTCTTGTGCACGACCACCGGCCCCATGGGGCAGGAACCGTCGATGCCCTTGCCCTTGAACCACTGATCGTGCCGGCGCTGCAAGTCGCGCGCGGTCACGTCATTGATGACGGTATAGCCGAAGATGTGGTCGAGCGCGGCAGCCTGCGATATGTTCTTGCCGGTCTTGCCGATGATGACGCCCAGCTCGACCTCGTAGTCGAGCGCGCTCGTGACCTTGGGATCGAGCGGCACCTCGTCATCGGGTCCGACGATGGCGGTGCGCGGTTTGGTGAAGAATTGCGGCGCCTCCGGCAGCTTCGTCGCCTGCCCGCGGGTCCGATATCCCTCCTCCACGTGCTCCTTGTAGTTGCGGCCGACACAGAACACGTTCTTCTCGGGGCGCGGTATCGGTGCGAGCAGCTTGATCGCGGAGAGTTGATGCGTGGGCTTGGCTGCGAGCGCGGCCTTGACCGCCGGTTCGTGACGCCCGAAGTCGCGGATCAAGGCGACGAGATCGGCGGGGAGTCCGCCCCCGACGCTCGCGAGATCGACGAAGCCGCGGCCGTCATTGGAAACGCCCAGCGCGGTCTTCCCGTTCGCCTCATACCTCGCGAAGATCATGGCAGCCTCCCGTGTTTGGTCCGCGGCGATTTAAGGGCGCCCCGCGTGAGCGTGTCAACGGGGTCGACCTTGGAGAAACGGGTGAAATGTTTACCCACTCATCATCGGTACACAAAGCCGTCATGGCCGTGCTCGTCACGGCCATCCACGACTTCTCACTCGCGCGCGGTTTTGGGGTTGGCTCAGAGCCGGCCAGAACCAATCCCCTGAGACCCCGCACCACCAACCCAAGGCACGCTCGCAGGGTTGGCGCGGCGGTTGCGAGCGCGCCGCGTCAGAAACCATGGATGGCCGGGACTCGACCTTCGGTCGGCCCGGCCATGACGTTGGAAAGCGCATTACAGGGCCCGGTTCGCAAACTTGCCGCCGTTGACATAGCTCTGGCCACACTGTCCTAATCGCGGCCACCAACGCGCGAGGGGACCCATGGCGAACATCACCTTGGCGGCGGCGTCGCAGATCGTCGATGTCGCACTGGCGGAGGGCCGCAAGCGCAACTTCAAGCCGCTGACCGTCGCGGTGCTGGACGCCGGCGGACACCTGGTGGCCCTCAAGCGCGAGGACAATTCAAGTCTGCTGCGCCCGCAAATTGCGACCGCCAAGGCCTGGGGTGCGCTCGGCATGGGCTTCGGCGGGCGCGAGCTGGAGCGGCGCGGCAAGGCCAACCCTGGGTTCTTCAACGTGCTTTCGGAACTCTCCGACGGCCGCATGGTCCCCAATCCCGGCAGCGTGCTGATCCGCGACAAGAATGGCGCGATCATCGGCTCCGTCGGCATCAGCGGCGACGTTTCGCTCAACGACGAGATCTGTGCGGTCGCGGGCATCAAGGCCGCGGGGCTGGTGCCGGATACCGGCGATCCCGAAGGGTGAGCGGGGCTCATTTCAGGTGCCGTGCGTCCATTTTGGCAGGCGCACCGCGGTGAGAGTCCAGCCCTGTGCAGTTCAGACGATAATTAAAGCTACACGGAGCGCTGTTTCAACGCGTGAGTTAATACATAGATTTACCGTTGATAACTTCTACGATATATTTAAAGGATGTTTGAGGGGAGCATTGAATGGTCGAGCCCGCCATCAAACCAGCATCCGCTGGTGCACAGGAACCACTAGGGATTGGTTCCGTCGTCGCGGACGTATCGCCCCTTTCCAAGGAACTGGTAATTGCCCTGGTCGGCTACGCGGGCGCCGGCTGCACAACGGCCGGACGGCGATTGGAAGCCTTGCTCGACGGCGGCGGCTATCGCGTGCACTACATTCGGCTGAGTGAGCTTATCGTAGCCAAGGCGCCGATCGGGACAGTTCCAACTGTTGAGTCTGGCTTGAGAGAAGGTCCAACCAAATTTAGGAGAGCGACCCGACTACAAGACGTCGGTGACGGATTACGAAAGGACTTTGGTTCACATGCGATCGCCGCTCTTGGCATTAAGGCAATTATGCAAATGCGCGGTACCGCAGATCACGGTAAGCAGAAAATCGCTTTCATTCTGGACTCCCTGAAGCACAGCGACGAAGTGAACCTCCTTAGAAAAGTGTACGATCTCAGTTTTCGACTTGTCGCCGTGCATTGCGAGAGGAGCAGACGCGAGTTGCGCCTCATTGGAAGAACTGCATCCAGCGCAAAATTCAAGGGGGTGTCTGACGCGGAAGTAAAGGGTTACATGGACCGCGATGAGAAGGACAAAGGGAACCGCTTCGGACAGCAAGTCAGAGATGCTTTCTATCTCGCGGACTATTTCATCGACAACAATACAAACAGCCAAGATGGTTTCCGTAACAATGCCGAATTGCAGCGCTTCATAGATCTCCTTCTAGGTAACAATCTGGTCCGCCCGACCAACGCGGAGCGCGGAATGTTCCACGCGCACGCGGCAGGGCTGCAATCATCTTGTTTGTCGAGGCAAGTGGGCGCTGCGCTGCAGGCTCCCGATGGCCGCATCATCGCGAGCGGCACCAACGACGTGCCACGATTCGGCGGCGGAGTATATAGCGAAGATACCCCGCAAGATCATCGATGCCATGTCTGGGAATTCTCCGACGGACAGATCACATTTCGCGGCTGTCATAACACCCGGCACAAAAACCGATTGAGGGACGAAATCACTCAGTGGTTTGCCGACACATTTGTTGGATTGCTTGCTCAAGCGGCTCACCCATTGCCGAAGGACGGTCTAGACACCGCGCAGAAGGCACGGGAAGAGGCCGAGAAGCGCATGAAAGAGCTCATTTCAGAAAGTTCCGTTAAGATGGATCAGATTCCCGGCGTTAAAGACCTAATCGAGTTTTCCAGATCGATTCACGCCGAAATGGACGCTGTTCTCAACGCCGCGCGAACCGGCACGTCACCAGAAGGGACGACTCTATACTGCACGACCTTCCCCTGTCATAGCTGCGCTCGGCAACTGGTTGCGGCCGGCGTACGCCGGGTGCTTTACATCGAACCATATGTTAAGAGTCTTGCTGCCGAGCTGCACTCTGACTCCATTCAGACGGAGGCGCCAGCTGTAGAAAGCTCTGGAAAAGGACAAGAGGCAAAGGGGATGTTGATCTTGCCGTTCACCGGTGTAGGACCGCGCATGTATCAGGACTACTTCCTGAAGAAGGGAGAATTGAAGACTGATACCGGGGAGTACAAGGCACCTGTCGGGGAAGCACCGGCATACGCAGTACGACTGCGAGAAGCGGCAGAAGTTGAAACGGCCGCCGCGCGGTTGATACCAGACTAGGGAGTGGGCTCGCCATGGCCGACGAGAAGGTCGTCTTAATTCGTGGTGGATTGGCACCTCAAAAAAGAACGTCTGAGCCGCATCTGTTTATGGACGTGGCCCAGGCGCAGGGAACAGTCGCGTTCCTCGACATCACGAGTTTAAAACAAGACGACTTTCTTGCAGTGCTGAGTCGAAATCCGGTCACCGCGATAATCGACATCCGAAGCCGCCCAGTCTTTCAGAAGCCAAATTTCCGGCACACGCAAGTTGCGGATTATCTCTTATCACATCGGATTACGTACCTCGATTTGACTTCTTACTCGGCACGAAATTTGTTTGCCGAAGCACATGTTAGCTTGTTGGCCTCTCAACCACACCAGATGCTTGGAAAGGTGGCTCAGATTCTCGATAGCGGGATGACCCTGATAATTTGCGATGGTGCAGACTTCCAGAGCGCCACAATGCATGATCTTAGACGATTGCTCTCGCATCACGCTTCGTTCAAAGCCGAAATTCATCCGCGCTCGCTAAAGCGGTAGAGAAACCAAGTATATTCTCCGACTGCGTATGGTCCCCAATTCCGACAGCATGCTGATCCGCGACAAGTACGGTGCGATCATCGGCTCCGGGTTCACCCACTTCGGTCCTTGAGGTCCGAAAACCGCGAGACAGCGGCGCCAAGGTCGGCGATCATCATCCCCATGGATATGGATGACGACGCCTGCTACCGAGCGATCGAAACGAGGGACCCGCGTTTCGATGGACGTCTCTTCGTCGCCGTCACGACGACCGGGGTCTACTGCCGGCCGATTTGCCCGGCGCGGACGCCGAAGCGCAACCATGTGCGCTTCTTCTCGACCGCCGCCGCGGCACAGGAAGCGGGCTTCCGCCCCTGCTTGCGCTGCCACCCGGAAGCCTCGCCGGAGCTCGCCTTCTGGCGGGGCAGCTCCAACACCGTAACGCGGGCTCTTCGGTTGATCGAAGCAGGCGCGCTCGACGACGGGGGTGTCGAGGCGCTGGCGGCGCGGCTCGGAATGGGCGAGCGCCAACTCCGGCGGCTCTTCAAGCAGCATCTCGGCGCATCCCCCGTGTCGGTCGCTCAGACACGGCGGGTGCTCTTGGCGAAGCAATTGATTCACGAAACGCGGCTGCCGATGGCCGAGGTCGCGATGGCCGCAGGCTTCGGAAGCGTTCGGCGCTTCAACGAGACCTTCCACCAACTCTTTGCCCGCCCGCCCCGCGCGCTCCGGCGCGGCGGAGCGGCGGACGAGCCTGCCGGCAAGGCGGGTGCAATCACGGTTCGGCTGGCCTACCGGCCTCCCTATGACTGGGAGTCGATCCTTGCGTTTCTGGCGGCGAGAGCCATACCGGGCGTGGAAACGGTTTCGGACGGGCGGTATGTGCGCACGATCGCGATCGGCGACGATCGCGGCGTCTTGACCGTCGAGCCGGCGGACAGGGGGTATCTCAAGGCGACGCTTCGCTTCCCCAATTTGAAAAGCCTTCCGGCGATCATCGCCCGCGTGCGGCGCGTTTTCGATCTCGCGGCCGACCCCGTGGCGATCGGCGCGCATTTGAGCCGAGACGCGCTGCTGAAGCCGCTGGTCGCGGCGCGTCCGGGCCTTAGAGTCCCGGGCGCATGGGACGGGTTCGAACTCGCGGTGCGTGCCATTCTGGGCCAACAGATCACCGTATCGGCCGCGAGGAAGCTCGCGGGCATCCTGGTCTCCTCATATGGCGAGCGAATGACCGATCCTGTGGCGCTCCACCAGGGACTGACGCATGTCTTCCCGACGCCGCAGCGGCTCCTCGCAAGCGACCTCGCCGCGCTCGGCATGCCGAGAGCAAGGCGCGCCGCGCTCTCATCCTTGGCTCGCGCCGTCGCCGCGGACCCGCTTATCTTCGGTCCCCGCACCAGTCTCGGTGAAGCGGTCAAGCAATTGAGAGCGCTGCCGGGGATCGGCGAGTGGACCGCCCACTACATTGCGATGCGCGAACTCCGCGAACCCGACGCGTTCCCCGCGGCCGACATCGGCTTGATGCGGGCGATGCAAAACGGCGCCGTGAGACCCACGCCCGCCGAGTTGCTGGCCCATGCGGAGCAGTGGAGACCGTGGCGCGCCTATGCCGCGTTGCATCTCTGGGCTTCCGACTCTCAGATAGCCTCGAGCCTTCGAAAGGTGCGCCATGACCAGCAAGCTGCCTGAACGCCTTCGACTGGACCGTCTGACAACGCCCATCGGCGATGCGCTCCTCGTCACGGATGAAGCGGGTTTCCTGCGCGCGTTCGATTGGGCCGATTGCGAGTCCGGCATGACGCGACTGCTGCGCTTGCACTATGGCAGCCTCCGGCCGGAACTCGGCGCCGCTCCCGCGCGCATGAAGCAACTGCTGCGGAATTACTTCGACGGCGAACTCGAATCGCTGAGAAAGATCGAATGGCGTACCGCCGGCACGCCGTTCCAGCGCGCGGTCTGGAAGGCGCTTACCGCGATCCCCGCAGGCAAGACCCTGAGCTACGGCGGACTGGCGGCAAAGCTCAGATGCCCCACCGCCGTCCGCGCCGTGGGCGCGGCCAATGGCTCCAATCCCGTCAGCGTCGTGGTCCCCTGTCATCGGGTGATCGGCAGCGACGGCTCGCTCACGGGATATGGCGGCGGCATCGAGCGCAAGCGTTGGCTCCTTGCTCATGAGGGCGTGGCCTTGCGCGACAAGCCGCCGCGAACGGCTCGCGCGGCCTGACCGGTCAATAAAGCCCGGGAATCAATCTGGGAATTAGCACTTTGACCAAGATGCAGAAAAGGGCCGGCAGACTGGCGCGTGGTGTCCATCCGCGCTAGACGCGGGAGCGGACGCGAGCCAAATGAGTGGTGCGCCACCATCCCGAAACTCGACAACGTGATCGCCGAAGATGCGCGACCATGGACGGGTGTTGGGCATTGCCTGTCTTCGCAGATGCGCCCGCGCTCAGCGATGATGCTGGCGACGAGCGCGCGCCATTCCGGTGAAAGGTAGAGCGAGTCTGCAGTCTTCGGCGGCGGATTGGCGGTCACCATGCTCACGACGGGTAGCCTTGGCACCAGTGATCTGAGCCTAGCGAACGCGCGCGTCGCGAACCCTGTTGCGTGCTTGCCCATCTCACACCGTATCAAAGAAATACGTGTACTTTATGCACATAAATACTTGTCTTGCTCGCGGCATATGTGTATCGTAATACACATGAACAGCCGAGACATAATCCGCAAGATCGAACAGGATGGCTGGCACCTTGTCGCCATCAGGGGTGACCACCACCAGTTCAAGCACCCGACGAAGCCGGGCAAAGTCACGGTCCAGCATCCTCGGAAAGATGTCCCGAAAGGGACCGTGAGGAGCATCGAGCGGCAGTCCGGTTTGAGGTTACGGAGGTAGGAGCAGCGACCATGACAACTGTCTTTTTCCCCGCGATCATCGAGCGAGCCGACACCGAAGGATACGGGGTCTTCTTCCCCGATCTTCCGGGATGCGTCAGCGGGGGCGATACGATCCAACACGCGGCCGATCAGGCGCGCGAAGCGCTGGAGTTCCATGTCTCCGCCATGGTGGAGGATGGTGACACGATCCCAACGCCGACACCGTTTGAAAATATTCCAGTCGATCCCGACGTGAACGAAGCCGCTCGAGTGTTGGTCCCGGTCTCGATCACATCGGACCGGTCGGTGCGCGTGCAGATAACGCTCCCCGAAGACTTAATCGAGCAGATCGACAAGGTGGCGCGGAACCGATCACGGTTTCTCGCCGATGCGGCGCGCAGAGCGCTGGACAAGGCGGAGTGAACGCGCGGCGCAGAAACCACTTGCGCTAGAGACGGGCAAGGGTTGTACTACTCCCCCATTTGGTCTTTTGGGGGCGGACATTGAAACGGCGCGAGTTCATCACTCTTATCGGCAGCGCAGCGGTAGCGCTCAGCGCCAGCACCGGCAGCGCGCAGCAGCGGCGTCTGTTTGACAGTCACTGCCACATCATCGATCAACGTTTTCCCATAGTGCCGAACCAGGGCTACACGCCGCCGGACTTTCCATTGGAGGAATATCTGGCGCGGGTTAAGCCGCTCGGCGTGGTGGCGGGCGCCATTGTTTCCGGTTCTTTCCAGGCCAATGATCAAACATACCTGATCGACACGCTGGGTAAGCTCGGCCCTAGTTGGGCCGGCGTAACGCAAATCCCAAACGATTATCCTGATGAAGAGATTGTGAGGCTTGGCACTATCGGAGTGCGCGCGGTTCGCTTCAACGTGTTACGTGGCCTCAATGATGACATCGACGAAATCGTGGCGCTGGCGTCGCGCTGCCACGCCGTTGCTGGATGGCACTGCGAGTTTTACATCGATGCCGCGGCACTTAAGCCGCATGTGGGCCGCCTTTCCAAGCTACCGCAGATCTCCGTCGACCATCTCGGCATGACCGAGGAGGGAGTTCCGGTCCTGCTCGATCTGGTGGCCGCCGGCTGCAAAGTGAAGGCGACCGGCTTTGGCCGCACCAAGGTAGACATCCCAAAGACACTCGAAAGTATTGCACAGAAAAATCCAGACGCGCTGATGTTCGGCACCGATCTCCCTTCGACGCGCGCTCAACGGCCCTTTCTTGCCTCCGACATCGACCTCATCGAGCGCGTGCTAGGGCCGGAATTGTCGAAACGAGCGTTCTGGGACAATCCGGTCGCACTCTATAAGGTCAAAGTTTAGAAGTGGTTTCGTTATGGATGTGTCGCGATCTCTGCATGTGGCCCATCGGGTCATTTCGCGATGCGGAATTCGGTCGCTATCGGTGCATAGCGGACTCTGGCAAGCCCTCGCCCAGTAAATTTATGGGTTCACGGCCTAGTCTCCGCCGATACCCGACATCTCCTCGAGCACGGCGCAGACGGCGGCGGTGTCCTGACCGCCGAAGCCGCGTTCCTCCGCGGCGTCGTAGATCGGCGCGCTCGCGCTGAAGAGCGGCGTAACGACACCGAGACTTTTGGCATAGGCGCCGATGATCTCCATATCCTTCTGCCACACCTCGACTTTCATTGTCGGCGGCTCATAGCGACCCTTTACCATCAGCGGCGCGCGCAGCTCGAAGACGCGGGAAGTGCCGACCCCCGTCGGTATGACCTTCGCAACGAGATCGGCATCGAGCCCGGCCTTGCGGCCGAGCACGATCGCCTCGGCGCTGGCGACGTTGTGGATCGCGACCAGCAGATTGGCGACGAATTTCATCTTGCTGCCGTTGCCGAAGGCGCCGAGGTAGTGGGTGACCCTGGCGAAACGCGGGAAAACGTCCTGAATTCGGTCGTAGGCGGCGCGATCGCCCGACGCGAACACCGCGAGATCGCCGGTGACGGCCTGCGCGCCGGTGCCGCTCAGCGGGCAATCGAGCATCGCGATCCCGGCCGCCGCCAGCGCATCGCGCGCCCTCGTCTTCACGTCGATGGGCAAGGTGCTCAGCTCGCATACGACCAAGTTGCGCTTCGGCAGGGCGACCATCGCCTTGACCGTCGCGTCGAGCGCAGCGGCGCTGGGCAAGCTGCTCACCACCACGTCGACAGCGGCGGCGACTTCGCCGGCGGAACCCGCGGACGCGCCGCCCATGGACTCGAGTTCGCCCATGCGCGCGGGATCGACGTCGTATCCGACGACGCCGGCGCCGGATTTGAGAATATTGCGCGCGATCGCCGACCCCATGATGCCGACGCCCACCACTCCGACCTTCATTTCGCTTTTCCCTCCGCGATATCGATGCCGATTGCCGCATAGCCCGCGATCATCGCGCGCACCGCGCGCCGGACGATGCCCACGAAATCGCCGCTGACGCGGCTTTGATAGATGTACTTGCGGACCGCATAATAGAAGAGCCCGCCGTGCATTACCCAAATGTGCTCGAGTTCGAGTTCGCGGATCGGCACCTCGTCCGGGGCGGGCAGGCCTCCCCGATGGCGCAGCTCCACGCAAATCGGCTTCAATAGCCGCTCCTCGACGATCCTGATGTAGCGGCGGTTGATGTCGTTGCCGCGCAGCGCGGAATGCATGTAGATGCGAATCCACTCGTAGGTATAAGTTGCGCGCGCGTAGTGCCGATAGAACTCGATCAGCCGGTCTTCGAGCGGCAGCGAGCGATCCCTTATGAGCCGCGTCCATCGGGAATCGAGACGCTTCAGAAACACTTCGCCGAACACGCGCTCGATCAAATTCCGCTTGGTCGGAAAGTAGCGGTAGAGCAGCGGCTGGGTAATGCCCAGGCGCTGCGCCAATTCGCGCGTCTGTCCGTTGAAGCCGACTTCGGCGAAATAGCGGATTGCGCCCGCGAGGATCTGCTGTTCGCGATCGGGCGCCGCGAGGCGGCGGCCATGACCGCTCTTCGCGGGCTTGGGCTTCGATGCATAGGCGCGGCGGCGCGGGGTCAGGAGCATGAAGCCGATCCTAAGGAGAAATGACCGGCAGCAGAACGCTACACGCGTGCTCCGGCCCCAGATGCAACGTGTTGCGCCCCGCGAACACGGCCGGCGGGCGGTCGCGCGGATCGTCGTGAAGAAACGGCCCGCAACCCCTGAGCTCGTTCTTGAAATTGGAGAGGCGGCCGCCGGAAACGGGATGCTCATAGTCGCGGCCCCGCAGCGTGAGGCCGATGCGGCAACCCTTGGGCACCACGATCGAGGTCGGCCACAGCTCGACTTCGAGCTCGGCGATCTCCCCAGGCTTCAGTGGCCACGGCTCGTCGTGCGTGTGATAGGGCCGATAGGATTTGCTCAGCGCCGGATCGAGCTTGCGGTGCGAGGCGCGCAGCCAACCCTGTGCGATCGGTGTATGCGGATCGATCGCACCCTGAAACACGACCTCGGTACCGTCGGGCGCGAAGACGCGCAGCACCACGAAGACGTCGGCATCACTGGTACTGGATGACAGAAACAGCTTCGCCGCCGAGGGACCGGTGATCTCCATCGCTTCCGGCAGCGGCGCCGTCAGGAAATCGAGCCCTGCTCCCCTGGCGTCATAGGCAAGCGCCGCAACGGTGCGCGGCGGCTCGGAACGGAGGCTCAGGTCAGGGTGCGGAAAGAGCCGCGTCCAGCGCGTCCGCGGGATCGGCCAGTCGTTCTCGGTACGCTCGACGAATCTGTCGACGTGGCGCACTTGCAGGCGGACCTTGGGCTCGCGTTCCCATTGATCCCGCTCGCCCTTAAGGAAATGCGCGAAGAAGCGCTTCTGCAGCGCCACGCCATAGTCGGTATAGAAGTGCGTCCAGTGCTCGATGCCGTGCGCCTCAAGGTACTTCTCCTTGGAGGCGGCTCGCACGTAGCCCTCGAAATTGCCGCGGGGATGCAGCCCTTGTCCGCCCCAATTGGCGGCGGTCAGAAACGGCACCGTCACCTTCTCCCAGATCGGGCTGCGCGCCTTGTGATAGGCGTCATCGAGCGGATGCGCCACGATCTCGGCGCCGAAATCGCTGCGGTTGCGCGCCAATTCCTCCTCGGAGAGCGTCTCGGGTCCGCAGACGAGATCGCCGGTGACGCGGCTCTTGGGCCCGCGCGTGCCGAGCCCGTGCTGCACAGTCCTCACCTGCATGTCGTACCAATTGGCCCAGAAGGTGCAGACGATCCCGCCGTGATGGGTCATGTCGCGGTACCAGTCGGCCGCACCCTCCCAGACGCACATTGCAACGAGGTGCGGCGGCTGCAAGGAAGCGACGTGCCACTGGTTGATCGCGTAATAAGAAATCCCGGAGAGCCCGACCTTGCCGTCGCTCCAATCCTGCGTACCCGCCCACTCGATGCAGAGGTAGAAATCGCGGGTCTCGCGCGGCGAGAAATGATCGATGTAGCCGGGCGAGCGCCCACAGCCCCGAGAATCCACGCGCACGCAGACATAGCCCTCCGGCACCCACTTCTCGGGGTCGACCACCTCCCAATTCTGGTACTTGTTGGAGGAGCCGGCGGTCACGTCGGGGTGCAGCGACGCCATCCGCTCCCAGGCGCTCGGATAACCTTCCTGGAACGCGAGCCCCTTCGCATAGGGACCATAGGTCAGCAGCACGGGAAAGCGTCCCACAACCGGCGGCCGGAACACATCGGCGCGCAGGACCAAGCCGTCATCCATCGCGATCGGCACGTCCCAGTCAATCGCCATGCCGTCGCGCAGCTCGCTCCGCGCTCCGTCCATCCCGCGCCTCCCTACAGCATT
Source organism: Allostellaceae bacterium (assembly GCA_035517495.1). Taxonomy (GTDB): domain Bacteria; phylum Pseudomonadota; class Alphaproteobacteria; order ATCC43930; family CGMCC-115725; genus DASZHJ01. Next base: position 37,888 of record DATIYT010000131.1, on the reverse strand, counting down.
TTCCGCCGAAGTGGGCACCGGTTCGGCGCAGAAAATGCGGCAATATCGACGAACCTTGAGCATGGTCCGAATCAATCTGATCGGAACATGCTCTAGCCGGAGCCGATCGCCTTGTTGACCCTCGGCATCACCTCGTTCGCCATCAGCTCCATGGAACGACGGCCGAGCTTGGGATCGACCCAATCGTGGCCGGCGTAGAGAAGGGTTCCAAAGTCGCCAACCGTCTCGCGAAAATTCAGCAGTTGCTCGACGACGCTCTCGACCGTGCCGCAGATCACCAGGCTGTCGACGATGTAGTCGAGGGTGATGGCGCTGTCGGGCATCGCGCGATCGTGCTTGAACAGATCGGGACGCCCGTTGCCGATCAGCTTGCGCGAGAGGTTGCGGTAATAAAAGCGATAGGGGCTTCCCTCTTCCTTGGCGTAGCGGCGGGCCGCCGCCTCGTCATCCCCGACGAAGATGCTCTTGGCGACGCGCCAATCGCTTCGGCGCGCGGGAAGGCCGGCGTTCTTGCAGCCCTGCTCGTACATCGGCCAGTGCGAGGCGACCCAGACCGGCTGCAGGAAGTTCGCGGAAATCGGTTTCCAGCCGCGTTCCGCCGCCGCCGTAACGCCCTTTGAAAATGGCGCCACTGCCGTCACCACGATGGGCGGATGCGGCTTTTGCAGCGGCCGCAGGATGGCGCCCTGTCCGATTTCCAGATCCATGGTGCGGGCGGTGCTCACCTTCCAGAACTTGCCCTCGAGGTTATAGGGCGGCTCGGAGGCCCATATCTTCAGCACCATGTCGATGCCCTCGACGAACATCGCGGTGCGGTCGGCATCGAGATTGCCGAACACTTCGGCGTCCGAGCGAAGACCGCCGGGGCTGATGCCGAGCAGAAAACGACCTTGCAGCAGGTGGTCGATCATCGCCACCTGTGCCGCCACGGCAGCGGGGTGCGTATTCGGAAGGTTGACGGTGCCGCTGCCGAGCTTGATCCGCTTGGCGTCGCCGATCAGGCTCGCGATGAAGACCAGGCACGAGGTGATGGTCTCCGCGCGATCTGTCACGTGCTCACCCACGAACGCCTCCTCGTAGCCGAGACGATCGGCCAACAGGATGGCTTCGCGGTCCTCGCGCAGAGTCTCGCTGTAGTCGCGCTCCGGCGGATGCAGCGGCATCGTGAAATAGCCGAGCTTCATCGCCGAAACGCGTGCCGACGGGTCGTGGTCATCTCGCTTTTTATCATTTGATAAGATCGTGGGTCAACCACCGCCGGCCGGCGGGACGTGGAATCGGGCGCGACATTCGCCGCCGCCATTTTCCCCTGGACGGCCGCGCGCACCCGCCTCCATCATGCGGACAATCAACAAGATGCGCCCTCCCGGCGGGAGCGGCCGAGGATGGGAGGTTTTAATGGCCTGGAAGACCAATCGCCGCGATTTCATGGCGGGAGCCGCGGCAACTGCGCTCTTGGGCGCGCCCGCGCTCGCCGATGCCGCCCCGGTCAAGGTCGGACTGCTGACCGTCAAGACCGGCCCGCTCGCGCAAGGCGGCATCCAGATGGAGCAGGGCCTCGCCCTCTTGTTAAGGGATCGTGGAGGCACGTTGGCCGGACGCAAGGCGGAGATGATCTCGGCCGACACCGGCGGCAGCCCCGCGGGCGCCAAGACCAAGGCGCAGGAGCTGGTCGAGCGCGAGAACGTCGATTTCATCGTGGGCCCGCTCGCCGCCTTCGAACTGCTGGCGATCACCGACTACATCGCGCAGGCCAAGGTGCCGTTGCTGAGCCTGGCAGCGGCCGACGACATGACGCAGCGCAAGCCCAATCCATTCTTCATCCGCGCGTCCTCGACCTCCTCGCAATGCAATCACCCGCTCGGTGAGTATGCGGCGAAGGACATGAATTTGAAGCGCGTGGCGACCATCTCGGAGGATTTCGCCTTTGGCTATGAGCAGGCCGGCGGCTTCCAACGCGTCTTCGAGGACAACGGCGGCAAGATCACCCTCAAGCTCTGGCCGCCGCTGGTGACCGCCGACTACACTCCCTACCTCGCGCAGATCCAAGACGTGGACGGGGTCTGGAACGGCTTCGCCGGGTCGAACCCGGTCAAATTCAACCGCCAATACGTCGATGCCGGACTGAAATTTCCCCGCCTCGGGGGCTGGACCGCCTATGACGACGCGCTGTTGAAGAGTTTCGGCGACGAAGCGCTGGGCGCGATTTCCGCGCATTGGTATTCGCCCGACGTCGCGACCGAGAGCAACAAACGGTTCGTGGCGGGGATGGCGAAGGAATATGAGGTGCTGCCCGGCGGTTATTCCGCGGGCTGCTACGTCAACGGCATGTGCATCGAGGCGGCGCTGCAGAAAACCGGCGGCAAGACCGACGACAAGCAGGCGCTGATCGACGCGCTGCGGCAGGTTTCGCTCCAAGACACGCCGCGCGGCCCGCTCCGCTTCGATCATCTCGGCAACGTCGTGGGCAACGTGTTCATCCGTCGCTTGGACCGTAAGGACGGCAAGCTCGTCAACACGATCGTCAAGACTTACCCTGACGTGAGCCAGTTCTGGACTTACGACGAGGCCAAGTACCTTGCGACCCCCGTCTACTCACGCGACGCGGCGCCCGTGAAAATCTGACCTTGGACCGCAACCGAACGCCGCGATGACGCTCTGGATCACGCTCGCGGTCAACAGCATCGCGCTCGGCGGCCTGCTTTTCCTGTTGTCGGCGGGCTTCTCGCTGATCTTCGGGCTGATGCGCATTCCGAACCTGACGCACGGCTCGTTCTTCATGCTGGGCGCTTATTTCGGGGTGTTCTTCCTGGGGCAAGGCTTGAATTTCTGGGTGGCGGCGCTCGCGAGCGGCGCGCTCATGGCGGCGATCGGCGCGCTGATCGAGCGCTTGCTGCTGCGCCAACTCGCGGGGCGGGAACTGGCGCAGGTTCTACTGACCCTCGGCCTCTCCTTCATCGTCGCCGATCTCTGTCTCATGATCTGGAAAGGCGATCCGATCCCGATCGAGCAGCCGCCCGAGCTTCGGGGTTTTCTGCCGATCGGCATCGTGGTGTTTCCGAAGTTCCGCCTCGCCGTGGTGCTGGTGGCGGCCGTGGTGGCGGCGGCGCTCTGGCTGCTGCTCGACCGCACGCGCCTGGGCGCGATGATCCGTGCGGGCGTCGATGACGCGGAAATCGCGCGCGTCATGGGAATCCGCGTCTCGCGCCTCTTCACGTTGGTGTTCGCGCTTGGCGCGGGGCTCGCGGGGTTTGCGGGCGTGATGGGCGGGCCGATCCTCTCGGTCTATCCCGGCCTCGACATCGACATGCTGCCGCTTGCGCTCATCGTGGTGATCCTCGGCGGCACCGGCAGCCTGCTCGGCGCGCTGGTCGGCAGCTTCATCGTGGGCTTTCTCTACAATTTCGGCCCGGCGCTCTTTCCCGAGCTCGCCTATGTGATCCTGTTCTTGCCGATGCTGGCGGTGCTGGTGATCCGCCCGCAGGGCCTGTTCGGACGGCATGCGCCATGATCGCGCGCGGCGCCGCGGCGCTCGCGGCACTGTTGCTGCTGGCGACAGTCCCGCTCTGGGTCGCGAACGGCTTCTACGTCAATATTGTGAGCCAGATTCTGATTTACGCGATCCTGGCGCTCAGCCTCAACGTCCTCGTGGGCTATGGCGGCCTCGTCTCGCTTGGACATGCGGGGCTGCTGGGGGTTGCCGCCTACGCCGTGGCTTGGCTGCTGAGCCGAGGCGCGGGCCAGCTCGAAAGCGCCGCCGTGGCGCTGGTGCTGACGCTGGCGGTCTCCGCGATCTATGCCGTGCTCTCGCTGCGCGCCACCGGGATCGGATTCCTCATGATCACGCTGTCGCTCGGGCAGATCCTCTGGGGCACCGCCTATCGCTGGATCAGCCTCACCGACGGCGACAACGGCATCTCGGTCCCGGCGCGGCCCATGCCCTTCGGTCTCTCGCTCGCTTCCGCCACCGGCTTCTATTATTTCACGTTGATCGTGTTCCTGATGGCGATTGCGAGCATGACGCTGTTCGTGCGCTCGCCCTTGGGCACCAGCCTGCGCGGCGCGCGCGACCAGGCACGGCGGATGGCCGCGCTCGGATTCAACGTCTGGCTCATCCGCTTCCTCGCCTTTCTGTTCTCGGGCTTTTGGAGCGGGGTCTCCGGCCTCCTCTATTGCTACTACCAGCAATTCGTGAGCCCCCAGATGATGGCGCTTCCGGCCTCCGCCGAAGCGCTGCTAATGGTGATTTCGGGCGGCACCGGAACGCTGCTGGGTCCGGTCGCAGGGGCCGCGCTGGTCGTCGTGATGAAGAATGTCGCGAGCGCTTATATCGAGCGCTGGAACCTGGTGCTCGGAGCGATCTTCGTCGCCATCATCATCTTCATGCCCGAGGGGCTGGTGCCGGGCTCAACTCGGCTCTGGCGTTGGGCCTTCGGGCAGATCGGCCGCCCCCCGCCGGCACCGGCCGCCGCCAAGGAGCCCGCGCCGTGATCGCGCTCGAACTCAAAGCCCTCGACAAGTCGTTCGGCGGCCTCAGGGTGACGCGCGGCATCAATTTCGAAGTCCCGGCCGGCGAGCGGCGCCTCATCATCGGCCCGAACGGCGCCGGCAAGACCACGCTCTTCAATCTCATCACCGGCGAGATCAGGGCCGACGCCGGCGCAATCCGCCTGTTCGAGCGCGAGATCACGGGCATGGCGGCGTGGCGGCGGACTCACCTGGGGCTCGCGCGCACCTATCAGATCATCACGCTGTTCCCGCGCGATACGCTGCTCCACAACGTGACCCTGGCGCTGCTCGGATTGTCCCCGCTGCGCTGGAACCCGTTGCTGCCGCTGCGGAGCCAGGCGGCGCTTCGCGAGTCCGCCGAGCGAGCGCTCGCGCGTGTCGGGCTCGATCATCTCGGCAACCGCCCCTTGGCGGAAACATCCTACGGCGAGCGGCGGCGCGTCGAGATCGCGATGGCGCTGGCACAGTCGCCAAAATTGCTGCTGCTGGACGAACCCTTCGCCGGTCTCTCCCTCGAGGAGCGGCGCGAGGTTCAGAAGCTGCTGGCGAGCATCCCGCGCGATGTCACCATCGTCATGATCGAGCACGACATGGACGTGGCGCTCGACTTTGCCGAGCGCATCACGCTCCTGCACTTCGGCGAGGTAATCGTCGAGGGAACGCGCAGCGAAGTGGTGAACGATAAGCGCACCCGGGAGGTCTATCTTGGTGAATGACGCGCTCGCCTTGGTGGGCGTCGACGCCTTCTACGGGGATAGCCACGTCCTGCAGGGCGTGTCGTTCCGCCTGCGCAACGCGAGCCTGCTCGGTCTCCTGGGCCGCAATGGCGCCGGCAAGACCACTTCGCTCAACGTCGCCATGGGCCTGCTCGCGCCGCGCCGAGGCGCGGTCGAGGTGTTCGGCGTCCCCGTCGGAGGTCGCCCGCCCGAGCTGATCGCGGCCGAGGGCGTGGCGCTCGTGCCGCAGGGACGGCGCATCTTCAAGAGCCTCAGCGTGCGCGAGAATCTGATCGTCGCGGCCCGCCGACCGCGCGGTGCCGGTGAAGCAGCTTGGACGATCGAGAGAGTGTTCCAGACCTTTCCGCGCCTGCGGGAGCGCAAAGAGCAGATCGCCGGATATCTCTCCGGCGGCGAGCAGCAGATGCTGGCGATCGGCCGCGCGCTCATGACCAATCCGCGCGTGCTGCTGATGGACGAGCCCTCCGAGGGCCTGGCACCGCAGATCGTCGCCGATGTCATGGCGACGATCCGCAGCCTCAAGGCGAGCGGGCTTGCGATCGTGCTGGTGGAGCAGAACGCCAAGCTGGTCTTCGACGTGGCCGACGATATCGTGATCCTGAACAGCGGCCGCGTGGCAGTCGAGGGCACCGCCGAGCAACTGAAACGCAGCCGCATCGACCTGCATCAGCACCTGGGGATTTATTAGTACATGCGCATCGGACGCTCGCAGTCGGTGCTGATAATCTCGTCAGCCTTCCCCTAACTCTAATTCGCGGACAGGTTATACAACCGATAGCGATTGTTGACACCGCAGGCATTAGCTAATAGGTTAGCTAAGTTGGAGGAGGGGCGGTATGGACGACGGATTTATCAATACGCACGATGCGAAAACCCATCTGTCTCAGCTACTTGCGCGCGTCGAGGCGGGCGAGACCATAATAATTGCTCGGGATGGAAGGCCGGTGGCCAAGCTGGTCCCGATCGCATCGGCCGGAAAACGGCAATTCGGTGCGCTCCGAGGAAAGGTCTGGATTGGACCGGAATTTTTCGAGCCACTCCCCGAGGACGAACTGAAAGCTTGGGAATAAGGTCCGGGAATAAGGTCCGGTGCAGCTGCTACTCGATACACATGTGCTCATTTGGTGGATCGCCGGCAGTTCCGAGCTATCGAGTTCCGCCAAGACGGCGATCAGTGACGAAGCCAACGAGGTTTTCGTCAGCGCTGCCTCGGCCTGGGAAATAGCCACCAAACACCGGATCGGGAAATTGCCGGGAGCGGGCATCCTGGCGGCCGATTTGGCGGCGGTGCTCGTCTCGCAGGGATTTCGAGAATTACCGATTTCCCTTCGGCACTGCCAAGTCGCAGGCGGCTTGCCTTTGCCGCATCGGGATCCCTGGGACCGCATGCTGGCCGCTCAGTCAATTCACGGGTCACTGCACCTGATCTCGCGCGACGAAATTTTTGACCACTACGGCGTCGCGCGGCTCTGGTAGAGAGTGACATCAACTCCGGAAGAGAATTTCTCCACCATGACCACCCCACCGCATCAACCCTGGAACGGCCGCGTCGAAGATCAGGCCTTGCTGACCGGACACGGCCGCTTTCATGCCGACACACGCGAGGAGCAAACCGCGGCCGCGGTGTTCGTGCGCTCGCCCCACGCGCGCGCGCTGATCCGCAAGATCGACACGACGGCCGCATCCAAGGCACCGGGCGTGCTCGCCGTCTTCACCGGCGCCGACATGGCGGCCGGCGGCATTCAGAACATCGCCCGCGTGATGCCGCAGAAGGGGCGTGACGGCAAGCCGATCATCGTCCCCTTCCGTCCGGCGCTCGCGGATCGCTCCGTGCAGCACGTCGGCGATGCCGTGGTGCTGGTGGTCGCCGAAACTCAGGCGGCGGCGCTCGATGCGGCGGAACTGGTGGATGTCGAATACGAACCTCTGCCGGCCGTGATCGATCTCCACGACGCCATCGCGCCCGGAGCGCCGCAGCTTTGGCCCGAGGCCCCCGGCAACGTCGCCCTCGACTGGGGCGGCCCGGACGATGCCGACGGCGCCAACGCACGCGCCATCGATGCACTCTTTGCGCAGGCGGCGCATATAGCACGCGCCTGCGTCATCAATCAGCGCATCATCGTGGCCTCGATGGAGCCTCGCGGCGGCACCGCCGCGGTCGATCCCGTCAGTGGCGTCGTGACATTGCATGCGGGCTCACAGGGCGTGTCGGCGCTCCAGGGGCAGATGATCGGCGTGCTCGGTGTCGAGCGGGAGAAGCTCCGCGTCGTCAGCGGCGACGTCGGCGGCGGCTTCGGCATGAAGTCGCCCTCTTATCCCGAGTATGCCGCCATCATTGTCGCGGCGCGCCGACTAGGCCGGCCCGTGCGTTGGAGCTCGACCCGCGCCGAGGCCTTCCTCAGCGACATGCAGGCGCGCGATACCGTGACGGAAATGACGTTGGCCATCGACCGCAACGGGCGCTTCCTGGCTCTGCGCGTCGACGTGCTGGCGGCGATGGGCGGCTATCTGAGCTCGCAGGGCGCCTTCATCTCGACGGTGAACTTTGCGCGCTGCCTGCCGACCATGTACGACATTCCGCGCATCGAAACGCGCATCCGCTGCGTCTTCACCAACACCGTGCCCATTGGTCCCTATCGCGGCGCCGGCCGGCCCGAGGCGAATTATGCGATGGAACGGCTGATCGAGGAGGCAGCGCGGGTCACGGGGATCGACAGCATCGAATTGCGCCGGCGGAATTTCATTCCGCCCGACCGCTTTCCCTACCGGACCGCGTTGGGCGCCGTGATCGATGGCGGCGAATTCGCGGCCATGCTCGATGAGGCCCGGCACCTCGCCGATACGGCGGGGTTCGCGCGGCGGCGTTCGCAATCGGAAGCGGCCGGAAAGCGCCGCGGCCTCGGCATCTCCTGTTTCCTCGAGCACGCGGGCGGCCAACCCCAAGAGAGCGCCGCGGTGCGCTTCCCCGGAGGCGACACGCTTTCGCTGGCGCTGGCCGGGGGTGCCAGCGGCCAAGGTCATCGCACGCTCTATCGAGCGCTCGCGGCCGAGCTGCTGGGAATCCCGGCCGACCGCATCGTGGTTGAGCAAGGCGACACCCGGCTCGGCGTCATCGGCATGGGCACGGTCGCCTCGCGCGGCGTCATGACTTCGGGCACCGCAACGATGCGCGCTGTCGAGATCATGCTGGAAAAAGCCCGCAAGATGGCGGCGCAGGTCCTCGAAGCCGCCGAGAGCGACATCCGCTATGCGGGCGGCGTGTTCGAGATCGCCGGCACCGACCGTCGCATCGGTTTGTTCGATCTGGCGGGCAAGGCGAAGGCGCTGGGCGAGAGCCTCGACACGCTCGCCAACGTGGAAGTGCCGCAATCCTTTCCCAATGGCTGCCACGTCGCCGAAGTCGAAATCGATCCCGAAACCGGCGTGGTGCGCCTTCTGCAATACACCGCGGTGGATGACTGCGGACGGGTGTTGGACCCCGTGATGATGGAAGGACAGATGCACGGCGCGGTGGCGCAGGGCGTGGGCCAGGCGCTGATGGAAGACGCCCACTATGAACGCGACAGTGGCCAGCTGCTTGCCGGCACCTTCATGGATTATGCGATGCCGCGCGCCGACGACATGCCGAGCTTCGCGCTCGCGTCGCACCCGGTGCCGTGCAGGACCAACCCACTCGGCGTCAAAGGCGTGGGCGAGGCCGGCACCACGGGCGCGCTCGCCGCGGTCATGAACGCGATTGCGGACGCGATCCCGACCGAGGCCGGGCGGCGCCTCGACATGCCGGCAACGCCGCTCAAGGTTTGGCGGGCTTGCCGAACGCTTACCTAAACCCAGCTCAAAAATCTTGCGGAGGAATTGAATGCTCTACACCTGCAGCCCGGCCCGCGCGGCCCACGCCAGCATCAAGGCCAAAGGCCGCCGCGCCGGGCGCTCGCGGAGCCTGACCGTCGACATCCATTGTCACGTGCACACGCCCGCGGCGGACGATCTGGTGAAGCCTGTTGCCGACCCGATGCGCGATTCGCTGGCTCGCTTTGCCAACGAGGCCACGCGCGAAGTGAACCGCCAGCAGGCGATCACGATCCGCACCAAGCTCACCTCGCTGCCGCAGCGCCTCAAGGACATGGACAAGGCCGGCATCGACATCCAGGCAATTTCGACCGCGCCCGGCCAGTACTACTACTGGACCGAGCCCGGACTCGGCCGCGAGGTCGCGCGCACCATCAACGACAATCTTGCCGAGGTCGTGGCGGGGCATCCCGATCGCTTCGTCGGTCTCTGCACCGTGCCGCTGCAAGCGCCCGAGCTTGCGGTCGCGGAGCTTGAGCGCGCCGTCAAGCAACTGGGCATGCGCGGCGTCGAGATTTGTACTGACGTAGGGGGCGAGGAGCTTTCCGGCGAGCGCTTCCGCCCGTTCTTCGCCAAGGCGGAAGAGCTCGGCGTCGTCGTCTTCATGCATCCGAGCGGCTTCACCAGCGGCGAGCGCCTCGCCAACCATTACTTCATCAACGTGATCGGCAACCCCTTGGCATCCACCGTCGCGGTGAGCCATCTGATCTTCGGCGGCGTCCTCGACCGCTATCCCCGGCTCAAGATGGTGGTGGCGCATGGCGGCGGCTTCCTGCCGGCCTATTCCGGGCGCATGGACCACGCACACCGGGCGCGCTCCGACTGCCGGCGGGAAATTTCAAAGCGCCCGACCAGCTATCTGAAGAAGCTCTACTTCGACACCATCGTATTTACCGAGCATCAGCTCGGCTATCTCGTGAAGGAGTGGGGTCCCGATCACGTGCTGCTCGGCAGCGACTATCCCTACGACATGGCCGATCCCGATCCCGTCGGCAGCGTGCAGCGCCTCCGCCTCTCAGGGACCGACAAGGCGAAGCTGCTTGGCGGCAACGCCGCCAAGCTGCTGGGCATCAAGGTGCCGAAGGAGAAGCGGTAGGGAGTGCACGCGGCCTCGCGAGATGCCAGGTCAGGTTTGCCTTAACGGTTGGCCACTCCGTCGCGACGATGCTGTAGACGCAGGTGTCGCGGAGCGTGCCATTGGCCATGATCATGTGATTGCGCAGAATGCCGTCAAGCTTGGCGCCGAGGCGTTCGATGCCTCGGCGGCTCTGGTGATTCATGAAGTGAGTGCGAAACTCGACCGCGATGCAGTCCTTCGCTTCGAAGGCGTGGCTTAGAAGCAACAGCTTGCATTCCGTGTTGAGGGCCGTGCGCTGCAACGACGACCGATACCAGGTTCCGCCGATTTCAACGCGCCGATTTTGCCCATCGATGTTGAGATAGCTGGTCACGCCCACGGCCTTCCCGCTGGCGGTTGCGATCACCGCGAACGGCAGCGCCATGCCCTTGGCCTGCAGCGCGAGCCGGCGGTCGATATCGGCCTCTACGTCCTGCGGGCTCGGCACGATCGTATACCAGAGGTTCCAGAGCTCGCCGTCCCGCACCGCTTCCGCCAAATCATCGTGGTGCTCGTGCGCAAGGGGAACCAGCAAGGCATGCGAGCCGCCGAGCCGGACGGGATCGAGAAAATTCGCCATGAACGGTCCTCCTTCCCAGCCCGCAACCCGCTCCGCACACTGTTACAGCGAGCCCGCCGACACCTACTGTCCCTTCACCCTCCGCGCGGCCTCGTCGATCAAGCTCAAATCCGTGTACTGCCGCACGTCGAGTGGTGACTTGAGGAATCCAAGCGCGCGCTGGGTTTCGATGTTGCGCTGAAGCGCGTCCAAGTTGGGGCGCGCGTCGGGGTCGCGGTAGTAGTCTTTCTTGGTGAAGAGCCAGTCGCGGAACTGCTCGGGCGGGAGCTTGGTGAAATCGGCGACAATTGCGACCGCCGCCTCGTGATTCGCGGGATCGAGGTACCAGTGCAGCGCCCGCACCCAGTCCTCCAAGAAATCCGCGAGCGCCGCGCGATGAGTGTCGAGGAATTCCTTGCGCGCGGCGTAGAGCACCATCTGCGTCGGACCCATCGCATCCCTCATGCGGAACAACACGCGGGTCTGCTCGTCGAATCCCCTAGCGTAGACGAAGGGCGGGATGTCGCCGACCATTTCCGCTTTCCCGTCGATCAGCATCGGATTGAGCGCCGCGAACGCCACTTCGACCAAGCTGTAGTCGCGGCGATCCTCCAGCCCATGCTCGCGCAGCATGGCTCTGATCGCCATGTCGATCGCGCCGCCGATGCCATTCGACGCGATCACCTTCCCCTTGAGATCCTCGATCGCGCGGATCGGCGAATCCGCACGCACCATATACTGTGTCGAAAAATAACCCTCGACGCCGTCCTGGAAGCTGTCGGCGACGATGCGGAGATCGTCGAGCCCGGCATTCTCGACCGCAGCGCCGAAGGAGGAGAACGCCAAGGTCGCGATGTCGAGTTCGCCCGTCGAAAGCGCGGTTATCTCGGGCGAGGTGCCTCCGAAGCGGATCGGCTCGACCACATAGGACCGGCCGTAGTGCTTGAGAATGTCCTTCTTGAGGAATAGCAGCGGCGTCATGGTCGAGGGCGTATTGGCCCAGCCGGCCCGCACCTTGAGCGGCTCTTCGGCCTGCGCTGCGCCCACCAACAACATGGCTAGGCCGAGCGCGAGGAGGCGAAGCGCCGTGCGCATGCCCGTTATTCCAGGTACTTTGCCGGCGGGAAATCGCGCGAGAACGCCGGTTGCTGCATGAACGTTGCGGGATCGTAAGTCCAGAACTGACTCACCTGCGGATAGGTCTTGATGATCGCGTTGACCAGCCTGCCCCCGTGCCGCTCGACCTTGCGGATGTGGATGTCGAGGATCGGCGTTCCATATTCGTCGAGATGAACCGGCCCGATCGGGCCGTGATCGAGGTGAACATTGTGCAGCGCTTCGAGGAAGCCCGCGGCATCCTCGACCTTGCCACCGATCTTGGCGAGCGCGGCCTCGATGATCAGCAGCGCTTCATAGGTGCCGGCCGTGTAGAAGCCGGGATCGTGCTTGTACTCCGCATTGATTCCGTCGACGAACCTGCGGTTGTCCGGCGTGTCGATGGTCGCCGCGTACCATCCGGCCGTCACCACGCCCAGGGCCTCGTCGCCCATGTTGCGCAGGATGCCTTCGTCGGTCGCGGTGGTGTTGCCGAGTATCGGGATTTTTCCGGCCAGGCCATACTCCGCATAGGCCTTGAGGAAGCGCAGCGGATTGATGCCGGCCATCCCCAGATAGATCGCGTCCAGGTCGGGCTTGATCTGAGCGAGATAGGCGCCGTACTCCGGCGCATTGAGCGGCGGCCAAAGCTTCTGCACGATCTTGCCGCCGGCCGCCTCGAACGCGAGCTGAAATCCGCCCGCCCCCTCGTAGCCATAAGTGAAGTCCTCGGCAACGATCCCGATCCGCTTGTAACCAAGCGTCCTTGCGGCATAGTCGCCGAGCGCATACGTCACCTGCGGGGCGGTGCCGCCGGCGTGCAGCAGCCACGGATTGAGCGGATGTGCGCGCAGGTCGACAGTCGCCGACGAGGTCGTCGTGATCATCGGCACCTCCGACTGGCGCACATAGTCGTCGATCGCCAGCGCCTCGTTGGTCGCGAGCGGTCCGATCATCACGTGGACCTTGTCGCGCTCCACCAGTTCCTGCGCCCGCGTCTTGGCGGTCGCGGGAACCCCGGCCGTGTCGGCGGTAATGAGCTCGATCTTCCGACCGGCAATCGTGCCGTCTCGTTCTTTAAGGAACCACGCCACGCCCTCCTGCTGCTGCGCGCCGCCGGCGGCGAGCGGGCCGGTCTTGACCGTGAGAAAACCCACGCGCACGGGCTCTGCTTCCGCCAGAGCGTGCTTCGGCAGCAATGTCGCGGTGCTGACGGCAGCCAATAGGGCGCGGCGCGAAATGACGGCACGATGTGCGTCGCTCATGGTTCCTCCCCTGCGAACCCATTTTTTCTGTGACCGGCGCGCAGCATGCCCCAGCACCGCGACCGCGGGCAAGCGAACTCGCGGCGAGCAAGCAGGCGAAGATGGCTAGACCTTCCCCAGCGCCCGCAATACCCTCGCGGGCGTGAAGGGCTGCGCCGTGAGCTTGGCGCCGAGGGGCGCGAGAGCGTCGTTGATCGCGTTCATGACCGCGGCCGAGGCTCCGGCGGTACCGGCTTCGCCGACGCCTTTGGCGCCCAACCCGGAGCTGGAGGTCCGCGTCGTCACATGGGCGATCTCGATGTCCGGCATCTCCGCCGCCATCGGCACCAGATAATCGGCGAGCGTACCGTTCTGCAATTGCCCGGCGGCGTCGTAGAGGCATTGCTCGAAGAGCGCGGCACCCAGGCCTTGCACCACGCCGCCGCGAATCTGCTCCTCCACCAGCAGCGGATTGATCACGGTGCCGCAATCCTCGACCACCCAATGCTTGATGAGCTTGACGAAACCGGTCTCGGTATCGACCTCCACGTAACAGCACTGGATGCCGTTGGTGAAGGCAAATGGGAAATCGCGCGGCATGTAATGACGCGAGGCCAGCAGTTCCGGCTGCACATCGGGCGGCAGCGTATCGCCGCGGAAATAGGCGGCGCGGCTGACCTCTTCGAGAGGCATTCGCTGGGTCCCGGTCACGGCGTCGACCACCCAACCCTCGCTCATATCGAGTGTCGCGGGTGCTGACTGCAGAATTGCACCCGCAAGCACGAGAATGTTGGCGCGGAGCGCCTTGGCGCCCTGCAGCACCGCTTCGCCGGCGATCCCCGTCCCCCGGGATGCCCATGTGCCGCCGCCATAGGGCGTGCGCTCGGTATCGCCGGTCACGACGCGCACACGTTCGATCGGGATGCCCAGCACGCTCGCCGCGATCTGCGCCACCATCGTCTCGCTGCCCTGGCCCTGCTCGGTGACGCTGACGGCGCAGGTAACGGTCCCTCCGGGATCGAGACGCAGGCTCGCGCCGTCCTGCGCGGAGATCGGCGCGCCGCCTACGCCGTAGAAGGCGGGACCGGGATTGGTGATCTCGATGAAGCACGCGAGACCGATGCCGCGGTGGACGCCGCGCGCTCGGAAATCCTGCTGCTCGCGCCGCAGCGCGTCGTATCGCGCGAACTCGAGCATGCGCTCGAGACACCGCTGATGCGAGAGCCCCTCGAAGATCAGTCCCGCGGGCGAGGTATGCGGATAGGCGTCGTCGGCCAGCAGATTGCGCCGCCGCAGCTCCGCCGGATCGATCGCAAGAGCGCGCGCCGCTTGGTCCACCAGCCCCTCGGTCACGGCGCAGGCGATGGGGTGGCCGACCGCGCGGTATTGCGAGGTCGGCGGCTTGGTCTGAAACGCGACCCGAAGCCGCGCACGATAATTGGGCGCGCGATACCACGCGCCCATGAGGTTCACGACCTGATTGCCTTCGACTGCACTGCTTCGCGGATACGTGGAGAAGGGGCCGATGCCCGTGAGGTCGTCGATTTCGAAGGCAAGAATCTCGCCGAATTTATCAAGCGCGATCCGGCCTTTGACGCGATGCTCGCGCGCATGGATGTCGGAAACGAAGGATTCGAGCCGATCGGCGACGAATTTGACCGGCCGCTTCAGCAGGATGCCGAGCGCAATCGTCGCCATTTCGTCGGGATAAACGTGAATCTTGATGCCGTAGGAACCGCCGACGTCATGACAGATCACGCGCACCTGCGTCTCCGCGAGCGAGAAATGCCGAAGGATGACCTCCTTCATCATGTGCGGAACTTGCGAGGAGTGGTGCACGACGAGCGTCCCCTCGCCGGGATTGAAATCCGCGAGGATCGCGCGGGTCTCCGGGCAAACGCCGGTGTGGCGCGCGAACTCGAATACATCCTCGATCACGAGATCGGCCGCCTTGAAGGCGGCATCGACGGCACCCGCGTCCAAGCTGCGCTGATAAGCGAGATTGTCGCCGAGCTCCGGGTGGATCGGCGCGGCGCCGGGCGCGAGCGCCCCCTCCATGTCCGTCACCGCCGGTAATTCCTCCCAGGTGACGGCAATGCGAGCGAGCGCGTCCTCGGCGACAGCTCGATCTTCGGCGACCACCGCGGCAACCGGCTCGCCTTGCCAGCGGGCACGGTCCAGTGCGAGCGGATGCTGCGGCGCGGACTTCATTCCCTTGAGGTGGGTCAACACCCCGACCCATGGCGTGTAAAGCCCGGCCAAATCCTTGGCCGTCACCACCCGGATCACGCCGTCGACGCGCGCGGCATCCGACGTGTCGATCGCGACGATGCGCGCGTGGGCATAGGGACTGCGCAGGAACACCGCGTGCGCAAGGCGCGGCAGGCGAATGTCGTCCACAAAGGTCCCGCGACCGTGCAGCAGGCGCCGAGCATTGGCGCGCGGCATGCTGCGGCCGATATAGCCGGCCGGACGATCGAGAAAGGAGAGCGGGCCGCTCATCGGTCTTGCCGTTGACGCCGCGACCGCGCCGTCGCCTCCACGGCATCGACGATCGCGTGATAACCGGTGCAACGGCAGTAGTTGCCCGAGAGATAGTCGCGGATTTCGGCACGGCTCGGCGCTCCGTTCGCCTCCAACAGCGCCGCTGTCGTGATCAGCATTCCCGCGGTGCAGAAGCCGCATTGCAGCGCGTTTCGCTCATGGAACGCCGTTTGCAAATCCGCAATAGCGCCGCTCTCCGAGAGCCCCTCGATGGTTTCGACCTCTGCGCCGTCGAGCTGCACCGCCAGCAGCAAGCAGGATCGCATGATGCCGCCGTCGACCCGGACGGTGCAGGCGCCGCAAACTCCATGCTCGCATCCCAAGTGAGTGCCGGTGAGCCCGAGGTCGTCGCGCAAGAAATCGGCCAAGCTCTGGCGCGGCGAGACACGGCGGCTCACCTCCTCGCCGTTGACCCGCAAGCGAATCGCGTGCGTCTCGCTCATGAGGATTGTGTTCCAAGAGCGGTGACTGCGCGCTCCAACAGAACGCGCGCGAGATGCCGCTTCACCTCGGCATCGCCGTGTTGGTCCGCGGGCGGATCGAGATCGTGATCGAGCGCTGCTTGCGCCGCCTGCAAGCGCGCGGTGGGAAGCCCGTCCACAAGCGCCTGGGCTGCCTCGCGCGCCGGTACGGGCGCAGTCCCCACGCCGAAATAGACGAGAGTGGCGGCTTCTATGCGTCCGTTCGCGATCCGAGCAGTCGCGGCAAGCCCCGCCATCGCGTAGTCGCCGCGCCGGCGCACCAATTCCAGAAACGCCACGCGGCTTTCCGGCTCCATCGGCGGGATATCGACCGCCGCGATGATCTCGTCGCTTTGCAGCGACGTCTCGTAAAGACCGCGAAAAAATCCGCGCGCGCCGACGCGGCGCGTGCCGCCGCGGCCCATCAGGACGATGCTCGCATCGAGCGCCACCGCGACCGCCGGCAATTCCGCGGCCGGATCGGCAAAGGCGAGGCTCCCGCCGAGGGTGCCGCGGTTGCGGATAGCGGGATGCGCGATATGGGGCGCCGCCATCGCCAGAAGCGGCGCGTGCATTCGCACAAGTGGCGAAGTCTCCAACTCGGCGTGACGCACCAATGCGCCGAGCCTCAGATGGGTTCCGCTCCACTCGATTCCCTGCAGCGCCGCGAGGCCGTTGATGTCGATCAGCAGCGCGGGCTCGCTCAATCGCATGGCGAGGGCGGGAATCAAGCTCTGACCGCCCGCCAGCACCTTCGCCGCCCAACCGTGAGCCGCGAGCGCATTCAGCGCCTCGTCGAGCGTGCGTGCGCGTAAATAATCAAACCGCGGTGCTTTCAGCGATCCCTCCCTTCGTCGTCACCGCAGATTGGTATGGCCGACGGTCACGCGTCAATTGTCGGCATGACATTCCTCGAAGCGCTCGGCCCTGCTAGCGTCACGACAGGACAGGCTTCCCGTGTCGAGGGGTGGAATGACGACCGAGCGAGCCCGACAGTACTACGCCGAGGAACTTCGCTTCACCGCCGCGGTGCGTTCACCCGCTCTGGTAGCGGCATTTGCCGCCGTTCCGCGCGAGCGATTTCTGGGCGGCGGCCCCTGGCGGATCAAGAGCCCGATGAATCTCGCGGCCTATTGGACGAGCCCCGACGCCGATCCGCGCCACGTCTATCACGACGTGCTGGTGGCACTCGACGAGGAACGCGGCATCAACAACGGACAGCCGAGCTTGTGGGCGCGCTTGTTTGACGAACTCGCGGTTTCCGCGGGCGAACATATGATCCATCTGGGCTGCGGTACCGGCTACTACACCGCCATTGCCGCCGAAATGATCGGACCGACCGGCGACATCACGGCGATCGAGATCGATCCGGCCTTGGCTGAGCGCGCGCGGGTGGCGCTCGCACCATGGCCGCATGTACGCGTCCGACAGGCAGACGGCTCCCGTATCGCCCTCGACCCCGCCGACGTCATCATGGCCAGCGCGGGGGCCAGTCACCCCCTGGATATTTGGCTGAACGCGCTGAAATCCCGCGGCCGTCTCATGATGCCGATGACATCGAACCGCGGCGGCGGGTCGATGCTGCTGGCGACGCGCAAGGACAAGGCGGAATTCGCGGCGCACTTTGTGTGCCCCGTCGGTTTCATCGACTTTGCCGGCGCGCGCGATCGGAAAATCGGCGAGCGGCTGGCACGAGCGCTCGCGGGCGATGGCGGCGCTTCGGTCAAATCGCTGCGCCGCGATTCGCATTCCCGAACCGGGACATGCTGGCTCCACGGAGAGGATTGGTGCCTGTCCCGGCGCCCGCCGGCCGGCAGCAAGTAAGCCCAGCGTCCCTCAACCTTCGCCGCGCTCTACTGCACCGCCAGGCTCTCGAGCGCGGCGTCGACACCGCCCTTGCCGTGCGGCACGCCCGCAAGACCAAGGGTCAGCTCAACGACCGCGAGCGCGCCCAGGATCATCGGCTCGTTGAGATCGCCCATGTGGCCGATGCGGAAGACGCGGCCGTTGAGCGGCCCGAGCCCGCTGCCCAGCGAGACGTTGAAGCGCTCGAGTGCGATCTGGCGCACGCGCTCGGCGTCGTGCCCCTCCGGCAGCCGAACCGCCGTGATCGAATCGGACTCGACGCGAGGATCGTTCGCCATGATCTCGGGACCGTCGTTCCGTCGCCACGCGCGCACCGCCGCGCGCACGGCCGAGGCGAGACGGTGATGGCGCTGGAATACCTGCTCCATTCCCTCCTCCTCCAGCATCGCGATCGCCTCCTTGAGGCCGAAGAATAGGTGCACGGGCGCGGTGCCCGGCCAACTCGTTTGCTCTCCGTCCGTCATGTAGCGCCGCCAATCCCAGTAAAGGCGGATAATGCGCGCGCTCTCGTTGGCCTGAAGCGCCTTCGCGCTGATCGCGGTGAAAGAAAGTCCAACCGGCAGCATCAGGCCCTTCTGCGAGCCGCCGACCGCGACGTCGACGCCCCACTCGTCCATGCGGAAATCGAAGCAGGCCAGCGAGGAGATCACGTCCACAAGATAGAGCGCGGGGTGCTTTGCGCGATTAATCGCCGCGCGGATTTCAGCGCAGCGGTTGGCGACACCCGTCGACGTCTCGTTGTGCACCAGGAGCACCGCCTTGATCTCGTGCGCGCGATCCTGCTTCAGCCGCGCCTCGACGGCGGCCGGATCGACGCCCTGCCGCCAGTCACCCGGCAGCGTCTCCGCCACCAATCCCAGCGTTTCGGCGGCGCGCGCCCAATTCATCGAGAAATAGCCGCTCTCCAGCACCAGCACTTTCTCGCCGGGCGAGAACAGGTTGACCAGCGCCGCCTCCCACGCGCCGTGACCCGACCCCGCCCAGACCATCATCGAATGCTGGGTCCCGAAAACACGTTTCAGCCCCGCGACGCAATCCTTGAAGAGGGCGCGAAATTCGGCGCCCATGAAATCGATGGTGGCGCGGTCCATCGCCCGCAGCACGCGGTCGGGAATATTGGTGGGGCCGGGATTTTGGAAAAACTGCCGGCCGCGTAGTGTGGGCATCTCGCTACTCCGGAGAAATTTGGCGCCATTTAGCCTCGGCGCCCCCGCAATGCAAAACGCGAAAACCGAGCGCCTGATATGCCCATGCGGCAGGGAGGGTTAAGGAAGCGTCAACACGGGGTCTATGCCGCCGTGCGTGTTGCGTAAGACTGGGCAAGAACATCGGTCGGAATGTCCAGGAGCTTGCTTAGTGCGCGCACCATCGGCAGCGTCAACGGACGCTTGCGGGTCATCACTTCCGAGACTCGGCCCCGACCGCCGATGGCGGACTCGAGGTCACGGCGAGACATTCCCTTCTGTTCCATCATAAATTCAATGGCAGCGATCGGATCCGGCGCCGCAATCGGGAAATGACGACCCTCATAGTCCTCAATCAAAGTTACGAGAACCTCCACGCAGTCGCCCCGAGCCGTTCCAGGCTGCGAATTCCACAGTCGCTCGACCTCGCCCAGCGCCGCGCGATAGTCTGTCTTGGTCCTGATGGGTCGTATTCTCATATCCGGCACGGCACGATCAATTACGGTGCTGGGCGATACGTTATTGGCTCGATCGATACCAACACGATCGAAGGCTTCTGGTCCCTCATTAAGCCCGGCGTCGTCGGACCTATCACAAGGTTAGCCGCAGTATCTTACCTTGTCCGTTGCGGAATTCTAATCTCTGTATAACAATCTAGAGAATCAGAACATTTTCACGGAAGCTATCAAAGGGTGCTAACAAGGGCCAAACGGGCACGTGTTGCGGCGGCGGCGTTTCTCCTACTACTCGTCTTTGTCGCATTCTTGGGGTCACATCTGGGGTCATCGCAACACCGCGAGACACCACAAAACGAACGCCCCTCCGCACAATCCGACAAAAAAAGCGCCGAGGATTCCGAGCTTTACCGCTTCTGGAAATGGGCGACTTACGACGCCATAACCGTCTATAACCTCTTTTTGGCGCTGTTCACTGGCGCGTTGGTTATCGTCTCTAACATCCAAATTCGCTATTTGCGTCGCGCTGACAAGACGGCACGGATCACTGCCGACGGCGCCAAAAGCTCCGCCGAAACCGCGCGGCAAGCCCTCATCGTAAGCAATAGAGCTTGGGTTCGCGTGACTGTCTCTGTCGGAGACATGCCACTCAGATTCAATGAGCAGGGCGCTCAATTCGCTATCAAAATCCAAGTGACCAATACCGGAGAAGCCCCGGCTCTTCGCGTCACTCACACCGCGTGGCTCGTGGCGCACAAATCCGGCGTCCAGCCATTGCAAAGACAACAGGAGTTGTGTGAAGGCCTCCGAGGGAGAGGGGCGGGATTCGTAACGACGCTTTTCCCAGATGAGATTTTCCCGCAGAACCTTGGCGTGGGTGGAATGAATCTCGGCGCGAATGCCAGTCGAGCCGAAATTGATGAGGGATTGGTATTCGATATCCCCGAGCGCCGTCGCGTGCAGCTTTTCGTCATTGTCTGCACTAATTACACCTACCCCACTGACCCTGACGGTTGTCATCAGACACGCTATTTGTTCGACGTCCGGATGCGCGACTGGAAAGCGCCAGACGTAACGCGAGGGACCATCCTTCCCTCTGAACTCATGTTGATGGAAGGCATGGGCGGTGCGGGGCGCTACGCCGATTAGGCGCCACAAGAAGATAAGAGCTCCGGCCTGTCTCAACCACTTTGAAAAGGTGCGGGGACCAGTCAGGTCCCGGATAGGCGCCTCTATCTTATCGTATGCCGCATGTGTACCGATGGAACGAAGATAAAGTCGCTTACCCCGATAGTGAGTCGCCGCGACCAGTCTGTACTTTGTCCCGCTACTCCGCAGCGGCACGCCAACCGTAGTCGCGCTGGGCCGCCTCCGGCGTCACATAGCCCAAGCGCAAATCGCGCGCGAGCTGTTGCCGGTCGCGGCGAACGGGATCGCCGAAACCGCCACCGCCCGAGGTTTCGATTCGCACGATATCGCCGCGCCGCAGATGCAGGTTGTTGACCTTGGAGCCGAGCGCCTGCCGCTCGCCCTTGCGCGTCAGATAGAGGTGGCCCCGAGCCGCGGGCTTGCCGCCTTGGAGGCCGAAGGGCTGGAACTTGAAGCGCTCGAGATTGGCGGTGAAATAAGCCTCTTCGCAATCGATCCGCCATTCCCGGAAGAGCCCGAGGCCGCCACGGTGCTGGCCTGGCCCCGCGGAATTCGGCAGCAGCCCGTAACTCACGATGGTCATCGGCAATTCGCTCTCGACCATTTCCACGGGGATGTTGGCGTTGTTGTGCATGCCCGCGGAATAGGCGCTGACGCCGTCCTCCCGCGGATGGCCGCCGGTGCCCCCGATCTCGATCTCGACGAACACGCGCCGCTCGCCGGCACTCACGCACTGGAAGCTCACGACGTAGCTGGTGCCGTAATAGGCGGCGGGAATGCGCTCGGGCGCCGCCTGCGCGAGCGCGCCCAGCAGCACATTGGCCAATCGATGGGTCAGCACCATGCGATTGGCGACGGGAGCCGGATGGCGCGCGTTGACGATCAGCCCTTCGGGCGCAATCAACTTGACGGGACGATAGCAGCCGGCATTGGGCGCGATCGGCTCGTCGGCACACGCGATCGCGGCATAGGAAACGGCCGACGCCGTCGAGGCCAGGGTCGCATTGACCGGGCCCACCGCCTGTTTGCCGCAGCCCGAGAGATCGACGGTCATCGAATCGCCGGCGATGGTGATCGCGGCGTGGACGCGGATCGGCTCCTCGCTGACGCCGTCGTCGTCGATCCAATCCTCGAACTCGTAGCGCCCGTCCGGCATGCGCGCGATCATCGCGCGCATCGCCCGCTCGGACGCGTCCAGCATTTCGCGCGCCGCGGCGAGGATGGTCGCATTGCCGTAGCGCTCGGCGAGCGCCCGCATCTTTGCTTCGCCGACCGCCAATGAAGCGAGCTGCGCCTGAAAGTCGCCCCAGGTGATCTCGGGCTTGCGCACGTTCTGGAGGATGAGCGCGCGCGCCTCCTCGTTGAGCACGCCGTTCTTGAACAGCTTGATCGGCGGAATGCGAATGCCTTCCTGGAAGATTTCCGTGGCGTTCGCGGCGTAACTGCCGGCGGCGAGCCCGCCCATGTCCAGGTGGTGACAGATCGTGCCCACCACCGCGATGCGCTCGCCTCTCGCGAATACCGGCCGAAATGCCAGGATGTCCGGGATGTGCTGACCGCCGCAATAGGGATCGTTGGTGACCACCACGTCGCCGTCGCGCCATTGGTCCAACGGCAGAAAACGGCGCACGACCTCCAAAAGTCCGAAGCCCATGGAATTGAGATGCTGCGGGATGCGCGCGGACTGCGTGACGTTGTAGCCGTCGCGATCGAATACCGCGGTCGAATAGTCGAGCAGCTCGCGCACGATGGTGGAGCGGCTGGTGCGCTGGATCGTTGCGTCCATTTCCGCCGCCGCCGCCGTGAAGGCATTGCGGAGAATTTCGAGCTCGATCGGTCCAAGGGTCATGGGCCTCATCCTTTCGACGCCAGCAGCGCGCCATGCGGCGCGGGCGCAAGGCGCCAGCCGGCACTCAGCAGCAAGGTCGTATACTCTTCCTCGACGATCGCGGGACCGGCGATCTCGCCGGCAAGGCCGGCGCGCCGGTAGACCGGCATCTCATGCCATGCGCCATCGAGGAAAACGCGACGGCGCTCGACCGCGGGCGGCGCGGAATTGGCCGCCGACGCGTGCAAGGGCACGCGGTGCGCCATTCGTCCGATCGCGCTCAAGCGCAAGGTGACGATCTCCACGATGTCGTGGGGGTTCGAATAGGAAAAGCGCCGTTGGTGCAGCTCGTGGAAACGTGCGATCAACTCCGCGAGGCTCGCCTCGGACGGCGTCACGTCGCCCCAGGGCACCGGAATTTCGAAGGCCTGGCCGTGGTAGCGCATATCCGCCGCGAGCCGCATCTCCCGGCGCTCGCGCGCGATCCCATCCTGGTCCAAGAGCGCCCGGCCCCGGTCACGCAAATCGCGCGCGGCATCGGCCAGCGGTGCGATGCACTCCGCTCCCGCGCGCAGCAATCGGCTCCAGGCAAGATCGTGCACGATATCGGAATAGAGAATGCCGTAGGCCGAGAAGGTGCTGGCGTCCGGCGGAAAGATCACGCGGGCGATACCGAGCTCCTCCGCGACCGGAATTGCGTGCAGGCCGCCGGCACCGCCAAACGACAGCAACGCGAAATCCCGGATGTCGAGGCCCTTCTCGAACAGGCTCAAGCGAATTGCGGCGGCGAGGTTGGCGTTGGTGACGGTGAGCATGCCCTCGGCGGCGCGTTCCAGATCGAGTCCGAGCGGCGCTCCAACGCGCGTCTCGATCGCACGCCGCGCCGCCGCCTGATCGAGCGCCATGGCGCCGCCCAGGAAGAATGCGGGATCGAGCCGGCCCAGCACCAGATTCGCATCGGTCACGGTGGGTTCGCCGCCGCCCGAGCCATAGCAGGCGGGACCCGGCCGAGCGCCGGCGCTGCGCGGACCGACGTTGAGCCGCCCGCCCGCGTCCACGTGGGCGATCGAGCCGCCGCCCGCGCCGATGGTGCGGATTTCCACCATGGGGAGCCGCACCGGCAAGCCGTCCACCTCGCCCTGCATCGCCTGGGTAATGGTGCCGCCGTGCACGACCGAGACGTCGAAGCTGGTGCCTCCCATGTCGATCCCGACGAGATCGGCGATATCCTGTGCCGATGCGGTCTTCAGCGCGGCGAGCGCGCCGCCGCTCGGGCCCGAGAGCAGCAGCCGGGCGGGCTCCATGGCGGCGATCTCGGTGCTGCAAACGCCACCGTTCGACTGCACCAGAAGCAACGGCGCGGTCATCCCCGCCGCCACCATGCGTTCCCCGAGCCGAGTGAGGTATGCCCGCATCACCGGCACCAGCAGGGCATTCAGCACCGTCGTGGAAGTGCGCTCGTATTCGCGGATTTCGGGGGTGACTTCCGAAGAGAGCGAGATCGGGAGATCGGGCCGCGCCTCGGCCAGCGCCGCGGCGATCGCGCGCTCGTGGGCGGGATTGGCATAGGCGTTGATCAATGCGATCGCCACCGTTTCCGCTTCAAGCCTCTCGACCTCGGCGACGATGCGCTCGATCTCCGCGCGATCGAGCGGCCGCTCGACGCTGCCGTCGGCGCGCACGCGCTCCGATATTCCGAGCCGGCGGTCGCGTGCAATGAGCGCGGGCTCGCGCTTCGGACGCAGGCCGTAGACATCGCGCCGGGCATGCCTGCCGATTTCCAGCACATCCTCGAACCCCTTGGTCGCGATCAGCACGCCCGCGGGAAGGCGCCGTTCGAGGATCGCGTTGGTCGCAATGGTGGTGCCATGCAGCAGCAGCCGCACGTCCGCGAGCGCGAAGCCACCCTGCCGTGCCAGTTGCTCGACGCCCGTCATCAACCCGATCGAGGGGTCGTCCGGTGTCGTCGGCACCTTGAGGCTCAGGAGCGCGCCGCTCCGCTCGTCGAGGCCCTGGAGGTCGGTGAAGGTGCCGCCGATGTCGACGGCAATGCGGATGCTCTTGGCGGGGTTATCCATGTACCGCCACCCTATCGCGGCGATGAGCGCCTGTTAAGTGGGCCGCAAGGGCGCGCCACCCTCCGCGTTATCGACTGTGGCGCAGCCAAATTCTCCGCGAATGCGCTGCGCCACGTGGAGTGTCGAGCCAGGTACCGTATCAGAGTTCAACGGGGTCAAGCGGCAAATCCGGGATCGACGGAAAATCCTCGTCGAGCGGCATAAGGCTCGCCAGCACCTCCAAAAGCGATTTGGGGGAGATAGGCTCAATAATCAGCCGATCGCCTTCTTCGCGCGCGGGGGGAATCGGCATTGTTTATCCCGTATACCCGAGTTTCCGATCGCGCTTGCGCAGCGCCGCCGGCCGTTCGCGGGACTGGCCTGCGCCGCCGCCGCCCGGCGTGGACATGAGGATGGTATCGCCCTTCACGAGGGTGTGCTGCAGGCGGTTGTCGACCTTCTTGCCGTTGATCAGCACCGCGCCGCGCCCGCCCGGCGCACCGCCATGCAGGCCCGGCGCCGGCACGCGCGTGCGTTCGGTGATGAACCCGACCGCGATCGGCGTCTCGGATTCGCTCTCCATCAGCATGTCCTGACCCAATCCGCCGCGGTGCTTGCCGCGCCCGCCCGAATTGGGCCTGAGCCGCTTGTAGCGGAAGTACAGCGGACTGTTGCGCTCGGCGACCTCCACCGGCGTCGAGGAAATGTTGCTGGGCCATGAGAGGCAGTTCGGCCCGTCCTTGCCCAGCATCGCGCCCATGCCGCCATTGAAGAACAGCACGTTCGCGTAGGTCATGCCGTTCGCGCGCACCCCCGTCTGCGTCAAGATCCAGAGCGGCGAGCCCGCGCCCGCGATCACCCGATCCGGCAAAACAGGCGCGAGCGCGCCAAAGATCATGATCGGCAAATAATGTCCGACCGAGGCGCGCCCGCCGCAGGATGCCGGAAATCTTGGATTGACCAGCGTTCCCTCGGGGGCCGTCACCGTGATCGAGCGGAACATGCCGGCATTGTTGGGCAAGCTCGGCAGCAGCAGGCATTTGAGCGCGTAAACGCTCATGGCAAAGGTATAGGCCATCACCGTGTTGACGGCGCGGGGTTGCTGCGGCGAGGTTCCGGCATAATCGACCACGATCTCGCTGCCCTTGACCGTGACGGCGCAACGGAAGTGAAAGGGCGCATCGAGACCATCGGTCTCCATTTCGTAGCGGTAGACGCCGTCCGGCACCGCCTCGATCGCCCGCCGCATCGCCGCCTCGGCGCGCCCGAACAATTCATCGGCGATTTCCTCGAGGCTCGCGAGGCCATAATCCTCCATCATCTCCAATAGACGGCGCTCGAGCAGGTCGAGCGCGCCCACCATCGCGAAGATATCGCCCACGGTTTGCTCGGGCGTCCGCACATTGGCGCGGATCAAGGTCAGCAATGTCTCGTCGGTCTTGCCTTCGCGGATCAGATGCATCAGCGGGAGATGCAGCCCCTCTTCGAACATCTCCTTGGGTTCGATCGATCGAATCTTCCCGCCGATATCCGGCATGTGCGAGGTGGTGGAACCGAAGGCGACGATGCGGCCGTCGCGGAAGATCGGCTTCACCAGCGACACGTCGTTCAGATGGCCGGTGCCGAGCCAGGGATTGTTGGTGACCAGCACGTCGCCGGGGCGCATCTGCTCCTTGCCCACCTGGCTGATGAAATGCCGCACCGTCGCCGGCAACGTCCCGATGAAGGAGGGGATCGAGCCCGAATTCTCGGCCAGCGAATTGCCGCGCGCGTCCGTCATCACGCAGGCGAAGTCATTGGCCTCGTTGGAGAGCGTCGAGAACGCGGTACGCGCGATCACCTTCGCGGCTTCGTCCACCATCGAGCCGACGCGGGTCCAGATGACCTCGAGGGTCACGGGGTCGATGCGGGCAGCGGAATGCCGATCCATCACGCGAGCTCCACGATGATGTTGCGCGACCGCGCCACGTGGAAGCGGCCACCGGGACCGACGACCAGGGTCGATCCCTCCTCCTCCACCAGCGCCGGGCCGCGATAGGTTTCGCCGGATACCAATCGATCTCGATCGTAGACCGGCGTCTCCAGAAAGTCCGTGACTTCCGGGAAATAGGCTCGGCGCACTCCCTTGCGCGGATCGCCGCCCAGTGCCTCGCTCCTGAAGGCGCCCACGCCCGGCACGGACGCGCGCAGGGTTACGCGAATGCTGGTGAACTCTATCGGCACCGAAGCCGGCGTGCGCCCGAATTTCTGCCGATAGGCGGCCTCGAATGCCTCGGTGAGCGCGCGCCGCACGCCGGTCGGATCGCCGCGATCGTAGGGACCGGGCGGCAGCTTCGCCGTCAGCTCGAATCCCTGCCCCACAAAACGGCCGTCGACGTGACGCTCGACCGTGATTGTCGTCGAATGCAGGCTCGACTGCTCGATTACCCCGCGCGCCTCCAGTTCGAGCGCATGGAACTGCGCTTCGAGCTCCGCGGGCCCTGCTTCGCTCAGGCGGAAACCGATCGTCGCGACGCGATCGACCCGAACCGGCGCCACCAACAGGCCGAAGGCGGAGGCGACGCCCGCCGACGGCGGCACGATGATCCGCTTCAAGCCGAGCTTGCGCGCGACGTAATAGCCGTGCACGGGCCCGCCGCCGCCGGTCAGCACCAGCTGGTAATTGCGGGGATCGCGGCCTCGCTCCGCCACATGCACGCGCGCCGCCCGCACCATATTCTCGTTGACGACATCGTAAACGCCCCAAGCCGTCGCGATCGGCGTCAGACCGAGCCTACCCGCGAGCGTCGCCACCGATCGCGCCGCGGCATCCGTGTCGATCTTCATCGTCCCGCCCGCGAAATAATCGGGATTGAGGTAACCCAGGATGAAATTGGCATCGGTGACCGTGGGCTCGCTGCCGCCGAGCCCATAGGCGGCGGGACCCGGCTCCGAGCCCGCGCTCTCGGGCCCTACCTTGAGCAAACCAATCTCGTCGATGCGCGCGATGCTGCCGCCGCCGGCGCCGATCTCGATCAATTCCAGGGTCGAGATGCGGATCGGCAAGCCGCTGCCCTCGACGAAGCGCTTTTGCCGCGCCGCTTCGAAACCATAGGCGACCAGCGGCTCGCCCTTGTCGATCAGGCTCAGCTTCGCGGTGGTGCCGCCCATGTCGAAAGCGAGGAGGTTGCCGTCGCTGTCGGGCGCGCCGAAGAACGCCGCCGAGAGCGCACCCGCCGCCGGGCCCGATTCCAGCATTTGCACCGGGCGGCGCTGCGCCTCCGCCACGTGGGTGAGACCGCCGTTGGAAAGCATGAGCCAGAGCGGCGCCGCAATGCCGAGCTGCGCTACCTCGGCGCTCATGCGCGCGAGGTAGCGCTCGGCGAGCGGCATGGCGTAGGCGTTCGCGACCGTTGTCGAGCTGCGCTCATATTCGCGAATCTCGCGCACGACATCCGAGGAGATGGTGACGAAAAGCCGAGGAAATTCGCGCTTGACGAGATCGCGCGCCTCGATCTCGTGCGCTGGGTTGCGGTAGGAATGCAGGAACACGACGGCGAGCGCGGTGATGCCGGCCTCGCTCAAACCTCGCACCGCCGCGAGCAGCCCCTCCCGATCGAGCGGCCGGCGGATAGTGCCGTCGGCGGCGATCCGCTCCTCCACCTCCGCCCGAAGGTTGCGCGGCACCAGTGGCGGCGGGTTCTCGATCGCGAGGTCGTAGAGCTCGTATTTCCGCTCGCGGCCGATTTCCAGAATGTCGCGAAACCCCGCTGTCGTGACGAGGCCGGTCGTCGCGCCCTTGCGTTCGATCAGCGCGTTGGTGAAGAGCGTCGTTGCGTGCACGACCCGCTGGAACGCGCGCGGATCGAGGCGATCATCGGCGAGCACGCCCGCGACGCCGCGGATCACACCGACAGCAGGATCGTCGTGCGTGGTGAGAACCTTGCGGCTCCATTGCGCGCCCTTCTCATGGTCGTAGACGACGATGTCGGTGAAGGTGCCACCGATATCGATGCCCAGCGAATATGCCGCACTCATCGGCGCCCCGTCATTTCTTGTAGACCACGAAGCCCGCGATCGCGTCGATCAGAGCCTGCGGCTCGTCGACGCGCACGGAATGCGCGCTGTTCTCGAAGATGCGCAGCTCGGCGCGCGGTATCAGCCCGACGATCTCCTCGGAAAATTCGGGCGGGCAAATCCAGTCGTGCCGTCCGGCGATCACCAAGGTCGGCGCTTTGATGCGCGGCAGCTCCGGGCGAAGGTCGAAGGTGCGGAGGAACCCGCCGAAGGCACGGTTGAGCGGCACGGCTTCGTGCAGCGTGCGCCGATGCCCGAGCGCGGCCGCGGCGGGATTGTGCCTGACGCTGTAGAGCGGCCCCATCACCTCGTAGAAATGACGCAGTGCCGCGCCGTCCTTGAGCCCTCCGCGCCAAAGCGCATCGCACACCGCCGCTTGTTCCGGCGTGCCGCGCTCGCGCACGATCTGCTGCGCGCGGGCCATGAACCCGCCATGGGCCGCCGTCACCACCAGGATCAAATGCGAGACCGCATCGGGATACCGCGCCGCATGCGCCTGCGCCACCATGCCGCCATAAGAGGTGCCGATGCTGATGATCGGACCCAGTCCCAGATGATTGCGCAGCGCTTCCATATCCTCGACGTTTTCATCGAGCGTGTACTTGTCGGGATTGCCCCGCGCCGAGCGTCCTTGGCCGCGATGATCGAAATAGACGAGCTGCATCCGCTCCGCGAGCGGTGTCATCGGGCCCTTGAAGCCGCTGTGATCGCCGCCGGGGCCGCCGTGGATCACGAACGCAACCGGCTTTTCGCGCATGGTAGCGCCGTCAGGCACGAGGCCCATGCCTTCCACGTCGAAATAAATCTCGGTGTCGCGAATCCTTGCGCGCATCTGGGATCACGCGATGCGATCGAGGGGATGGATCGGCCGCCGCACGTGCCGGAACAGCTCGGTCGTGTAGATTTCCGAACAGAGCGAGCCCGTGTCCACCAGGACCACCTGTCGCGAGATCGGCTCGAACGCCGCGCGGAAGTGATGCATCGACTTGACCGCAACGGTTTGATAGCGCGTGGGATCGATCCCCAGCGACGTCAACTGGCCGAGATCGCTCGCCTGGCCGTTGTTGGTGATGACGACGATGTCGATGCCGCCGACGCGGAACACCATGGAAGGGCCGTAGTCACGCGCGACGCCGCCGCCCATGGGACCATATGCGATGAATTTGCCGTTGGTGAGGCAGGTAACCTCGCCCGTGAGCGTCAGCGGACCGCCGCCCATCCGCGGATCGGTCTTGCCGCCGAGCGTCAGGGTCGTCCGGGCGCCGATGCAGGCTTTCATGCCCTGCTGCACGGCTTCGGGATCGCAAATCGCATGAAAGGCGACGCTCGGAAGGTTTGCCTCCACCATCGCCTTCAAAAGCGCCGTCGCGTCGCCATAGCCGCCGCCGCCGGGATTGTCGGTATAGTCCGCGATCACCAGCGGCTTTTCGCCGGCCTTGCCGCGGCGCGCCAGGTCGATCACCTCGGCGATCGGCAATAGCTTCGCCGAGTTGATTTCGCGGGTCTCCCAGATGAAATCGGTGAACTCGCGGGCGATCGCCGCCGCCTTGGGATCGGCGCCGTCCGTAGTGATGGTGACGGTCGGGCCCACGTCGCGAATATCCGCCCGGGTGAAGCCCGCGCACAGGCTCACAACCAGCACGTCCCCGCGCCGCTCGACCGCGTCCGCGCGCGCCAAGGCTTCGACCATCGGTCCGCTCTGAGTGCGGCCGTGATTGAGGCCGTAGATCGTGGGGCGGCGCGCAACGATGGTCTTTGGACGGACCTCGCCACGCATGGCGCGTTCCAGAAGCTCCGCGCCTTGCCACGCCCGCTCGTACATATCGATATGCGGATACGTCCGAAATGCGATCAAGGCGCTCGCGTGCTCGGCCATAGCGTCCGAGACGTTCGCATGCAGGTCAAGGGTCACGATCACCGGCACATCCTTGCCGATGACGGCTCGGAGGCGCCGCAACAGCTCGCCCTCCCCGTCCTCGAACCCCTCGACCACCATGGCGCCGTGCAAATGCAGCAACGCGCCGTCGATCGGTCCCTGACGCTTCGCGGCCTCGACTATGGCGGCGGCGATCTCATCGAAGGCGGCGCGGGTCACCAGCCCCGAGGGATTGGCGCTCGCGGAGATCGGATGGACGAGGGTCCAACCGTACTTGTCCGCGGCCTCGAAGGTGCCGCCCATCGCCGAGCGGGTGTTGCGATATGCCGCGGGAATCTCGTTCTCGAGGTGAAAGTCACGGCGCCGGAACGCCGCCATATCCGTCAGCACTTTGCTGAAGGTATTGGTCTCGTGCATGAACCGGGCCGCCAACACGCGCTTGCTCATCGATCCCCTCTCGGTCAAATCCGTCCCGCGCGGAGTTTGGCGCGGGCAGCGCCCGGCGTCGATGTTTCTCTTGCGCCGGGGCAACCTCAATATGTTTATCCGTCTCGGTGGATATCCGATTCCGTGTGCGATTTAAGGAAATGTTAAGCAAGAATTTAGAAACTGCCGCAAGGGGGGACATTGGCTGAGGGCTCGCGATGCCTACGTCCCACCATGCACCGGCCGCTTTGCTCGACATCTGCAACCGCTTGCAGGTTGATGCGGCAGTTGGCGTCCGCACGGACACGGCAAAACACGTCGGGGCCTTATTCTCTTCCGAGACGCTGACCTCGTCGGAGCGTCAAGCCGCTCTGGCGATACTCGAAAAGCTCATCCAGGACGTGGAGCAGGAAGTTCGCCACGCGCTTGCGACCCATGTCGCGAGTTGCGCATTTCTGCCGGCGCCGCTGGCGCGTGCGATCGCGGAAGACATCGAAGCGATCTCGGTTCCCTTCATTCGCATTTCGCCCGCGCTCGCCGACGCCGATCTCGTCGCCATCATCGCGGCGGGGAGCGAGGAAAAACAGATGGCGATCGCCGCGCGAGAGACAGTCAGCGAGCGCGTTACCGAGGCCCTGACGGACACCCATCGGGCCGCCGTCGTGACGACGCTCCTGCGGAATGATGGCGCGCAGTTATCCGAGGGTTCCTATCACGCAATTCTGAACGACTTCGCCGGCGACGCCTCGGTTCAGAACCTTTTGATCGATCGGGACTCTTTGCCGCTGACGGTTACCGACCGGCTGGTGCATGTGGTTTCGGCGGAATTGCACGACCGCCTCGTCGAAAAGCACGCGCTACCCTCGCAACTCGCCGATGAGCTCCTCACTCAGGCGCGCGAACGCACGATGATGCACGGCGTGGCGTCAATACCCCGCTCGTTCGATGTCGAGCGGTTGGCCCACCTTCTGAACCGCAGGGGCGAGCTCACACCGACGCTGCTGATGCGGGCCCTCTGTGAAGGAGACATGCAATTCTTCGAGGCGGGAATGGCGGCACTCGCGGGCGTCGCCTTGGAGAATTCAGCCGCTCTCATCGCCGACGGTGGGCCGCTTGGATTCAAAGCGCTCTATGAGAAAGCGGGTCTGCCGATCAACTTCTTCCGCGCCTTTCGCGCCGCGCTTGATGTTCATGCGCGCCTGAAGGTCGACAGCCAGGAGAGCTGGAGCTCCGCCAATCTGCAGCTTATCCTCGATCGGGTAATGCTGGAATACGACGAGGCATGCCCGGGCGACCTCGAATATCTTCTGAGCCAAATGTCGCATCAGATTCTGGGCCGCGCGGACCATCAGTGGCGCCGGTAGCGTCGCTGCGGTTGCCGACAAGACCGACGAGACTTCAGACAAAGTTACGGCCGCGCGTCCTTTGTCTCGAACCGGGGCAAGCCCTTTGGGATTCTGCCAAGCGCGAATGCCGCCGCGCCCAGCATGATCAGCAGCGCCAAAAGCGAGAGCCGGTCGGCCCAAATCTGCCAGGCCGGCAACGCATAAGAGAAGGGGCGGTAATCCGCGAACGCCGCCTCGTCACCCCTCTCGGCGCCCGTGAATTCGGCGCCCGGCACACAGCCGTTGGCGTTGCCATAGATGTAACAGGCGGGATTGCGCAGATGCGGCGCGCCGGTATCGCCGGAGAGAGAGCCGAGCACCAGCGTTCCCGGAAAAGTCTCCAAGCGATATCCGAACATCGGCTCGTAGCACGGATAGGATGAGCGGCCCGACGCCAACCCGTCGTTCCGGCCCGCGCCCGGAATGGAGCCGATCGCGCTCACCGCCGGCACTCGACCCGTCAGGTCGGTTGCTCGGCTTGCCGAAAGGACAAGGCCGGGCTCATAGGGTTGCTGCTGATAATAGCTGCGGTCGCTAAGCAGCGGCTGCGCCACGGTCACGATCACGCCGACGATCGCCGCCCGAAGGCGCGCGCTTTCGTTCGGGAACGCGAAATCCATGAGGCAGCCGGCGGCGACGGTGAGCGGCAGGAGATAGATCGAGAACCAGCGTACAAGCACGACGTTGTCGCCGATATAGGGCAGCGTCTTGAGCCATGCGGCCTTCTCGGCATCGCCATAGTTGAGCCAGATTGGCAGCACCATCAGGGCGGCCAACGCCGCGACCCCGAACGATCGCGCGACGGAGGGCCGCGCGAACAACCCCCTCGAGCCAAACCGCGTGCCGGCCAAGCGCGCGCCTCGAACCAGCAAGAAGAGCGGCATCAGGCCCACGCCAAATTCCCACTCATGACGGCCGATCTCGGGGGGTAATGAGGCCGGGAAAAACAGGCCACGCAGCAGACTGGCCAAGAGGGCCGGAAAATCGTCCACCAGCTCGATCGTGTGCGGGCGGGGAAACTCTGAAAGCCAGGCCATCGCCGCCACCAGCTTTGCGGCTCCGGCGGCGCCGGCGAGGATGCCCGCGGCAGCTCCGATGAACCAGAATGAATACCGCATCGGCCGCACAAACCCGTGGATCAGCCACACTGCAACGCAGGTGACCGCAAGCTGACCCAGCATGTTGGGCGCGCCGCCATAGACGAAGTAGGTGAGGATCGCGGCCGAGCCGACCACGGCGCGCGTGCCGTGACGCAAGTCGCGAGCCGGCGCCAGCAGAAAATAGCATAGCGCAGGCATCAGGCCGACCACGTGGTAAGTCACGTGCCCGATCGCGAGCCGATACATCAGAAATCCGTTGAACAAGAAGATGACGGAGCTGAGCAGGGCGGCGGCGAGAGAGACCCCGAACCGGCGCGTCATCAGGAAATAGGTTCCGACGCCCCCGGCGGCGGCAAAAAGAAGAGTGGTCAGCCGATAACTGGTGACGGGATCCACAAGCAGCGCAAGCGCCTGCGGCACCGAATAGAACAGCGACTGCGGATTTGCCAGCAGCGGCACGCCGCCGCAGAACGCCGGGGTGAAGCGCGGCACGGCGGACAGACCGTTCTGCGCGACCCAATACTTGCCCGCGAGCAACAGCGGCAGGAAATATTCGTAATCGTGGCCGAGCGTGCCATTCGCGGTCGGAAAGAACGAAATCGCGAGCGCCGCGTAGATGAGCACGCTCGCCGCTACCGCGACTCCCAGGAGTGCCGGCAGAGGCGATGTGGCTTTGCGCGTCGTTATGGATTGCGCGACCACACCGCCACCACGGTCTTGCCGAGGCTGTGACCCATGGGCCTGTCGAGCACGCGAGAAATCGGCACCAGCACCCTATCCCAAAATGCGATCTGCCGCGTCGTCGGCTGCGACGCCGAGAGCACAACGCGGTTGGCGAGCGACGCGAGCAACCCCGCGCAATCGAGCATCAGCGAGGCAAGGAGCCGGCACCCCGGCGGCTCCAAGGCGGCAAGGCTTGCGCCGTCGTAGCGCCGGTGATGACCGACCGCCGCATCGAATGGGCTGAACAACGATTGGTGCGCAGGTGCCAACACGACTAATTTGCCCTCGGGGCCCAGGCGCTGAGCGGCTTTCGCCAGTTCCGCCCGGTCCGCTTCAATATGCTCGAGTACGTCGATGTAGAGGATGGTGTCGTAGCCGGTACCGGGCCTCAAATCGTCGATAGTTCCCGCGACCACCCGGCAGCAGGATGGCAACTCACCTCCCTCGACGCGTCTCGATATCCGCTCCGCCAGGTTCGGGTCCGGCTCCAGACAAGTCCACTCGCGCACGCGCTCCGTTCGCAGGAAAGGCGTGTTGCTGCCCATCCCGGCGCCGACTTCGAGCACCTTGCCCCCGATGAAGGGTGCCAGTACGCGGGCGAAGTAGCGCTTCCAATTGGTGGCGGCCGCGAACAGTTCCAGCTCGCCGCCGACGTATTGATAGCTCATCGCGTGGCGCGCGCGGGGACCGCGGCGAGGCCGGGTCGCCGGAACTGCCACTGCTCGCGCAGCGCCACGAAATGCTGGGAGTCGGCGATCGGAAGGATCGGGCGGTTGCTGCGACCCGCCAGCATCATCAAACTCGTGGCGACCAGCACCACCACGGCCTGCAAGAGAATGATCATCAAATCGCCCGCGACCGTGCTCGCCCATCCCGGTATCGCGAGAGCCGTCATGAAGCGAAGCGCGACGACGCCGGCAAGGCCCAGAAGGGAAAGTGCCACGACGCCGCCCGCCGCCACCAACACGCGCGCGAAGATCATATCGGTGTAAACCGACATGGCGCTCAGGCCATGCACGATCAGCGACACCAGATTCATGCGGGATTGGCCGGCATAGCGTTTGCCGCGCTCGGTGGGCACCGTCGCATAGCGCAAGCGTGAGCGCATCACGGTCGCCGCGAGGTTGTTCCAGAGATCGGGCATGTGCACCAGACGGCCGACGGCGGACATCGGCAGCAGCGAGAAGTTGCCGAAGTTGATGCTTCGTCCGGTGAGCAAGTGGAAGAGCAGCTTGTAGCAAAAATATCCGAGCCGGAACGCCGGCGGCTCCGAGCGCTTGGCGCGCTCGGCGACGATCACCTGACCCGGATTGCGCTGGGCTGCGGCCACCAGCGCCGCGATGTCGAGCGGCTGATCCTCGCCGTCCGAATCCATTACGATCGCCGCGTCGAAGTCGTCGCGATGGGCAATGGTGCAAAGGCCGATCGCAATCGCGCGCTGGTGCCCCAAATTCGCCGAAAGCCGTAGAATCTCGATGCTGGCGATGCAGGTATCGGCAGGCAATCGGATGCAATCGAGGTCGAAGGGCTCGTTCGATCCGTCGTCCACGGCGAAGACGTGGAAGGCGACGCCCGACCCCGTATAGTGGGCGGAAATCTCGGCGATGAGCGTTACCAGCGATTCCCAATCGTCGAGAACCGGCGTCACGATCGCGATCTGCTTCATCATTGCTGCGCCTGACCATACCGCTCCACGCGCGGCTTACAGGGCTAGCAGAACACGCTTAATGCGAGGTAAAGGCGGCCGTTCAGGAGGCTGCCCGACGAAGCGCTTGACCCAAAAGTCCGCAGTGTCGCCTCGGATGGCATGATTTGCCGGCGACAGGCTTGCGGTGATGGCGAACAGCGATGTGGACGGAGGAGCACTGTCGAATTTATCGACGCGAGGGCGGCGGGTATCCGAGCGATCTGCGCCGAGGCGGGTTACGACGCCGGCAAGATGGTTAAGGGACGCAAGATCCACGCCCTGGTCGACTGCGAAGGGCTGCCGATGCGGGTCGTCGTCCATTCGGCGGCGATCCAGGACTGCGACGGCGCCGATTTACAAGGGCAGACTCTCGAGGTTACCGGCACTCTCGATCGATCTCACCTCCTGAGTGGCCGGTCGCCGTGTGCGCCGAATTTCAGTCGGCGGTCTGCCGTAGACTTCGGCAAAGACGGAGTTGAACCGGCGTAGACTGCCAAAGCCCGCCTGCATCGCGATCTCCGTCATCGGCAGGCTCGTCTCGTCGATGAGCCGTTTGGCCCGCTGCACGCGGGCTGTCCTTGCGACCTTCGAGGGACTTGCCTGCAGGTAACGGGCGAAGAGGCGCGCCAGTTGCCTCGCCCCTACGCCGAGGCGCGCGGCTAGGTGTTCGACGGTAGACCCCTCCACGTCGAGCGCACCATCCTCGACGATGAGCCGCAGCGCCCTTTCAACTGTCGCCCTGCTGCCGATCCACGCGCTGCAGAACGGAGCGGTCTCTGGACGGCACCGCAGGCACGGACGGAAACCTGCCGCCTCGGCCGCCGCGGCCGACGGAAAGAACGAAACATTGGCGGACCGGGCGGGGCGCACCGGACAGACCGGACGGCAGTAAATACCGGTGGTGTGAACGCCAGTATAGAACCGCCCGTCATAAGACCGGTCTCGCGCCAAGCGCGCTCGATCGCATTCTGCAAGGTCCAACGACATGGACACGATGATACTCATCCTCGCTCCTAGGCCCTAATGCCTTTCGGGGATGGAGTCCGGTTTTGGCCAGCGATAGCGGCCACCTTCCACTACATCTGACGCCAGGAATTTAGGGCGGTGTTCGCCCGTCTTGGCCAGCTTGGGCACGAACTCGGACGGTCGCGCGGGATACGACCAGTGCGATACAGGCGACACGTGCCGAAAGCAGGCAGGCGAACGCGGAGGGCAGATTGCGGCAGCATTCATGAGAGGAGACCCTCATGGTACAGGCGATCCGTTTCGAGAAGACCGGCGGTCCGGAGGTTTTAACCTGGCAACAGGTCAGCGCCGACAAGCCCGGGCCGGGTCAGGTTCGGCTCAAGCACACCGCCGTCGGGCTCAACTCAACTAAATTTGGCGACCAAATCCATCGCTTGCTGGTCACGCATCCGCGGCCGATATCGAGGGGATCGCATCATCACGCTCAAGGAGCCCTCCCATGACCGACATCATCTTGCACCATTACGACACTTCTCCCTATGCGGAGAAAGTTCGGACCGGGCTTGGCCTCAAGGGCCTTGCCTGGGCATCGGTCGAGCTTCCCGTCATCATGCCGAAACCGAATCTGACGGCGCTGACGGGAGGCTATCGCAAGACGCCGGTTCTGCAGATTGGCGCGGACATCTATTGCGATAGCCAGTTGATCATGCGCGAACTCGAGCGCCGGTACCCCACTCCGACCTTTTATCCCGCCGGCCACGGCGCAGCCGACGCGCTTGCCTGGTGGGCCGAGAAGACAACCTTCAGCCCGGCTGTCGGCATCGCGTTCGCGAAGAGAGCCGACAGGTTGCCTGAGGGGTTTCTCGAAGACCGAGCCAAGTTCTCCGGTCGAAATATCGATCCCATCGCAATGATGGCGGCGGTGCCCAACCTGCTTGATCAGCTGCGCGCGCATTTCGATTGGCTGGATCAGACGCTGGCTGACGGGCGCTCGTTCTTGCAAGGCCCTGCCGCT
>DATIYT010000130.1:0-2406 GCA_035517495.1 Allostellaceae bacterium | reverse complement strand
GCGCGGGGATGTTCGGCATGCGCTGCAGGAGCCGTGCCGTCGTTGGCCTTGCCGGGCTAGTTGTCGAAGCTATGAAGGTTGTTCATCCGGGACGGAGGGGCGAAGCTGTGGTTATCACACCGACCAACCTCGGTCCCAGGGAGCCCCGGATGAACGTCCATAAGAATGCGCGCCTCACGCCTCAGGGTCGAGCCTTGATTGTCCGCCGCATCCGCGAGGAGGGATGGCGGGTCGACGCCGCCGCGGCTGCCGCCGGCATCTCCAAACGAAGCGCTTTTCGTTGGCTGGCTCGGCATCGGGCGGGCGGCGAACTTGCGCTGCAGGACCGAAGTTCGGCGCCCGCCCGATGTCCGCATCGCACGGACGCCGACACCATCGCCGCGATCGAGCGGTTGCGCCGCCAGCGCATGACCGGGCCGGCGATCGCGCTTCAGTTGAATATGCCGCGCTCCACAGTCGGGGCGAGTTTGCGCCGTCTGGGTCTGGGCAAGCTCAGCGCCATCGAGGTGAAGCCGCAGGCAATTCGCTACGAGCGCGACAAACCCGGCGAACTGATCCACATCGATATCAAGAAACTCGGCCGCATCGACGGTGTCGGCCACCGGATCACCGGAGACCGCACTGGTCAGAGCAATAAACGCGGCACCGGATGGGAATACCTGCACGTCGCGATCGACGACGCATCGCGGCTCGCCTACAGCGAGATACTTCCCAATGAGCGCAGCGAAAGCGCCGTCCCCTTCACCCAGCGCGCGCTGGACTGGTTCGCCCGCTTCGGCGTCAAGGTCGAGCGCGTCATGACCGACAACGGCTCGGCTTATAAGAGCTTCGCCTATCGCGATCTGCTCGCCGACAAGGGCATCCGGCACAAGCGAACCAGGCCCTATACGCCACGCACCAACGGCAAGGCCGAACGCTTCATCCAAACCAGCCTGCGTGAGTGGGCTTATGCCAATGCCTATCAGACTTCCGCCGAGCGCACTCGTGCCTTGGCACCGTGGATTACCCGATACAATAACCAGCGCACCCACAGCGGCATCGGTCACCGCACCCCGTTCGACAGGCTGAACAACCTACTTGGCTTCGACATACTAGTGCAGCGTTTTCATGGATCGACTCCTATCACGCGGCCTCGCCGATTTTGTAGGTCCAGCTATGGATGACGGGATCACGGTTGAGGTCATCGAGGTAGGCGAAAATCCTGGCTTTGAGCTCGGCCTTGGAGGCGACACGGATGTGGCGGAGCATAGATCGCGCCATCTTGGAGAAGAAACCTTCGACAAGATTGAGCCACGAACCGTGTTTCGGCGTGAATACGAAGGCGAAACGGCCTTCTGGCTGGCTGGAGATCCAGGCCTTGGTCTCCTTGGAAATATGGGCGGAATGATTGTCAAGGATCAGCTTGATGGCGGTATCGGCCGGGTAGGCGGCGTCGAGACGCTTGAGGAAGCCGACGAACTCGCGCGACCGATGGCGCTCCTCGATAGCGGCGTGTACCTTTCCCGTAAGCAGGTCGATCCCGGCGAGCAGGCTGAGCGTGCCGTGGCGCTTGTATTCGTGGTCCCGCGCGAAGGTTGGATGCGATCCTAGTTGCGGCGGCAGGTCGGGCACGGTGTTATCGGTCGCTTGGATGCCGGGCTTCTCGTCATAGGAGATGATGGCGACGTCAGTGCCGAGCGTTTGGCTCGCCCGCAGGACGGCGACCTCACGATAGACGCAGAGCACCTCAGCCATTTTTGTCTCAAATGCTTCGTCCCGCCGCTCGAGATAGTAACGGACCTTGTGCGGTTTGAGGTCATGGCGGGCGAGGATTTTGCAGACCGTGCCCTGCACGACATTTTGCAAGCACGGGTGCCCGGCAACGGCGGCGTGCTCGCGGATGTGACGGGCCAGCAGCCGTGTGGTCCAGAGTTCGTGCGGATATCCCAGGGCCTTGGCCTTCTGGCAGGCCAGCGACACCAACCACGCTTTCGCCTCCTGCGTGATCTGCGGCGCCTTGCCGGGCCGCGGGCTATCATCGAGCGCCGCCAGCACGCCGAGCCGGAGCGCACGACGCAGGCAGCGCTGCACCGTATGGTGCGTCACCCCGATTTGCGCGCCGACCGCCGTCGAGGACGGGTCCGCGCGATAGGCCAGCAGGATGCGCGCCCGCTCCACCCGGATCGCCGGTTCGGTTCGCGACCGCGCCAACGCTTCCAGCAGAGCCAAATCCTCCGGGCCCATCGACAATTCTATCAAGCGCCGAGGTGCTGCCATGATCGCCAGCCGCCAAATTGACGACTTGATCCACTACATCCTTCACCGTGACCGAGGGAATCCCCCGCAATCGGTCGCTTTCTTGGAATCGATGTACTAGCTTTCCCGCCGGCGCGCGCGTGCTGGAAGCGGGGTGCGGCGTCGGGGCGC
>DATIYT010000129.1:0-96101 GCA_035517495.1 Allostellaceae bacterium | reverse complement strand
TCCTCCGATCACCGCCGGCCGCTCGGAGAGGAACTTCAAATCCGAAGGCCACACTAGCAATCAATGAGTTGCTGGTGTCCCCATGATTCCGAAGTTCGCATCTGAGCTTGGCCGTTTGGTCATGCGAACTTCGGAATCGGGGCACTAGCGGTCGGCCGGCTTTTCGTAAATCGCAATCAAGCTATCCCGTAGGCTCGCAATCAAGCCCTGCCGGCCGCGCTGGTAAAAGTCGATCCGCTCGATCCGCCGGCAGCGGAGATCGACCACCTCCGCCATATCCCGAAGCTCGCGTGCCGTGTATTCCCGAAAGTGTCCGGGGTTCTTTGGATAGTATCGGATGCGCTCGAACGGGTTCACTCCCAAGAGCAGCAGTGCGCGATGCTGCAGCGTGGCCGCATTCGGCGTCGACATCACGATCTTGCCCCCCTCCTTCAGGAGCCAGGAGAACATCAGCAGCGTGAACTCAGGCGCTGCATGAACGTGCTCGACCGTTTCGCTGTAGACGATCAGGTCGAAGGCCTCGGGCCTTTGCGGCCAAGCGGCAACGTCCGCCGATCGGTTCAAGTCGAAGACGATGTGTGGAATGCGGTCGTCGAGGACCATATTTTCGCGATGGCCACCGTCGTCCTCATCCAACTCGAGGCCGATCGTGGCAACGCTGTGGTAGTAGCCGGCGAGGAGCGCCGTGAGCCCGCTTCGGCCGACGTCGAGCACGCTTGCGTGGCGAGAGGGCACCTGATGACGACATAGATCGAGAAGGCGCCGGAAGCGATAGGCATGCACCTTCTCGTATTCCGCACGAGACTCGACGCCACATGTGAGGCTGCGCTCGCTATCGACGAGGTGCCTCACTTTTTCCTGGTATCTGTCGCGAGGCGTGGAGGTGCCCACTCTCTTGCTCGGACCGTGTGATTGCCGATACGGAGCGCGAACAGATCAATTTTCGATTTACCCGTCAATGATCCTGGAACGGGAGTTCGCGAATGGGCGCGCGGCCAATATCGCGCGTCATGGGGCCATCAAAAAACCTGCCAATTCTTGGGGTTTTGCTCCTATGCTGTCGCCCGTGAGTGCGCCGGTGGAGAGATATCGTCCCGACATCGATGGGTTGCGTGCCGTTGCGGTCGTGGCGGTCATCATCTTTCACGCATTCCCAGCGAGCCTTCCCGGCGGCTTTCTTGGGGTCGACGTTTTCTTCGTCGTCTCCGGATACCTGATCTCCCAGCTCATCATAGAAGGGATTCGCGCGGGCCGGTTCAGCCTTGCCGGCTTCTACGCGCGGCGCATACGGCGATTGCTGCCAGCCCTAGTCGTCGTGCTGGCGGCGGTCTTTGCGATCGGTTGGGCACTGCTGCTGCCGAATGATTTCGAAGGTCTCTGCGACGAAATTATCGCCGGCGCACTGTTTTTCGCGAATTTCAAATATTTGTCCGAGGTCGGGTATTTCGATCACGAAGCCGTGTTGAAGCCGTTGCTGCATCTCTGGTCGCTGGGCGTGGAGGAGCAGTTCTATCTCACGTGGCCTTTGTTCCTCTTGCTATTCAGGGCGAGGCGAGCGCGATCGATGGTGGTGATCATCGGACTCGCCTCCTGGGTTGCGGCGCTGCTGCTCGACCTCCATGATCCCGCCACGGCATTCTTCCTGCCTGTGTCGCGATTTTGGGAATTGATGATCGGTGCCGCCCTTGCGGCGGGCGCGAACCCTGTTCCGGCGAAACCCCTATGGCGCGGCGGCATGGCGTGCGCGGGGTTGCTGCTCGTTCTGACGTCGTTTGCCCTATCGCCTCAGCAGTTGCTCCCGACGTTTTGGAAGCTGTTGCCGACGGTCGGCACGGCGTTTTTGATTGCAAGCGGCCCGCGGAATCCCGTCAATGCGAGGGTTCTCTCGAATCGATCATTGGTCTACGTCGGTAAGATCAGCTATCCGCTCTATCTCTGGCACTGGCCGTTGCTGTCGTTCCTCGCAATATCTTCATTGCCGGAGAAATCCGCAATCGAAGGCCGCCTGTTGGTGATCTCGGCGGCCGTCGTTCTCGCGGTGTTGACCTATCGGCTCGTGGAAGTACCCATGCGTTTTGGCCGATTGCGGCCCGTTGCCGTACCGGTGCTTTGCGTCGCGCTCTTCGTCTGCGCGGGTTTGGGCGGGCTTGGCAGTTTTCTTGACGGCTTCCCCGAGCGGTTCCCGGAACCCATTCGCGGCTATCTAACAGTGAAGGCCGACTGGGGCCGCGCCGATGCACGGCTCGACACTTGTTTTCTCAGACTTGACGCCGATCCGCGGGCGCTCGCTCCATTCTGTTACCCAAGCAACGGGCCTCGGCCAGTCATCTGGGTTTGGGGCGATTCACACGCCGGGCGCCTCTATATTGGCATCCGCAAGGAATTCACCGGGCCCATCGGCGAGCTCATCCGTGGTGGTTGCTCGACGATCCCCGATCTGGGCGACCGACATTGCATCGAAGGTAACAATTTCATCATGTCGCTGATCAGGGAAAACCCCCCGGATACTCTGATCATGTTTGCAGTCTGGAACGACTATCTGCTCGACGATCCAGCGGTGGATCAAAGGCTGATTGCGACAATCGAGCAGGTTCGGAAAGCCGGAGTGCGCAAGATCCTGGTCGTGGGTCCCGCCCCGCAATGGAAGATCGACCTTCCAAGGGCACTTTACGAAGAATGGCGCGCCACGGGCACGATCCCTGACCGACTGCGTCGCGATCTGGTCCCGGAGATATTTTCCACTGATCGAATCTTAAAGGAAATCATTGCCAAGACGCCGGCGGAGTACGTGTCCTTAACCGATGCGCTCTGCGACGAGCGGGGTTGCCTTGCGCGAGTGAGCGATGGACCGCAAGGCTTGATTGCCTTCGACTACGGCCACATGACGGAGGCGGGCGCGCGTTACGTTGCACGACTTTTGCGCGATGGCGCCTTGCGCGCACCCGCAAGCGCCGGCGCGCCCTAGTGTCCCGATCCGCGCATCCGGCTGTCGCTCTCGCACCCAGATATAGTGACGCGCCTGCGCCATTCGATTTTTTCGATGTGACGCGTCTCACATGACGATGGGCAACGCAGACACCACATTTATCGCTGGAGCGACAGCACAAGGAGGACACAATGGCGCTGCGAAAATTCATCATCGAGCGGGATATTCCAAAGGTTGGAACTCTTGAGCGCGAGCAGCTTCGTGGAGCGGCGGCGAAATCCAACGGCGCACTACGGCAACTCGGGCCCGACATTCAATGGGTCGAGAGCTACGTTGCCGACAACAAGACGTTCTGCGTTTATCTCGCCAAGGACGAAGCCATTATCCGCAAACACTCGGAGATCAGCGGCTTCCCCGCGACAAAAATCACCGAGGTCCGCAAGATCATCGATCCCACCACGGAAAAGGCCGAATGACATTCTGGGTTCATTGGGAAGGGGCGCGCCGGGAGGTACCTTCCGACATGCCCGCGAGGCGCAACCCTTCCCGAAACCGCTCGTGTTGACGCCGATAAATCGGACTCGTGGCATCCAGGGGTACGGACCAATCGTCAAACAACTCGCTGATCGTCGTCTCGGGCCGCAGGCGCAGGCAGCTAGCCAGGGCTTGGCTGGCGTCCTCGCTGCGGTCCGAGAGCGCGAAGACCGCGGCGAGCAGCGCATAGGCGCGAACGTCCTTTGGGTTGGCCTCGGCCGAGAGCTTGAGCAGCCGTATCGCCTGGTCGTTGTTGCCGAGGAAGAATTGCACGCGCCCCATCGCGCCGAGCCAAATCCATCGACCCGGATCACGTGGCCCGATCTGATCGGCCTTCTCGAACCAGTCGAGCGCATCCTGGAAACGGCCGAGGTAGAGTTCGCTCAGGCCCACTTCTTTGTACGCCCACGGTTCGCCGGGATTTTGCTCGATCACGGCCTTGCTCGCCGAAATAGCCGCGTCGAAATTGCCTTCGGCGCGTAGCAGCCCGGCATGTATCCGGAGCGCGACGATGTGGCGCGGTTCGATGGCAAGGGCGCGATCGACCAGAAC
This sequence comes from Allostellaceae bacterium, assembly GCA_035517495.1. Lineage (GTDB taxonomy): Bacteria > Pseudomonadota > Alphaproteobacteria > ATCC43930 > CGMCC-115725 > DASZHJ01. The sequence continues at coordinate 92,089 of DATIYT010000129.1, read as the reverse complement.
ACTTGCCTTCCGCAAGCGCTCCTCCCGCCCGGTCTCGTAATAGCTGTTGAGAACTTCGAACAGATAGGTGGTCGCCACGCCCGCGAGCGCATCGACGTCGTCCGGCTCGTATTGCAGGGCCTGCTGGAACAGCCCGCGCGCTGCAAGCATCGACTCGCGCGAAGCCGGCCGATTGACCGTGGCCTGGCCGCGCATCACCAAATCGACGGCCGACGCATTGTGCGGGTGATCGCGCTCGCTGCGCCGCGCTTGGATGTCGACGAGCTTCAATCCGACCGAGCGCGAGAGGCGGCCGACGATCCGGTCCTGGATCTCCAGCACATCCGTTCGCTCCGTGTCGAAGCGCTCGGCCCATAACTCGGTATTGGTCTCGGCGTCCATCAGCCTCGCGTTGACGCGCACTTGGTCGCCGTCTATTACCACGCTTCCCTCGAGGTAATAGTGTGCCTTCAAATCGCGCACGATCTCGCCGGGGTCGATCGGTTTGTTCTTGTAAATGAGGGCGGTCCGGCGCGCGACCACGAAACTGCCGGGAAGCACGCGCGAGAGATCCGTGGTCAGACTCTCGGTGATCCCATCGACAAAATAATCCTGCTGCGGATCGGCGCTGAGATTGGCGAAAGGCAGCACGACGATCGAGAACCGCTGCTCGGGCTCGCCTCGGTTCGTTTGCAGCGCGGACGAATCGGAAAACAGAGCCGCCGTTACAGGCTGCAGATCCAGCAGCTTTGGCCACCAAAGGAGAGAGGCCACGACCATCGCCGCTCCGGCCGCGCCCAGTCCCAAGGGAGCGCCGCGGTGAAGGCGGCCGCGCGCGGCGCCGCCGCGATTTTGATTGGGACTGCCCTCGGGTCTGATGCGGTAGGCGCGAAGGGGTCGCGCTATATTCTTCAGGCGTTGCGCGCCCATATCCTCGAAGGCAACGTTCAGCTTGTCGCGGACATGATTCCGTACGGCGCGTGAGACCACGATCGTGCCGGGCTCGGCGATACTTTCGAGCCGAACTGCAATATTGACGCCGTCGCCAAAGATCTCGCCGGCGTCGACGATCACGTCACCAAGATTGACGCCGATCCGAAAGATGATATGCCGCTCCGTGGGGAGGTGAGCATTCCGTTCCGCGGCGCCTTTCTGAACCTGGATTGCATAGCGGACGGCCTCTACCACGCTCGCAAAATCCGCCAACAAGCCGTCACCGGTTTTCTTGATGACGACCCCCGCGTGCTCGCGGGCCGCGGGCTCCAACAGTTCGCGGAAGAGCGCGCTCAGCCGCGCATGCGTGCCCTCCTCGTCGCGGCCCATCAATCGGCTGTACCCGGCGACGTCGACACTGACGATGGTGCTTAGCTTGCGTTTCAACGCCGCCCCCTTTCGATGTCTCTCTCCTGGTTGGTGTTGGATGTCGGATGACCCTGTTGGCCGCAGGCCGAAATCGCCGAGGCCTCCAATCCCTAGCCGACCCGCATACGCGCGCGACAGTTGAACTCTCGACGCCGGCGCATCGCCTGTGGCGTCCAATACCTTTATTGCACTGGCAAGGCGTGCCTACGGATTGCGACGTCACGACACTCGCGCAGACGCTGTCGGCGTTCCGGGGCGAGACGTGAGGTAATGTGGCGGCGCCCTCAGTTCAAATTTTATCTTTTGATCACTTCGATAAGGATTCTCTTTGGATGCCGGAGTCCTAAGTTTTCGCGGTTCGAGTGCGCGGCTCAGTGCCGATCCGCGATGCTGAATGCAAATGAGACGACACCCACCAGCACGAGGCTCAATGCCCAAATCGCGTCCAAGTTGAACCAGCTCCGGTTTACGAACTTCAGCCCCAAGTGGCGAAAAACCAACCATGCCAGGAGTCCGCCAGCCGTGACCATCGCGAGCGCGTGCACGACAGAGACCAGGACAGCCATGTCGATATTGGCACCGATGAGCGCACCTGCGGCAACGTCGCCCCGATCGAGTGTCGAAGGTCGGCAAAGGCCAAGATAGATCGGCACCAACATCAATCCGGCGCCGTGTGCGATCGCGACGGCAAACGACCAGAAGCCCAGGTGCGCCGGTGGTATCCGCGCCAGTGTCCGAGAATGCCTGCGGTTGATAAGGCGGTAAATTCCGAACCCGATCACCAATAGGCTCGCGCCGATCCGGAGTTGCCGCTGCCATTGAACAAGGATTGTCAGCAGCGCAAAAGGAAGGATCACCACAAGCATTGCCAGCACATGGCCGATGGTCAGTGGCCAAAGCGCCTTCGCCAGCGCGCGCGAACTCCTTTCCATAAGCCCGGCTGACAAGGCGAGCGGCCATCCCATCCCCGGGTTCACTCCGTGATAGAGACCGCTCGCCACGACCGCAAGCCAAAGCGCCGCGGGCGCCCAATCGCCGCCGTTCGAAATCAAGCCGACGGATAGCAGAATGAATCCGTCGAACAGTCGCCGCCCTCGAGCCGGATCTGGTGCGCCCGGTATCCCTCGGGGAAGCTCACCCAGTAGTCTTTCGCCAACTCGAGCCCGCCCTTCGGGCCTGCATGAGCCATGACTTCGACGCCGGGAACACCGTCGGGATAAAACTGGTTGTCCCACGTGGAGTATAGCGAGTTGGTCCAATAGACACGCTTGCCGTCGCGGCTGATCTCGACCATCTGCGGACCGCCGGCATAAGCCTTGCCGCTCGGGTGGGCGGTGCGACGCGCAACGCCGCCGAGCCGAACCGAGCCCGTTAGCTTCGGCTTTCTCGGGTCAGTGACGTCGTATTGGCGCATTTCTCCGGTCCCCCAACACGCGACGTACAGGAACCGGTCATCGAGGGAAAGGTCGATATCGCTCACCAATGGAGGCACCGCGCCAAACCCCTGCAGGAGCGGCGGTAGCCGGTCCTTGGTCGCCGGTTCGGGCGGGATGGTCGCGGTCTTTTCGGCATGAAAATTTCCGCCCTCGCGCCACCAGGTCCAGACAGAGCCTTCGAGATTGGTCGTGTCGACGACGACGCCGACAAACCCGTACTCGCGAATCGGATCGTGTGCGGGCCGCACCTCGAGCGGCATCTGGTGGTTGGCGCCCAGATCAATGGTCTGGACGTTGCGGCGGGCGCTGAGATCCCAGAAGTGGATCTGGTGGCCGTATTTGTTCGAGAGCAGGTCCTCCGGCACGATCCCGTTCTCGAACTGCGGCGGCTGCGACCACTCGCTCGTCACCATGTAATTGCGCGGCAGATTCCACCAGAAGTCATAGTGAAGCTTCTGCGGTCCGCGATCGATCTCCCAGCGTCCCAAGATGTCGAACGTCTCGCAGTCCATGATGAAGATGCCGGGAGGGCCGTCGGTGCCGTTCTTGCCGCCGCCGCCGAGAGTGCTGACGTAAATGCCCTCGGGACCGCAGTGAATGGTGTGCGGTCTGGAGTAGCCGGTCTTTTTGAACACCTCTTCCGGCTCGATGATCTTATGGATTTTGGCCTTGGTGGGATCGGGTTTCGTGTCCACGACGTAAATCCGCGAGGAGCGGATTCCCGGGATTATCAAATAGCGACGCTCGAGAAACGCGTGGCCCGCCAGTGGCGACAGCGCCGACGAGCATGCATTCCAGCCGAAATGGTGAAACTCGTCGCCTTTGTAAGGCATCGTCACCGTGTGGACGACCCGGCTGTAGGTCGGCGAGCCGGGCTTCACGTCGACCACGGCCAGCGCGTCCGGCTTCGAAAAATTCGGACTGAGTAGCAAGGTATAGGCGAAATTCTCGGGCGCGGCTTCCATCGCAAGCTTGGGAGACGCGTGGAAGGTCGGATCAGGTCTCATCGTCATAGCAGCACCTCATTTTGGATATCGGCGAACCCCCGCTCGGTCCGCCGTCCTCGATGAACCCCCTTCTGCCTACGGCCTCTCGCGACTTTCGAGAGTGCGATACCTTACAGCCGTACGCAATCGATCACTCCGAGCGATATCGGCCACGTATGGAAATTTAAACCGCTTCTGCTTCTATCTACAGTCGGGTGCCGTCACATTCGCAAATCTTGCGATGTCCATTGCTCGATCAGCGTCATCTGGTGGGCAACGCAAGGCTGCAGGTCCGGCGCGGCGCAAACGGTGCTCTTCGACGATATCTGCGATCGAGACGGTGCAATCGCCGCGAGTTAATCAACTTGCGTCGCTGCGATAATTCAAATCTTATCTTTCTATCGCATTGATCAGGATTTTCTTGAGATGCGGAGCATCAATCTCGATCAGCTGCGCACCCTGACGGAGGTCGTCGACCTCGGCAGTTTTTCTGCCGCGGCGCGGCGACTCAATCTCTCGCAGCCGGCGATCAGCCAACATATCCGCGAGCTCGAGCATCGCTTCGGCGTGCGACTGATCGAGCGTCTGGGCAAGCGGGCGCGCGCGACCGCCCCCGGGCGCGAACTGATGGAGCATGCCGCCCGCGTTTTCCGCGAGTGCGATGCCGCGGCGTCCGCGATGCGCCGTTTTCGCGACGGCTGGCTCGGCTCCGTGCACATCGGCACAACGCTGACGGCGCTCACCTACGAGCTACCGCCGATCCTGAAGAAGCTGCGCGAGGAGCATCCGGGCATAGACCTGATCGTGACCAACATGCCGACGCGCGACAGTGTCGACAATATCATGAAGGACACGATCGACCTCGCGCTGGTGACCCTGCCCGTAAAGGCCGCGAGACTGCGCGTGACGCCGCTCCGACCGGAGAAGCTGGTGGCGATATTTCCGGCCGGCACGCGGAATCTCCCCAAGGAAGTGACCCCCGAGTACGTGGCGGCGCGCCCGATGGTGCTTGAGCACACGCGAGGCGCCGTCTACGCGCTCGTGATGCACTGGCTATCGAAGTACCTACCGCTGCAGCACACTCCGATGCACGTCAGCACGGTCGAGGCGATAAAGAGCGTGGTTGCCTCCAATCTCGGGATGTCGATCGTGCCGGACGTCTCAGCTGCGGGACCTAGCTCGGACATCATCGTACGACCGCTCAAACCCGAGCAACCCTGTACGCTGGCGCTCATAGAGCGGCGCAACAAGCCGAAGGACACCGCGCGCGAAATCGTCCGCAACGCGCTGCTCGAGCTCAGAGAGGGTTGGTACGCTCCGACCTCGGTACGCGCCGGCAACCTTCGCCGCATTTCCTCACGAAACACTGGGAACGGCGCGAACCGCGCTCGCGGCGCGTGAGGCAGCTACGCCGAGCGCGCCGTCTCGCTTGAGCCGTATCACTTCATGTCGTTTGGGTCTTTGTCCCGCGGGCGGGCGGGCGTCGATGCCGCGCCACCGCCGAACAGCCGGTTGAGGATCGTTTGCAGCGGTGCCGGAGAGCCGCCGCCGGACGCGGGCATTGGCGCCGTTGCCTGTGCCACGGCGACGGACGCCGAGGGGAGCGGCCGCGCCGGCTCGCCGCGCGTTGCCTCCACCATGAAGGCATGCCAGGTGCGCGCGGGGAGACCGCCGCCCGTGACGTCCTTCATCGGGCTGTTGTCGTCATTTCCGAACCAAACCGTAGCGACGAGGTCCGCCGTATAGCCTACGAAGAGCGCGTCGCGGTAATCCTGCGTCGTGCCGGTTTTGCCGGCGATCGGCAGGCCGAATTGTGCGGCACGGCCAGTGCCGTGGTCGATGACCCCGGCGAGCAGCATGTTCATGGTGGCGGCGGTCTGTGGATCGATCACGCGTCCGGGTCCCGAGCCCTGCCGCTGAAAGATAATCTGGCCGTCGCGATCGCGAATCTCCTCGATGCCGAATGGCCAGGCGCCTTCGCCGCCGCTGGCGAAGGCCGCGTAGGCCGCGGTCAGGTCCATCAGAGTTACTTCGTTGGTGCCGAGCGCCAGGCTCAAGTCGCGGTGCAATTCGCTGGTGATGCCGAGGCGGCGCGCCGCCGCGATCACGGCATCGATGCCGACCCGCTGCTCCACCTGGACCGCAACGGTGTTGATCGACTCGGCAACCGCTTCCGCCACGGTCACATCGCCGAGGTACTTGCCGCCAAAGTCATGCGGCTGGTAATTGCCAATGCGGATGGGAGCGTCCATGAAATGGTCGCTTGGGCGGATGCCGTGCTCTAGGGCTGCCAGATAGACGAAGGCCTTGAAGGAAGAGCCGGGCTGCCGGAGCGCCTGCGTCGCACGGTCAAATTGGCTATCGGCATAATCACGGCCACCCACCAGCGCGCGCACCGCACCCTCCGGAGTCATGGCGATGAGTGCTCCCTGACTCGCCTCCGCTTTTTCGCCGTCCTTCGCAAGCGTATCGGCGATCGCGCGCTCGGCGGCGGCCTGCATCTTCGGATCGAGCGTGGTCTTGACCACGAGGTCGCGGCTGGTGAAGCCGGCGAACCCCGCGATCTGCTCCGATATCCAATCCGCGAAATAGCGGCTCCCCGCCAAGACCGGCTCGACCCGCGCGAGCTGCGTTTTCTGGCTTTCAGCGGCCGCCATTTGCGGCTGGGTGATGAAACCCGCCGTTACCATGTTGTCGAGCACCTGGTGAGCGCGCGCCGCCGCCCGCTCGCGGTCGTTCGCTGGACTGAAGCGGGTCGGCGCGCGCAGCAGGCCCGCGATCACGGCCGCCTCATAGAGCGAGACGTCGCGAGCCGATTTGCCGAAATAGCGCCGTGCCGCGGCATCGACGCCATAGGTGCCGGCGCCGAGATAGACGCGGTTCAGATAGATTTCGAGGATTTGCTCCTTGCTGAAGCGATGCTCGAGCCAGATCGCGAGCTCCGCCTCCTGCACCTTCCGCCCGAGCGTGCGCTCGGGCGTCAAGAACAGGTTCTTGGCGAGCTGCTGGGTGATGGTGCTGCCGCCCTGCACCACATGGCCCGCGCGAATATCGGCGACAAGCGCGCGCCCGAGACCGATGGGGTCGATGCCGAAGTGGTGATAGAAGCGGCGATCCTCGGTGGCGAGCACGGCCTCGGGCAGGTAGCGCGGCATGTCCTTGAGCCGGAGCGGCTCGCCGAAGAGATCGCCGTAGGTGGCAATCAGTGAGCCGTCGGTGGCGAGCAGCGTCACACTGGGTCTGCGTCCGACGGCGGCGAGGTCGCTGATCTTGGGCAGCGTGAAGGCGAAATAGCCGCAGACCGCCACGACCGCGATCGCGCCCCAAAGCGTCGCCATCACGCCCCACCGCGTCAGCGTGCGCAGGATGCCTCGTTTCTTGCCACGGACCGCACGCCGAGGCGGGTTCCGCCGCTTCCGCGTGCGCACCGCGGCGCGCGCCCGGCCGGGCGGACGGTCGTTGGGATCGGCGCGAAGCTCGGAACCTCTGCGCGGGGCCATGAGAATCTGCGCGCTTCTAGCACAAAAAACAACGCCGCGGCAGGCCCGAGAACGCCGCCGCGCCGATAATCGTCACCATAGAATCGCCACAGTGCGAGTGGCTATCGGGCCGCGCGACTCGCCATGCTCGCTATCATGGCCCGAAGCCGCGCCACCAGATCGGCGCTATCGGGAACATGTCTTTCCTCGCGATCGAGAATGGCCTCAAACGCGCGCCGCTTCATCGCCAGTACGTCGATCCCATCGACCGCGTCGGCGCCGGCGGAGTTGCAAACGATGTCGATCAGGCGATCGGCGGCGTGCAGGCGGCCGATCAGGTAGTCGTTCTCCCGATAGGCCCGCGACAGGAACGCCGCGAAATGTGCGAAGCCCGTGCCCTTCAATACCTCGTGAACGCCGAACTGGCTGAAGGTGTGAACGTCCGCCGGACTGATGCGATCCACCAAGATTTCGTCGAACTCGCCCACGTCGCGCCAGCTCGTCACCGAAAAGGTCAGGATGTCCCAGAAGGCGAAACCGAGATAGTTCACCAATACGAACTGGCGCGCCGCCGGCTCCCAATCCGGCGACTGCATCTGCACCAGCAGCCGATCCACGTCGTCCGTACTGGCATCCAGGTCGATCTCGTCGCCGAGCCGATCGATCAGCATGCCGATGCGTCGCTCATTGCGCTCGACGAAACGCCGCGCATAGTCCTCGATATTGTTGGCTTCTCGAGCGCTCGGCGCCGCCGCGAACAACTCGTGCACGAGATCTCGCGTCTCGGGGGAGAAGAAATCGGCTTTCTCCTTGCGCCGCAGCAGCTCCAGGCGCTGGTAGAAGTCGCGCTTCAACCGATCGATCGGCGCCGCGACCGCCGCCGGCTCCTCGAGCAGCTCATAGAGCCGGTTTTGGCCTTGGATCAGGAAGCTGAGGCGCCGCTTGCGGAAATCCACGTCGAAGCGCAGCAATAGCCTGATCCAGCGCGGCAATTCCGCGGCACCCGCCGGGGTTTCCGCGTGCAACGCGGTCCCATTGGTGCGGTGATAGCCCATGCCCGCGCGACGCGCCCAGGCATTGACGATCTCGCGGACGGCTCGTGCGAGCGGCGCGCTTTCCGCGACGCCGCGCAAGGTCAGGATCAACTGCGCGATAAAGCCGTTGACCGACGCAAGCTTCAATCGCACGTAGCCTTCATAGGCAAAACCCGCATCCACTGCGGCCCGCGCGTTCATCCGCTCGCGCCAGCCGCGGATCTGCTCGGCGCTCAGCGGCGCATCGAGCGACGCGCCGATCGCCTCGTTCACCAGCTCCGTGATCTGCGGTCGAGCCAGCTCCACGATCGCTTTGAGACGGCGGACGCGCTCGTTGAGGCCGTTCACCGAGTCGATTTCGTCCGCGATCGGTTCGTTGCGCGGAATGTCGGACAGCGCGCCCTTGAGCATGGCGAAAAATCCGGGAATTCCATGCGCCACCGGCACCACCGGCTGGGCCGGATCCGGCTCGACGAAGACGAGGCGGCGATCGACCTCGCGATAGGCGGGGCGGCCGCGGATGGCGCCAATCGCCTCATGGAACGGCTTGTTGTTGAGGATGCTGCCGTCGACGAATGAGGTGGTGCTCGGATCGATGTTCGCATCGACGTAGCGGGCGAAGTTCTCCGTGATGAAACGCTGACGCCGCGGCCACTTAAGGCCGCGCTCAGCCGTGAGCCGGTCGATCTCCGCGATTTGCGCGGGGGGAAAGGCCCCCGGGAAAGACGAGGTGGCGCGTGCGGCGAAAGCGAGCGCAGGGGCGTTCTCCAGGTCGAAGTCGCTCTCGACGGCGCCGCTCGGCCAGCGGCGATAGGTAAAGCGGAGGGTGTGACGATGCTCGCGTTCGCGGATCAGCGGCGGGTCGTGGATCTGCAGCAATTGCTGGTAGCCGTAGTGGTCGGTAACGGTGACGAAGAGATCAAGGCCCTGCCCCGAGGGCAGCAGAGAGGCACGGGAATCGCGTGGCCGACCCATGCTGGCGAGCGCGTCGTACATCAACTCGGCCATTACCATGCCGTCGAGCGGCGGCTTGAACCAGCGCGAACGCAGGAACAGCGACAGAGTGCGCAGCGCATCGTGGTCGCGCAACGGCTCCAGCGCCCCGCTCGCCGCCATGGCCCAAATGAACGGCTGCAGAAACCACTTGCTCCACCACTTGGCCTTGGCCTCGCGTGCCAACAGCACGTTGACATCCGCCTTGTCGAGCCAGAGGTCTCGCAGCTTGTCCATTGGCAGGTCGTGGGTGAGCGCGCGCGCGAGCATGGTGCCATTGATGCCGCCCGCCGACGCGCCGGCGACGATATCGACCACGACGCGCAGCTCCATCTTGTGTCCGATTTCGCGCAGAATCTCAAAATAGATCGCCTCGGTATCGAATTCGGGATCGTTGGAATCGGCGGCGTCGAAGAACCGCGCGTTCGGACGCCGCGTGCGGTCGGCGATCCCGTGGAGCGACGCCGATGCACGCACCAGCTTCAGGATCTCCTTGCTGATGCCGTGCATATAGATAGCGAGCGATACTCCGCCGAAGCAAACCAGCGCGAGACGCAGCTCCTTTTCACGCATGAGGTTGGTGGCTCGGGCGATGGTTCGGCGTCGGCAACCGCGTCCTACGAAAAGCGCGGCGCGGTCTGCATAACACAGATGAACGCCGATGAACACTGATGGACATGGATGAGGCGAGATGCTTAGAAGTGGAGACGCTCCATCGGGACATCTCTGTGCATCCGGCTTGCGCTGTGTCCCTCCGTGTACCCTTCCTTTCTCCCGCAACGCTGAATCCCGCCCATGGCCGCCGCGATCCTGATTTTTTCAGCGACATATCTGGTGGTGGCGTTGGGCCGCCTGCCAGGATTGCGGATCGACCGTGCCGGCGCTGCCGTGGTCGGCGCCAGTCTGATGGTGGGGTTTGGCGTGCTCAGCCTCGACGAGGCCTACCGCGCGATCGACCTCGACACTTTGGTGCTACTGCTCGGCATGATGATCTTGGTGGCGGCACTGCGACTCTCGGGCTTTTTCGCGCTTGCGGCGCAACTAGTGGCCCGCCGGGCCCGCCACCCCCTGACCCTGCTTGCGGGGGTTGTGCTGACTTCCGGGCTGCTTTCGGCCTTCCTGGTGAACGACACGGTATGCCTGATGCTGACGCCGTTGGTGGCGGAACTAGCGCTGACGCTCCGCCGTCGGCCCGTGCCGTATCTGCTGGCGGTCGCGATGGCATCCAATATCGGGAGCGTCGCCACCATCACCGGCAACCCCCAGAACATCATGATCGGCAGCTTCTCCGGCATTTCATACGGGAGCTTCGCCGCGGCGTTGGGGCCGGTCGCTGCGTCCGGGCTGCTGTTGCTGCTGATCGCGCTGGTGCTGGGCTTCCGCGGTGAATTCCTGACACGCGCGGGATTCGCCGCGACTCTGCCGCCGGTGCGGTATCACCGGGTGGTACTGGTGAAATCGATGATCGCGACCGTGGCGATGATCGCTTGCTTTTTCGCGGGCGTGCCGCCGCCAAAGGTCGCGATCATCGGAGGCGCGCTGCTTTTGTTGACGCTGCGGCTGAGACCCGAGCGCATTTATCGCGAAATCGATTGGGCGCTGCTATTGTTGTTCGCGGGTCTTTTCATCGTCGTGCAGGGGATCGAGAAAGCGGTGCTTGTACCCGACATTCTGGACGCGGCCGAACGCTTCGCGTTTGGCACGCCTGCGGTGCTGGCCGCCGTCGCGGCGTTGCTCTCAAATCTCGTCAGCAACGTTCCGGCGGTGTTGATGCTGAAACCGTTTATCGTAAGCCTCGCCGAGCCGCGACGCGCCTGGCTGGTGCTGGCGATGGCATCGACGCTCGCCGGAAATCTCACGGTCTTGGGATCGGTTGCCAACCTTATCGTGATCGAGCGCGCGCGCCGGCAGCGCATCGAGATCGATTTCTGGAGTCATCTCACGCTCGGGGTTCCCGTGACGCTCGCTACCATTGCCTGCGGCCTCTGGTGGATGAGTTGAGGCGGTATCTCAACAGCGCTCCCTCGGTCGGAGCGATGCTGCCGTACCCGGGACCAGTTGGGCTGTTTTCTGCGGGATTCCAATGCGAATTACCTTGTTGACCTCGTCAATCGCAGGCGTCGGGGGCGCCGAGCGGTCGATAACCTTGCTGTCGAAGGCCTGGGTCGAAATGGGTCGGGCGGTGACGATACTGACCTTCGACAACGGCGGTGAGCCGGCATTTCCGCTTCATCCATCCGTTGAGCACCGTCATCTGGGATTTGATGGCAAACCATCGAATTTGCTTTGCAAGGCGTGGCAGTTCGTTTGGAGAAACTTGTCATTGCGCAAAGCGATCGTGGGAACCAAGCCGGACATTGTCGTGAGCTTCATTCCCGAACCCAATGTGCACAGCATCGCCGCCACACGTGGCTTGGACGTTCCGGTGGCCGTGTGCGAGCGGACTGATCCGACGCTGTATAAGGTCGGATGGAAGTGCGGCTTGCTCCGCCGCGTAACCTATCCTCTCGCCGACATGCTGGTTTGCCAAACAAACGCCGCTCTAAGGCGATTCCAGAGGGCGATTCGGGTTCGCGGGTGCGTTATACCGAATCTTATTTCGGTGCCGGAGGCATGGGTGAACGGGCGAGCCGCTCGACGCACCGGGACGAGCGGTCGCACTTTGGTCGCGATGGGGCGATTGGTTCCGGAGAAAGGTTTCGATCTTCTTCTCAAGGCGTTCTCCGACATCATGCACCGCCATCCCACTTGGTCACTCAAGATTCTGGGACAGGGGGCTCTGAAGGGCGACCTCCAAAGGCTCACCAAGACCCTGAACATCTCCCAACGCGTTTGCTTTGCCGGCACGCATGTCGAGCCGTTCGCTGAACTCTGCCACGCCGATCTGTTCGTACTTTCCTCAACGTTCGAGGGGTTTCCCAATGCGCTCTCCGAAGCGATGGCGTGCGGCTTGCCTGCCGTCAGTTTCGATTGCCCATCGGGTCCGCGCGACATTATTCGGGACGGTGTGGACGGGGTTCTCGTTCCGCACGGAGACGCCGGCGCGCTGGCCGTTGCTCTCGACGATTTGATGACGGACGACGCGAAACGTGAACGGCTCGCCTCTCGCGCCGCCGAAATCGTCGATCGATTTAGCAGCGGAAGGATTTTGTCGCTCTGGGAGGACGCCTTCGCGGAATTGGCACCCGCGGCCATGAGAGTTCAGCGCGCTCCCAAAGCGGCGATGGGCTAGCGGATCGAAAACGCTTGCCGCAAGACCGGGAGCGTTCGGCAAATTGCCGGTTCAACTGCTTCGGCGAAGCAGCGACTTCGGCAGCATGGCGTGGATGCCTTTGTTGCCGTCCACAAGCTGGGTCACGTGCAGGTCGACGCCGAGGCTGGCGAGCATATAGGCGTCCTGCGGTGGGAGCGCCACGGTTTCGCCCAGGAGCTTGATCATATCGCGCAGCGATTGCTTGGCGGCGTCGTCCAAATCCTCGTCGAAGCCCATGGTGATGTGATGCGTCGGGGTCTCGGCCCGCGGCATCACTAAGCGCAGGTCGCGTCGCAGGGTCAGCTCGAATGTGCCGGTAAGTGCCGTCTCGAGCGCGGTCAGGCAGACCTCACCATCGCCCTGCACGCCGTGGCCGTCGCCGGTCGAGAACAGCGCACCCTCGGTCCATACAGGAAGCCGCAGGATCGCGCCCGCCGTCAATTCCTTGAGATCGATGTTACCGCCGAACTCCCGCGGCTGGATGGTGCTGACCGCGCCGTAAACCGGGCGCGGCGCCACGCCCATGACGCCGAAAAACGGCGCCAGCGGAATCTCCTGGCCCCAGGGCAGCGTGCCGACGCCGCGCTGGCGGTCGATCGCGGTGTGCCAGGTGCGCCGCTCTGGAAAATCCTCCGGCAGTGTGCCGCGCAGCGGCACGATCCGAGTCCAGCCCCAGTTCTGCCGGAAGTCAATCGCATGGATACGCACCTCGAGCACGTCGCCGGGGAGCGCGCCCTCGACCGCTACCGGCCCTGTCAGGATGTGGCCGCCGCCGAAGGCGGGCGTAAGCGCGCGCAAGATTTCGCGATGCTCGGGCAGGACTTCAAGCGGCGGGGACGGCAGGACGTCGGCTCCGCCGGAGACGGTCTCGATGGTAACAAAATCGCCGGACTGCACGGTCAGCACCGGCTTCAGGGCAGCGTCGAAAAATCCCCAATGGCAAGTATCGGAGCCGGCGCGAAGGGTGTGATGCATGGGCATTCTCGGAAGTTTCGATCGGGAAGGCGGTCGTGATCGAATGATCGGGTGCGCTCAGACGTTCGCGGTCTGCCGGCGCGGTGCGCCGTAGGTGTTCGGAATCTTGTCGGAGAAGACCTCGACCAGATCCGGCATCGCGGCATCCCCGGCGCTGGTTTGCAGTGCCCGGTCGGTGTAGCTTCGGGTCGCGGGATCGGCGAGTACGCGCCGCGCGATCGCCTGGTGGCGAAAATAGAGCCGGCCCCAGCGCCACACGGTGCGCATGAAGTCGAAGGTGCGCCAGGGATGAAACAGCAGCGGATGGACGATCGGCATCCCCGGCCGGCGCTGCGTTCGCACCTTGCGCCGAACCACGCCGATCTGCAGGGGGTGAACGCCCTCGATACGGCTCGCTCCGGCAAAGAGCGTCAGTAAGCCAGCCGTACGCATGGGTTTGAGGCCGGTGACCACCGAGCGTTTGAGGATAGTCTCAACGTGGGTGTCCGAATAGTATTGCGCCCAGGCGTCGCGATAGACCTGCTCGAAAATTTTCCGGGACATGCGAGGATGCGCGGCGCAGACGTGCTCGAGATCATAGTTGTTCATGTCGGGATCCATGGGCGCCCCGCGCTCATGGAGATTCTTGTGATCTTCTGAACCCGGAAGCGGCGTCAGCACGAAAAATTCCAGGACGTCGATCGGCAGCTCACGCTGGATCAATTCGAGATCGCGGGAGACGGTCTCAGGGGTATCGCTCGGGAATCCGAGGATGTAACCGGCCCAGGTGCGGACCCTCTGCCGGCGCCAGGCCATCAACATTTCGCGGTATTCCCAGATTTTGTTTTGGCGCTTCTTGGTGCCGAGCAGCGATTCCGGATTGACGTTCTCTAGCCCAATGAACACTTGCATGCAGCCCGCGCGCTTGGCCTTCTCGACGAAACCGGGAATGCGGTGACAGAGCGTGTCCACCTGGAGCGTGAGCGTGATGCGCACTCCCTGCTCGCGTAGCGCGATCAGACGGTCGAGGATCGGCTCCCAGTTGCGGTTGCGCGCGAAATTGTCGTCCGTGACGAAGAACTTGTGGACGCCTTGCGCGGCGTTCGCGCGCACGATCGCCTCCACGTCGTCGGCGCTGCGATAGCGCGACTTGCGGCCTTGCACGTTGATGATGGTGCAGAAGCTGCACTGGAACGGGCAGCCGCGCCCGGCATCGAAGCTAGCGTAGTGTGTCGCCACGCGCTCGACGATGCGACGCGGCAGCATCGGCATGGCGGCACCTTCCATGTCGGGCATATCCGCAAGGTAATTGTAGATCGGCTTCGCGCGGCCCGCGTCGATATCGCGCAGGAGCTCGACCATACGCCCCTCGGCCTCACCCGCGAACAGCACGATGCCGAGCTCGCGCGCTTCCTGAAGGCCGGGCGGCAAGTCCGGCAGCATGGCGAGGCAGCCGCTCACATGAAACCCGCCCATCACCAGGGTGATGCCGGCGGCACGGAACTGACGGCCGAGGTCGAGCGCGCGCGGGAACTGGTTCGACTGCACGCCTACCAAGCCCACGAAGCCCGCGCCCGCCGCGCGAATCTCGCGGACGATCCGTCTCACGTTGATGACGGTATTCGCCTCATCGAAGGCGTCGATGTCGATCTCGACATCAGGACCCAAGTCTCGGCGTTCCGCGCATTGCCCGATGAGGCCGTAGACGCTCGCGAGGCTGTTGGAGGGGATGATCGAGCGCCGCCACTGCACGACATACCCGTCACCGTCGTAGTGCGACGGCAGAATCAGGATCGCCTTGAACTTACGCTTTGGCATGCCCCAAACCCCCGATAACCCCTGCAGCATAGTCGGCAGATTGAAGGACCGCCAGCGCCTGGTGTCGACGTGCGATCTGCTTGCTCCCGCCGGCCGCTTTCGTGCAGCTGTGGCGGCCCAGCGCAACTCTGTCAGCGTATGTGACTCTAGCAGGACAGCTCGAAGCCAGAGCGGGAGGGTGTCGAATGAGCGAGCCGCGTCGAGGTGGGAGAGCCGCCGGAACGGGCGGCCCTCATCACCCTGATCGGCGATGCTTCAGGCCGGGATGCGATGAACCCCCACCAACTTGTTGCCGTCGGGATCGCGAAGATAGGCGAGATAGACCTTGCCCGCAGGCCCTTGGCGCACGCCGGGCGCATCCTCGATCGAGGCGCCGCCGTTGGCGACCCCGGCCTTGTGCCAGGCCGCGGCCTGGTCCGTGCTGCTCATCGCAAAACCGATCGTGCCCCCATTGGCATGGGTGGCCCGCTTGCCGTCGATCGGCTTGGACACCAGGAAGCGTCCGCCATTGTGCGTGTAGATCAGGCGGCCTTTGGCATCCTCGACGGCGGGCGCGGCGCCCATCGCGACAAAGAGCGCATCGTAGAACTTCTTTGAACGGGCGATGTCATTACTTCCGACCATGATATGAGTGAACATTCGGTTCTCTCCTCTTCAGGGGTTCCTAGCGGTGCAACGCGCGACAGTGACCGATCGCCAGCCACTGAAAACTGTAAACTGACAGCCGATGGCTGCCAGCCGAGAGCTTCGGTCATCATTCTTCGAAGATCGCCTTCGGCAGCGGCGCCGAAACCACGTGGTTACGAACGTCTACCACGTTGGAGATGCGCAGGTCCACGGTAACGCTGCAGATCACATAGGCCTGCCCGCGGCTGATGCCCTGCTCCTGCTCTCTCATGTTGAGCACAGGTTACTTCTTGGCCTCATCGTAATAGTGAATTTCGTAGAGCAGGCATCCGCGCTCCGACTTGAAGGGGCCGTGATGGACACCCGGCGGGCGGCAGGCGTAAGTCGGCGCATTGAAGGCTTGACCGCCGAGTCCGCGCGCGTCATTGCCGACGATGAGGTCGCCCTCGACAAGATAAACCTCTTCCCAATGGTCGTGGACGAAGGGCGCCGTGGTATAGGCGCCGGGTGCGAAGCGCAGCAGGCGCGTGCGGCCGCCGATCTTGCGTCTCTCGTCGATGTCGCTCGCGAGTATCTTCTGCTGGATTCCCGAGGGATATCCGTGAGGCGTCTCCCAACCGCTGCGCATGTCGACGGGTTGGAATTCCAGGTGCGGCTTGTTGAACAGCATGAATCCTCCGTATTGCCGAACTACTCCGATTTCGCTTGCTACTCGATCACCTCATCGGCTTGCACGAGCAGCGCTGAAGGAATGGTGAGGTCAAGCGCCCGCGCGGTTTTGAGGTTGATGATCATCTCGTACTTCGTCGGCTGTTGCACCGGAAGCTCGGCAGGGTTCTCCCCGCCGAGAATCCTACTGACGTAACTCGCGCCGCGCCTTGCCTGCTCAACGAGATCGACACCATAGACGATCAAACCGCCATTTTCCGCAAAAAGCCGCAGCGGATATATGGCGGTGATACGATAGCGGGCGGCAAGCGCGGTGATCTCGGCGCAGTTATTGACGGTGAAATTGTCCGGTCCGACGATGAGGCCGCTGCCTTGAGTAGCCGCAAGCGCGGAGATGGCTTGCTCCAAGTCACTTCTCTGATGAACCAGGGCGGCGGATATGGTCACCGAAAAATTGGCTGCGGCAGCCTCGAGCGTTTGGAGCATCAGCGCGCCGAATGGCGCCGTCTTGGGATTGTAGAGCACTGCGACGCTCACCAGTCTCGCGTCCGTTTCCTTGAGAAGCTCCAGCCACTTGCTCGCCATCGCGGGTTCGTAGTTTGCAAAGCCAGTGACGTTGCCGCCGGGATGCGCAAGGCTTGCGACGACGCCAAGCGCGACCGGATCGGATACGGAAAAGAACACGATCGGAATGGTGCGCGTCGCCGCCAGGGCCGCCTGCAGCAACGCCGTCCCGTTGGCCACAATCACGTCTGGCGCCCGCGCCGCCAGATCCGCGGCGGCGCGGCGCATTTGGTCGGGATCGGGCGATGTAAGGATGCGCTCGATCCGGACGTTCTCGCCGTCGCGCCAGCCGAGCTCGCGCAGTCCCTCGACAATGGCCCGGATCCGGCTCTCGGTGCTGACATCGCTGCCGATGAGGATGCCGATTCGCCGTGATTGCTGAGGCTGTTGCGCGCGCGCCGCAAGCGATGCGGCCACCGCGGCGCCACCCAGAAGCGCGATCGCGCGGCGGCGCCTCATGGTCTCTCCTGTGCGGTCCGAGGGAATGCACCGTGACGCTAAATCCTACCACGCGCGCCCGGAGAAGTTGAAGTTACTCAGGGTCGCGATGGCTCGGGGTGGTGCTTGCCGATCGGGATCACTGTACTCGCCTGCGGTCCCTTCTCGCCTTCGCCCTCGCGTACAACGAAGCGCACTGGATCGCCTTCCTTCATCTTGTCGAAGCCGTTGCCGCTGACGGCATTGCGATGGAAATAAACCTCGGTGCCATCCGTGGCGGCGATGAAGCCATAGCCCTCCTCGGGCATCAGGCGCAGAACCCGTCCATGGTTCGGCGCCTCATGCGTCTTGACGTCGCCGCGGGCGCGGCGGACGTGATCCTCAAGCTGGCGGCGCACCGCGTCGAAGCAGTCGCGTACTGCGACGTAGATGTCCTCGTGCGAGCGATGCTGGGCCGGGTCGCGCTTCACGACAATCTCTCGGCCCGGCACGCTCAGGTCGACGCGCACATGAAACAGATTGCCCTTGTGATGCCGTCGCATCGGCTCCTCGATCACCACGCGGCAGGCCGTGATGCGGTCGTAGAATTGCTCGAGTTCATCGACGCGCTCGCGCACCTTGGCTTCAACCGCTTCCGAGCGATCGAGGTTTCGAAACGTGATTTGCAGCGGAGTTTGCATGGAAAACCCTATCTACGGTCAGAGCCGACCGATCTCGAAATCCTCGCAGGAGTGGCCGAGCTGGGTGAAGCCTTCCTCCAGAAAATCGCCGAGGTTCGGGATTCCCATGAGGTAATTGGCGGAGTGCCGGCGGTGGCGTTCGGCGGCGAGTCGCCGCGCCTCCGGCCATTCTCGCAAGCTGAAGTCACCGCGCCCGAGCCATGCCAAGGCGATCAAGTCCGTAACCTCATCCTCGTTCAGGTCATCGATGGCCTCGCGCAACTCGGCGGCGGTCGGGTCATCGGCATAGTCCTCGATCACCTCGCGCTCGCCGGTGTCGGCGGGGTTCGAGCCGGGATCGGGCTCGACGGGCTCCACCTTGACGTCGAATTCGCGCGCCTTGACGATGATGAAGCACACTTTCTCGCTGCTTATATTTAATTCGACCGGGGTGTCATCGGGACTATCGGTCATCGAAACGCTCACAAGCTCCGGTTGCGGACCGCTCAACAAACCAGGTCTCGGCCGCGGAGCCATTGATCCCCGTCAAATGCCGGCCGCCGTCGGGTATCGAATGCTAAATCTGCTCCCACAGCAAGGTCTCCTCGTCCAGCCGGTCTTGCTCCAGCCCGCGGAAGTCGCCGCGCGACACGACCCCCAAGAGTTTTCCGGCCTCGACAACCGGAATGTGACGGAACCCGCGCTCGTGCATCAACCGCAGCGCCTCGATCGCCGTCCTGCTCGGCGCCATGGTGGCGGGATCGCCCGTCATCACTTCGGCGAGGCGCGTGACGGCCGGATCACGCCGCTCAGCCAGCACTCGGCAGATCGCGTCGCGGCCGGTGAAGATACCGATCAGACGCCGGTCACCCTCGATCACCAACACCGCCCCGACACGGCGCTCGCGCATGCGCCGACAGGCCTCTTGCACGGTCGTATCCGGTGCCAGAGCCACGGGGTTCTGGTGCCGGACAATCTCCGACATACGTCGCATGGTCATCTCAGTCACCATCCCTAGGGTTTTATTTGGGAATATCGGGCACCGGCCGCTTTGGCACCTTGACATAGCTCAATCCCACCGAAATCGAGGCGGGGCAAGTTCAAGGCGTCAAAATCGCATGGGATGAGCGGGATGATCTGGCGGCGCTCCCTATCCGTTCTGGCCGTACTTTGGGCCGGCCCGGCCCTTGCGGCCGGAAGCGAGCAGAGAGATGCGAGCCCAGGCGAAACCCTCGCGCACTCCTGGTGCAGCGAGTGTCACTCGGTTGCGCCCGGCGATCTGAAGAGTCCGAAACCAGGCGTGCCGAGTTTTACCGCAATCGCGCTTCAGCCCTCCACATCCGAGACTTCGCTGCGCGCGTTCCTCACCACGCCGCATCCGCACATGCCCAATATCAAGCTGACCGCGACCGAGCTGGACGAGATCGTCGTCTATATTCTGAGCCTGCGCGACGCCCGCTAAGCAGGGTCGAAGCGATGCGCTCTTCAGAGGAGATCGGCAACCGCATCCCGATACTGACGCAGCGCCACCATGTGATCGACGAGCGTGCGGCCCGCAATGCGCCGATGGTGCATCCGGGCATAGGTGCTGTTGACGGTGACATGCGTCACGCCCGCATCTTTCCACCACTGGAATTCCCGGCGCCAATCGGCCGCGTTGCCCTCGCCGGTCGAGACCCAGACCTCGATGCCGATGGTGCGGGGATCGCGTCCTTCCGCTTCGGCGAAGCGGCGGAGCTTGGCGAACTCGGACGCCGCCTTCTCGCCCGCGGGGTGGGCCAGCATCATCCAGCCATCGCCCAATTTCGCAATCCGCTTCAACGTCACCTCCTCGTGTCCGCCAAACCAGACCGGGACGCGGCGCCGGGGCGGCAGAGGGTTGATCCCGGCATCGCTAATGGTGTGCCAGCGTCCCTTGAAGGTCACATGAGGTTCGGCCCAAAGCCGGCGCATCACCTCGACCTGTTCCTCCGAGCGCCGGCCGCGGTCGCGAAAATTCTCGTTGAGGCCGATGAACTCGGTCTCGTTCCAGCCGACGCCGACACCCAGGCGAAGTCGGTCGCCCGAGAGCACCGCCAGCGACGCCGCTTGCTTCGCCACCAGGACAACCTGGCGCTGCGCCAAGATCAGCACCTCGGTCGCGAAGCCGATTTTGCTGGTGGCGGCGCTCAGATATCCGAACAGCACGAAGGGATCGTGAAAGAGATCGGCCGAAGTGTTACGGTTCCCCCAATCGGGCCGGCTCGCGACGTTCACTCCCAGCACGTGATCGGCGACGCCGAGGTGATCGTAGCCATAGGCCTCGGCAGCCTGCGCGAATTCCCGCACCGTTCCGGGATCGCCGCCGATATCGATGAGGGGCAAGGTTATGCCGAGCTTCATGACCGCCTCCGTTTGACGCTAACGCCGAGACTGCCTTTGAAACTACGACAGCCGCATTCGGCAGGCGAGGGGGTCTGGAAGGGGCATATAAATGCCTGGGGTTTGCGTCTCCAAACGCGGCATGATGGCACCGCTCGCGCCGGAATGCCGCGCTCTGCTTCGGCGGCCCGAGAATTGAGATCGAGACCATGAGCGAAGACAAGATCGGCGGCGCGCCGCCAACCGAACTGATCGAGCCTTCGGGCGGAGCGCTCGTGCCGAGCCAATTGCCGGCGACGATCCTCCCGCCCGTTCCGCCGCCACGACGCGGGCGGTGGCTCAAGCGGGCTCTGGCGCTGCTCATCCTGCTCGCGGCCGGGTTCGGCGGTGCCTATCTGTGGCGACAATCGCAGGATCAGCTTCCGCCCGGCATCTTTTCGGGTAATGGCCGCATCGAGGCCGACGAGATCGACATCGAGACGAAATATGCGGGCCGCATCGCAAAGCTCATGGCCGATGAGGGCGACTTGGTAACGGCGGGTCAGGTGGTCGCGCTGATGGACACCCGCGATCTCGAGGCCTCGCTCAAGAAGGCGCAGGCGCAGGTGCAGCAGTCGCAGAAGACGCTCGACGAAGCGAAAGCCAATGTCGAGCAGCAAAAGAGTCAACTGCTGTTTGCGCAGCAGGAACTCGAGCGCGCGCGGTCTCTGGTACCGAAGGGCTATATGCCCAAAGAGACGCTTGATCAGCGCCAGCAGCAGGTCGATGCTGCTGTTGCTGCGCTCAACGCCGCCAACTTCCGGGTTGGCGAGGCCGAGCAGGCACTCGAAGCGGCGACTCACGATGTCGAGCTGTACTCGGTTGAGATCGCCGATAATTCGCTGGTCGCGCCGCGCGATGGTCGCATCCAATACCGCGTCGCGAACGTGGGCGAGGTCCTGCCGGCCGGCGGCAAAGTCTTCACCATGCTGGATGTCGGTTACGTCTACATGGACATTTACTTGCCGACCTTGGAGGCGGGTCGCGTCAAGATCGGCTCCGACGCCCGCATCCTGCTTGACGCCTATCCCACACACCCGATCCCCTCCAAAGTCGTGTTTGTCGCGAGCCAGGCGCAGTTCACGCCGAAAACCGTGGAGACCAAGGAGGAGCGGGACAAGCTCATGTTCCGCATTCGCGTGCGGATCGATCCGGAGCGGTTGCGCGGCAAGGGAGAGTTGGTTCGCAGCGGGCTTCCCGGCATCGCCTATGTGCGCACCGACCCAGCCGTCGCGTGGCCCCCGCAACTACAGGGAGACGCGTCTGAATGAATGGCCGCGACACGGCGGCCGCCGCCCGTCTCGACACGGTAACGCACCGATACGGCGGCCGGCTTGCGCTCGACGCCGTCACGCTCGCGCTGCCGGCCGGCGGCATGGTCGGGCTGGTAGGCCCCGATGGCGTCGGCAAGTCGACCTTGCTGAGCCTTATCGCCGGCGCTCGGCAAATCCAGACCGGAACGGTCACGGTCCTCGGCGGAAACATGGCGGATGCCGCGCACCGCTCGCGAACTTGCCCGCGTATCGCCTATATGCCGCAGGGCTTGGGCAGGAACCTCTATCCCGATCTCAGCGTTCGCGAGAATATCGAATTCTTCAGCCGACTCTTCGGTCAGTCGCGCGCCGAGCGCGCCTGGCGGGTCGCCGAGCTCATGGAATCAACCGGACTTGCGCCCTTCTCCGGCCGCGCGGCCAAGAAGCTGTCGGGGGGAATGCGGCAGAAGCTCGGGCTCTGCTGCTCGCTGATCCACGATCCCGACCTGCTCATTCTCGACGAGCCCACGACGGGCGTCGATCCGCTCTCACGCCGGCAATTCTGGGAGCTGATCGACCGCATGCGCTGGCGCCGGTCCGCCATGAGCGTGATTGTCGCGACGGCCTATATGGAAGAGGCCGAGCGCTTCCAATGGCTCATTGCCATGAATGCGGGCCGGGTCCTGGCGGCTGGAACGCCGTCGGAACTCAAAAGTCGGACTGGGACGCCCACGATCGAGGACGCCTTCATCGCGCTGCTGCCCGAGGCGCTCCGCGCCGGCCACAAGGCGCTCAGCATTCCGCCGCGCCGCGAATTTGACGCCGAGCCGGTTATCGTCGCGCGCGACCTCACCCGTCGTTTCGGCGACTTCATCGCGGTCAACCGGGTGAACTTTACCATCGAGCGCGGAGAGATATTCGGCTTTGTCGGCTCGAATGGCAGCGGCAAGACCACGACGATGAAGATGCTGACCGGCCTGCTGCCGCCAAGCGCGGGCGAGGCGCTGCTGTTCGGCCGGCCGGTGGATGCGCACGACCTCCAATCGCGGATGCGGGTTGGATACATGTCGCAGTCTTTCTCGCTTTATACGGAGCTTACGGTGCGGCAGAACCTCGATCTGCACGCCCGGCTCTTTCACCTGCCGCCGGCCAAGGGGAAGGCGCGCATCGAGGCGCTGATCGAGCGCTTCGAGCTCGGGGCGTACGTCGACTACCGCGCGGCCGACCTGCCACTCGGCATCCGCCAGCGGCTCTCGCTTGCCGTCGCCGTCGTGCACGAGCCGGAGATGCTGATCCTGGACGAGCCTACCTCCGGCGTCGATCCGCTGGCGCGCGACAGGTTTTGGGAATTGCTGGTCGACCTCTCGCGCAACCAGGGCGTCACGATATTTGTTTCCACCCATTTCATGAACGAAGCCGAACGCTGCGACCGCCTGTCGCTCATGGACTCGGGCCGGGTACTCGCGACGGACACACCCGCGGGTCTTGTGCGAGCGCGCGGCGCCGCCTCGCTCGAAGACGCGTTCATTGTCTATCTCGAGGAAGCGGAGCCTAAGACACCCGTCGATCAGTCGACCGCTGCACGCCAAGCGGCAGGGCAGACAATGCCTGCTGCGTGCCCGCGCGCTCAACCCCACCGACTTTGGCTCAGTCTGCAGCGGCTCTTCGCCTACACGATCCGGGAGGCCCTGGAGTTGCTGCGCGATCCCATCCGCATCGGCTTTGCGCTCTTCGGCACCGCGTTTCTCATGCTCGTCTTCGGCTTCGGCATCTCGACCGACGTGGACAACCTCTCCTTCGCCGTGCTCGATCGCGACAAGTCGCCGGAAAGCCGCGCCTATCTCGAAGAGCTCAGAGGCTCGACCTATTTCACCGAAAGGCCGCCGCTCACGGACTATGCCGATCTCGAGAGCCGGCTCAAGAACGGCACTATCAAGGCGGCGATCGAAATTCCCCCCGCGTTTGGCCGCAATATCAAGCGCGGAAGACCGGTTTGGGTTAGCGCCTGGGTCGACGGCGCGATGCCGTTCCGGGCTCAGACCATTCGCGGGTACCTCGAGGGCATGCATCAGCTCTACCTTTCCGACCCCG
The DNA here is from genome assembly GCA_035517495.1 of Allostellaceae bacterium. GTDB lineage: Bacteria > Pseudomonadota > Alphaproteobacteria > ATCC43930 > CGMCC-115725 > DASZHJ01. Next base: position 68,094 of record DATIYT010000129.1, on the reverse strand, counting down.
CGGTGAAGACCACGCAGCCCGGAGCGGCGGCGCCCGCCAATATCGAGATCCGCTTCAAGTACAACCAAAACTTCGACAGCGTCTACGCGATGGTGCCCGCGACCATATCGCTGTTGCTGGCGTTATTCCCGGCGATACTGATGGCGCTCGCGATCGTGCGCGAGAAGGAATTGGGCTCGATCACCAATCTCTACGTCACGCCGGTGACGCGACTCGAATTCTTGCTGGGCAAGCAGGTGCCCTATGTCGCCGTTGCCATGCTCAATTTCATGCTGCTGTTCCTGATGGCGCTGTTCGTGTTCCAGGTCCCGCTCAAAGGCAGCTTCGCCGCGCTCCTCCTGGGTGTCCTTATCTATGTCACCAATACCACTGCTTACGGCATGGTGATTTCCGCCTTCACACGAACCCAGATCGCGGCGCTGTTCGGTACCGCTATCCTGACCGTGCTGCCGGCAACACAGTTTTCGGGAATGTTGGTGCCGGTTTCCTCGCTCGCCGGCGCCGCCCGCTTCATGGGCCGAGTTTTTCCGATGACGTACTTCGTTCCGATCAGCGTCGGTACGTTCACCAAGGGGCTTGGCTTCGAGGATCTGGGCATCGACATCGGGGCCTTGGCGATCTTCGCGCCGATCTTGATATCGATCGCGTTGCTGCTGCTGCGCAAACAGGAACGCTGAGGAGCGCCGGGGCGATGCGCAAGCTCTCCAATATCTTCTGGCTCGGCACCAAGGAGCTGCGCAGCTTCCTCAATGACTATGTACTGCTGGGATTGGTGATCTACGCGTTTTCACTGGCGATCATCGCGCAGTCGGAGAGCAGTTCGCAGGAACTACACAATGCCTCGATCGCGATCGTCGATGAAGACCACTCCGAACTCTCGCGCCGCATCGCGCACGCCTTCCTTCCGCCCTACTTCCAATCGCCGCAATTTGTCGCGGAGCGCGACATCGTGGCGTTGATGAATGCCGGCCGCTATACCTTCGTCATCGACATTCCCCCGAATTTCGCGCGCGATGTACTGGGCGGACGCCATCCGGGACTGCAGGTGAACGTCGACGCGACCGCGATGGTCCAGGCGGGCCTCGGCGCGGACAACATCCAGCAGATCATTACAACGGAGATTGCGGATTTTCTCTCCCACGCGGAAGGGGCGCCGCTATCGACGGTCAATCTGGTGGTGCGTATTGCCTTCAACCCCAACGTCGCCACGGCGTGGTTCACCAGCGTCATGGGCATCATCAACAACGTGACGATGCTCGCGATTATTTTGGCGGGCGCCGCGATCGTGAGGGAACGCGAGCACGGAACCATGGATCATCTGCTGGTGATGCCGCTCACTCCCTTCGAGATCGCGATGTCGAAGGTCTGGGCCAACGGGCTGGTGATCACCGTGGCGGTCGGTCTCTCGCTCTATCTGGTGGTGCGAACAATCCTTGCGGTGCCGATCGCGGGTTCGATTCCGCTCTTCATGGTGGGTGTGATGATCTACCTGTTCTTCGCGACCGCCATCGGCATTTTCCTTGGCACTGTCGCACGCTCCATGCCGCAATTGGGCCTGCTGTTCATGCTGGTGTTTCTGCCGATGAACATGCTCTCAGGCAGCAACACGCCGCTCGAGAGCATGCCGCCATGGCTTGCGAGCATCATGGAGGCGTCACCCTCGACGCACTTCGTCTCGTTCGCGCAGGCGATCCTCTACCGAGGCGCCGGATTCGACGTGGTGTGGCGGGAATATGCGATCGTCGCGGTGATCGGCGGCTTGTTCTTCGCGCTGGCGCTCCTGCGCTTCAGAAAAGTGACGGCGATGAGCTAGGGTTTCCCAAGGCCCTTGCGCCGGATCCCTTGAGCGGTGTCGCCGATACTGTAAGTGCTGCAAACTTTGACCGGACTTTCTCCGAAGATGTGTGTGTAGGGCGTTAAGGTTCGCAGAAGCCGGCTTGCTGCCTCACACATCCAAGTTCGCGACTTCAAGCGCGTTCTGTTGGATGAAGTCGCGGCGCGGTTCGACCAGATCGCCCATCAATGTGGAGAAGGTTTCCTCGGCGAGATCGGCGTGCGCGACCTTCACCTGCAGCAGCGTGCGCACATCCGGGTTGAGCGTCGTCTCCCAGAGCTGCTCCGGATTCATCTCGCCCAAACCCTTGTAGCGCTGAATATCGCCCTTCTTGGGACCCAACTCCATCACCGCTTCGACGAGCGCGGTCGGCCCCGCGACCGGGAATTCGCGTTCCTTGGCGACGAGCTTGCCCGGTTTGGCATAGGTTTCCTGGAGCTCGGCGGCGCGCTCGTCGAGGCGGCGCGCCTCGGCGCTGCGAATCAGATCGGCGTCGAGCGCGTGCCGCTCGGTGACGCCCAGCCTGGTGCGGGAGAAGATGAAGCCGTTGCCGGGAACCGCCTCACCCTTCCAGCCGCGCTCGTTCTCGGGCGCGTAGCGGTCAAGGCGCTGCGCCACGTAGCGCGCCGTCACCTGCGCCTTCTCCTGATCGCCGAGCAGCATCAGGGTGAGCGCTCCCGAGATCGCGGCCTGCTCCACCACTTCGAGGCTGCCGGCCTTTCGCGCCATCGGTTCGAGCCAATGGCGGTAGAGCCGCGCGCGCTCGATCAAGTCGCGCAGATCGTTGCCGCCGCGCTGCACGCCATCGTGTTGCACGAAGACCGCGTCCTTGAGGCCGGCGCTAATGCGATATTCTTCGAGCGCCGGGTCGTCCTTGAGATAGACGAGCTTGCCCGAGCCGCGTTTCACCGAATAGAGCGGCGGCTGGGCGATATAGAGAAAGCCCTTCTCGAGCAGCGCCCGCATCTGCCGGAAGAAGAAAGTGAGAAGCAGCGTCCGGATATGGCTGCCGTCCACGTCGGCATCGGTCATGATGATGATGCGGTGATAGCGCGACTTCTCGGGATCGAAATCCTCGGGACCGATGCCGGTGCCGAGGGCCGCGATCAGGGTCCCGATCTCGGCCGAGCTCAACATCTTGTCGAAGCGCGCCCGCTCCACGTTCAGGATCTTGCCCTTCAAGGGCAGGATCGCCTGAAAGCGTCGGTCGCGGCCCTGCTTTGCGGACCCGCCGGCGCTGTCGCCCTCGACGATGAACAGCTCGGAGCGCGCGGGGTCTCTCTCTTGGCAGTCCGCGAGCTTGCCCGGCAGATTGGCGAAATCGAGCGCACCCTTGCGCCGCGTCAGGTCGCGCGCCTTGCGCGCCGCCTCGCGCGCGATCGCGGCTTCAATCACCTTGCCGACGATGCGTTTCGCTTCCTGCGGATGCTCCTCGAACCATTGCTGCAGCTTGTCGCCGACCACGCCCTCGACTACGGGTCGGACTTCGGAGGAGACCAGCTTGTCCTTGGTCTGCGACGAGAATTTCGGATCGGGCACCTTGACCGAGAGGATGCAGGTCAGGCCCTCGCGCATGTCCTCGCCGACCAGCGCCACCTTTTCCTTCTTGGATGTGACTTCCGAGGAATAGGCGTTGATCGTGCGCGTGAGCGCTGCGCGGAAGCCGGCCAAATGCGTACCGCCGTCGCGCTGCGGGATGTTGTTGGTGAAGCAGAGCATGGTCTCGTGGTAGCTGTCGGTCCACTCCATCGCCACTTCGATGGCGATCCCTTCACGCTCACCGGTGATCGTGATCGGGGCACCATGCACGCCCTGCTTCGAGCGATCGAGATATTTGACGAAGGCTTCAAGCCCGCCCTCGTAATGGAGCGTCACCGATTTGGGCTCCACGCCGCGCGCATCGGTCAAAGTGAGCGTCACTCCCGAATTGAGGAACGCCAATTCGCGCAGCCGATGCTCCAAGGTCGCGAAATCGAAATCGGTCTTGCTGAATGTGCGGGGGCTCGGCAGGAACGTGACCTCCGTGCCGGTAACGGGCACGGCCTTGCCGTCGACATCGCGCCGAGGCGCGTCGCCCACCACCGCGAGCGGCGCTTCGGGCTCGCCGTCGCGGAAGCGCATGAAGTGTTCCTTGCCCTCCCGAAAGATGCGCAGCTCCAGCCGCTCCGAAAGTGCGTTCACCACCGAGACGCCGACACCGTGCAAGCCACCCGACACCTTATAGGCGTTCTGGTCGAATTTGCCGCCGGCGTGGAGCTGCGTCATCACCACTTGAGCCGCCGAGGCCCCTTCCTCCTCCAGGATGTCGACGGGGATGCCGCGGCCATTGTCGGTGACGATGCACGAGCCGTCGCCGTTCAGGGTGACGGTGATGGTATCGCAATAGCCCGCGAGCGCTTCGTCGATTGAATTGTCGACGACCTCATAGACCATGTGATGCAGGCCCGATCCGTCGTCAGTGTCGCCGATATACATGCCCGGACGCTTGCGCACGGCATCAAGCCCGCGCAGCACTTTGATCGATTCGGCGGTGTAGTCCTCGCCGCCATTGCCGTTCCCGGGAGTCGGGATTTCAGTCATCGCTGTCCTTGTCTTTCTTGTCTTGGTCAGGCCGGCGCGATGCGCGCGTCGGCGACGGTAAAGAATTGTGCGGCGCCCTTGAGCCCCTCGAAGAGCTCGGCGTCGGTGCCGGTAAGCCAAGCCTGAGCGCCCATGTCGAGCAGCGCCATGAAGAGCCCGTGGCGGCGGCCGGGATCGAGATGCGCCACGACTTCGTCCAGCAGCAACAGCGGGGCTCGGCCCCGCAGCGCCGCCTGCAGCCGCCCGTGGGCGAGCACGATCGCTATCAGCAGCGCCTTCTGCTCGCCGGTCGAACCCTCGACCGCCGGCATGCCGCTTTGCGCGTGGCGCGCCTCGAGATCGCTCCGGTGCGGACCCAGCGCCGTGCTGCCGCTCTCACGATCCTGCGCGCGCAGCATACCGAGGCGCTTGCGCAATTCATCCTCGGCGGCCAACGCCGGAAGCCGTACCAGCAGCTCCTCCACCTCGCCGCGAAGGCCGAGACGCGCCGCCGGGAACGGACCGCGCGCCTGTGCGCACGCTTCATCCAGGCGCTGCACCGCCTCGCTCCTCGCCGCCGCGACCGCGACCCCGGTGCTCGCCATGGTGTCCTCGAGTGCCGCCAGCCAGCTCGGATCCATCGGTCCCTCGCGCAGCAGCCGCGCTCGCTCGCGCATCGCCTGCTCATAGGCCGAGACGCGCTGAGCATGCGCGGGGTCGAGGCCATAAACCAGGCGGTCGAGGAAGCGCCTCCGCGCCGACCTACCCTCGAGAAAGAGGCGGTCCATCGCCGGCGTCAACCACACCACGCCCAGATGCCGCGCCAACTCTCCCTGCGCCCGCGCGGGCGTGCCGTCGATCAGCACCGTGCGCCGCTCGCCGGCGGTATCGCGGTCACGACCGGTTCCAATCTCGATCATGTCACCGCCGCAATCGATCCGCGCATGGACAGCCCAGGGTCCGCCCGCGGCGCCGTCGAGCGCGCCCTCGGCGTCCCGGAGCCGGCGGTCGACCTCACCGAGCCGCGCATGGCGAAGGCCGCGCCCGGGCGCCAGGAACGAGAGCGCCTCCAACAGATTGGTCTTGCCCGCGCCGTTTGGCCCCGACAGCACCACCGGCGTCGGCGCAAGTGCGAGCCGTGCCTCGGCATAGCCTCGGAAGTCGCGCAGCATCAAGCGACGGATTGCCGTGCGGCCGGAATTCGCCGCCGTGCCCGCCGACGCGACGCCGGCGCCATCCGCCTCCGGTGACCGAGTGGTCAGAATGCCCGCCTGTTGTTGCAGCACGTCAGACGCGCATCGGCATCAGCACGTAGAGTGCGTGCTCGTCATCGCTGTCGCGCACCAGTGTCGGCGATGCCGCGTCAGAGATCGCGAAGCGCGCGCCCTCGCCCTCGATCTGCTCGGCGATGTCGAGGAGATAGCGGGAGTTGAAGCCGATCTCGAGAGGCTGCGCACTGTAGCGCACCTCTATTTCCTCGCTCGCCGTGCCGTTTTCCGGGCTGGTAGCGGACAGCGTCAGGTTGCCACGCTCGATCGCGAGCTTCACCGCGCGGCTCTTCTCGGTCGAGATGGTCGAGACGCGATCCACCGCGGCGGCAAATTCCTTGCACCGCACTTCCAGGATTTTGTCGTTGCCGCTCGGAATGACGCGGTCGTAGTCCGGAAAGGTGCCGTCGATCAGCTTGGAAGTGAGCGTGGTCGCACCCAGCGCGAAGCGAACCTTGGTCTCGGAGAGCGCGACGGTTACGTCCTCGTTGTTCTCGTCCAAGAGCTTGCGCAACTCCATCACTGTCTTGCGCGGCAGGATCACACCCGGCATTCCCGCGGCCCCTTCGGGCAGCGGGATCTCCATGCGCGCCAAGCGGTGCCCATCGGTCGCAACCGCGCGAAGCATGTTGACACCCTCGCTCTTGGCGCTGTGCAGATAGATGCCGTTCAGGTAGTAGCGCGTCTCCTCGGTCGAAATCGCAAAGCGAGTGCGGTCGATGAGCCGCTTCAGCTCGGACGCCGCGAGGGTAAACACGAACGGCAGCTCGCCGCTTGACATCAGCGGATAGTCTTCGGGCGGTAGGCAGGCGAGCGAGAATATCGAGCGGCCCGCGCGAACGGTCATCGCGCCCTTGTCTCCGGTGGCGGCAAGCTCGACCTCGGCGCCTTCGGGAAGCTTGCGCACGATGTCGTAGAGCGTATGCGCGGGGGCCGTCGTGGTGCCGCCGCTGGCGATCGCCGCCGGCACCGCCTCCACCACCTCCAGGTCCATGTCGGTGGCGCTGAGCGAGAGCTTGCCGTCGCCGACGCGCACCAGCACGTTCGAGAGGATCGCGATGGTATTGCGGCGTTCGACGACGCTCTGCACATGGCCCAGCGCGCGAAGCAGCTGAGCGCGTTCAATAGTGAGCTTCATGGCTGGCTATGTGGCCTGTTTCTCGGTTCTTGAAAGGGGTCCCTGACGCCCCCTTAGACGCCCCCGCCGCACGGTCCCTCGCATCGCCGGGCAAACGGTCGTGAAGTATAGCACAAACCCATGAAAGTCCTACCCTTTCGGCGCTTCCAGGGCGTTTCAAACGGTTAGTAATTTCAAGGGGTTGCAGACGCTTTCCGGTCCGACTCCGGCGACCGCGCGAAAGGTCGCGCGCGAGCCAATCACAACGTCATTCGACGCAGCCGCAGAGCGTTGGCGATCACCAGAACCGAACTCGCGCTCATAGCGGCGCTTGCGATCATCGGGTTCAGCAGAAGGCCGAACCACGGATAGAGCGCGCCCGCCGCGAGCGGGATCGAAAGCGCGTTGAAGACGAAGGCGAAGAGCAAGTTCTGGCGGATGTTGCGCATGACCGCGCGGCTCAAGCGCCGCGCCCTGAGGATGCCGCCCAGGTCGCCCTTGAGGAGCGTGATACCGGCGCTCTCGAGCGCGACGTCGGCGCCGGTTCCCATGGCGATTCCGACATTGGCTTGCGCAAGTGCCGGCGCGTCATTGATGCCGTCGCCGGCCATCGCGACCTTCCGGCCCTGCTCCTGCCACGTCTTGATCGCCGCGGCCTTCTGCTGCGGCAGTACTTCCGCCCGGACGTCCTCGATCCTGAGCCGTCCTGCGACGGCATCCGCGGTGACGCGGCTGTCACCGGTGAGCATGATCGTGCGCAGCCCTTCCCGGCGCAGATTGGCGAGCATGGCGGCGGCATTTTCCTTTATGGGATCGGCGACACCGACTAGGCCCGCCGCCGCGCCGTCGACCGCCAGCAACAGCACCGTCTGCCCTTCCCGGCGCGGCGCGTCCGCGCGTATGGCGAGATCGCCGGGGGCGATGCCCAGTGCTTCCAAAAGTGCGAGATTCCCAGCCGCCACCCTTCGGCCGTCGACGACGCCAGTCACTCCCTTGCCGGTCTCGGAGCGGAACTCCGTCGCGGACACAAGGGCGAGCCCGCGCGCTTCCGCAGCGCGGACCACGGCGGCCGCAAGCGCGTGCTCGCTTCCACGTTCCAAGCTCGCGACAAGGCGCAACAGCTCGTTCTCCGAATGCCCGGGAAGTGCAGTGACGCTGGTCAATGTGGGCTTTCCCTCGGTGAGCGTGCCGGTCTTGTCGAGGACCAAGGTGTCGACCGCTTCCATGGCCTCGAGCGCGTCGGCATTGCGGACAAGGATGCCTGCCGTGGCGCCTCGGCCGGTGCCGACCATGATTGACATCGGTGTTGCGAGACCGAGCGCACAGGGACACGCGATGATCAGCACCGCGACCGAGTTCAGGATGGCGAACCCCATGGCAGGCGGCGGTCCGAGCGTCGCCCAGGCGGCAAATGTGACAAGGGCCGCCAATGCGACGACAGGTACGAAGACGTTCGAGACGCGATCGGCCAAGCTCTGAATCGCGGCGCGCGAACGCTGCGCCTGGGCGACCAGCGCCACGATTTGCGCGAGCACCGTCTCGCTCCCGACCCGCTCGGCGCGGATCATGAGACTGCCGGTTCCGTTAAGGGTCGCCCCGGTAACAAGATCACCCGGGCCTTTCTCCACGGGCAAGGATTCGCCCGTGAGCATCGATTCATCGAGGGTGCTGCTGCCCTCGATTACCACGCCATCGACCGGAACCTTGTCGCCGGGGCGCACGCGCAAGCGGTCGCCTTTCTTGACAAGGTCCAACGAGACTTCGGCCTCGCTGCCATCGCCGCGCAGGAGATGCGCAGTCTTGGGGGCGAGGCCCAGGAGCGCGCGGATTGCGTCGCCCGTGCGTTCGCGCGCGCGCAATTCCAGCACTTGTCCCAACAGCACCAGGGTGACGATGACGGCGGCCGCTTCAAAATAGACGGGAACGTTGCCGGTGGGTCCACGAAAAGACGGCGGGAAAATTCCCGGCACCGACACGGCGACGAGGCTGTAGAGATAGGCGACACCGGTACCGATGGCGATGAGCGTGAACATGTTGGCGCTGCGATGCTTCAGCGATGCCCAGCCGCGCTCGAAGAACGGCGCACCCCCCCACAGCACCACGGGGCTGGCGAGCGCAAGCTGCGCCCACACGCCGAACCGTCCGGGCATTTCCTCGGCGATCCCCATTCCAAGCACGAGCACGGGGAGCGAAAGGGCAGCCGCCACCCAGAACCGCCGCGTCATCGCGGCAAGCTCGGGATTTTCCGCGGGGGCCGCCGCCGGGTTCTGCGGCTCCAGCGCCATGCCGCAAATCGGGCACGCCCCTGGCCCGTCGCGCACGATCTGCGGATGCATGGGACAGGTCCAACGCACGCCAGGGCCCGCGGCGGGCTTCGCTGGCGCGGGCTCGGTCGGTGCCAGGTATCGCCGCGGATCCGCGGCGAACTTCTGGCGGCAGCCCGCGCAGCAAAAGTAATAGTGCCGACCCGCATGCTCGAAGTGATGCTGCGCCGTCGCCGGGGCCACGGTCATGCCGCAGACGGGGTCGCGCGCGGGCGCCGCAGCCTCTGCGGACGCGGTTAGCGGCGCGGCTTTGTTCATGCGCGATCTTTCATCGCCAATCCCCATAATGGAACATCTTGTCATATACCCTACATAGGTATAGTATCAGCCGCATGCGAGATGCCGTCAAGCAGTCGACAGCCGCGCGGTTGAGCCGGATCGAAGGGCAAGTGCGCGGCGTCGCCCGCATGGTTGCGGACGATCGCTACTGCATCGACGTGCTGAACCAGATCGAGGCGATCAAAGCCGCTCTCAAGAAGGCGCAGGACGAGATCCTGCGCGATCATATCGAGCATTGCGTCGAGGGCGCGATCGTCTCCGGCGACGAAGGAGATCAGCGGCGCAAGGTTGCCGAATTGGTGCGCGTACTGGGCCACATCACGTCATAGGATCGCCTCGAAGCGGACGAGGCGCTTCGAGCGTCGATCGCCTGATTGGGTCGAGCCGCGACGGAGCTCTACCTCACCTGGCTGCCTCAGGCCGCGGGTTTGCAGCCCTCGGGCTTGACCTTGCGCGTGGTCGAAGCGGGGAATTTCGCGAGCTTTGCGGCGGGACGGATCGGGCGCCGCAACAGCTCGCCGCCGCAGTTCGGGCACCGCCCGCCGAGCACGGCTTCGGCGCAGCTCCGGCAGAACGTGCATTCGAAGGAGCAGATCATCGCCTCCATCGATCGCGGCGGCAGATCGCGGTCGCAGCATTCACAGTTCGGCCTGAGCTCCAGCACGGCGCGCCCCCGTTACGTTTCCAGCATGCGGCGCAGCATGTCGATGTCCTCGGATATGCCGCGGTCGGCCGAGCGCAGCTCCTCGATCTTTTTTACCGCATGCATGACCGTGGTGTGATCGCGACCGCCGAATTTGCGACCGATCTCGGGTAGCGAGCGCGGCGTCAACTGCTTGCAGAGATACATCGCGACCTGCCGCGGCCGTGCCACGGCGCGCGCTCGACGAGCCGAATGCATGTCGGCGAGCTTGATGTTGTAGTGCTCGGCGACACGCTTTTGAATCTCGTCGATCGTGATGCGGCGGTCATGGGCGCGGAGCTGGTCGTGCAGCAGCTCTTGTGCGGCCTCGAGGGTAACCGGACGTCCCACGAACTGCGCATGGGCGGCGATCCGGTTCAGCGCGCCTTCCAGCTCGCGCACGTTCGACGTGATCTTGTGAGCCAGGAATTCCAACACCTTTTCGCCGAGCGGCGCTCCCATCTTCTCGGCCTTGGCAGCGAGGATACCGAGACGCAACTCGTAGGTCGTCGGGTGTAAATCCGCGACCAGCCCCCAACCGAGGCGCGAGCGCATGCGTTCCTCGATTTTCTCGAGGTCATGCGGCGACTTGTCGGCGGAGATGATGATCTGCCGGTTCTGATCCACCAGTGCGTTGAAGGTATGGAAGAATTCCTCTTGGGTCGAATCCTTGCCACTGATGAATTGCACGTCATCGATCATCAGCACGTCGACCGAGCGGAACTGATCCTTGAACGAAACCATGTCCTTGAAGCGAAGCGCGCGGATGAACTGATACATGAACTTCTCGGCCGAAAGGTAGATCACCTTGCGGCGCGGGTTCTGGGTCCGGATGTGCCAGGCGATGGCGTGCATCAGGTGCGTCTTGCCGAGTCCGACATCGCCATAAAGAAACAAGGGGTTGAAGGGGACGATGAGCGTGTCCGCGGCGCTGCATTCGGCGACACGGCGGGCGGCCGCGTGCGCGAAATCATTGGGTTTTCCGACTATGAAATTCTCAAAGGTGAAGCGCGGATCGAGCGGCGCACTGATCTCCGCTCTCTCTTCGCCGCCGGCGCCGTTCTTGAGCACGACCTCGGGTTCCGCCTCCAGGTGTGCGATCGTATGATCTTGCAGGTTCGCGATCACCACCACCTCCACCATCAGGATCGCGGCATTCTCGGCGTTCCAGAGCGCGCGAACGCGGTCGGCGTAGTTATTCGCAACCCAGTCCCGCAGGAATTTGGTTGGCACTGCAATGCGCACGCGCCCCCCGCCGACATCGATGAGCGTTATCGGCTTGATCCAGTTTCGATACACCGCATCGCCGACTTCGGCGCGCAATCGTCCGCGGATGCGCGCCCATTGATTTTGCACTTCGCTGCTGAGCGTCGGCTTATCCGCCATCGTCTTGTCGCCCCCCGAAACTGCGACGGTTGAACTCGCAGTGACCACGGCTCCGCCATGGTCACTGTAACAAACATTTTTCGGCTGCAATGTTGCCCTAGTCCTCCCTACTCCCCGCGACGAGGTCCCGAGCTTCGCGAGCAATATCTCCCCCGCGCCGGGAATCGCTTCCCGTCCCTGTACTCACCAACCGTTCGAAAAAGGCTCAGTTCCCGCGACTACTTCAGGCGTTGCTTCTTATGATGCTACTAAGCGACTGACGGCTCGCGGCGAACGCTCCGGTCTCGCACTCTCTCCGACATCGTTTCTCCACCCCGCGCTCACCGGTCGAGCACAATAGCGAAGCGCCGACGCGATTGGCAACAGACTCGTTAGCGGAGTCGCGACGGATTTTGCATGTGTTGCGTTCGTGCATCGCGCGCACGCCTCCAAGGGTGGTATGGCGCGAAAGAAAATCACCGAGCTTCCGCCCGGCGCGGCTTCGACCTCGGATGAGTTTTCGCTCAGAGAGCTTTGATGCGCGCGGAAAGACGCGAAAGTTTTCGCGCCACGGTGTTCCGATGCATCACGCCCTTGCTGACGCCGCTGTGCAGCTGCGGTTGCGCTTCCGTTAAGGCGGCACGCGCCGCCGCCTTGTCGCCGCTCGCGATCGCCGCCTCGACTTTCTTTATGTAAGTGCGGATGCGCGAGACCCGCACCTTGTTGACGGCGGTGCGGCGCTCGGTTTGTCGCGCGCGCTTTTTTGCCGACTTGATATTCGCCATGATCTTTCTGCTCGGCTGTAATGGGGCTTTCCGGAAAGGCGCTGTCTATACAGAGGGCGGGCTGAGCCGTCAATCCCGCGCGTCATTAGCCGCGGTTGCGCGGTGCCGCGCCCATCTTAGCGATTCTTGAATCCGGGTTTTCGCTTTTCAATGAATGCTGCCATGCCTTCCTTCTGGTCTTCGGTCGCGAACAGCGAGTGGAAGAGCCGCCGCTCAAAGCGCACGCCCTCGGAAAGCGTGGTCTCGAAGGCGCGGTTGACCGCCTCCTTCGCCATCAGCACAGCCGGGCGCGACAGCTCCGCAATACGCGTCGCGATCTTAATCGCCTCCTCGACTAACTTACCCGCCGGCACCACACGGGAAACGAGCCCGCTTCGCTCGGCCTCGGCCGCATCCATCATGCGGCCCGTAAGCACCATGTCCATCGCCTTGGCCTTGCCGACGAAGCGCGCCAGGCGCTGCGTACCTCCAGCCCCCGGAATAACGCCCAGATTGATCTCTGGCTGCCCGAATTTGGCTGTCTCCGCCGCGATGATGGTGTCGCACATCATCGCGATCTCGCATCCGCCACCCAGCGCAAAGCCCGCAACCGCCGCCACGATCGGCTTACGACAGGTAGTGATGCGCTCCCACCCCCTGGTGATGAAGTCGGAAAGATAAACATCCATGTAAGAGCGCCCGGCCATCTCCTTGATATCGGCGCCGGCCGCGAACGCTTTCTCGCTGCCGGTGACGACCACTGCGCCCACGGCGTCGTCGGCCTCGAAGGCGTCGAGCGCCTGCCCGAGCTCGCGGATCAGGGTCGCCGAGAGTGCATTGAGCGCCTCGGGGCGGTTCAAGGTGACGAGCCCCACGGGACCGCGAGTTTCGACCAGGATCGTGCTGTAGGTCATGGCTGCTCCGTGTTCAACGGGCGACGAGGCTGAAAGTCACCCAAAGGTCGCCGTCGCGGCCCTGAAAGTCGAGATGCAAGGTCTCGGTCTCCCGGGTCCAGGAGTCCGGCGACAGTGCAATCTTCCAGCCGAGTTGCGGCAGCGTCTCGCCGTAGAAACGGCGCACCGCCGACTTGCTCACCTTGCCGCGGGCCGTCGCCTCGACGATGCGACCCTCGGGCTTGTCGAACACGACGTCGGTTCCTTGGACAGCAGCGAGGTCCTTCATCAAGGGCAGGTCTTCGGTACCGGGAACATATTGCTGGGCGAATGCTGGGGAGACCGCGAGCAGGATGGTGGCGATCAGCGCCAGGATGGCGCGAAGGGCAAGAGGCATGGCTCAGCCTAGCGCTATCCTGACGCCATTGCACAAGGTTAACGTGGTGAAGGCGCTCCGTTGCAGTCGGGGCACCGCTTTGCGGCCTCAAGATGCACAATGAGGCTACGAGCAGCGAGCTTAATGGTTCCGTCCCATATCCTCACCGTCTCACTTCCGCACCGTTATTCTTTTTTATGACCCGCGAGCAAAGTCTCACCGCTGCCGTTTCACGCAATAAAACGTCGATCGGCCGCTCTGCACGATGCGCCGAATCCCTTGGGCGCAATCGCAACCGGGGCAGGGTTCACCTTCGCGGCCGTAAACCGCCCAGTGATGCTGGAAATAGCCGAGCTCCCCTGAGGTTTGTACGTAGTCGCGCATAGACGAGCCACCGGCGGCGACGGCGCGACCGAGGACGTCGCGGATCGCACGCACCAGCCGCGCGGCTCGCTCCGGGGTCAGTGTGCGCGCGAGACGCCGCGGCGATAGGCCGGCAAAGTAGAGACTCTCGCACACATATATGTTGCCAAGTCCGGCGACGATCCGCTGATCGAGCAAAGCGGCCTTGAGCGGTGTGCGCTTTCCCTTGAGTGCCGCCGCAAGACGGTCGGCGGTGAATTCTGGGCCGAGAGGCTCCGGCCCCAGCCCCCGGAGCAACCGATGCTTGGCGAGGTTGCCGGCCTCCACGTAGTCCAGCATCCCGAAGCGCCGCGGGTCGTTGAAGCGGATGCGCGTGCCGTCGTCCAGGTGGAACACCACGTGGTCATGGCGCTCCGCCTCCCCGGGCATGTTGCGCTCGACGACCAGCAGCCGTCCGGACATGCCGAGATGCATGAGCAGCACGCCGCCACCCTCGAGGCGAACCAAAATGTATTTGGCGCGCCGCTCCACCTGCTCAATCAAGCGCCCCTCGACCTTGGCCTTGAGGCCGCGCGGCAGCTTCCATCGCAGGTCGCCACGATGCAGGTCAAGCCTGGCGACGCGGTGCCCCTTGATCCGCGCGGCAAGGCCGCGCACCACTGTTTCGACTTCGGGAAGCTCAGGCATGACCCCCGTCCCTTAGGGCAGTGCCGGTGGCGCCGCAAGATGGTAATTGTTAAGGTCTGCGGCATGTCCGAGCACGACAGCAATGAAGAGGCCGAATTCGGCTATACGCGCGTGCCCCGCGCCGAAAAGGCGCGACTGGTGCGCGCGGTGTTCGAGACGGTGGCGCCGCGCTACGACCTCATGAACGATCTTATGAGCGGCGGGGTGCACCGGCTCTGGAAGCGCGAGCTGATCCATCGCTTGAATCCGCGCGCGGGACAACTGCTGCTCGACGTAGCCGGCGGCACCGGCGACATTGCCGAACGGTTTGTCGATATCCCGGGAACCGCAGCCATCGTTTGCGACATTAACCTGGCAATGATCGAGGTCGGCCGCGACCGGATCCTCGATCGCGGGAGGGTAGAGGGTATTTCCTGGGTCTGCGGCGACGCCGAAGCGCTGCCGCTCGCGAGCCGCAGTGTCGATGCCGTCACCATCGCGTTCGGCCTGCGCAATGTCACCGACGTCGACGGCGCGCTCAGGGAAATGCGGCGCGTGCTGCGGCCCGGCGGGCGCTTCCTTTGCCTCGAATTCAGCCATGTGAGCGCGTCGCTTCTGGCTCGGCTCTACGACACCTATTCCTTCACGATGTTGCCGGCCTTGGGCGCGATCGTCGCGGGCGACCGCGGCGCCTATCAATACCTGGTCGAGAGCATCCGTCGCTTTCCAACTCAGGAAGCGTTGGCACGGAAGATGGAAGCGGCGGGCTTCGAGCGGGTTAGTTTTCGCAATTTCTCCGGCGGCATTGCCGCGCTGCATTCGGGCTGGCGGCTCTAGAACATGGCGCGGGAGCGCTAGGTCATGCTGGGCATGCTGCGCGCCGGCCGCAATCTCATCCGCATGAGCCGGATTGCCTGGATCCTGGCACGGCACGACGCGTTGTTCCCGCTGGAGATGGTCGGCTTGGCGCCGCTTGCACTGCTGGCATGGCCGGTTCGGCGTCGCAGTATGGCACCGCAGCGCCCCGGTGAACGGCTGGCGACGGCACTGCACGCGTTGGGTCCAAGCTTCATCAAGCTCGGGCAGGCCCTCTCAACGCGCGCCGACGTGGTGGGTGAGGAGATCGCGAGCGATCTCTCGGCGCTCAGGGACCGTTTGCCACCGTTTCCCGGCGGCGAGGCGCGCGTGACGATCGCTCGTGAGCTGGGAGCGCCGATCGAGGAGCTCTATCGGGAATTCGACGATACGCCGGTCGCTGCGGCATCGATCGCGCAGGTGCATTATGCAGTGACGGCGGAAGGCGCGGAGGTCGCGGTTAAGGTGTTGCGCCCCGGCATCGCGCGTGCTTTTGCAAGCGACCTCGATCTCTTCCGCTGGCTATCGGCGCTGATCGAGCGGACCCAGCCGTCGCTTCGGCGCTTGAAACCGGTGGCCGTGGTCGAGACTTTCGCCGAATCAGTCCGCCTTGAGATGGACCTACGCTTCGAGGCCGCTGCGGCTTCGGAGCTCCGCGAGAACCTACGCGACGATCCGGACTTTCGCGTGCCCGTCGTCGATTGGCGCCGCACCAGCCACCAAGTACTGACGCTCGAACGCGTCACGGGCATTCCGATCGACGAACGGGAGAGGCTGGTGGCGGCCGGCCACGACCCGCGCGCGATCCTGGAAAAGGCGGCGCAAGCCTTCTTCAAGCAGGTGTTCCGAGACGGCTTCTTTCACGCCGACCTCCATCCCGGCAATCTCTTTGTTGCCGCCGACGGCGCCATCGCCGCGGTCGATTTCGGCATCATGGGCCGCGTCGACCGCAAGACACGTTTCTATCTTGCCGACATGCTGATGGGGTTTCTGAGCGGTGATTATCGCGGCGTGGCCGAGGTGCACTTCGCCGCGGGATACGTGCCGCGCCGCCACTCGGTAGACGCTTTCACCCAGGCCTGCCGCTCGATCGGCGAGCCGATCCTCGGCCGACCCCTGCAGGAGATATCTCTAGCGCGCCTGCTGGCGCAGCTCTTCCAGGTGACGGAGCAATTCGACATGGAAACTCAGCCGCAACTGCTGCTGCTGCAGAAGACCATGCTAGTGGCCGAGGGTGTCGGCCGCCGTCTCGACCCCGACGTCAACATGTGGACGCTTGCGCGCCCGCTGGTCGAGCAATGGGTGCGAGAGAACCGCGGCCCCGAGGCGCGGCTCGTCGATCTGGCCGCCGACGTGGCGGCCGGCCTGGAGCGCTTGCCGACGTTGCTCCGCGACCTGGAGACGGTGGCCGCGTCATTCGCCGAGGAGCGGCGTCAGCGCGGGGTTAACCATGCGACACCCGGGGCCGCGCGCCCGGGCCGCGCGGCCTTGAGCCTGCCGCTCTGGCTTGCCGCGTTGGCGTTGCTGGCGATTGCGGCAGCGTTGTGGTAGGGGTGAAAATCGAGCCCCAAGAGCAACAGAGCAAGGGGTCGCGGTGACGCTCCATAATCGTCGTATTCTCCTCGTCATCGCCGGCGGCATCGCGGCCTATAAAAGCCTCGACCTGATCCGCCGGCTGCGCGAGCGTGGCGCTCAAGTCCGTTGCGTGATGACGGCGGCGGCGCAGCAGTTCGTGACGCCGCTCGCCGCGGCGGCGCTATCGGGCGAGCGCGTCTCGACCGACCTCTTCTCGCTCACCGAGGAGAGCGAGATGGGGCACCTGACCTTGGCCCAGGCCGCGGACCTGCTGGTGGTGGCGCCGGCGACCGCCGATCTCCTTGCCAAGATGGCGCACGGCCTCGCCGACGATCTCGCCGCAACTCTGCTGCTCGCGACCGAGAAGCCAATCCTCGTGGCGCCCGCCATGAACTGGCGCATGTGGGCGCATGCGGCGACGCGTGCCAATTGCGCGGTGCTGCAAACGCGCGGCGTGCGCTTCGTCGGTCCGGCCGAGGGCGCACTCGCCGAGGGGGAGAGCGGCGTGGGGCGGATGTCCGAGCCTCTCGAGATCGTCGCCGAGGTCGAAGCGGTATTCTCGAACCATTCCCGCCTCAAGGGCCGGCGCGCGCTGGTGACCAGCGGCCCCACATACGAGGCGATCGATCCCGTGCGCTACATCGCCAACCGCTCTTCGGGAAAGCAGGGCCACGCGATCGCCGCCGCCCTGGCGCGGCTTGGCGCCGAGACTGTGCTGGTGTCCGGCCCGACGCAGGAGCCTGATCCGCCTGGCGTGCGCGTTGTCCACGTGGAGAGCGCGCGCGAAATGCTTGCGGCTTGCGAAGCTGCGCTGCCGGCGGATGTGGCGATCTGCGCCGCCGCCGTAGCGGACTGGCGTGTCGAGGCGGCGCCACAGAAACTCAAGAAGCAGAAAGGCCCGCCGCCGGCGCTGACCCTGGTCGAGAATCCCGACGTCCTCGCGACCCTGAGCCGAGCCGGGAACCGCCGTCCGCGATTGGTGATCGGATTCGCGGCTGAGACGGAAAAGCTCATCGAGAATGCCAAGGCCAAGCGGCAGAAGAAGGGCTGCGACTGGATTCTCGCCAACGACGTTTCGGCGAAGACCGGCACTTTCGGGGGCGACCGCAACGCCATCCATTTGATCGATGCGGCGGGCGTCGAGGACTGGCCGGTCCTCACCAAGGCCGCCGTCGCCGAACGCCTCGCCGAGCGCATCGCCGGCACGCTCGCGCGGAAGGAGGCGGCGGAATGAATGGCGTCTCCGCGGCTCGGGCGGCGGCACCCACCATGCTGCCGCGGTGCGGCGGGTTCGGCGCGACAGGCCGCTGAGGCCGCGATGCTGCGTCCCGGCAAGAAGCTGATGTTCGCGATCGAGGCCGTGCTCGATATCGCCTACAACGCCGGCACGGTACCGGTGCAGTCGATCGAGATCACGGGTCGCCAGGGCATCCCGCGCCGGTATCTGGAGCCGGTGCTGCAGCAACTGGTGCGCGCGGGCATCTTGACGGGCATGCGCGGTCCGCGCGGCGGCTATCGCTTGGCCCGGGAGCGGCGCCGCATTACCGTCGGCGAAATCGTGCGGGTGGTGCAGGCGCACGAACGCGGCGAGGACGCGGGCGAGGGCGGCTCCGGGCATGCGCTTGGCGACCAGGTGGTGCAGCCGCTCTGGCACGAGCTGCGCGAGGATGTGATGGCACGGCTCGACAAGGTGACAATTGAGGAATTGTGCCTGCGCGCGCACCGCGCAGGCATCCCCGGCGAATTCGGCGCCACGCTCGATTTCACGATTTGAAAACGACCTGTCAGAATCGATCAGGCACTGACCCCCTTGTCCAACTCAATTTTTTATCCAACTCTCTTGACTTGGTGAACAACCGTCGGCCGACCAGATAAAAGACAACAACGATCGGGACGATGACGACAGCCGACGCTCCCCAAACGTAGGGCACGGGATCTTCGGCAACGGATGGCGAAAAGGCGTAGAAAAATCCCAGCACGCCTAGACCGAGACCGGCTGTCGCAAGTATCGAAGCCAGTGTTTTCAATCGTTCGGTGATTGAGTCGAACATCAAAAATGCCTCCTCACAAAGCCACCCGTACCGCCAGCCCAAGAGCGACCAAACCCAACGCGTCCGGCACGATGATCGTCCAAAAAGCATTGAAAAACAATGACCACTGCGCAGCGGGGACTACCAGTGTGAAGAGGAATATAAGGAACGTCATTACAAACAGCACCAGTGAAACGAAGAAAATGTCCTTGAGTTGACCAAATGTGATTCCGCCGAGAGTCGGTTGACTCTGTTTTGGGGCATTCGGATCGGCGGTTGCCGGCTGTCGGTAAAGCACGAATATCACACCGAGGATCGTCCCATAGGCGCTCAGCAGCAGGTCCGATGACACATCAAAAAATGTTTCAGGGAGCTGCTTCAGAGCGGTCCGTTGCGTGGCATCGCCGGCGGCCATGGCCAGCAACTTCTCGATCAACGAAAGCAGCTCGGGTACGAGTGAAACGGCTAGCCGTATTGCGAAACTCCACATTCAGACTCGTTCCCCGCCGCAACACCTTTTTGGAGAATAACCGACCGCAATGGAGGCGGACAAGCGCCATTCCATTGTTGTCGACATGCGGCTCACGGCGGTCGCATTCTAGAGCCGAGCCAGCATCAACATGCCGGGAGGCAGGTCCATGGCGGCGGTGCAGACACAGGAAAAGCCAGCGGCGGCTGCCGAGTTCCGGGGCCGTGTTTACGACAGCATCATCGACACCATGGGTGCGACGCCGCTGGTGAGATTGAAGCGCCTCGCCGCCGCGCGCGGCATCAAGGCGGAGCTGTTGGGGAAGTGCGAGTTCTTCAACCCGCTCTCCTCGGTCAAAGACCGGATCGGCGTTTCCATGGTGACGGCCGCGGAAAAGGCGGGCCGCATCGGTCCGAAGACGGTGCTGGTCGAGCCCACTTCGGGCAATACCGGCATCGCGCTCGCTTTCGTTTGCGCCGCCAAAGGCTATCGGTTGATCTTGACCATGCCCGACAGCATGTCGGTGGAGCGGCGGCGGATGCTCAAGGCATTGGGTGCCGAGCTTGAGCTGACGCCGGCGGCACAGGGGATGAAAGGCGCGATCGCGCGCGCCGAGGAACTGGTGCGGGAGATCGGCGACGCATTCATGCCGCAGCAGTTCCAAAACCCCGCCAATCCCGAAATTCATCGCCGCACCACCGCCGAAGAGATTTGGAAAGATACCGGGGGAATGGTCGACATGGTGGTGAGCGGCGTTGGCACCGGCGGTACCTTGACCGGCGTCGGCTCGGTGCTGAAACCACGCAAGCCTGGCCTCAAGATGGTTGCGGTCGAACCCGAGGACAGTGCCGTGCTCTCGGGCGGGCCGCCTGGTCCGCACAAGATTCAGGGCATCGGCGCGGGTTTTATCCCGGCGATCCTCGACACGTCGCTGATCGACGAGATCGTGCGCATCGGCAACGAGACCGCGATCAAGACTGCGCGCGAGTTGGCGCGGGTCGAGGGCATCCCCGTTGGCATCTCCGCGGGTGCAGCGCTGGCGGCCGCGCTCGAAGTGGGCGCGCGGCCGGAACTGTCGGGAAAACAGATCGTGGTGATCCTACCCGACTTCGCCGAGCGCTACCTCTCGACCGCGCTCTTCGAGGGCATGTAATCGGTACGCCAACAGTGATCGAACTCACCGACGCGCAGTTCGAGCGCTATGCGCGGCATCTGATCCTCGAGGAAGTCGGCGAGGAGGGTCAGGCGCGGCTCATGGCGGCGCGGGTCCTGGTGGTGGGGAGCGGCGGCCTCGGCTCGCCGCTGCTGCTCTATCTGGGTGCCGCCGGAGTCGGCACTTTGGGCGTGGTCGACGACGACGTGGTCGATCTCTCGAATCTGCAGCGGCAGGTCATTCACGACACGACCGAAATCGGCAAACCCAAGGTCGAGAGCGCCAGGGCAACGATCGCCGCCCTCAATCCCGAGGTGCGGGTCGAGACGCATGGGGTGCGGCTCGCGGCCGAGAACGCGGCGGAATTGGTCGGGCGCTACGATCTCGTCGCCGACGGCTCCGACAATTTCGCCACCCGCTATCTCCTGAACGACGCCTGTTTTCGCTTGAGCAAACCGCTGGTGGCCGCATCGCTCGCGCCCTTCGACGGGCAGCTCTCGACCTTCAAGGCTTATTTGGGCCCGCCGCATCCCTGTTATCGCTGTCTTTTCCGCGAGCCACCGCCCCCCGATTCGGTTCCGCGCTGCGAAACCGCGGGCATTCTGGGCGCGGTCGCGGGAGTGATGGGAACATTGCAGGCGACCGAAGTGCTGAAGGAACTGCTGGGCATCGGCGAAAGCCTCTCCGGCACCCTGCTCCTCTACGAGGCGCTGCGGGCGCAGTTCCATCGGGTGCGCATACCGCGCGATCCGCAATGCCCCACCTGTGGGACTCGGGAGTGACCTTTTGTCACCGGCGCCTTCGAAGTACCCAAGTTGGGATCGCTCACGCTTGCCGCACGCTTGGGCAACTTTAACGCCAATCCCGCGGACGACCCGATGGTCGTATTCGATCGCTTGATGGCCGCCACGCTGCAACGGCTCGAAATCCGCTAAGACGATGATTCCTTGGTCTCGCACGCAATCGCGATCGCGGCCAAGGAGGACGGCAAGACAGTGGAGCAGGTGCGGGGAAGCGCCATTGCCCTGCTGCAGGGACAACGCCAGAGCTTCGGCCATGCCCCCCAACGGCCAAGATGGTGGATACGTTGATCGCCTTCGTGCAGCAGCCGAAGACGATCACGATTGCCCTGGAACCGCATCCTCCTCTGACCTTCGCCGAGTTCGACAAGCTGTCGAGCACCATGGCGCCGGCCGACGTGCCCAAGCGTCTCGGCCTATCCGTGCACTGAAGCGCTCGATTGGAGCACCCGTCGCGATAGCCGGGTTGTCTGCTGACAAGTTCGCGTTGTGGCGGCGTCGCAGCGCAGGCTACATTGGCCGCCATGGTCGACGAGGTGGCGGCGCAAGCGAAATCGCGATGGTCGGGATTCGTCCATGCCGCCGCCGGCTCGGCGATCCTGATCTGGGGGGCGACGCCGCTCGCAACTCGGATAGCTGTGCTGGCGATCGATCCGCTCGCGGTTGGCGTCCTACGCACCCTGCTTGCGGCGCTGCTCGTGCTGCCGCTCGCGCTCGCGCTTCGTCTCCGATATCCGCACAACGGCAGACAATGGTTGCTGCTGACGATCTCGGCCATCGGCGGCTTCGTGATTTTTCCGCTCTTGTTCGGCCTGGGCGTGCGCTGGACCTCAACGTCGCATGCGGCCCTGATCGTCGCCGCAGCGCCGCTTTTCACGGCAATCATCGGCGCGGTGGTGGAGCGACGCCGGCTATCGCCCGGCTGGTGGCTCGGTGCCGCGCTTGCCATGGCGGGCGAGGCGGTCTTGATCGTGTTTCGCGCGGGCGGCAGCAGCGAGGCGAGCGTCGCGGGGGACTTGATGGTGCTGCTCGCCAATCTGGGTTCCGCTTCGGGTTATGTCGCGGGCGCGAGGCTCGCGCGCGACATCACCACCTGGGGCACCACCTTCTGGGGGATCGTCGTGGGCGCGCTATGTCTGCTGCCGATTGTTCCTTTTACTCTGGGCCCCGCCGCTTGGCATGATGCGGGACTGCCCGCGTGGGGTGCCGTTGCCTATTTGGCGCTGGGCGCAACCATCCTCGGATATGTCTGCTGGTACTGGGCGCTGCGGCAAGGCGGGATCGCGCGCATCGGCACGATGCAATTCCTCCAGCCGCTGGTGGCGCTGGTGCTGGCGATGCTGGTATTGCACGAAGAGGTAACGCCACCACTAGCATTCGCCGGGATGCTGATCGTCGCGGGGGTGGCGCAGGCGCAGCGCCGCTAATCAGGATAGGGGGAGTCGCGCGGCTTCCCCCTTATCCCGATTAGGCCAATCCACTACGCCAACCTTGACCACGGGTTATCGCGGGATTAGAGGAAGAATCCGTGCGCGGTCCGTCGGGGAACTTTGCCGGCATTGTGTTCGCGATGATGCGTCTCCTTCGCATCGCTGGCGTTGCGCTCGTCCTCGCCTCGGCGCCGGCGGCTCTCGCCGAAAACGCCCCGCCGCTGCCGCGCTTTGCGATCCTAAGCAAGGACAGGGTGAATCTCCGGGTCGGCCCGGGTGAGCAATACCGGATCGAGTGGGAGTATCGCCGCAAGGGCTATCCCGTCGAAGTGATCGCGAAGAGCGATGTCTGGCGCAAAGTCCGCGACTGGCAGGGCACCGAGGGTTGGGTGCACCAGACCATGATCGCCGAGCAGCGCAACGTCATCATCCGAGGCGAGGTGCGTGCGTTGCGCGCGGCGGCCGATGCCGGCTCCGCGACGGTGGCACGCGCCGAGCCCGGCGTCATTGCCAAGTTGCTCGAATGTCATGGCACCTGGTGCCGCATAGAAGTGCAGGGTATCCGCGGCTGGCTCGCGCGCGGCGATGTCTGGGGCGTCTTTCCCGACGAGACCGTGCCGTAGCACATAAGTTAGCCAACCACCGAGTCACAGAGACACCGAGAAAACTAATGGGCGTTTCGCGCCGCTCCCGGCTCTCAGTGCCTCGGTGGTGAATCCTTAAGTCCATCGCTTATTGGCGAACGCGCAAGCTCTCAAGCGCCAAGGTTGCATCGGATGGGGTGCGGTGGCTAAGCTCCCGCCATCATCCCGAACCCGCAATCGGAGGCGCTCATGTATTCGGACGTTTCGCTGTTCATCGACGGCCAGTGGACCAAGGGGTCGGGCGGCCGCGACCGGGACGTACTCAATCCCGCGACCGGCGACCCCATCGGCAAGGTGGCGCACGCCTCCACCGGCGATCTCGATCGCGCGCTTGCGGCGGCGGCCAAGGGTTTCGAGGCTTGGCGCAAGGTCTCGGCGATGGACCGCTACAAGGTGATGCGCAAGGCCGCCGATCTCCTGCGAAGCCGCGCCGACGCGATCGCCGAGATCATGACCATGGAGCAGGGCAAGCCGATCGCCGAGGCTAAGCTCGAGATCTTGAACGGCGGCGATCTCATCGATTGGTTCGCGGAGGAGGGTCGGCGGACTTATGGCCGGGTGATCCCGGCGCGCGCCCAAGGCGTCTATCAGCTTGTGGTGAAGGAGCCGGTGGGGCCGGTGGCGGCGTTCACGCCGTGGAACTTCCCGGTCAACCAAGCCGTGCGCAAGATTAGCTGCGCGGTCGCAACCGGCTGCTCGATCGTGATCAAAGGACCCGAGGACACGCCCGCGAGTTGCGCCGAGTTGGTTCGTTGCTTCGCGGAGGCGGGCGTGCCCGCCGGCGTCATCAACTTGGTGTTCGGCGTGCCGTCCGAGGTCTCGGAGTACCTGATACCGCATCCGATCATCCGCAAGGTCACCTTCACCGGCTCGGTGCCGGTGGGCAAGCAGCTCGCCGCACTCGCGGGCAAGTACATGAAGCGGGTCACCATGGAGCTCGGCGGACATTCGCCGGCAATCGTGTTCGAGGATGCCGATGTCGAATCAGCCGCGAAACTGCTGGCGGGCGCCAAGTTCCGCAATGCAGGGCAGGTTTGCGTCTCGCCGACCCGCTTCCTCATCCATGAATCGATCTACGGCAAATTCGTCGATCGTTTCGTGGCGCAGGCGAAGGCGGTCAAGGTCGGGAGCGGCCTCGACCCCGAAACGCGGATGGGCCCGCTCGCCCATGGGAGGCGCATCGAGGTGATGGAGAGCTTCGTCTCCGACGCCGTCCAGCACGGCGCCAAGATCGAGACCGGCGGCAAGCGCATCGGCAACAAGGGCTTTTTCTTCGAGCCGACGGTGATGACCAACGTGCCGCTCGAGGCGAAGATCATGAACGAGGAGCCGTTCGGTCCGCTGGCGCCGATCGCGCCCTTCAGCAAGTTCGAAGAGGTCGCCGAGGAGGCGAACCGGCTTCCCTATGGGCTTGCCGCCTATGCCTTCACGAAATCGGCCAAGACCGCCGCGGCGATCTCCTCGGCGGTCGAGACCGGCATGATCTCGATCAACCACTTCGGCCTGGCGCTCCCCGAAGTCCCCTTCGGCGGCGTCAAGGATTCGGGCTACGGCAGCGAAGGCGGCACCGAGGCGCTTGAGGCGTATCTCGTGACCAAGTTCGTGAGCCAAATCGGGATTTGAGGAATTCCCGTCACCCACTCGCGCTTCGACGGGTTCAACGCTCGCGCCCCCTCCCCATCGGGGAGGGGGTGATGGGGAGCGCCGGAGCTAGTTCAAATCCTCGCTGAGCGCGCGCCGCGTCGCCTCGGGAACGGTCGCCATGTGGCCATAGGCGGGGTGGTCGATCCCGATCATGAGGGGGATCGCGCGATCGCGGAACTTTTCCTTTTGCGCCGCGCTCAGCGGAAATTTCAGGAATTGCACCGCCGACGCCTTGCCTTCGGGGCTGGTGTTTTCGCGGGTAGAATCGGCGGCGCCGGCCACGCGCTCGCCGCCCAGCAGCAAGAACGTGCGGTGCTCGATCCCACCCAGCCGATGCAGCATCGCGTCGCGACGGCGCGGTTCCTCGATCTCCACCATCATGGTGGCGCTCAACTCGCTGCCGTTCGGGATCATGGGATTATAGGCCGCGAGCTCGTCGGCGATTTGTTCCTCGCCCCCGCGTTCGATGTGCAGCATCTCCTGCACCTGGAGCCACATGGTGTCGCGGTTCTCGAAATAGAAGGTGACGAAAGGGCCGACCTCGACGCGTCGGTTGCGTTTCATCTCGGCGACGCGGCGGCGGTGCTCGCGGCGCTCGGCGGCGTACCGCTCCGGCGGCAGGATGTCGGCGCGCGTCAGTTGGCGATTAGCCACGGGCAGGTTCCGCGATCAACCCATAGGACAGCGCCATGAGCTCGATCGGATGCATCGGGGCGTGCGCGTGCGCCTTGGCTTCGCCGTCCAGCAGCGCCATCCCCTGCGCTATGTGGGCTCCGGCGAGCGGGCATTCCGAGGCGAGATAGGCCTTGGCGTTGCGCGCGGCCTGGCGCGCCACGGGTTTCCCGACCTTGAGCGCCACGTCGAAGTTCTCGCGCATCATGCCCCAGGAGCCGCCGTGACCGGAACAGCGCTCGATCACGGCCACGTCCGCTTCCGGCAGCAAGCGCAGCAGCTCCGCACCCTTGGGGCCCATGTTTTGCGCGCGGCTGTGGCAGGCAAGGTGGAAGGAAACCCCGCCGGGGAGTGGCTTCATGCCGGGGGCGAGGCCCTCCTTGCGCGCGATCGCAACCACGTATTCGCTTACGTCGTAGGTCGCCTGCGCCAGCTTCTTGATCGACTGGTCCTTCGGCAGCAGCAGCGGCCACTCGAATTTGAGCATCAGCGCGCAGGACGGAACCAGCGCCACGACGTCGTAACCCCCGTCGATGGCGGGGCCGAGCGCCAGCGCGGTCGCGCGCGCAGCCTCTGCCACCGCATTCAGATCGCCTTGCTCGAACTTCGGCATCCCGCAGCAGCCGGGATAAGCGAGCTCGGTCTCGACCCCGTTGTGCGCGAGTACCGCCCGCGCCGCCATTCCCAGCGACGCCCGGTTGAAGTTGGCAATGCAGGTGGCGTAGAGCATGGCCTTGCGCCGGCCGAAGGCGGGGGCTTCGGGATTGGGCGCCGGCGCCTCGCGCGCCAGCAATGTCCGGCTTTCGTACCGCGGCAGGTCGGCACGGTGATCGATGCCGGCGGCCCTCTCCATAAGGGGCCGGGTGAGAGCATTGCCGGTGCGCATCGCCCAGTTGGCGAGCGGTGCCACTTTGCTTGCGAGCTTGCCGTTGCGATCGACGGCGGTGATCTGGCGGCGCGACCATGCGACTTCGCCGGCACTGAACTCGGCCGCGCGGTGCCGCAACATCAAGTGCGGAAAATCGACATTGAATTCATGCGGCGGCACATAGGGGCATTTGGTCATGAAGCAGAGGTCGCAGAGGGTGCAGGCATCGGCGACCTTGGCGTAGTCCTTGCGATCGACGCCGTCGACCTCTCCGGTCGCGGAGTTGTCGATGAGGTCGAAAAGCCGGGGGAAGCTGTCGCAGAGATTGAAGCAGCGGCGGCAGCCATGACAGATCTCGAATACTCGCTGCATCTCGGCCGCGATCTGCTCGCGGTCAAAAAATGCCGGGTTCTGCCAATCGATCGGGTGGCGGACGGGCGCCTCGAGACTGCCTTCGCGCATGAGAATCCCTCCGTCACTAATCAGACGGCGGCGCTAAGAAGGGCGCCGTCGATCGACGGCGCCTAGTATGGCGGATTTGAAGTTCCTCCAATTCGGGCCGCTCGCTTGAGAAAAACTTCGAATCCAGAAGCCGCACAGACTCATTTATTTGCTAGCGTCCCCTTGATTCCGAAGTTCGCATAAGAGCGTGCCGAAAGGACGTGCGAACTTCGGAATCGGAACACTAGGTCGATCGATCTGCGCCAAATGCTCAGCCGAGCGTGTCCAGCGCTTTTTGGAAGCGGCCGGCGTGCGACTTCTCGGCCTTGGCCAAGGTCTCGAACCAGTCGGCGATCTCGTCAAAGCCTTCCTGACGAGCGGCCCGCGCCATGCCCGGATACATATCTGTGTATTCGTGCGTCTCGCCCGCGATAGCCGCGCGCAGGTTTTCCGGCGTGGCGCCGATGGGCTTGCCGGTTGCGGGATCGCCCACTTCCTCGAGGAATTCCAGATGGCCATGCGCGTGACCGGTCTCGCCCTCTGCCGTCGAGCGGAAAACGGCGGCGACATCGTTGTAGCCTTCGACGTCCGCCTTCTGCGCGAAATAGAGATAGCGGCGATTGGCTTGGCTCTCCCCGGCGAATGCGGCCTTTAGGTTCTCTTCTGTCTTGGTTCCCTTGAGCGACGGCATGTCGTCCTCCTCCTTGTCGGCTGGTGGATGGTTATATGACCCCGAATGGGGATTTAGTCAATACACTGGAATTGTTCTAATGTCGTGGCAGAGGGGTAGGAAACCGCCACTCAAGCCGTGCGGTCGCTCGCCACGCGAATGATGACGTCGACGCGTCGGATCGCCGTGCCTGGGGGTGCCGACGGTAGCTGCACGACGCCCACGTCGCCACTTGGGATGTCCTGCAGCCGCCCGGTTTCCTCGAAGAAGAAGTGATGGTGGTTGGTGACGTTGGTGTCGAAATAGGAGCGGCCCGGATCAACCACGACCTCGCGCAACAGCCCAGCGGCGATGAATTGATGCAAGGTGTTGTAAACGGTCGCGAGCGAAACCCGCACGGCCGCAGCCTGCGCCTCGCCATGGAGTTGCTCGGCGGTCACGTGCCGGTCGCCCTTGTCGAACAACAGCCGCGCGAGCGCCAATCGCTGCCGCGTCGGCCGCAGCTTGGCGGTACGCAGCAATTCGAGCGCGTTGGCGAAAGGCCTATGGGCGGCGAGTACAGGCATCGCAGGCATCTGCCGCTTAGATCGGATTGATGCGAGACTAGCGCAAGGGCGACGGCAGCGCAAATTGGCTCTGGTGTAGCAAGCCAGGCCAGACCTTTTGTAACATTAATGTCATATCGAGACCGTAGCCTTTTGACCGCCGCGTGATCGGCGACCGATACGGTTAACAGTGCTTGCGGCCGAGGGACGAGGGGGAGAGGCATGACCGAAGCGACCGTCGCGCGGCATCCCGCGCATCATCATCCGCTGCATCCTTCGCGCGAGCCGCGCTGGACCGCCCGCGCAACCAACTTCGGTGTTTTCGCGATCCTAGCGGTGGGCTCAGTCTATGCCGTGACGGCGCTGGTGGGCGACCTCTCCGAGATGCCGCGGACCACCACCATCCTTCCCTTCGTGCTCCTGGGCGTGGCCTTGCTGATCGCGCTCGGTTTCGAATTCGTCAACGGCTTTCATGACACCGCGAACGCGGTCGCGACCGTGATCTACACGCATTCGCTGCCGGCCCAAGTCGCGGTGGTCTGGTCGGGCATTTGGAATTTCCTCGGTGTCGTAACCTCGGCCGGGCTCGTCGCCTATACCATTGTCTCGCTCCTGCCGGTCGAGCTGATCCTCCAAGTCGGGTCGTCGGCGGGTTTCGCCATGGTGTTCGCGCTGTTGATCGCGGCGATCATCTGGAACGTCGGCACTTGGTACTTCGGGATTCCGAATTCGAGCTCCCACGCGCTTATCGGCTCGATCATCGGCGTCGGTCTCGCGAACCAGCTCATGGGCGGCCCCAATGGCACCAGCGGTGTCGATTGGAGCCAGGCGACCGGCGTGTTCCGTTCGTTGGCATTCTCGCCGGTGGTGGGCTTCATCTTGTCGGCGATTTTGCTTCTCGTGGCAAAAGTCGCCCTGCCGTTTCCGAAGCTCTACAAGGCACCCGAGGGTGCTGCGCCGCCGCCCCATTGGATCCGGATGCTGCTGATCCTGACTTGCACGGGCGTCAGCTTCTTCCATGGATCGAATGACGGGCAGAAGGGCATGGGCCTCATCATGCTGATCCTGATCGGCACCGTTCCCACCGCCTACGCGCTCAACCATGCGGTCGGGGCCGATCATGTGCCGGTCTTCCTTCAGCGCAGCGAGCGCGCGGAAGCCGTGTTGGCGAAGCATGGCGGCGACGGGACCAGTGTCAATCCGCGCAAGGACTTGACTGAAGCTATCCGCGACCGCGAAGTAACCCCGCAGTCGCTGCCGGCGCTCCGTCTGCTGATCGCCGACATCGCGCGGCAGGTCAGCGAATACGGGTCTCTCTCGCGGGTCCCGGCGGAGCAGACCTCGAACGTGCGCAACGACATGTATCTTGTGAGCGAGATGCTGTCGCGGATCGCGAAGAACGGCGAGCCGAAGTTGGATGCGGCCGAGCAAGCCGATCTCAAGGCTTACAAGGGCGATATCGACAACGCCACCAAGTTCATTCCCCTCTGGGTCAAGGTGGCGGTCGCGATCGCGCTTGGCCTGGGCACGATGATCGGCTGGAAGCGGATCGTCGTCACTGTCGGCGAAAAGATCGGCAAGACGCACTTGACCTACGGACAGGGTGCTTCGGCGGAGATCATCGCCATGGCGACCATCGGCGCGGCCGATGTCTGGGGCTGGCCGGTGAGCACGACCCATGTATTGTCGTCGGGCGTTGCCGGCACCATGGCGGCGAACCGCTCCGGCCTGCAGTGGTCGACGATCCGGAGCTTGATTTTGGCGTGGGTGACGACGCTCCCAGCCGCGATCATGCTCGCGGGCTGTCTATTCTGGATCTTCCGCCATACGTTTTAGGGACGCAGCTCGGTTCTAGTAGTGTCCCCATGATTCCGAAGTTCGCATCTGAGCTTGGCCGTTTGGTCATGCGAACTTCGGAATCGGGACACTAGGGCGCGCTCGGTGCCGGCCGTTCGCTGGGGCGCCTGAACCATCGGAGCACGCGGCCGTCGATCGCGGCCAAGCTCAGGAAGATGAGGCCGAGGCCCAGGAACGCGCTCTGAGAGAAGCGTTCGCCGAGCACGATCGCGCCCAGTATCAGCGCCATCGGTGGCATCAGCACCGTCACCAGCAGCAGGTTGGTCGCACCGGCAGTCTTGAGAATACGGAAGTAAAGCCAATAGGCGAGGGCGGTGGCGATCACCGCCTGTGCCACGACCGCACCCCACGCGATGACGCTCGGCGCGAGCGTCCAGGGATGATCGCGCAGCAGCGCCAACGGCAGCATGGTGATCGCGGAGCATGTCACCATGCCCGCGGCCGGCACCGCTACCGGGAGCGCACGGAAGCGCCGGCCCCAGAGACCCGCGAAGGCGTACGAGATCGGCGCCAGCAACGCCACCAGCTCGGCGATGACGTCATGGCCGAGGCCCGCGAGCGCACCGGGACCGATGAGCGCGATCACGCCCATGAAGCCCAGCAGCACGCCCGCAAGTTTGGCGCGGGTGAGCTTTTCGTCTGCGGTCATGACGTGACAAACCAAGGCGGTCGTAACCGGCGTGAGTGCGTTGATGATCGAGGCGAGGCCGCTGCTGATGGATTGCTGAGCCCAAACGAAGAGCGTGAACGGCAGCGCGTTGTTGAGGAGCCCCATAACGAAAAACTCGGCCCAGATCCTGGGCGAGCGGGGCATGCGCGCTCCTTGGGCATGCACCAGCGCCAGCAGCAGCGGTGCCGCGATTGCAAGCCGTAGCATCACCGCGGTGAGCGGCGGGAAATCGGCGAGCGCCAGGCGGTTGAACATGAATACACCGCCCCATGCCGCGCTCAGCGCCAGAAGGTAGCTCCACTCCGCGCCACCCATGCGCTGCTGCACCGAAGTCATCGCCAATCCCCGCGCTGTTGGATGGTCGACTGTGGCAAGCGGGTGCGAAGGCTGCGACCCGATTCTTGCCGTCGAATTCCGCAGGGAACCGGGGACGGTCGATTAGATTACGGGGATGATCGGGATTGGGGAGAACTCGTCGCCACTCCACGAAATTCGTCCAATCCAATCGCGGAACGGGTCGACGAGCGCACCTCCGGCAGTTTCGCTGTTCCGATCTCATGACGAGAGGGAGGAATGGGGCGAATTGCCGCGATCCCCCCATCATCCCCTCACTCTCTATCGAGTTTCTCAAAATCGAGCGCGTATTGGTAGCGGCTACTTGATCTCCGCGAGCGCCACCCGATCGACGCCGCTGCAAGCGAGCGCCAAATTGCCATCGCGGGTCGGCATCATGTTGCGCACGACGCCACCCCCCGAAGGAATGGGCCAGGTCTGGAACTTCTGCGTCAGGGGATCGAAGCGAACGAGCGTGTTGGGGTTGGTACCGGTTTCGACGTACCAGATCGCGTTCTTGACGACGGTGATGGCGTAGGGCTGCGCCTCGCGTCCGCCCGGCGACGGCCATTCTAGCACCGCGCCGGTCGCGGAGTAGAGCCGGCCCAGATATCCCCGCGCGTAATCCGTGTACCAGATGATGTCGTCGGCGGTGATGGCGATGCGGCGCGGCCGAGCGCCCGGATTGGGCAGCGCGTACTCGCGGATCACCATGGTCTCGGGATCGATGCGGCCGATCTTGTTGCTGCCGAACTCGTCGAAGAACGGTACGCCCGTGGACGTCACCACCATGCCATAGGGGTTGGCGCGTGGCGTCGGCGGCGTCACCAGCTTGATGGCGCCGGTTGCGGGATCAAGTCGCCCCACCTTGTTCGCGCTCTGCACGGTGAACCAGAGGATGCCCTTCTGATCGAAAACCAAGGTGTGCGGATCGCGCGCGTCGGGATCAGGCAGGGGATAGCGCGTGACGGTGCCGGTCGCGGGATCGAGCTTGCCGATATAGCCGCCGAAATTCGCGGTGAACCAGACCTTGCCGTCCCGGTCGAAGACGAGGCCGTGCGGGCCCGATCCCTCGGGCACATGATATTCCCTAAATTGTCCGGTTTCGGGATCGAGCCGGCCCAGCACATTCGCCATCTGCCCCGAATACCAGAGGCTGCCGTCGGGTGCCGCAAGCGGGTCGTGCGGGCGCGATCCCGGCGTCGGCACGGTCCATTCCTTGATCTCGACCTTGACGTCGCCCGCCAGCAGCACCGCAGACGGACGTGCGCGCGCCGGGAAATTGGTCGCGAGATACTGCGTCAGTTGATCGACGCGGTCGCGCGGAACCGGGGCGCCCACGTTGATCATCATGGCGATCACCGTGCGCCACTCAGACTCCGAATAGCCGCCGTTGGTGACCCGCTTCAGGTCGTGGCAGGCGATGCAAGCAGACTGCACGGTCTCCCTGCCAGGTCCCGGCGGCAACTCGCCCTGGGCCATGGCCGGCAGCGACAGCGCAGTGATCGCAATGGCGAGCCAGTATTTCATCGGCGACCTCATCCGGTCCCCGTCACCCGTGCGCGCGCTAAATCGTACTCGCTCTTGAGGCGTTGGACCAGATCAGCCGCGCTCACGATCGCCTTGACCGCGCCGATGCCCTGGCCCGCGCCCCAGATATCGCGCCAGGCCTTGGGCCGGCTGCTGCCGGAGGCAAAGTTCATCTTCGTCGAGTCCGATTGCGGCAAGGCGTCGGGGTCGAGGCCCGCGCGCGCGACCGATGGCTTCAAATAATTGCCGTGAACGCCGCTGAAGTAATTCGTATAGACGATGTCTGAGGCGCCGCACTCGACGATCATCTGCTTGTACTCCGCCTCGGCGTTGCTTTCTTGGGTTGCGATGAAGGCGGAACCCACATAGGCAAGATCGGCGCCGATCGCCTCGGCCGCCAGCACGCCGCGGCCCGTCGAGATCGCTCCCGAAAGCACGAGGGGACCCGACCACCATTCGCGGATTTCCTCAATGAGCGCAAAGGGCGAGATCGCGCCCGCATGTCCGCCGGCGCCGGCTGCGACCGCGATCAGCCCGTCCGCACCCTTGTCGATCGCTTTCCGCGCGAACGTATTGTGGATGACGTCGTGCAGCACGATGCCGCCATAGCCGTGCACGGCATGGTTCACTTCCTCCCGCGCGCCCAGCGAGGTGATGACGATCGGCACGCGATGCTTGAGGCAGAGTTCGAGGTCGTGCTCCAGCCGCACATTGGACTTATGCACGATCTGATTGACCGCAAACGGTGCCGCAGGCCGATCGGGATGCCTTGCGTCGTGCGCCGCCAGTTCATGGCTGATCAGCGTGAGCCATTCGTCCAGCAATTCCGGCGGCCGCGCATTGAGCGCGGGGAAGCTGCCGACGATCCCAGCCTTGCACTGCGCGATGACGAGATCGGGCACCGAGACCCTGAACATCGGCGCGCCGATGACCGGCAGCACCAAGCGTCCCCGCAAAACCGCCGGCAATGTCATCGCAGTGTTCCCTGGCCCGGTTCAATAAGCGCGTGGAATCAAAGATGCACCACGAAGGCGCCGAGGTCACGAAGGTTCGCGTTTCTGCGTGGCCTTCATTTCTCTGTGATGAATCTTGTCATATAAACACGTACGTATCGCCGGCGGATGACAGGCGGTAGTTTGATCGAATACAGAAATCTATTCCGCTATTCGGCGGGCAAGGGGAGGAAAAAAATGATACTGCGACATCCCGCGACATGTTTCTGCTGCGGCGCCTTCAGCCGGCGGCGGTTCTTGATGGCGGCCGGTGCCGCCGCCGCGGTGTTTGCCTGGAAGCCGGATCGCGGTCTCGCTGACGAGGCTGTGCGGTCGATTCCCTACGAGTCCGTGCCCGATCCGGTACGGCTGCCGAGCGACATGTATTTCGGCGAATGCTCGGGCGTGGCGCTCAATTCCAAAGGCCATGTGTTCGTGCTGTCGCGCGGCAACACCAGCGGTCCCGCTTACGCCGCGGCTGCGACTCAGCTTCTCGAATTCGGCCCCGACGGCCGCTTCATCCGCGAGATCGGCAAGCATCTCTACGCCTGGTCCTTTGCCCACACCGTGAAGGTCGATGTGCAGGACAACATCTGGGTTACCGACAAGGGCTCGGACATGGTGATCAAGTTTACACCCGAAGGCCGCGTCGCCATGGTGTTCGGGCGCAAGCAGGAGGCCTCCGACGAAGACACCGCCCCCCTGAAGCATCCGAACCCGCCGCTCCCCGCCGAGCCCGGCCGCTTCCGTCAGGTGACCGATGTCGCCTGGGACGCGCACGGCAATACCTACATCAGCGACGGCTATATCAACTCGCGCATCGCCAAAGTGGACAAGAATGGCGATTGGGTGAAGTCTTGGGGCGACCGCGGCACGGCCCCCGGCCAATTCCACACGCCCCACAGCATCGCCGTCGATGCCAAGGGACTCGTCTACGTCGCCGATCGCAGCAACCGGCGAATTCAGGTATTCGACGGCGAGGGCAATTTCCAGCGCCAGTTCACGATCGACGTGCCGGTACCAACAGGCGCGAAGCCGGCGATCGGCAAT
Source organism: Allostellaceae bacterium (assembly GCA_035517495.1). Classification (GTDB taxonomy): domain Bacteria; phylum Pseudomonadota; class Alphaproteobacteria; order ATCC43930; family CGMCC-115725; genus DASZHJ01. The sequence continues at coordinate 33,376 of DATIYT010000129.1, read as the reverse complement.
ATTCCGAACGAGGCCGTGATCGCCGCGGGCACCATGGCGCCGGGCTCGCCCTGGGCGATCTGCATCTCACCCGGGCCCAATCAAGTGCTCTACAGCTCCGATGCCTGGCCGGGCCGCATCTACAAGCTGACGCTGGACGGCAAACTGCTGGGCGTGCTCGGTCAATCCGGCAAACAGCCAAAGCAATTCGGCTGGATCCATGAAATGGCCTGTCCCAAGGAGAACGTGCTCTATGTGGCGGAACTCCTGAACTGGCGGGTGCAGAAGCTGGTGCTGCACGGGTAGGTGTTGAGAAGACCTGCGAAGTGGGCCTCACCGTGTGGGGCGGCTCATCGTGCCCCGGGTCAATCCCCGGTCTGCAGGCGCTCCACCAGCTCCTTCACCGTGGGGATGAAGCCGTTGCTGTAGAAGGGGTCGCTTGCGAAGCGATAGGCGTTGTGGCCCGCGAACATGAGCTGGTCTTCGACGTCGCTCGAATGGCGGATCAACTGCAGGGTTTTCTGGATACAGAAGCTGCGCGGGTCGGCTTTCTTGCCGGTAGTGCCCTGCTCGTTCTGCGCCCAGTTCGAGAATTGGCATGCGGAGAGACAGCCCATGCAGTTGATCTGATCGTTGCGGATTTCCAGTGCCTTCGCGGGGGTCACGAACACCAGTGTCGAATCAGGCGTGCGCAGCGCCTCGGTGAAACCCTCGGCGACCCAACCTTGCGCGCGGTCGCGGTCGTGCGGCGTGCAATAAACGAGACGATGGCGCGCGCCTACCTCAAGCGGCGCCAAGTGATCGCCCACGGGTTCGACCGTATAAGCGATCTGCCGTTCCGAGCGTTGCGTCATCTCGCGCAGAAAATCGTTGCGCACGGCCGAGGAGTAGAAGCCAGTGGGACTGAAACGGTTCAGATAGACGTCGCCTTCCTTGAGGGTGAGGAGCTTCCGCTTCCAGGCGTCCGAGATCGGGCTCTCCTTGGTGAGGAGCGGTCGGGTCCCGAACTGAAACGCCACGGGGCCGAGCTCGGGATTGTCGATCCAGTCTTCCCATTCCCTCAAATACCAGACGCCGCCCGCCATGAAGACGGGCGTGGTGTCGAGCCCGTACTCGCGCATCAACTCGCGCAACTGCTTGACGCGCGGATAGGGCGCGCCGGGCTTCTCGGGGTCCTCGCTGTTGGAAAGGCCGTTGTGGCCGCCGGCGAGCCACGGATCCTCATACACGACGCCGCCCAACCATTCGCGGAACTTGTGATAGGCGCGCTTCCAAAGCGCGTTGAAGGCTCGGGCCGACGAGACGATCGGGTAATAGTGCACGCCATAGCGCGCGCAGATTTCCGCGATGCGATAGGGCATGCCGGCGCCGCAGGTGACGCCGTTGATGAGGCCGCGCGCGCCTTCGAGCACGCCGTGCAGGATGCGCTCGGCTGCCGCCATCTCCCAAAGCACGTTCATGTGGATGCGGCCCTGCCCGCCCGCACGCTCCCAAGCGACGCGCGCTTGGTAGATGCCGCCGGCGATCGCGTAGCGGATCAGCTCCTCGTGACGCTCGCGCCGGGTCCCGCCGCTATAGGTCTGCGGGATGCGAAGTCCTTCGACATCGGTGCTGTCGGCATTGACGCCGGAGAAGGTACCGACCCCGCCCGAGGCCGCCCAAGCACCCGAACTTTCGCCGTTGGAGACGGATATCCCCTTACCGCCCTCGACCAGCGGGAGTACTTCCCGGCCGGAAATAATTAACGGATTCAATGCTTTCACAGCAGTCCCCAGTTTCCTTGCCCGACCGCTCGCGGCTTCTTGTTACTCCTTATGTATGAGCGGCGGGGCGAATAATCAAATTGTCGCTTCACGCGCCGCCGCAGTGAGCAGATCGGGCCGGTTGGTGAAGAGCGCCAAGACGCCCCAGCGATAAAGCTCCGCCGCGCGCTCGGCATCGTTGACCGTGTAAGCGAAGAGCGGCAACCCCGCTTGTCCGACCATGGCAACTGTGGCGCGGTCGAGACGGCGGTGATCGGCGTGGATGGCGCTCACGCCGAGCCGATCAGCCGCCTGGCGCCAATCGGCAGGAAGTGCTCCCACCGTCAGCGCACGCGCGATTCCCGGTGCCGATTCCTGGGCGCGCGCAAGCGCCGGGCGCTGAAAGCTTGAGACCATGGGCGCTGGAAGATGCGCGGGCCAACGTTTGGCGAGCATCGCGACCGCCGCCTCGGCGGTCGCGGCCTCTTGGCCAGGCGAAGGTTTGATCTCCACGACCGCGCCAAGCTCGAGTTCATCCAGCAGCGCAATTGTTTCTTCGAGGGTCGGGATGCGCGCGCCCTTGAACGCCGCGCCGAACCACGATCCGGCATCGAGGCGCTTCAAATCGGCGAGAGTGAGTGCTGCCACCGCGCCCTTGCCGTCCGTCGTGCGATCGACCGTGTCGTCGTGAATCACCACCGGCACGCCGTCGGCCGAAAGATGCACGTCGAACTCGACCCAGCGCGCGCCGAGCGCCGCGGCCTTGCGAAAGCCTGCTTCGGTGTTCTCGGCCGCCAGATCGGCGGCGCCGCGGTGGCCGATGAGGCGTGGCAGCGCATCGACTGCCCTCGGCCGGCGCGCGGCTGCTGCGGTCATGGGCGAGGCTTCAGGACGAGGCCGCCTGCCCGCCGCTGTCGCGCTCGCGCCGACGTGCGTCGCGCTCTGCCTCGAGCTTGGCGGAAATGTCCTCGCCGGTCTGCTGATCGACCTGCTTCATGCTGAGCTTGACCTTGCCGCGGTCGTCAAAGCCCAGCACTTTGACTTTCACCATGTCGCCGACCTTCACCACATCGGCGGTTTTCGCGACCCGGTGCGGCGCCAACTCGCTGATGTGGACGAGCCCATCGCGCGCGCCCAGGAAATTCACGAAGGCGCCGAAGTCCATCACTTTAACGACCTTGCCATTATAGATCACGCCAACCTCGGGCTCGGCGACGATGCCGCGGATCCAGTCGATCGCGGCCTTGGAGGCGTCGGCATCGACGGCGGCGACCTTCACCGTGCCGTCGTCCTCGATGTCGATCTTGGCACCGGTCACCTCGGTGATCTCGCGGATCACCTTGCCGCCCGAACCGATGACCTCGCGGATCTTGTCTTTGGGAATGTGGATAGTGGTGATGCGCGGTGCGTTCTGATTGACGGCAGCACGCGCCTCGGCGAGCGCCTTCGCCATTTCCTCGAGGATGTGCAGGCGGCCCGCTCTCGCCTGATCGAGCGCCACGCGCATGATCTCCTCGGTGACCGAGGTGATCTTGATGTCCATCTGCAGCGCGGTGACGCCGCTTTCGGTGCCCGCCACCTTGAAGTCCATGTCGCCGAGGTGATCCTCGTCGCCGAGGATGTCGGACAGCACCGCGAAGCGCTCTTGCTCCTTGATCAAACCCATGGCGATGCCGGCGACCGGCTTCCTGAGCGGCACGCCCGCGTCCATGAGGGAGAGCGAAGCGCCGCAGACCGACGCCATGGAGGAGGAGCCGTTCGACTCCGTGATCTCGGAGACCACGCGAACCGTGTAGGGGAAGGCTTCCTTCTCCGGCAGCAGCGGATGAATGGCGCGCCAGGCGAGCTTGCCGTGACCGATCTCACGCCGGCCGGGCGAACCCATGCGGCCGGCCTCGCCGGTCGAATAGGGCGGGAAATTATAGTGCAGCATGAAATGCGAGCGGTACTCGCCTTCAAGCGCGTCGATGATCTGCTCGTCCTGGCCGGTGCCCAGCGTCGTCACCACCATCGCCTGGGTCTCGCCACGAGTGAACAGGGCCGATCCGTGCGCGCGCGGCAGCACGCTGACCTCGCAGGCAATCGGCCGCACCGTCTTGGTGTCGCGTCCGTCGATCCGCCGCCCGTGTTCCAGGATCGCGCCGCGCACGATCTCCTTCTCCAGCTCCTTGACCATCTTGAGCGCGGTGGTCTTTTGCGGCTCCTCGGGGAAGATTTGCGCAACCTTCACCTTGATCGCGTCGAGCCGGTTGCTGCGCGCCTGCTTCTGTTGCTCGGCATAGGCTGCGGCGATATCGCTTGCAACCGCCCCGCGGAGCTTAGCCTCGATCTCCTCGGCCTCATGCGAAGCGGGCAACAGATCCCAGGGATCGCGCGCACAAGCCTCGGCGAGCTCGATAATCGCCTGGATCACCGGCTGGAACTGCTGATGTCCGAACGTGACGGCGCCCAGCATTACCTGTTCCGAAAGCTCCTTCGCTTCGGATTCCACCATCAGCACGCCTTCCCCTGTTCCTGCCACCACCAAGTCGAGCTGGCTCACCGGCATCTCGTCGAGCTTGGGGTTGAGAACGTAGTTGCCGTCGATATAGCCGACGCGGGCACCGGCGATTGGACCGAGGAACGGGATGCCCGAGATCGTCAGCGCGGCGGAGGCGCCCACCAACGCCACGATGTCGGGATCGTTCTCGAGATCGTGGCTCAGCACGGTGCAGATCACTTGGGTCTCGTTGAGAAAACCCGGCGCGAACAGCGGCCGGATCGGCCGGTCGATGAGGCGCGAAGTCAATGTCTCCTTCTCGGAGGGACGGCCCTCGCGCTTGAAAAAGCCGCCGGGAATCTTGCCGGCGGCGAAGGTCTTTTCCTGATAGTTGACGGTGAGCGGGAAGAAATCCTGTCCCGCCTTTACCTGCCGGTTGGCGACCGTCGTGCACAGCACTGTGGTGCCGCCATAGGTGGCCACGACTGCGCCATTAGCCTGGCGCGCGATTTTACCTGTCTCCAGGATGAGGCGGCGGCCGCCCCACATGATTTCCTTGCGGAAGATCTCGAACATCTCTCTCTTTCCTTCTTTCAGAAACGGGTAGCGGGCGCGCAGCGTCGGGCGCGCGGCCCGCGAATGGGGTTGTGAATTTCATGGGGTGTGCTGCTTGACCCACGAGGCCCCGACCGCAGCATAACGCTCGCGCTCTGCGCTGCGGGCCTCCCCTGCAAGGGGGGAGGCGGGCACAGGCAAACGCGTGCGAAAACTCTCGTACTCCGGCGCGGCGCTCGTGGGCCGGATGGGTCCGGCATCGTCAGCGGCGCAGGCCCAAGCGATCGATCAGGGCCTCGTAGCGGCCGGGATCGCTGCGCTTCAAATAGTCGAGCAGGCTGCGGCGCTGGCCCACCATCACCAGGAGGCCGCGGCGCGAGTGGAAGTCCTTCTTGTGAACAGCCAAGTGCTCAGTGAGGTTTCGGATACGCTCCGACAGGATCGCCACCTGCACTTCAGGCGAGCCCGTGTCGCCTTCCTTTCGGGCGTAGCCCTTGATGATCTCCTGCTTGCGCGGGAGGGCAATCGACATCGGGTATCTCCTTTGTATCTAGAGGTTCAGGACGCGCACCGGGCGAAGCGCGCCGCCTGCGATTTCGGCCAGCGCCACCAGCTTTTCCTTGCAGGTGACGCAGACTGCGTGGCCATTGCCCAACTCCAAGACCAGCTTGCGATCGGCGGGGCGGAGCGGGAGCACGGTCTGGCCGCAACGCATGCGGTCGGCTTCGGCCTCCGTCAGGGCCAGCGCCGGGATGTCGTCCAGCGCGGTCTCGATCGGAAGCAGGTGCTCGAATGGGCCGGGACTATGCACGAGGGAGGCCAAGTTTTCCAGGGAAATTGCGTGCGCCTCGGTAAAGCGGCCGACCGTGATCCGCCGCAGGGCCGCCACATAGGCAAGCGTTCCCAAGGCCGTCGCCAAGTCGCGCCCGAGTGCCCGGACATAAGTTCCCTTACCCACTTCGGCCTCGAAGCTGGCGTGGCCGGGGTCGGGGTTGGCGACGAGCGCAAGGCGGAACACCTGGATCGGGCGCGCAGTGAGCGCGGGCGTCTCTCCTCCGCGCGCGAGCGCGTAGGCGCGCCTGCCCTCGACCTTGATCGCCGAATAGGCGGGGGGCAACTGCATGAGCGCGCCGGTGAAACGCGGCAGAACCGCCTCAATTGCCGCCCGGGTCGGGCGTACGGTGGAGCGGGCGACGACCTCCCCTTCGGCATCGTCGGTAGTCCGCTCCTCGCCCCAGGCGAGGGTAAAGCGATAGGTCTTGCGCCCGTCCATCGCGAAGCCGACGGTCTTGGTCGCTTCGCCAAGCGCAATCGGCAGCACCCCGGTCGCCAGCGGGTCGAGGGTCCCGCCATGGCCCGCCTTCTCGGCATCGAGGAGACGCCGAACCGCCGCGACTGCCCGCGCCGAACTCATCCCTTGAGGCTTGTCGAGGACAAGCCAGCCATGCACGGGCGATCCACGCCGTTTACGCGCCATCCTCGTCCTGGCTCTGCTCCTCGGCCGGAGTCTCGCCGGGCTTTAGCGTGCGCCGGACCTCCGGGCGATGCAGCAGCTCGCTGATGCGAGTCGCGTGGTCGAAGGAGGTGTTGAGGCGGAAGGCGAGAGTAGGCGCGTAGCGGAGCGCCACTTCGCGCGCGACCTGGCCGCGCAGATAGGAGGCCGAGCGGGCGAGACCCTCGAGCGCCTCCCGGGCGTGCCGCCCCGCGAGCGGCATCACGAACACGGTCGCGTTGCGAAGATCGGGGCTCATGCGCACTTCCGTCACCGTCAGCGTCATGCCCGCGAGCGCCGGGTCGCGCAGCTCGGCGCGCTCGAAAATCCGTGCGAGCGCGTGCCGCATTTCCTCGCCCACGCGCAACTGGCGCGGCGAAGGCTCTGCGCTGCGAGGACCTTTCTGCATGGGTGCTACTTTCCGGCGGTGCCGGGATGCATCCGGCAATGCCCTCAACGAACGGGTCGCGTGGCCGCCTACGCGATTACGCGGGCGACCTCCTCTATATCGAAGCACTCGATGACGTCGCCGGGCTGGATGTCCTGGTAATTCTCGAAGGCCATGCCGCATTCATAGCCTTCCTTCACCTCGCGCACTTCATCCTTGAAGCGCTTCAGGGTCTTGAGGCTCCCTTCGTGGATCACGACGTTGTCGCGCAGCAGCCTGACCCTGGCGCCGCGGCGGACCGAGCCTTCGGTTACCATGCAGCCCGCGACCCTGCCGACCTTGGAGATGGTGAAGACCTCGCGGATCGCGGCATTACCCAGGAAGCGCTCGCGCCGGGTCGGCGCCAGCATGCCCGTGAGCGCCTGTTTCATCTCATCGATCACGTCGTAGATGATCGAGTAGTAGCGGATTTCGACGCCGTCGCGCCGCGCCATCTCGCGCGCTTGCGGATTGGCGCGCACGTTGAAGCCTATGATGACGGCGTTCGAGGCCTTTGCGAGAATCACGTCGCTTTCGCTGATGCCGCCCACCGCCGAATGGAGCACACGGAGCTTCACCTCGTCGGTGGAAAGCTTCTCGAGCGAGCCTACGATTGCCTCGAGAGAGCCCTGCACATCCGACTTGACCACCACCGCGAGTTCCTTGGCGGCGCCGGCTGCAATTTGCGAGAACATCTGCTCAAGCGTGCCACGCGCCCCTTGCGCGGCCTGCTGGTCGCGCCGCCGACGCTGGCGGAAGGCCGCGATGTCGCGCGCCTGGCCCTCGTCGGTGGCGACCGTGAAATCGTCGCCGGCGAGCGGCACGCCGTTCAGGCCCAGCACCTCCACCGGTGTCGCCGGCCCAGCCGAGGTAATGGAGTTTCCGCGATCGTCCAGCAAGGCGCGCACGCGGCCCCACTCGCTGCCGGCGACGAAGATGTCGCCGACCCGGAGCGTGCCGCGCTTGATCAGCACGGTCGCGACCGAGCCGCGGCCGCGTTCCAGCTTGGCCTCGATCACCACGCCTTCGGCGCCGCGACCCGCGTTGGCGCGCAGGTCGAGGATTTCCGCCTGCAACAGGATCGCCTCCTCGAGCTTGTCGAGGCCGGTCTTCTTGAGCGCCGAAACCTCGACGTCGAGCACCTCGCCGCCCAATTTCTCGACCACGATCTCGTGCTGCAGCAGCTCTTGGCGCACGCGCTCGGGGTTGGCGTCGGGTTTGTCCATCTTGTTGATGGCGACGATGATCGGCACCTGCGCGGCCTTGGCATGGCGGATCGCCTCGACGGTCTGCTCCTTGATCCCGTCGTCGGCAGCGACCACCAGCACCACGACGTCGGTAACCGTGGCGCCCCGCGCCCGCATCTGCGTGAAGGCCTGGTGGCCCGGCGTGTCGATGAAGGTGATCTTCTGGCCGCCCGCGAGCGTCACCTGATAGGCGCCGATGTGCTGAGTGATGCCGCCGGCCTCGCCTGCCGCCACATCGGTGTGGCGGAGCGCGTCGAGCAACGAGGTTTTCCCGTGGTCCACATGGCCCATGATCGTGACCACTGGCGGACGCGAGGTAAGCGCCTCCTCAGTATCTGCCTCGCTCTTGAGGCCGAGCTCGATGTCGGCTTCGGAGACGCGCTTCAGCTTGTGGCCGAATTCGCTCACCACCAGCTCGGCGGTGTCGGCGTCGATCACTTGGTTGATGGTGGCCATCACGCCCATGCGCATCAGCGCCTTGATCACGTCGGCGCCGCGCTCGGCCATGCGATTGGCGAGCTCTTGCACCGTGATGGTCTCGGGCACCACCACTTCGCGGACGATCTTGGTCGGTTCGGCCAACGCTTGCTGCGCACGCTGTTTTTCGCGCTCGCGGGCGCGGCGTACCGAAGCGAGGCTGCGCGTCCGCTCCTCGTCGTCCTGGTTCAGGACGCGCGTCACCGTGAGCTTGCCGGCGCGCCGTCGCGGCTCGTCGCGGCGCGGCGCGAGCGGCGCCTTGCGCGCTTCCGCCTTGCCGCGTTTGGGCGCGAACTCCTCCTCGGTCTCCTCCTCGACCTTCATCTTGCCGGCGGCCGTCAGCGCCGCCGCCTTCGCTGCGGCCGCCTTCCCCGCGCGTTCCGCCATCTCGCGCCGCCGCTCGTCGTCAACGCGCCGCGTCGCCTCGGCCTCGGCCTTGGCTTTCACCTCCGCTTCGGCCTTGAGCTTCGCCTGATCCTCCTCCTCGCGGCGCTTGCGCTCCTCCTCGAGGCGCTGCCGCTCCTGCTCCAGCCGATGCTCCTCTTCCTCGCGATGGCGCGCGTCGAGCATTGCCTGGCGGCGCGCATCCTCGTCGGCCTTGACGGCGCCGCGCACCGCGCGTTGGCGAGTCGCAAGCTCCTCCGCGGTGAGGCCGCGCGGCAGCACCACCGGCGCGCGTTTGGCCGTTGCCTGAGCCGCCGTCGTGGTCTGGCCCGGCGTTCCGGGCTTGGCGGGCTCGGGCCGCTCGGGTGTCACCGCGCGCTTGCGCCGCACCTCCACTTGCACCGTCTTCGAGCGGCCATGCGGGAAGCTCTGGCGCACCTGCGCGGTTTCGTTAGGCTTGCGCAATTCAAGCCGCGCCCCGGGACGGCCCAGGCTCAGCGGGCGCTTGGATTCTTGCTCGTTGTTGTCGGTCATCTCTTTCCGATCGAATTCCTGATCCTTATACCACGGGATGCCACGGACTGGGGCCAAGCCAAGGTTCAGATCGCGCGATAAGCACCGAGTCGCTCGGCTTCTCGGACCAGCGTCGTCGCGAGCGCCCCCTTCCGCAGTGCCGCGTGCACCGCACTCTCTCGTCCGAAGGCACGGCCCAGCTCGGCGGCTGAAAGCGCCTCTATCAAGGGGAGGCCCGGCGCCAGCGCCCGGAGCTTCCGTTGCCCGTCCTCCGCACCGTCGGCGGCGGCAATGAGCATCGCGGCGCCCCCCGCCTCGATGAGCCCGCGCACCTTTACAAAGCCCTGCACCGCCAGCCCGGCGCGCCGTGCCAATCCGATGAGGTCCACGAGGCGGCGCACCAGCAAATCTTCGATACGGCGGTCGAGATCGGCGTCGACCAGGACCGGGGCGCGGGCAGCGCGTTCAAACGAGCGCTTCGCCATCGCCTGGCGAACGATGTCACGGCGGCATATGAGCCACAGCCCGCGACCCGGCAACCGTTCTGCGATATCCGGGACGATTCGCCCATCGGGGCCGACGACAAAACGCAGCAGTCGTCCCTTGTCCTCGCTCGCGCCCGTGACAATGCAGCGCCGCTGCGGCGCGCGCGGCCCTTCGGAGGTCGGCCCGAAAGTTTCTGCCAGCGTCATTTTCCAGTCCCGCCCGCGCCCGCCGGCGCCGCCTCATCGGCAAACCAGTGGGCCCGAGCCGCCATGATGATCGCGTTCGCCTCCTCGGGCTCGATCTTGAGACTTGCCGGCATCATCTCCATCAGCTCGTCGGCGGCCAGATCGCCCAAATCGTCCAGGGTCTTGATGCCTTTTTCTCCCAGCACGACCAAGCGTTGTGGCGAAAGCCCCTCGATCCCCGCCAGGTCGTCACTGACGCCAAGCTCGCGGCGCTTCTCCTCGGCGCGCGCCGCCTGCTCCTCGAGAAAGCGCCGCGCGCGCTCCTGCAATTCCTGTGCGATGGTTTCGTCGAAACCCTCGATGCCCGCGAGATCTTCGGTCGCGACGAAGGCGACCTCCTCGACGGAGGTAAAGCCCTCGGTCACCAGCAAATGCGCGATCACGTCGTCGACGTCGAGCGCCTCGATGAACATCTGGCTGCGGGTGCGGAATTCCTCCTGACGCCGCTCGGATTCCTCGGCCTCGGTCAGAATGTCGATGTCCCATCCCGTAAGCTGCGATGCGAGGCGCACGTTCTGGCCGCGCCGGCCGATGGCGAGGCTAAGTTGATCGTCGGGCACCACCACCTCGATGCGGCGCTGCTCCTCGTCCATGACCACCTTCGCCACCTCGGCGGGAGCGAGCGCATTCACCACAAAGGTGGCGGGGTCCTGCGACCACGGGATGATGTCAATCTTCTCGCCCTGGAGCTCCGCGACCACCGCCTGCACGCGGCTGCCGCGCATGCCGACGCAGGCGCCGACAGGATCGATTCCACTGTCGTTGGAGATGACGGCGATCTTGGCACGGCTGCCGGGATCGCGCGCCACGGCGCGGATCTCGATGATACCGTCGTAGATTTCCGGCACTTCCTGGGCGAACAGCTTCGCCATGAATTGCGGATGCGTGCGCGAAAGGAAGATCTGCGGCCCGCGCACCTCTTGGCGCACGTCGTAAATATAGGCGCGCACGCGCTCTCCCTGGCGGAAGGTTTCGCGCGGCAGCAGCTCGTCGCGACGCAAGATCGCCTCGGCGCGGCCCAGATCGACGATAACGTTGCCGAACTCGACGCGCTTCACCAGGCCGTTGACGATCTCGCCGATGCGGTCTTTGTACTCGTTGTACTGGCGCTGCCGCTCCGCGTCGCGCACCTTCTGCACGATGACCTGCTTTGCGGTCTGAGCCGGTATGCGGCCGAAATCGATGGGCGGCAGCGGATCGGTGATGAAATCGCCGACCTCGGCTTCTGGGTTGAACCGGCGCGCCTCGGCGAGCGGAATTTGCGTTGCCTCGTTCACCACGGGGTCGGCGACCTCGCGGAAGCGCATCAGGCGGATCTCGCCGGTCTTGCGGTCGATCTCGGCGCGGATGTCGTATTCCTGGCCATATTTGGAGCGGCCCGCTTTCTGGATCGCCTGCTCCATGGCAACCAGCACCTCATCGCGGTCGATACCCTTGTCGCGCGCCACGGTGTCGGCGACTTGCAGGAGTTCGGGTCGGGCGTAAGTAGCGGTGGTTGGCATGGCGATCTCGGGTTTTGCGGTTTTTCCTGGGGCGGGTTCAGTTGCGCCGTTCCGCGGCGCCAATCAACTCATTGGTCAGCACCAGCTTCGCGCGCTGGATTTCATTGAATGGCAGCTCGACCACGCCGCTGCCGACGTCGAGGCGTACGCGTTCCTCTGCAAGGCCGAGCAGACGGCCGCGAAAGCGGCGGCGTCCCTCGATCGGCCGGCGCAGCTCAACCTTCGCTTCAAAGCCGCTGAAGCGTTCATAATCCGCCGGCCGTACCAGCGGACGGTCGATCCCGGGGGAGCTAACCTCCAATACATAGGCATGGGCGATCGGATCTTCCACATCCAGCAGTGCCGAAACTGCGTGGCTGATCTCGCCGCAGTCCTCGACCCCCATGGGGGCGCCGTCGATGCGCTCGGCCATCACTTGCAGCACAGGGCGTCGGCCGCCCAGCGACATCACCCGCACGACTCGATAGCCCATCGCTTCGAGCGAGGGGGCGATTAAGGTTTCAATGCGGCCCAGATCAATCACGGTCGAAGGCTTGCCTCAAGTCCCCACAGGATAAAACAAAAGGGCGGGCCACGGCCCACCCCTTGACGGCAGGAGAGATGCTCAGCCAGCACCTCTCATGGGTTATTTTGAGCGGGGAATATAGCCCGATTTCACGGGGTTGCAAGGCTGAAGTGGGAGATTCGACGCAAGATTCGGCTGGCATTCTTTTGCGGAAATTTCCGGAAATCAGGCGACATTCGCGTCAAGAAAGGCCGTTTTTAATCGAGGGCGGCGTTGGATGCCTTCTGCCTATCGAGGTCGTCTCGCGAACCTTAGGAAATACGGCGTTCGCCCAGCGGCGATCGCCTTGCGCTCATAGCGGGTTTGGGGCCAATCCTGGGGGCGTTCGAGCCAATCGGCGGCGCTCTGTGCGAGCCACTGGAACGCTGGATGCGTCGGCGTCAGCTCCAGCATCCACTGGAGGTAACCGGGGTCGTCAGTGGCGAGACGAAGCTCGGCGCCTTCCTTCATCGTGCGGGCAAGCTGGTCCAGCGTCGCGCCTGCCACCATGCGTCGCTTGTGATGCCGGAGTTTCGGCCACGGATCGGGAAACAGGATGAAGACGCGGCCAAGTATTTGGTCCGGAAGTGCCTGTAGCAGCAATCGGGCGTCGTCCATGAAAATACGCACGTTGGCGAGGCCGCGCCGTTCGATTTCGCCCAAGAGTCGCACAACGCCATTCTCGAAGACCTCGGCGCCGAGGAATCCTATTTCCGGGTGTCGCGCCGCCTGCTCGGCCAAATGCTCGCCCCCGCCGAAGCCAATTTCGAGCCAATAGTCGGGGAGGCGTGCGGGAAATAGGGAGTCGGGGTCGAGCGGGCCGCTCTCGGGCAAGGCAAACTGCAAGGTGCCAAGCGAGCCCGCCAGCCGCTCTCGCTGGCCGGACCTCAGCCTGCGTCCGCGTCGCCGGCCATAGACGATCCGGCGGTTCGGCGCCGCCGATCGCGCGCCGGCGTTCAGGCGAAGGCGGAGCGCAGTTGGTCTGCGAGGTCGAGGCGCTCCCATGAGAAGCCGCCATCGGGGTCCGGAGGACGGCCGAAGTGGCCATAGGCGGCGGTGCGGGCATAGATCGGCTTGTTGAGGCCGAGATGGAGGCGGATGCCGCGCGGGCTCAGGTCCATCATCTCCTGCAGGACGTCCGAAAGCTTCTCCTCGTCGACCCGACCCGTACCTTCGGTGTTGATGTAAACCGAGAGCGGCTTTGCGACGCCGATCGCGTAGGCGACCTGAATGACGCAGCGATCGGCAAGCTCGGCGGCGACCACGTTCTTGGCGAGATAGCGCGCAGCATAAGCGGCTGAGCGATCGACCTTGCTCGGGTCCTTGCCCGAGAAGGCGCCGCCGCCGTGTGGTGCCGCGCCGCCATATGTGTCGACGATGATCTTTCGCCCGGTGAGCCCGCAATCGCCATCTGGACCACCGATCACAAAGCGGCCGGTTGGATTGACGTAGAAGCGCTCCTCGCCGCACATCCAACCCTGCGGTAGCACGTTCACCACATGCGGCCGCACGATCTCGCGCACTTCGTCCTGGTCGATATCGCGAGAGTGCTGGGTCGATACCACGACCGAAGTCGCACGGACGGGTTTTCCGTGCTCGTACTGTAAGGTGACTTGGCTCTTGGCATCCGGTCCGAGGAGTGGCGCCGAGCCCTCGTGGCGCGCACGCGACAGCGAGCGCAGGATCGCGTGTGCGTAGTAGATCGGCGCCGGCATCAGCTCGGGCGTCTCGCGGCAGGCGAAGCCGAACATCATTCCCTGGTCGCCGGCACCCTCATCCTTGTTGCCCGATGCATCGACGCCCTGAGCGATATCGCTCGATTGATTGTGGATATGGCATTGGATATCGGCGTGCTTCCAATGGAAGCCCTCCTGCTCGTAGCCGATCTCCTTGATGCAGTGGCGCGCGACCTCGATCAGCCGGTCCTTGGTGACGGAGCCGGGCCCGCGCACCTCGCCCGCGAGCACTACGCGATTCGTCGTGGCGAGCGTCTCGCAGCCGGTACGCGCCTGGGGATCGGCGGCAAGGAAGGTATCCAGAATCGCGTCCGAAATGCGATCGCAGATTTTATCCGGGTGTCCCTCGGAGACGGACTCGCTGGTGAAAACGTAGCTGCGCATGGACACGGCTTCATACACTCCTCGGCCCAAACAGGGGCCGTCAGTCATCAAGGCCTTTGGTTAAAAGCCTCCCCAGGGAAGCGCCGCGGGCGAAGCCGCAGCGACCTGGACACTGGCCGCCGGGACGCGCCCTCGTCAAGGGAATTCACGGGTCACCGGGCGGGTGGTAGATCGGCCCAAACCTTCGTTCGTCCATCACTTCATCGGCAGTGGCATGGGACCAGCGAGGCAGCGTCGGAAGAAGTTATCCGCTCGCCTTTCAGCTCGATTCCGTCGCGTTGGCGATCGCCTTGGTGAGATCGAACAGACGGCGACGCACCTGCGGACTGCCAATCCGGTAGTAGGCGCGCACCAGCTCCAGCGTCTCTCGTCGCATCATGGTCTCGCCCTCGCGCGCCGGCACGGGCGCAGTTGCGGGAGCATCGTGGGATCGCATCGCGTCCGCCTTCTCCGGTTCCCGCTTGAGCTCGTCGAAGAAGAACGCTACCGGTACGTCCAGTATTTCGCTCAGCCGGTGAAGGCGGCTCGCGCCAATGCGATTGGCACCGCGCTCGTATTTCTGCACCTGTTGGAAGGTGAGCCCCAATGCTTGGCCTAGCCGTTCTTGGCTCATGCCCAACAATGTGCGACGCAACCGCACACGTCCTCCGACGTGCACGTCGATGGGGTTCGGCTTTCCCGAACTTTGGCGGCGGCGCCGCCCGTCCGCGGTTTCTTGGGTCATCCCTGCCAAAGTGTCGGTCATTTGAGCGATGCTACGGCCTCCCAAGACGCTCTTTGATAGTCATGCGAGCGTAGGCGGTCAACCCCGTATAAGATAGTCGAGGCCGCTTGACTTTACAATTTACTGTGCGTGGAGTGATTTCCGCCGAACCCAACCGCAGATGGAGGCGAGGGCAAATAGGAATGCCAGCGCCAGCCAATACACGAGGTCACCCAGCTTCGCGTATGGGGTTGCCGGCAGAGCCGCCGGCAAGGCGACGTCGAGCACGCCAATGGAATCGAGGCCGAGCCGCTCCAAGACGCGGCCGAACGGGTCGATCACCCCTGAGATGCCATTGTTGCCGACGCGGACCAAAGGCAAGCCTTCCTCGACGGCGCGCACGCGAGCAATGCTGAAGTGCTGAAACGGGCCCGAGGTAAAGCCGTACCAGGCGTCGTCGGTGATATTGAGAAGCCAGGCGGGGCGATCCGCGGGATCGACCACGGCGCCGGGAAAGATCGCCTCATAGCAGATCAGTGGCGAAAACGGCGGCAGCCCCTGCAAGTGCAGGGTACGCAGGCCGGGTCCCGCCGAGAAGTCGAGCGTGCCCGGAGTGATCTTGTTGATGGGCAGATAGCCTCGGAGCGGAACGAACTCCCCGAACGGCACCAAATGGACCTTGTCGTAGTCGCCAACGATTTCGCCCTTGTCGTTAAGGGCGACCATGCTGTTCCAAACCGACCCGACGGGACCTGAGAGCGGTTCGGCGCGATCACTGCCGACGATCATCAGCCCGCCCGGCGGGAGCGCCGCGCCGATCGCACGGCGCAAGTCGGCACGATCGGCACGCTCCAGCAACGGGGGCGCATTTCCCTCGGACCAAATCACGGTCGCGGGTCGCGAGCCATTGCCGCCGCGCTGGGTGCTGAGGGCGAGCTGAGTGCGAAAGTCCGCCGCGAGTTGGACCGGGTCATTCTTCAGACGCTGCGGGATCGAAGGCTGCACCAGGCGAAGGCTTACGCCGGGAACGTCGGGCGTGGTGCCGGAAGCGAGCCGCGCCGCCCCGTAAGCGAGGAGCGCCGCGAGCACCAGCACGCCAATGACCGTCGGTGGGAGCCGCCAGCTACCGAAGTCACCCAAGGTCGCCGGCAGCATGGCGAGCGTCACGGTCAGCAGGCTCAAACCGTAAATACCGATGATGGCCGTCGATTGCAGCATCGCAAGACTGCCAGGAAAACCGCCGGACCAGGCATAACCAAGGAGGTTCCAGGGAAAGCCCGTCAGCACGTGGCCACGCAGCCATTCGGCGAGCGACCAGCAGACCGCAATGGCCAGGACGCGGGCAATGCCGCGCCAACGGAACAGGCGGCAAAGAAGGTAGGCGGCTGCGAGCGCGCCACCGGTAAAGATCGCAAGCCCCGCCGGCACGCCCAGGACCGCGAGCGGCGTCAGCCACCAGAACTGCGCGATGTCGACGAACAAAGCCGCGGCGATCCAGTAAAGGCCGGCGACAAAGAAGCCGAGACCGAAGGCCCATCCCAGCAGAAACGCCTCGCGCGGGCGCTGCACTCCATCGAACAGCCAGACTAGTCCAGTGCAGGAGATAATCAGTACTGGGGTTATATCGACGGGCGGCAGCGCCGCCGCGGCGAGGACTCCCAGGAGGAAGGCCGTGCCGTAACGGCGCAGTCCCTCGATCTCGGCGAGGCGCAGCGCCGCAAGCTGGGCCGGCGCCGCCGGCGCCATGCCACGGAAGGTCAGGGCCGGCGTCGTCTCACGCATGCTGCACCTCGGTCTCCGGCGGGAGACCGCGCAGCCGCACTCGCTTTACCCGGCGCAAGTCCGCGTCCAGTACCTCGATATCGAAACCCGCGGGGTGCTTCAGCACTTCACCGCGGGTGGGGACGCGGCCCGCGAGCGTCGTAACCAGGCCGCCCAGGGTGCTGACCTCCTCCACGACCTCGGGCGGCAAGAGCTTCTTGCCGGCGCGGTGCTCCAGCGCGTTGATCGGCATGCGCGCCTCGGCGATCACCGTGCCGTCGGGCCGCTCGATGAATTGCGGCAAGTCCGCGGGGTCATGCTCGTCCTCGATTTCGCCGACGATCTGCTCGATCACGTCCTCGATGGTGACAAGCCCGTCGACGCCACCGAACTCGTCGACCACCAGCGCCAGATGTATGCGCGTCTGCCGCATCTGCAGCAGCAGCTCGAGGATAGGCATGCTCGGGGCCACGAACAGCACCTTGCGCGCGATCTTGGCAATCGCCACGGGCTTCGCGTCGACCGCGTAGGGCAGCAGGTCTTTCACATGCACCATGCCGACCACGTCGTCGAGCGTCTCGCGGTAGACCGGCATACGCGAATGGCCGTGCTCGATGAACGCTTTCAGCACCTGCTCGAACGGCGTTTCGGCATCGATCGCCACGATGTCGATGCGCGGTACCATCACGTCGGCCGCGGAGAGCCCGTGCAGCTTCAGAATGTTCGCGAGAATGGCGCGCGCCTGCGGATCGATCGGCTGTTCATCGGCATGCTGCTCTTCGATCAGCTCCTCGATGGAGCTGCGCAGGTCCTGCTCGCCCGCGCGCTCGCCGCGCAGTTGCTTGAGCCAATTTCGCAGGCTACGGAAAGGCCCGTCGCTGTCGGTGTTGGCGGCGCGGCGGTCCTCGGGCGCGTCAGTCATCGCCAGCCGCCATGCGGTCGGCATAGGGGTCGGCGACCCCGAGCCGCGCCAGCGCTTCGGTTTCGAGCGCTTCCATGCGCTCGGCATCGTCCGGCGCCTCGTGATCGTACCCGATCAGATGCAGCACGCCATGCACCACCAGGTGCCGCAGGTGGTCGGCAAGCGACTTGCCCTGCTCCTGCGCCTCGCGCGCCACGGTTTCGAACGCCAGCACCACGTCGCCCATCAGCATCGGCGCACGCGGCGGCGGCCTTTCGTCCACCACAGGAAAAGACAGCACGTCAGTGGCGCGGTCGATGCGTCGCCATTGGCGGTTCAGGCGACGGATCAGCGCGTCGTCGGCCAATACGACGCTCACCTCGGTGCGCCGCGTGAGCCGCGGCTTGGCGGCCGCAAGCGCAGCCTCGGCGGCCGCGATGCAAAGCGCCCGGCGGCGCGGCAGCCGCTCGCGCCACCGCGGACTCGGCTCCACCAATTCGATCTCGATCGGCACTTTGCGGCGGTCCTTGCTCTCACTCATCTTTGGCGCTCCGGCGCTCGGCGCGGCGGCGGTCGCGCTCGTCATAAGCGTGAACAATTCGCCCCACAAGCGGGTGGCGCACGACGTCCGACTGGTTGAATTGAACGATGCCGATGCCCTCCACGCCCTCGAGGGTTGCGAGCGCGTCGGCAAGCCCCGAGCGGGTGCCGCGCGGCAAGTCGATCTGCGAGAGATCGCCGGTGACCGCCATGCTGGCGCCTTCGCCGAGTCGGGTCAGAAACATCTTCATTTGCACGGGCGTGGTGTTCTGCGCCTCGTCGAGAATGATGTAGGCGCGGGCGAGCGTTCGACCACGCATGAAGGCGAGCGGCGCGATCTCGATTTCGCCGCTCAGCAGCCGCTTTTGCACCTGCTCGCCGGGCAACATGTCGTAGAGCGCATCATAAAGCGGGCGAAGATAGGGATCGACCTTCTCGCGCAAGTCGCCGGGAAGGAAGCCCAGCCTTTCGCCCGCTTCCACCGCCGGTCGAGAAAGGATGATTCGCTCCACTTTGCCCGACATCAGCAAGTCGACCGCCGTCGCGACCGCAAGATAGGTCTTGCCGGTGCCCGCGGGTCCGAGGCCGAATACCAACTCGTGCTGGCGCAACGCCCGGATGTAGGCCGTCTGATTCGAGCTGCGCGCGGTCACTCTGCGCTTGCGCGTTTGAATCTCGTGCTCAATGCCGACCTCCGTGGTGGGCTCGCGCGCACGCCTGAGCGCCGCCGCGACCGCGCCCTGATCGACTTCGAGGCCGCGCTTCAGCCGCTCATAGAGCGCTGCAAGCGCCGTGCGCGCCTCGCCGGCTCGCGCGCTCGGACCGCTGATCGCAACCCGGTTGCCGCGCGAGACCATGGACACGCCGAGCACCCGCTCGATCTGGTCCAGGTGTTCGTCGTGCGGGCCGAACAGCACCGGCAAGAGCGCGTTGTCGTCAAATTCGATGTGCACCGACTCGTCCTCGGGACGCGTCGCGCGGGTCGATTGCGCCCTCATGCCGCCGCCCTTTCGTGCCGAACACCCGCGAGACTGTTGGGTTCGGCACGCTCAATCAGCACCGGCACCATCCGTCCGATCTCTGTTTCCGGCGCCATCGCATGGACGGGCTGCAAATAGGGACTTCTACCGACGAGCTGACCCGGATGGCGCCCCGGTTTTTCGAACAGCACCGGCAGGGTGCGGTCGACCTGGTTCGAGTTAAAGTCCCGCTGTTGCGAGTCGAGCAACGCCTGCAGCCGTTGTAGCCGCTCAGCCTTGACGGGCTCGGGGACTTGCTCCTCCACGGTTGCGGCCGGGGTTCCCGGGCGCGGGCTGTATTTAAAGGAGAACGCCTGGGCAAAGCCGACTTCGCGCACGAGCGCAAGCGTCGCTTCGAAGTCGCGCTCGGTTTCGCCGGGATATCCGACGATGAAGTCCGAAGAGAAGGCGAGCTCGGGCCGCGCGCGGCGCAGGCGTTCGATGGTGCGGAGGTATCCGGCCGTGGTGTGCCGCCGATTCATGGCGGCGAGAATGCGGTCGGAGCCCGATTGCACCGGCAGATGCAGCATCGGCATCAGCATCTCGATCTCTGCGTGGGCGGCGATCAATTCGTCATCGACGTCGCGGGGATGCGAGGTCGTGTAACGGACGCGGAGGAGGCCCGGAAGCCGCGCAAGCGCCCGGATGAGGGTGCCGAGCCCCCAGCGACCGTCTTCGGGAGCAGCACCCCTGTAGGCGTTGACGTTCTGGCCCAGGAGGGTGATCTCGCGCGCGCCCAGGTCGATCATGCGCCGCGCCTCGGCGAGGATTTGTGCCGCGGGGCGCGAAAACTCGGCACCGCGCGTATACGGGACGACGCAGAAGGTGCAGAATTTGTCGCAACCCTCCTGCACCGTGAGAAAGGCCGAAACGCCCTGAGGCGCCGCGGCTTCCGGCAGAAAATCAAATTTGCTCTCGGCCGGAAATTCGGTCTCAAGCACGCGGCCGGCGCCGCGGCATGCCCGCGCCACCAGTTCCGGCAGGCGATGATAAGACTGCGGACCGAGCACGATGTCGACATAAGGCGCGCGCGCCAATATTTCCTCGCCTTCCGCCTGCGCGACGCAGCCTGCGACCGCCAATACCATGATGCCGCCAGCGCGTTCGCGCGCGCGCTTCAGACCCTTGAGCCGGCCCAGCTCCGAAAACACCTTCTCGGACGCCTTTTCTCGGATATGGCAGGTGTTGAGGATCACCATGTCGGCGCCTTCGGGCGCATCGACCGGACGGTACCCCAGCGGCGCCAGAACATCCGCCATGCGCGCACTGTCGTAGGCGTTCATCTGGCAGCCGTGCGTCCTGATGTAGAGCGTCTTTGCCATTTCCGCCTCAATGCGCCGAAGCCGCGGCGCGGGCAACCGCGCGGGTTCGCCGGTCGCGCCGCCCCTGCGCCGAAGAAGGCGTCGCTGCGGGCTGCGAGCGGCCGGAATTGGCGGCTGCAACGCCTGATGCCACCACCTGCCAGCAATACTCGGCCAATTCCTTTCGAGTTGCGAAGCGCTCGGGGGTTACGACTTCGTGGAAATGCACGACCACTCCGGCCCAGCCGAGACCCAGCATGGCCCAGAGATGAGATGCCATATCCATATCGCCGTACCAGGCAAAGAAGGGACGATACAAGCGACCCATTGGCATGCCGTTCAAGCGCACATAGGCGATCGATACCGGCTGCAGTGTGATCGGATGCGGGAACTTGGCGCCGTGCACCGCCGCGAAGAGGGCGCTCTTGAACGGCAGCACGCGAGTTCCGTCGTCGCTAGTGCCCTCCGGAAACAGGATCAGATTGTCGCCGGCCGAGAGGCGCTCGATGATGGCGTCGCGATGCTGGTGCGTCGAGCGCTGGCGGCGATCGACGAACACCGTGCGCTGAAGCTTGGCAAGCCAACCGAACAGCGGCCAGTTCGCGACCTCGGCCTTGGCGATGAACGAGCCCTCGATCACGCTGCCGAGTATCTCGATGTCAAGATATGAGGTGTGGTTCGAGACGAACAGCGTCGGCCGCGTGGTGGAGCGCGTTCCAAGCACCGTCACGTCGAACCCCAATACCCGGCTTGAAAGCCGGTGATAGGCCCGCGGCAGCTTGTCGGCCAACGGTGAGCGCAGCCGCACGAAGAGCCACTGCAGCGGCATCAACGGCAGGGTAATCGCAAGATAGACCGCGAGTCGGCACAGCCGAAGCAGGAACGCGCTCATGGCATCAGCCCGGCGCCTCGCGCGCCGAGCGCTCATAGTGGCGATAATATTTCTCGGTCACCAGATCGGTCTTCACCACGATCGAGACGTCGATGGTATTGAACTGGTGATCGATCACGGCCCCGTCCCCGACGAAACCTCCGAGCCGCAGGTAACCCTTGATGAGCGGCGGCATCTCCGCAAGTGCGGCGGTCGGATCAAAGGCATCAGGCGGCAAGCGGCGCATGTCGATATGGCGATGCGGCAGGGCGCGCGGCCTCAGTCCGGGCGGCGCCAGGTGGTGATAGTGCAGATAGGTCAGCGGCACGGCATTGGCGTCGAGATCGGTGCCGGGGAGGCTCGCGCAGCCGAACATCAGGGCAATGTCGTAATGGAAGACATAAGCGGCGATTCCCCGCCACAACAGTTGCATGGTCGGTCGGTTGCGCGCGGTCTGGTCGACGCAGGAGCGGCCAAGTTCCAGGATCTCTCCGGGATACGCGACGATATTGGCGATGTCGTACTCCGCCGCGGAATAAAAGCGCCCCGCCTGCTCGGCCGCCGGACGACGGATCAGTCGATAGGTGCCGATCACCGATTGCGGTCCGCGACCGCGCGCGTGATCGATCACCAGGAGATGATCGGCGACGCTGTCGAAGGGGTCGGTGTCACGTCCGGTCCGCGCGACGTCGGGGCTCGGAACCGCGCCCATCTCCTCATAGAAGACGCGATAGCGCAGCGCAAGCGCAGCATCGATTTCAGCCTCGGTCTGGGCAAGACGTACGCCCAGGGTGCCCGAGCGCAGCTCGCCGAGCCCGCTCGCCTCGCGGGAAGCCACGGCCGGCGGCGTGCGCGTTAGCAGGCGTTCTTCCGAGGTCGGCTCGCCACTCATTGTCCGGTGCCGCCGCGCTTGGCCTCGATCGGCACCGCATAGAGCTCGAGCCGATGATCGACCAGCCGATAACCCAGCTCTTCTGCAACCAACCGTTGCAGCCGCTCGATCGCTTCATTTTTGAACTCGATCACGCGCCCGCTTTGCAAATCGATTAGATGGTCGTGGTGATCGCTCGGCATTTCCTCGTAGCGCGCGCGACCCGCGCCGAAATCGTGCCGCGCGATGATGTTTGCTTCCTCGAACAACCGTACCGTGCGATAGACGGTGGCGATGCTGATGTGCGGATCGATCTCGACTGCACGCCGATAGACCGCTTCCACATCGGGATGATCGACAGAATCCGAGAGAACACGGGCAATCACGCGCCGCTGATCGGTCATCTTCAGACCTTTGTCGATACAAAGCTGTTCGAGGCGCGAGGGCATCGCGGGTGACCGGCCTCCTTGCCGATCAATCAGTATAGCCCAAAGCGGACGGGGGTTCTAATGACAGGCACGAAAGCCCGACCAAACCCTCTAAGCCTCAGTCTGTGCCCGACTTTCTGCCGCGCGTGCCCAGTCCGATCTCCTTCGCCAACCGTGAGCGCTGCCGCGCATAGTTGGGCGCAACCATCGGGTATTCGGGGGTGAGACCCCAACGCTCCCGGTATTGCTCCGGGGTCATGTTGTACGCAGTCTTCAGATGGCGCTTGAGCATCTTGAGTTTCTTGCCGTCCTCAAGGCAGACGATGTAATCGGGATGCACCGATTTCTTGATTGGCACCGCGGGCTCGGGCCGATGCGGCGCTTGAACCGGATTCTCGCGCACTCCCGCAAGAGACTGATAAACTTGGCTGATCAACTGGGGCAAGTCGCCCGCTGCGACGGTGTTATTGGACACGTGTGCCGCGACAATCTCAGTGGTGAGGGTTAGCAGCTCTTTAGTGTTCGCGTTCTCGGACATCTGGCCTTTTCCTTTGACCTTAAGGCGCCCCATATAGATTTTCCCGACCTATAAAGCAATAAGCGAGTCTATCACAAGATTGCGCGGTGCCCTGCAGCAATAGAGATTGGAGCAAAGTCTTAGCCAGCGGTTCCCATTACGGCGGGACCCTGCAATGCAACAGTTTGGCGTCGATCTCGCGGCCGTCGGCCCGGTGGTAGTAGCGTGGACGCAGACCCACCTGCTGAAAGCCGAGGCTCCCGTAGAGCGTCAACGCGATTTCGTTGTCGTCCGCGACTTCCAGCGTGAGACTCCTGACACCCTGTGTCCGCGCGCGTCGCAGCAAGTCATCGATGAGCGCGCGCGCGGCTCCCTGCCGCCGAATCTCTGGCGCGACGCCCAGAGTGATGATCTCGCCCGTGGAACCGGACAGGACATCGAACAGGAATCCCGCAGGGGCGCTTGCCTCTCCCCTCTGGATCAGATGGCCGCTGGCGCCGCTCATGGCCAGAATCCCCGCGAAATCGAGGGCGTCCCAGGCATCATCGGGGAAGCACAGCGCGTGGAGACGCGCCACTTCCTCGAGTGTCTCGGCTGTCGCCAGTGCGATCCGCCAGGCGGTCACGATCCGCGCTCCTTCGGGAGCGTTACGTCGGGCGCGTGCAGATAGAGCGGGTGCAAAGGTTCGACCATCATGCCCGGCCGCCAGTGCTCGGCGGCGAGTTCGGCGAGGTCACCGGCATCGACAACCCCTGGACCGTCTGCAGTCGCGAAGTCGCGCCCCATGAGCGCAGCCGCAAGACGCGGAGCGGCATCGCCCGCGAGCAGCAGCGGTTCCCGTGGCACCGCCCAGTCACGGATCGGCAGCAGTGCCGGCGGATCGAGAGGTCGTCGGTCCGTGTCGAAACTCTGCAGAAACAACTCCTCGCGGCGGCTGTCTAGGGCAACCACCAGCCGACGTCCACGCAACAGCCGATCCGGCACGCCATGGGCCACGGCCTCGAGGCTGCTGAGTCCGAGGCAGGGAAGCCCGGTGCCGAGCGCCAATCCCTGCGCGGTGGCAATGCCGATGCGGACGCCCGTGAATGCGCCGGGCCCCACCGTCACCGCCAGCAGATCGAGCGTCTCCAAGCCGTGGCCCGACGCCTCCAGAACCCGCTCGATCATGGGCACGAGTCGCTCGGCTTGGCCGACTGTGCGCGTCTCGAAGGCGCGCGCGGCGATGCGGCCCTCCTCCCAGAGGGCGGCGGAGCAGGCATTTCCCGAACTGTCGAAGGCAAGAATTCTCACGGCCGCGGCTCGCTTTTTACGAGATAATGCTAAAGCATTTTCAGATCGTTGCGTGGCTTCCTCGCATGGCCAGACGCACAATGAGGCGGTGAGGCAGCGAGGCCGATCTTGCACGCACGCATTCTCACCCTCTCATTGCCCTACTGTCATTCTTCCTTGGTCGGGACGAAATCAATACCATTGCAACTCGGTCCGCGTTCCCGACTTCAGGGGCTCTGATGTCACTGGTGGAGATTCGTCCCGAGACGCATGGCGTGGCACTGGAGATCGCCTATGCGACGCCGCGCAATTTCACGGGGCGAACGGTCTATGGGCGCGCCGCTTGCTATTTGCGCGAGGAAGCCGCGGCGCGGCTCGCTGACGCCGTGGCGCTCGCGCGGTCCTTGGGACTGGGGCTCAAGATCTTCGACGCGTTTCGCCCGAGCGAGGCGCAGTGGAAGCTCTGGGAATTCCGCCCCGATCCGGAATTCCTTGCCGATCCGCGGCGCGGCTCGCCGCATTCGCGCGGCGTCGCGGTCGACCTGACTTTGCTGGATTCAAACGGCGTCGAGCTGGAGATGGGCACTCCCTTCGACGCGTTCACTTCGCTCTCGCACCACGGCACTGCCGAGATCCCGCCCGCGGCGCAGCGTAACCGCCTGCTGCTGCTCGGCCTGATGAGCGCCGCCGGCTGGGATTTTTACGGCAAGGAGTGGTGGCACTATCAGCTTTTCGACGCGCGGCTTTACCCGCTGCTTTCCGACGGCGATCTGCCGACCCCAATGATGCGCTGACGGCCCCCGCGCAAGGCAGCGCAGCGCTGCTGCAGGAAGCGGCGCACGCTGGGATCGCGTTCGGGCCGATCGCCCCCTAGTGTGGCGGATTTGAAGTTCCTCCGATCACCGCCGGCCGCTCGGAGAAGAACTTAATCTGCGCTTGGCCGTTTGGTCACGCGAACTTCGGAATCGAGACACTAGGCAGATGGAAATTTCGACAAAGAGGCAGTGAGATTGACCGACTGCCTCACCTGATTCCCTGCGTCTGGGTCTCGGCCGGCGACCGCCGGTTAAACCGCGCGCACCTCGTGCACTTCCGGGACGTAGTGGCGCAGCATGTTTTCGATGCCGGCCTTCAGCGTCGCGGTCGAGCTGGGGCACCCGGAGCAGGAGCCCTGCATGTGCAAATAGACCACGCCATCTTGGAAGTGGTCGAAGATGATGTCGCCGCCGTCCTGCGCCACCGCCGGACGTACGCGAGTCTCGAGCAGCTCCTTGATCTGGGCAACAATCTCGTCGTCTTCCTCGGAATCGGCGGTCGAAGATGAGGCGCCATCGAGCAGCACCGGCCTCCCGGCGGTGAAGTGCTCCATGATCGCGCCCAGCACCGTCGGACGGAGCGCGTGCCAGTCGTGCTCGACGTCCTTGGTCACGGTAATGAAATCGTTGCCGAGGAAGACGCCGGTCACGCCGTCGAGGGCAAAGAGCCGCTCGGCCAGCGGCGAGCGCACGGCGGCCTCGGCGCTGGTGAAATTGGCAGTGCCACTCTCAAGCACAGCGCGTCCCGGGATGAACTTGAGGGTGGCGGGATTGGGGGTCTGCTCGGTCTGAATGAACATCAGGAAACTCCGGCGTGGGCTTGCCCGCCACAACGTTGTGTTTCGTAGGCCCTAAGTCAACCCTAACCGGCGTGGGGTCAATCCTGCGCTAATCCGGGGTTGCTGGGACCCGCCGAATGCCCCAAAAAGGCGCATGTCCGACCGACAGACCACCCCGGTCGCCGATCCCGGTACCGCCGCCCACACGCTCGCCGACTGGATGGTGCGGCGAGCGCGAGGTATTCTTGAGGATCCGTCGGCATTTTTCGGTGAAATCTGCGAGCGGATCGTCGCCGCGGGCGTTCCGCTGCAGCGCTCTACCCTGCACGCCCGTTTCTTCCACCCGGAGTTCCGCGCCATCACTCTGCAGTGGCACGATCGGGCCACATCGGGCCTCGCGCCGCGATTTCACTCCTACGACGTCGAATCGACGCCCGGTTTTATCAACAGCGCGATCAACTGGATTTACGGCGGCGCCGATCGCTTCCGCCGTCACATCGAAAATCCTCAGGTGGTGCTCGATTTCGACGTCCTGACCGAGCTCAAGGCGCAGGGGTTCACCGACTACATCGCCGAGCGGGTGCCGTTCACCGACGGCAGCAATCAAGCGGTCACGTGGGCGACGCGGCGTCCCGGCGGGTTCACGGTGGAGGATGCTGCCCTTTTGACGGCGCTCGTGCCCTACCTCGGCGTGGTCTTCGAAGTGCGCGCGGTGCGGCGGCTGACCGAGGCGCTGCTGCGCGCCTATCTCGGCGCCGATGCCGCGACCCGCGTGCTCAAAGGCGAGGTGCGGCGCGGCAGCGGACAAACCATCGAGGCGGCGATCCTGTTTGCGGACATCCGCAGCTTCACGGAGATTTCGGAGCGGCTCGCCGGCGATCAGGTGATCGGACTGCTCAATGACTATTTCGAAAGCGCGATCGGGCCGGTCGAGGATCACGGTGGCGAAGTGTTGAAGCTTATCGGCGATGGCATGCTTGCGATCTTTCCGCTACAGCGCGGCGGACCCAGGCCCGCCTGCCTCGCGGCACTGGCCGCGGCGCGCGCCGCCTTCGCGAATCTCGCCGAGGTCAATCGGCGGCGAGACGTGGCGGGCATGCCGACGATACGGATCGGCATTTCGCTGCACATCGGCCGGTTGATCTACGGCAATATCGGCGGCGCAAGCCGCCTCGATTTCACCGTGATCGGTCCTGCGGTCAATCTGGTAGGTCGGCTCCAGGGATTGTGCCGAGCCTTCGGCAAGGGTGTGCTGTTCACCGCCGACTTCGCGAAGGAAGCGGGAATCCCGGCGATCTCGCTCGGCCATCATCGCCTGCGCGGCGTCGCCGAACCGCAGGAGGTGTTCGCGCTGCCGCCCTCGGATGACCCGTACTTCGTACCCCCCGTCAAGTGACGTGGCTGAGCTGCTCGTCGGAGAGCCCGCCGGGCACGATCGTGATGGGGAGCTTGAGCTTGTGGGCGAACTTGCCGGTGAGCGCGGTGATGAGCGGGCCCGGCCCTTCTGGGCGCGGGCTCGATGCCAGCACCAGCACGGATATGCTGGGATCCTCGTCCAGCAGCGCCAGCAGCTCGTCGCGCCGCCGGCCCTCGCGTATGTGCACGATCGGCGGCGACCCCGAGAGTTCCACCACCTGCTGCGAGAGCTTTTGCAGGAATTGTTCCGCTTCCTGGCGGCGCTCCTCGCGCATCAGCGATTCGACCGCCATCCATTGCTGCAGATCGCTGGGCTCGATCACGTAGAGCAGCGCGGTGCGCCCGCCGGTCGCGCGCGCCCGCAACGCCGCATAGCGCAGCGCCACGCCCATCTCCTCGCTTTCATCCACCACGACCAGGAAGATGCGGTGCTGTTGGGGCTGAGGTGCGGGTGCGCTCATCGCGGTCACTCCTCATGCGTTGCGGAACGCCAGGCTTGCGAGCCAGCCGGCGACGGCGGCCAAAGCCACCGCCATGATGCCGTAAGCGAGCGCGAATCGGTCGGCAAATTCGTGCACTCTGGCGTCGAGTCCGACCTGCGACACCACCAGCGGCACGGTTTGTGCACCCACCACGGCGCCGTTCCGTACCAAGAATACCTGCACCAGGAAGTTGCCGGTGGGTACGTTCGCGGGGAAGGCGATGGTCGCGCGAAACAGCCGGTTGGCGAGGAAGCTCACTGGCGCGGCCGCCGGCACGAAGAGGCCTGCTCTCTCCTGGTTGCGGATGAGCGCATCGCGGAACTCGTTGGCTTGATTTTGCGGCAGGTTTCGATCGGGCGTGAGGTGCAGATTGTCGATGCCGATCCGCTGCATCTGCAGTAGCGCCGACGGTGCGATCTCGCCGAGCGGTCGGCTGCTGGCGACACTGTAGAAGCTGGGCACGTCCTGAAACGTGACCTCGCTGGTATTGACCCAGACGGCTGCGATCTTGCTCTTATGGCGAACCACCATGTCGCGCGCGGGCCCCTGCACCACCACGATTACGTCGCCGGCCCCGTCCGTCGCGCCGAACAGCACCACGCTGGTGCCGGTAAAGGCGGTTGTAATGGCAACGAGATGGCTGGTGAGGTCGGCCACCAGTGCCTGGGCGCGCGCGGCGGGCGCGGTGAGCGCGAGTAGAAGCAACATCGCGATTGCAGCGGCCGCCCTCATCCGCCTCCCTCCACGACGACGGAGTAGAGATCCTCGGGTCGAATACCCAGGTCGCGCGCCAGCTTAACCGCGACCGCCAGCACCAGCAGTGCCAACAGCGCGCGTAATTGCTCGCCCCGCAGATGCGCTCCGAAGCGCGTGCCGAGCTGAGCGCCCACCACGCCACCCACCAGCAGCACCATGGTGAGGACGGCGTCGACCGTGCCGTTGCCGACTGCCTGCAGCACGGTCACGTTGGCCGCGACGAAGACGATCTGCAGCAGCGAGGTCCCCGGCACCACGGCGGTCGGCATGCCGAGCATGTAGATCATCGCCGGCACCATCACGAAACCGCCGCCGACCCCCATCACCGCCGACAGCACACCGACCAGAAACCCGAGCCCCGCCGGTACGGTCGCGCTGATATAGAGCTTGGAGCGGCGAAAGCGCATCTTGAGCGGCAGCCCATGGATCCACATGTGGGTGTGGAGCTTGCGCCGAGCGCCGTGCGGATGGCGTTGGCGCAGGATCGCGCGCGTGCTCTCGATCAGCATCATCACGCCGAGCACGCCCAGCAGCGCCACGTAGAGTACGCTCACCGCGAGCTCGATCTGGCCGATCCGACGCAGTATTGCGAACAGCCAGACGCCCAGGCCCGAACCCAAAAAGCCGCCAATCAGCAGCACGAAGCCCATTTGGAAATCGACGTTGCCCCGCCGCCAATGGGCGATTGCACCCGAGACCGAAGCGCCGACGAGCTGGTTTGCAGCAGAACCCACCGCGACCGCCGGCGGGATACCGATGAAGATCAGCAGCGGTGTCAGCAGGAAGCCGCCGCCGACCCCGAACACGCCCGAAAGGAACCCGACCGCCCCGCCCAATCCCAGGAGGACGAACACGTCCACGGAAATGGCGGCGATCGGCAAATAGATGTCCATCGGGGGGCGATGCGGCGCGCGTGCAGGATTCGTTGGCGCTGCTCGCACCTTACAACCGGGACTCCGTCAGAGCCAAGCGGATTTCGGGATTTGCAGAGGAAAATGGCGGATGGCGACGACGTCTGGAGCGCGTGTTACACTGAGCGCACGTTATTGGAGGAAGCAATGCCCATCATCGCCCATGACAAAGCCAAGGAGATTCCCTGGCGCCCCGGCTATCGGAACTTCGTGCTGGCCGGTGAGGAGCAGGGGATGAGCTGCATCACCGGGATGGCGATCCTGGAACCCGGCGCCGGCGCACCTCTGCATGTCCACCACGACACCGACGAGGTGCTGATTGTGCTTGAGGGAACGCTCGACCTGCGCTTGGGCGACGAACGGCGATTGGTGCACGCCAACAACACTATCGCCGTGCCGGTGGGCACGCCCCATGCCTTTGTTGCCGTCGGCGACCGGCCGGTGCGCATGCTGGCCTTCTTGCCGCGTACCCGCGCGCTCGCCAATGCCACGACCTATTTCGAAGGCGGTCCGCCCGCCGGAGCCGAACAGCATTAGACGGTTGCTCGCGGGCGACAAAACCGCGCTGTCGTCGGCTCATGATTCACGGTGAGACAATGAGGTGGTGAGAGCGCTTCGGCTCTCACTCCTCATCACGGCCTCACCGCCTCGGTAGGGACGTGCCACCGACGTTGAAGGCGTCCGACCCCGCCTCAATAAAATCCGTCGTAGCGCCGCTGATGCGTCGCGGCATAGAGGGTGTCGATCATGGTCACGAAATCGAACACCGGCAGCGCGAGCTCGTCTTGAAGCGCGCGAGCATAGGGCGGCAACATCGAGCACTCGAGCAAGACTGCGCCGAGATTCGGGTGCGCTTCCCTGGCGCGGCGCGCGACCGCCAGGATTTCCCCTTCGACAAGCGCCGCATCGATCGAGCCTTTTTCCTCCAACACCGCCGATTTGAACTCGGGCTCGTGCTGGAGGCCCAAGATGACAAGCTTGTTGGGGACGCGGATACCGTTTCGGGAGAGAAAGTCCGGGGTGAGGTTGTCGGAGTTTGCGGTGACGACCGCGATCGCGCGCGAAGCCGCGAGGCTGTTCGCAATCAGCGGCAACTGCAGCAGGCTCGACATCAAGACCGGAACGCGGACGGCTTCCCGCACGGCATCTTGGAATTGCAGCATGAACCCACAATCGCTGCTGATCGCGCGCACCCCTTGGGCTTCAAGCGCGCGGGCCGCCTCGACCGCCGCGGCGGCGAGATCGGGCGCCCCCTTAAGGCAAGCCGCGGTCGAAAGGCCCGGCACCACCTTGTAGAGCACGGGGTAGCGGTAGGTACTGGCGTTGTCGACGTCGCCGGGAATGAACGGCAGCGAGCAATCGAGCTGCAAGATGCCGATCGCCTGTCCGTAATTGCGTGCGCCGCGCCGCGTAGGATAGACCTTCGTCATGGCCGGGCCTCCGGAAAGTAAACATTTTAGCGCCAACACGGCGGCGGAGAAAGGTGGGGTCGGTCAGCGATGCCGAGGCGCCAAGCAGGATCGTAAATCGTTAAGCGTCACCATTAACGTCATGGGATCGAGGGGCGACGCCTCGAATCCCAACGCCTCATAGAAGGCCTTGGCATCGTGGGAAATTGCGTGCACGACGATGCCACGGATGCCGAGCGTGCTTGCGGCATGAACAACCCGCTCGGCACAATCGCGAAAGAGCGCGCGACCGAGCCCCCGGCCTTGCCAATCCCGGTCGACGGCGAGCCGACCGAGAATCGCCACCGGGATGGGACTCGGCATGTTCCTACGGAAGCGCCCGACGGCGCTTTCCACTTGGAGTGCGCCCGATGCAATCGCATGATAACCGACGACGCGCTCTCCCTCCGCGGCGACAAATGTGCGCGATGCATTGTTAAGTTGGTTGGCGCGTGCGCGTCGCTTAAACCAGTCGTCCAGTGCGGCGACGCCCGAGACGAAACCTTCCAGCCGGTGGCGATCCGATAGCGGCTCCGGCGCCGTTAAGCCCATCCCTAATCCCAGGGCGCGCGACTTCTCATCGTTCGGCGGAGCCGTTCATTGGGGCGCGGCGGTTCGTCGAGGCGGGCAAGAAAGGCGCGATACGCGGCTGGACGTGCCTGCAAAACGGTGCGGTCAAGCAGCGCGTCCTCAGCAGCACGGCGCACCGCGTCCAGCACGAAGCTCGTTTTCGTTTTGCCTGTCAGCCGGGCAGCCCGGTCGATCAGGCCGCGCTCCTCGAGCTTGATGCGTAAATTGAGGGTCGTGCGGCGTCGTGAGGCGCGGACGGAGGCAGGCATCGGTATTGCATCCCATTGTTTAGCCGGATATATGCCGTAACGCGTTTGTCATTACAAGGTCCAAGATAATGCGTAAGGTTTTGTTCCTTCCGGGAGCTGGCGGCTCGGCCGAGTTCTGGAAACCCGTGGGATCGAGGCTCCCGGCGGGGTGGGCCAAGGTCTATTTGAACTGGCCCGGCCTCGGCAGAGAGGCGCACGATCTAGGCACCAGGGGAATTGATGATCTGCTGCGGCGAGTCGAGCCGGAAATTGATCGGCCCGTCGATTTGATTGCACAGTCGATGGGTGCCGTGATCGCCGCGCGGCTTGCTATCGCATATCCCACGCTCGTGCAGCGGTTGGTGTTGACCGTGACTTCGGCTGGGGTGGATATGGCGCGCTTCGGAGCGGCGGATTGGCGTCCCAAATACCGGCGCGACTTTCCACATGCGGCGCGTTGGATAACTGAGGAGCACGCTGCCGCCGCGCGGCCTGTCGAGCGCATTCTCACACCCACACTCTTGATCTGGGGCGATGCCGACCCGATCAGCCGTGTCGCCGTCGGTCGTCATCTGGAATCACGGATGCCAAATGCTCGACTCATTGTTATTCCCGGCGGCGGCCACCGTCTCGCGCAGGACAGACCGGACGAGGTTGCGCCGCTGGTCGCGGCGCATCTCGCGTAGCCGAGCGCCCTCAACCCTCCGCTCCGCGTCGCCGCAAGTTTTGATAGGGCGTGCCGTCCCGACGGGTGTACATCGCAGGCTTGCCGTCCGCGGGTGCCACCATGTCGATATCGGGATAATAAGCGGCATCGCCGGCAGCACGCGTGCCGACTTCTAGCACCCGCGCCTCGGTGCTTGACCGGTTTTGCAGGCAATGGCCGTTGCTGTCGCCGGCCTTGAATCCCGCGGCGTCACCGGCGCGCAGCACCTCGTCGCCCGCGTCTGTCACCAGCGTCACTTCTCCCGAGAGCACGTATACGAATTCGTCCTCCTTGGTGTGCCAATGCCTCTGGCTCGACCATGCGCCCGGCGGCAGCACCAGAAGATTGACGCCAAATTGCGTCAAGCCCGCCGCATCGCCCAGCCTGCGCCGCTGACGGGTCCGGCAGGGTTGGTCGTAGGGTGACGGATAGGAGGTCCCGATAACGGCCGCGATGGATTCGGAATCGACGCGCTTCTTCGTCATGGATCAGCTCCCGAGGGTGATCGATTCCCAAAATAATAGGGAATGAGGGATGACATAGTGGATGGGGAGATAATGTTTTCGGAAAGATTTGGGGACGATGACGTGATGAACCGGCGACTGCGGTTTCCATCCACGAGGGCGTGTACTCATAAATTCGCCCGTACAAATGCTGGCCCAAGCGATGTCCGCTTTACCCTCCAGAAGAGGACATCGCAGAAGCGCGAAAGCATGTCAGCTAAGTGCCGTTAGTGTTGCAAAAGTCGGCAAGGTCGGTCGGTCGCGCAATGTTTATTCTGGTACAGGACGATCCTTGAATCTTTCAGTCCAGATGATCCCCGCAAACGAATCAATCTTGCGCATTTCGGCAGTCAAAAGACTTTTGCAACA
>DATIYT010000128.1:0-58300 GCA_035517495.1 Allostellaceae bacterium | reverse complement strand
GTGCAGTCCGGAAAGCCGCTGCTGATCGTGGCCGAGGACGTGGAAGGCGAGGCGCTTGCCACGCTCGTCGTCAACAAGCTCCGCGGCGGTCTCAAGGTCGCGGCGGTGAAGGCACCGGGCTTCGGCGATCGCCGCAAGGCGATGCTGGAGGACATCGCGGTGCTGACCGGAGGCCAGCTGATCTCCGAGGATTTGGGCATCAAGCTCGAGAACGTGACCCTCGACATGCTCGGCAAGGCGCGCCGGATACGGATCGACAAGGAGAACACCACGATCATCGACGGTTCCGGCAAGAAGAAGGACATCGAGGGCCGGATCGGACAGATCAAGGCGCAGATCGAGGAGACCACTTCGGACTACGACCGCGAGAAGCTGCAGGAGCGGCTGGCGAAGCTCGCGGGCGGCGTTGCGGTAATCCGGGTCGGCGGTGCGACCGAGGTCGAGGTGAAGGAGCGCAAGGATCGCGTTGACGACGCGATGCACGCGACCCGCGCCGCGGTCGAGGAAGGCATCGTCGCCGGCGGCGGCGTGGCGCTTCTCTACGCCACGAAGGCGCTCGCGAAGGTGAAGACGGAGAATAACGACCAGAAGGTCGGCATCGACATCGTGCGCCGCGCCATTCAGACGCCGGCGCGGCAGATCGCCGAAAACGCCGGCATGGACGGCTCGATCGTCGTGGGCAAGCTGCTCGAGAGCAGCGACTCCAATCACGGCTTCGACGCGCAGACCGGCGAGTACGTGAACATGGTCAAGGCCGGCATCATCGATCCGACCAAGGTCGTGCGCATTGCCCTCCAGGACGCGTCGTCGGTGGCGGGTCTTCTCATCACCACCGAGGCGATGGTGGCGGAGAAGCCCGAGAAGAAGGCGGCACCCGCGATGCCGCACGACCACGGCGGCATGGGCGGTATGGATTTTTAGGAGTAGGGTTGGAGTGGCCGGGCGGCCGAAGCGAAGCTTTCGGCTCGCCTGGCGAGAGCACGCCGCAAACAAGGGCCGCGGTTCGCCGCGGCCCTTTTCTTGTGCCCCTATCCCTCCGCGTCCGGCTGGTTCTGCGGCATTGCGCGATCGAACGCCGGCAGCGAGACGCAAGCATCGAAAATCCGCATGATCGTCGGATAAGGCGAGAAATCGAAGCTCGCATGGCGCTTGGCGTTGATCACTTGCGGCACAAGGCAGCAATCGGCGAGCCCGGGTTCGTTGCCGTGACAGAAACGCCCGGTTGCCTTCTCGCCGGCAAGACGCCGCTCGATCGCCTGGAATCCCACCTCGATCCAATGATTGAACCAGACCTCGATCGTTTTCTCGTCGTGGCCAAGCGGCTTTGCCAAGTAACGGAGCACGCGCAGATTGTCGATCGGGTGAATATCGCAGGCGATCATCTGCGCGATCGCGCGCACCCGCGCGCGCTCGATCGACGTCGCCGGCAGCAGCGGCGGCTTCGGATGCGTCTCGTCGAGATATTCGATGATCGCCAACGACTGCGTCGTGACCTCGTTGCCATCGACCAGGGCGGGCACCAAGCCCTGCGGGTTGAGCTTCAGGAAATCCGCGCCGGACTGCTCGTTGCGGCGCAGATGGATCGAGGATTGTTTGTATCCGAGCCCCTTGAGATTGAGGGCGATCCGCACTCGGAACGCGGCCGACGAACGGAAATAGCCATAGAGCTTCATCGTTTTGCCTCCGATCGGGCTGTGGCGCGAGCTTAGTGCGGCCGCCGCCAAGGCACAACTTGCATGGGATCGCGGCATGCTGCCCGCCTCCTCAGCAGTTTTGTGCGCCACAATGCCGCGGGTTCGCTGGACCGAGCCATCGCAACCATCGGCACGGCTGTTGCAAAGCGGTCTCGTCAGGCCTCTATTTCGGAAGTCGGCGACAGCACTGAGTTCACGACGGATCGATCCGCATCCGTGCTCGCAAGCGGCTACAATCAATGGGTCAGAAAGCGAGGACACCCCATGGTTCACGGAAAGCGCTCTTCATTAGAGCCGGTTTCGGCAACTCCCGGCTCGAAGCGGTACCATCACCCCGATTTCGACAAGATGCAGGCCCGCGGCTGGAAAGCCGCACTCGCCGAGGCCGCCATCCCGCAGACGCGATGGCAGGCCGAGCAGGAGCGCAACAAGAAATTGGGGCTCGAAGCGGCGCCCAGCATCGAGGATCGCGGCATCTCGACCTTCGCGCGCGGCGAGCTCCCACACTTCGCGGGCATCAACACCTTTCTCAAGGCTCCCTATGTCGAGGATGTTCACCAGATCGACCGCTATGACGCGTGCATTCTGGGCGTGCCGTTCGACGGCGGCACGACCTACCGCCCCGGCGCGCGGTTTGGACCCCAGGGCATGCGCCGCATCTCGGCTCTCTACACGCCCTACAACTACGAGCTGGGCGTGGACCTTCGGGAGCAAATGACGCTCTGCGATGCGGGCGACGTTTTCGTCATTCCGGCCAATATCGAGAAGACTTTCGACCAGATCAGCCAAGCGATGGCGCATGTATTCTCGTCGGGCTCGATGCCCGTGGTCATGGGCGGCGATCACTCGATCGGCTTTCCGACCGTGCGCGGCATCGCCCAATGTACTTCCAAGCGCATCGGCATCATCCATTTCGACCGCCATGCCGACATCCAGGAGAAAGACCTCGACGAGCGCATGCATACGACGCCGTGGTTCCACGCCACCAACATGCCGAATGTTCCGGCCGCCAATCTCGTGCAAATCGGAATCGGCGGATGGCAGGTTCCCCGCGAGGCCGTGAAGAATATTCGCGATCGCAACACGAACGTGCTCACCATGCGCGACGTCGAGGAGCTCGGCATCGACAAGACGGCCGAGATGGCGCTCGAGTGGGCCTGGAAGGACGCCGACGCCGTCTATCTCAGCTTCGACATCGATTGTGTCGATTGCGGTTTCGTGCCTGGCACCGGTTGGCCGGAGCCCGGAGGTTTTCTGCCGCGGGAAGCGCTGAGCCTGGTCGGCAAGGTCGCGGCCGAGGGGCTTTGCGGCATGGAGATCGTCGAAGTGTCCCCGCCCTACGACACTTCCGACATCACCGCGCTGTTCGGCGTTCGAGTCATTGTGGACGCGCTAGGCGCCTTGGTGGCGCACGGCAAGATGGGCGCCCATAAGCACCTCATCGACAAGCCGGTGCGGCTATGACCGATCGCGATGACGAACTCAGGAGCATCGAGGAAGCCTTCATCGAGGGCTTCCGCCACGCCTCCGACAAGCTCGGATTTCTGCGGCTCGGGCACATTCCTTTAGAGCTTCCCGATGGCGGCAAGCTCGTCGAGGTCGTTCTGGAGGAAGGCTTCGAGGTCGGCGTCGTGTCGCCCCGCTTCGCGGAGCGTGGTCTCGTATATCATCCCCTGCCCCACCGACTGGCGCAAACGCGCATTACGCTCAGCTTCATCTACCAGTCGCTGGAGTGCCGAAAAAGTTGCGGATTGGCCGAGATTCTCGTCGACGCCCTGGAGCGAAGCGCATCAAAACCACACCGCGATCACGGGCATGATCATCCTCATGACTTCAAGTCGAGATGATCGGCGCGGGCTAACGGATCACGCTCTAATCGCTTTTCGTATCGAGCACGCCGCGTCGGATCTGATCGAGCTCGATTGATTCGAAGAGCGCTCGGAAATTGCCCTCGCCGAAGCCTTCATTGCCTCGCCGCTCGATGATCTCGAAGAAGATCGGGCCGATCACCGTGTCGGTGAATATCTGCAGCAGCAGCCCGCCCCCTTTGGTCGGCGCGCCGTCGATCAAAATGCGGTTTTGCTTGAGCGGCGCCAAATCGAGGCCGTGTCCCGGGAGCCGTGCATCCACCTGCTCGTAGTAGGTTTCCAGCACGTCCATGAACTTGACGCCGTGCGCCGTCAGCGCCTCGACGCTGGCGACGATGTCGCGGCTGCCGAGCGCGATGTGCTGAATGCCCTCGCCGTGATAGGCCGAGAGATATTCCGCGATCTGCGATTTGTCGTCGGCGCTCTCGTTGATGGGAATGCGGATCTTGCCGCACGGGCTGGTCATCGCCATGGAGCGCAGCCCCGTCAGCTTGCCCTCGATGTCGAAGTAGCGAACCTCGCGGAAATTGAAGAGATCCTCATAGAATTTGGCCCAGAGCCGCATTCGACCCTGGTGCACGTTGTGCGTGAGGTGATCGACCCCCGTGAGGCCCACGCCCCGCGGCACACGTTCGGCGCCCGCCACCGGCACGAAATCCACGTCGTAGATGGTGTGATCGCCATAGCGATCGACCAGGTAAATCAAGCTGCCGCCGATGCCCTCGATCGCGGGAATGTTGAGCTCCATCGGCCCCACCTTGCCGTGGACCGGTTTGGCGCCGAACGCGATTGCTCGCTCGTGGGCCTTGCCGGCGTCGCGCACGCGAAAGGCGATCGCGCACACCGACGGTCCGTGGAGCCGAGCGAAGGCCTGGGCGAAGCTTTCGGGCTCTGCGTTGACGACGAAATTGACATCACCCTGACGGTAGAGCGTCACCTTCTTTGAGCGATGCCGCGCGACCGCGGTGAATCCCATGTTTTCGAATAGCCGACCCAGCGCCGCGGTGTCGGGTGCCGTGTATTCCACGAACTCGAAACCGTCGGTTCCCATGGGATTGTCCCAGAGATCGCGTGCGGCGCGTGCGGCGGATCGAGTTTCCGTGTCCGAGGTCATGGCCATGCTCCCTCTGCAGCGCCGGGCAGCGACATCGAGCGGGGCCGGTGGCGAGGGTATTGCGCAGCCGCGAGTCGGCCGCGTGTTTGCCCCTCCATCAGCCCCCTGGTATAAGGCGCCCGAGCCGCACAGCGAAGGAAGGCCCGTGGCGCGAGCAACGATTTTGATCCTGAACGGCCCGAATCTCAACATGCTCGGGGTGCGCGAACCCGAGATTTATGGTCGCGACACCTTGGCCGATATCGAGGCTGCCTGCACCGAGCGCGCGCGCGAGCTGGGCATCACCATCGATTTCCGCCAGTCAAACCACGAGGGCCATCTGGTCGACTGGATCCAAGAGGCGCGCCAGGCCGCCGATGGCATCGTGATCAATCCCGCGGGTTTGACCCATACTTCGGTCGCCATACACGACGCGCTCAAGCTCGCGGAAGTTCCGGTGATCGAGCTGCATCTTTCGAACATCCACCGGCGCGAGGAGTGGCGTAAGCACTCGTATATTAGCCTAGTCGCGGACGGCATCATCATGGGCCTCGGCGCGCAAGGCTACCTGCTGGCGCTGGACGCCATGGCGCGCATCCTGGAAGCGGCCGAAGAAAAGAACGATTGAGCTGATGGCGCCGCGCAACGATCTTTCCGTTGATGGCGAGCTGGTCCGCACGCTCGCGCGCCTGCTCGAGGAGACCGGCCTCACCGAGATCGAATATGCGGTCGGCGACCGCCGCATTCGGGTCGCCCGCGGCGGCACGACCGTTGCGTTCGCTGCACCCTCAAGCACGACACCGGCGCCGGAGTCGGCCGAACCCGATTCCGGAGTAGCGCAGGTCGACCATCCCGGTGCCATCAAGGCACCGATGGTCGGCACGGCCTACATTGCGCCGCAGCCTGACCAGCCACCCTTCGTCAAACTCGGCGACAAGGTCGAGACGGGGCAAGTGCTGCTGATCATCGAGGCGATGAAGGTGATGAACCAGATTCGCGCGCCGCGCGCGGGACGAGTGGCCGAGATTCTGGTCGCCGATGGCGCGCCGGTCGAGTACGGCCAGGTGCTGATGCTGATCGAATAGGCGGATACGCCGATGTTCGAGAAGATCCTGATCGCTAATCGCGGCGAGATTGCGTTGCGGATTCACCGCGCCTGCCGCGAGATGGGGATCAAGACCGTGGCCGTGCACTCGACCGCCGACGCCGCGGCGATGCATGTGCGCCTCGCCGACGAGAGCGTTTGCATCGGCCCGCCGCCGCCGCGCGAGAGCTACCTGAACATCCCCGCGATCCTTTCAGCCGCGCAAATCACCGGCGCCGATGCAATCCATCCGGGACTGGGGTTCCTCGCGGAGAATCCCGGCTTTGCCGAGATGGTCGAGGAGCACGGCTTCGTCTTCATCGGACCCACGGTCGACCACATCCGCACCATGGGCGACAAGATCGCGGCCAAACGCGCGGCCACCAAGCTCGGCTTGCCGGTGGTGCCCGGCAGCGAGGGGCCGGTCGAGAGTCTCGAGCATGCCGCGGCCGAAGCGCGCCGCATCGGCTACCCCGTGCTGATCAAAGCGGCCGCCGGCGGCGGCGGGCGCGGCATGCGGGTCGCGCGGGATCCGACCGAGCTTGCGGAGGTGCTGCCGGCGGCGCAACGCGAGGCCGCGGCGTTCTTCGCCAACGCCGAGGTCTATTTGGAGCGCCATCTCGCGCATCCCCGCCACATCGAGATGCAGATCCTGGGCGACGGGCAAGGCGGCGTCGTCCATCTCGGCGAACGCGATTGCTCGCTGCAGCGCTCGCACCAGAAAATCCTCGAGGAGACTCCCTCTCCCGCGCTCAACGCCGCCGAGCGCGCCCAACTCGCGCGCATGGCCCTCGCCGCGGGCAGCGAATTGCGCTATCGCAACGCCGGCACGATCGAATTCTTGTTCGAGGACGGGAAGTTCTATTTCATCGAGATGAACACCCGCTTGCAGGTCGAGCACCCTATCTCGGAGATGGTGAGCGGCATCGACTTGGTTCGCGAGCAGATCCGCATCGCTTCAGGCGCGCCGCTCGGCTACCGCCAGCACGACGTGAAGCTTTCCGGGCATTCGATCGAGTGCCGCATCAACGCCGAGCACCCCGAAACGTTCATCCCGTCGCCCGGCGTCATCGCAGGCTATCACGCCCCCGGCGGTCTCGGCGTGCGCGTCGACAGCGCGCTCTATCAGGGTTACACGGTGCCCCCCAACTACGACAGCCTGATCTCCAAGCTCATCGTCCACGGCAGCAGCCGGAACGAATGTCTGATGCGGCTTCGCCGCGCGCTTGAGGAATATGTGATCGCCGGCATCGAGACCACCATTCCGCTGCACCAGCGATTGATCCTCGATCCCGACTTCATCAACGGCGATTACGACGTGCATTGGCTCGGCCGGTTCGTCGCGCGCGGCTGAGGCTTGACGACGGGCGCGGCCCGGGGCTCATGCTGGCAACGGATGATCGAGCTCACGCCCGAATTGCTGCTACGTGCCTATGCGAGCGGGCTGTTTCCAATGGCGGATTCCGCCGAGGACCCCGAGCTCTACTGGGTCGACCCCGACCCGCGTGGCGTGCTGCCGCTGGAGCGGTTTCACCTGCCGCACCGCCTTAGGCGCACGGTGCGTCGCGGCCCGTTCGAGATACGGGTCGACACCGACTTCGCGGCGGTCATGCGCGCCTGCGCCGAGCCGACGGAGATCCGGCCGCAAACCTGGATCAACGACGCGATTCTGCGCCTTTACGGAGAGCTTCACGCCAAAGGCTTCGCGCATAGCGTCGAAACCTGGACCGAGGGCGAGTTGGTCGGCGGTCTCTACGGCGTA
Source organism: Allostellaceae bacterium (assembly GCA_035517495.1). Taxonomy (GTDB): domain Bacteria; phylum Pseudomonadota; class Alphaproteobacteria; order ATCC43930; family CGMCC-115725; genus DASZHJ01. Next base: position 50,799 of record DATIYT010000128.1, on the reverse strand, counting down.
ACGCTGGGCGGCGCGTTTTTCGGCGAAAGCATGTTCAGCCGGATGCGCGATGCGTCCAAGGTCGCACTGGTGCACCTCGTGGCGCGGCTGATGGTCGGCGGCTTCACGCTCCTCGACACGCAGTTCGTGACCGAGCACTTACGTCAATTCGGCGCCATTGAAATCCCGCGCCGCCGATACCGGCGATTGCTTGCGGCCGCGCTGACGCGGACCGCCTACTTTCCGTCGGCGCTGGCGGATGACCCGCTGTCTGTCTTGCAGTCGAGCAAAGTCACGTCATAGACGGGATTCTCAAGCCCCGAAAGCGACGGCGTTTCCGCGATCATCCAGCCGCTGAACACGCGCTGCGGCGAACCGGCGGCTCCCGGCGGCGGCGCCTCGTCGATCTGCAGGAAGGCCGCAGTCTCCGGTGGATCCTCGGGGGGCGCCTTGCTGCAAGTACGCACGGTGATGGTGAGGTTGCCGAAAGTCACGGCTTTGTCGATCGGCGCATCGAGGGTCGAGATACGCGCCGTGGTCTTATCGAGACCTTGCAGCACGGCCACTCGATAGGCGGGGGTCGGCGTCGAAGCCGGCGCCGCGGGCACGGGCGCGGGCGCGGGCGTCGTCCGCGGTTGAGCCTGCACGGCAATCCCAAACATGAACACGGCGAATCCGCCGGAGATCGCAACCATTCTCATGATGCGCCGCACATTATCGCGGGAGTGTGGCGGGAGAATGGCGCCGGAGAGCTCACGGCGCCGGAACGACGCCGCCACGCACATAGTGCAGCCTCTGGAAGGAGCGTCGGTACGCCACCACATCGCTCCCTACCCGCTCGGTCGCCTCGCCCTCGACCAGCACGCGCGCGATCAATCGGGCGATGTCCCGCATGTGCTCGGGCTTGAAGCCCCAGCGCGTCACCTCCTGCGTGCCGATGCGGATCCCGTTGAGATCGCCGTCGACCGGAGCAATCGGCAGCCCGATGCCGCAAAGCAGCAGATGCGCTTGCGCAAGGCGCTTTGACGCGCGCTGGCCGCCGCCGAAACGGTGCGCGGCAATCGCGAGATGATGGCTTTCGGTGTGACCGCGGCCGGCAACGCCGTGCACCGGCAATCCCTCCGCGGCAAGTGCAGCCCCGAGCGCCTGGGCGTTGGCGATGCAAGCCCGCGCATAGGCGCTCCCATGCTCGAGCAGATCGAGGGTTGAAATCGCCAGTGCCGCGGTCTTGCCGAGATCGAAATTCGCGGTCATGCCGGGATAGGCGATTTGATCCACGCGGCGCGCCAGCGCCTCCTCGGTCATGAAAAGCAGTCCCGCGGGCGGTCCGCCGTAGGCTTTGTAGGTGGACATGGTCATGAGATGGGCGCCTTCGGCGAGCGGCGCCTGAAAGCATCCGCCAGCGATCATCCCACCCATATGCGCGGCATCATAAAGCAGATAGGCGCCTACCTCGTCGGCGATTTCACGCGCCGCGCGCACCGGGTAAGAGAAAAGACAGAGCGAACCCGCAAGCGTGATAAGGCGCGGCCGAATGCGCCGCGCCTCGCTGCGCAGCCGATCGAGATCGATCGTCATGCGGCCTGCGTCATAGGGTATTGGATGAATCTTCAGGCCATAAAGCCCCGCGGCTCCCGCATGGTGATGCGTGACGTGTCCACCCATCTCCGGCGGAAATGCCATGATGGGATCGCCGGCGCTGCACGTCGCCATGAAGGCGTAGAGATTGGCGAGCGCGCCCGAGCCCACGCGAATCTCGACATAGGGCGCCTTGAACAGGCGGCGCACCAAGGCTTCGGTCAGCACCTCGATCTGCTCGGCGAACTGCATCCCCATCTCGTACTTGTCGCCGGGATAACCGAGCGAGGGGCGGTTGCCGAGCGAGCGCGCGAGCAGGGCGGCTGCGCGCGGATTCATTACGTTGGTGCCGGCATTGAGGCCGATGGTCTCGCGATCCATGTGCCGCTCGTGCGCCTCGACGAGCCGCAGCACCTCCGCCTCGATCCGATCGGCATCGTCGCCGGCGAGCCGTGCCTCCGCCTCCGCGACGACGCGGCGGCATTCCTCGGGGAACCAGGGCTTGTCGGCGATGCGGGTCGGGTCCATGGGCCGGTGCTCAGGTCTTCTTGTACGGGTTGACCAGGCCTTCCGCGAGGTCGCGGAGAACGGCGCGGAACTGCGCTTCGTCCGCGCCCATCAGCACCGCGTCCTCGAGCGCCTCCTGCGCCATCGTTTGGATCTCCTCGAGGTTCTCGTTGAGGACCTTGATTTTTTCGATGCAGGAAACAGTCTCGCCCTCGGGCGTGCGCCAGGTCGGGATTGCAAGCTTGCGCGGGGTCTTCGGGGGGCCCATGGGCAGCTCGGCGCTATTTCGGCGGGGCGGAAGCATTGCCGCCGCCCTCGCCGGAATCTTTCTTGCCCGCGCTGAAGATCACCTGGCCAATCAGGCTCTCGAGACTCATCGCGGACTGCGTATGGGTAATCTCGCCGCCCGGTTGGATCATCTTGTCCTCGTTGCCGGGCTCGATCGAGAGGTACTTGTCGCCGAGCAAGCCGCTCGAGGTAATGGTCACCACCGAGTCCGTCGGCAACTGGATGCCGCGGTCGATGTTGAGACGCAGGACCGCGACGAAGGTCTTGGGCTCGAGCGTCTGCGAGAGCACGGACCCAACCTTGATGCCGCTGAGGCGCACATCGGTTCCGTCACGCACCCCGTCCACATGATCGAAGCGCGCGGTCAGCGAATAACCGCCGCCTGACTGCACCTGGCTCGTGGTGTAGGCGAAAAACAGAAACAGGGCGGCAACCACCAGCACCACGGCGCCCATCATGGTCTCGACGGCATTGCGACCCATATTGTCCTGCTTTCCTTTGTTCTTGTCGCTTCGAGCCCCTCGTTACTCGGGCTGCCAGGGCTCGTAGTCGCCCGTGGCCGGGGCGCGGTGCCCGCCCTTCAGCAATGAGCCCGGCGGGCGATAGGCGCGCGCCGTCCCCGTGAGGTTCGGCAGATGCGGTTTCTCCCAAGGGTATTTCCGGCGCTTGGGGTCAGGCAGCTCATTCACCGTGTGGTGCAGCCAGGCGTGCCACTCGGGCGGCACTTTGGAGGCTTCTGGTTCGCCCTTGTAAAGCACCCAGCGGCGTTCGCGGCTGTTCCACCCACCGCCCGGTCGCAACTGACGTCCGGGCTTTTCGCGATAATACCGATTGCCGAACTCGTCGGTCCCGACGCGCTCGCCCTTCCACCACGTAAAAAGCAGTGTTCCGATCGTCGTCATGCCTCTCTTCGCTCGTCCGAAGAAGTTGTTTGCATCGCTGCCATGCCGCCCAGAAGGGCGCGCAACACTTTCCCCCTGCATCGCGCGCACCCTATAAGTGGCCGGGACTATGGCATCGCTCAACGGCTCCAGTCCAGCCCCGGCGCCTTCCGCTCGCCTCGGTCTCGCGGCGATGGTGCTCTCGGCATCGAGCTATGGTCTGGTACCCGTCTTCGCGCGCTTCGCCTACGATGCCGGCATGACGCCGATCGGGCTCATGGCGGTGCGCTATACCGCGGTTTCGGCGATCCTGATTGCGGGACAACGGGCGATGGGGCGGCCGCTCTGGCTTCCGCCCGGCGATCGGTTGATCGGGATCGCGACCGGTATTCTCTTTCCCATCGTCGCCTACGGCTATCTCGCGGCCATCGATCGGATTCCCGTGAGCCTCGCGGTGTTGCTGTTCTTTACCTATCCGCCACAGGTGGCTTTGGTGGCATGGCTGCGCGGCGAGCCCCTGGGGATGCGGCGAGCGCTCGGGGTCGGCGCAGCATTCATTGGGCTCGCCCTGGCGCTCGGCGTCGAAATCGGGTCGCTGGACGCGATCGGTGTCGGCCTCGCCCTCATGGGTTCGGCCGCCTACACGCTGATGATCATAACCCTCGGTAGCGCCATGACGCGGGTCGATCCGGGTACGCTCAATCTCACGGTCATGGCAGTCTCGGCTCTCATCTGTGCGCCCATCGCGCTTGCGACGGGCCAGCTCACTTGGCCCGACACCGTTCGCGGCATCCTTGGGTTGGTCGGCGTATTCGCGAGCTACGTGGTTGGCGTCGTTGCGTTCTTCGCCGCGCTGAAACGGATCGGTCCGGTGCGCACGGCGCTGCTTTCTCAGCTCGAGCCGGCGGTCAGCATCGTTGCCGCCCTCCTCGTCCTTAAGGAGCAGATCTCGGAAATCCAGGGGGTGGGGATCGTCCTTTTGATGATGGCGCTATGGGCACTTGCCCATTGACAAGCCGTAGTATGCCGATTTGGAGCGGGAATCCTGACTATGAACTAATGGTGTGTCATAATCATTACGAGCCCCAAAATCTTGTTGCGAACGGCTCCCGTTGTGGCAGGCTAATCAACATCTGGTTTCTGACGACGCCTAGCAAAAGGACCGCCTCGAGGACGAACGGTCCCGGCATCGCATCGCAGGTTCCAGCTAGCGGGCGGGCAAGCGTAGCGCTTGGGGGGAAGCAATGCGGATCGAGCGGAGATTTACTAGGGCGGGCCAGGACGCATATTCGGCTGTCGAATTTCGGACCACCACCAGCGAGATTCGCAATCCCGATGGCTCGCGGGTGTTCTACCTCCCGGATATCGAAGTGCCGGCGGAGTGGAGCCAGGTTGCGAGCGACATCATCGCGCAGAAGTACTTTCGCAAGGCCGGCGTACCTTACCGCTTGCGTCCCGTCGCCGAGGCGGGGGTGCCGCCATGGCTCTGGCGGCGAGTGGCGGAAGATACCCCTACTGAAGAAGCGGACGAGCGGCGCACGGGGTCGGAGACCAGTGCCAAGCAGGTATTCGATCGCCTGGCGGGAACCTGGACCTACTGGGGTTGGAAGGGCGGCTACTTCGACCAGGAAGAGGATGCGCGCACGTTTTATGACGAGATGCGCTACATGCTGGCGAAGCAGATGGCCGCTCCCAACTCGCCGCAGTGGTTCAACACCGGGCTCCATTGGGCCTACGGCATCGACGGCCCGGCGCAAGGCCACTACTACGTCGATTATCGCACCGGAAAGGTGACGGCGTCGGACAGCGCCTACGAGCATCCGCAGCCGCACGCGTGCTTTATCCAGTCGGTCAGCGACGACCTCGTCAACGAAGGCGGGATCATGGACCTCTGGGTGCGGGAGGCTCGTCTTTTCAAGTACGGCTCCGGCACCGGCTCCAATTTCTCGAAGCTGCGCGGCGAGAACGAGCGGCTCTCGGGCGGCGGAAAATCCTCGGGCTTGATGAGCTTTCTCAAGATCGGCGACCGCGCGGCGGGTGCCATCAAGTCGGGCGGCACGACGCGGCGGGCGGCCAAGATGGTTAGCGTCGATATCGATCATCCCGACATCGAAGCCTTCATCGACTGGAAGGTGATCGAGGAGCAGAAAGTCGCGGCGCTGGTTGCGGGATCGAAGCTCGCTCAGAAGCACCTGAGCGCGATCCTCGCGGCCTGCCATGACGAGCGCGCGCGAGCCCTCGGCGAGAAGCGTTTCGATCCCCGCGCCAACCCGCGCCTCAAACACGAAATCAAGGCGGCGCGGCGCGCGATGATCCCGGAGAGTTACGTGCAGCGCGTGATCCAGTTCGCGCAGCAAGGTTACACCCAGATCGACTTCCGCACTTACGACACCGATTGGGACAGCGAGGCCTACCTGACGGTATCGGGCCAGAATTCCAACAATTCGATCCGCGTGCCCAACGAATTTCTGCAACGAGCCGAGGTCGGCGAGGACTGGAGCTTGACCCGCCGCACCGACGGCAAAGTGCAAAAGGTGCTGAAGGCGCGCGCGCTTTGGGACAGGATCGCCTACGCGGCATGGGCGAGCGCCGATCCCGGCGTGCAGTTCGACACCACCATCAACGAGTGGCACACCTGCCCCGAGAGCGGAAGGATCAACGCCTCGAATCCGTGCTCGGAATACATGTTCCTGGATGACACTGCCTGCAACCTCGCGTCGCTGAACCTGCTTGCGTTTCGAGGCGCGGATGGGCGGTTCGACCTCGAAGGATATCAGCACGCGGTCCGCCTCTGGACGCTGGTGCTGGAGATTTCGGTGCTGATGGCGCAGTTCCCGGCGCGAGAAATCGCCCAACTCTCCTATGAATTTCGCACCCTCGGGCTCGGGTACGCCAATGTGGGCGGCCTGCTGATGGCGTCGGGGCTGGGCTACGACAGTGCGGAGGGTCGCGCCTTGGTGGGCGCGCTCACAGCCATCATGACCGGCGTTGCCTACGCGACTTCGGCGGAAATGGCCGGCGAGCTCGGGGCGTTTCCGGGCTTCGTGCGCAATCGCGAAGCGATGCTGCGCGTCATCCGCAACCATCGGCGCGCCGCCTATGGCGAGATCGCGGGCTATGAAGGGCTCTCGATGCTGCCGGTCACTCTCGATCACGCAAATTGCCCCGACCCCGACCTGATCAAGGTCGCGCGCCAAGTTTGGGACAGTGCGATTACGCTCGGCGAAGCACACGGATATCGAAACGCTCAAGCAAGCGTGGTGGCACCCACGGGCACGATCGGCCTGGTCATGGATTGCGACACCACCGGGATCGAGCCCGATTTCGCGTTGGTGAAATTCAAGAAGCTGGCGGGCGGCGGTTATTTCAAGATCATCAACCGCACCGTACCCGATGCTCTGCGCACGCTTGGCTACGAAAAGGGCGAGATCGAGGCGATCACGCGATACGCCGTGGGTCACGCCACGCTCAAGAACGCGCCGCACATCAATCACGAGACGCTCAAATCCAAGGGTTTCACGGAGAGCGCGATCAGCGCGATCGAGGGCACGCTCGCCAGCGCCTTCGACGTTAAGTTCGCCTTCAACAAATGGACCCTGGGTGAGGACTTCTGCAAGGCGGCATTGGGATTGAGCGAGCCCGAGCTGGCCGATCCCACCTTCGACATGCTGGCGGCGCTCGGCTTCGACAAGCACGAGATCGAGCACGCGAACACCTATTGCTGCGGCGCGATGACCCTTGAAGGCGCGCCCTTCCTCAGGGACGAGCATCTGCCGGTCTTCGACTGCGCCAACCCCTGCGGCAGGATCGGCAAGCGCTTCTTGTCGGTCGAGAGCCACATCCGAATGATGGCGGCGGCACAGCCCTTCATCTCGGGCGCTATCTCCAAGACCATCAACATGCCGAACGCCGCGACGGTCGAGGACTGCAAGGACGCTTATGGGCTGTCCTGGCGCCTCGGCCTCAAGGCCAACGCGCTCTACCGCGACGGCTCCAAGCTCTCGCAGCCGCTGCAATCGAGCGTGCTCGACGGCGAGGACGATGACGATGATGCCGCGGAGATCGCCGAGATGCCGCTGCCGGAGCGCGTTCCGATCGTTGCCGAACGCATCGTCGAGCGCATCGTCGAACGCGTGGTTCAGGCCAGTGTTGAGCGGCGCAAGCTGCCGCATCGCCGCAAGGGTTATACCCAGAAGGCCGTGGTCGGCGGGCATAAGGTTTATCTGCGTACCGGCGAGTACGAGGACGGCAAGATCGCGGAGGTCTTTATTGACATGCACAAGGAAGGCTCCGCCTTCCGCTCGCTGATGAACAATTTTGCGATCGCGATCTCGATCGGCCTGCAATATGGGGTACCGCTGGAGGAGTTCGTCGAGGCCTTCACCTTCACGCGCTTCGAGCCTTCGGGCATCGTCGAGGGCAATGACGCCATCAAGATGGCGACCTCGATCGTCGACTACATCTTCCGCGAGCTCGCGGTATCGTACCTTGGCCGCAACGACCTGGCGCATGTGCAGCCGAGCGACCTGACGCCCGACACCGTCGGCAAGGGTGTCGCTGAATCGAGCCTCGGCGACGACGCGCCACGGCCCGACGTGGCGGCGGTCGTGCAGAAGGTCGCCTCGACCGGCTATGTGCGCAACAAGCTCACGGTATTCCAAGGCGGCGCCGCCAAGGCCATGCCCGGAAGCGCTGGCCTCGCCGGCAACACCGCGATCGACGTGACACAAGCAAGCCTCGATCGCGAGCCGGTCGCGGCCGTCATCACCGAGACCAGCGTCGGCACCAGCCTCAAGCTCACCGCTGCGGTCGACGCGCGACTGGAACAAATCCGAACCGCGCGCCTGCGGGGATACGAGGGCGACAGTTGTACCGAATGCGGGAACTTTACACTCGTGCGCAATGGGACCTGCCTCAAATGCGACACCTGCGGCGGCACTAGCGGCTGCAGCTGACCGCGCGGCAGCACCGGCCTAAGCCTCCCGGCCGGCCCTGCTGACTTGAGGCAGAAATTAGGGGTGCGGCGATGCCGCACCCCGCTTTTTTTCCACAGATTGCCCGCACTGCCCCGTCAATCGCCGGATCGGGGATGCCGCCTTTACCCCCCGCCTAAGAAGGATCGGAGCCGCGCGTCACATTGGCGCGCGCGTGTTTGTTCCTCTCCCCGCCGGCCGGTCCCCCAACCAGCCGGCGACTGCGGCGGCCGCAGTTTCGCGTGCCGCCGCTTTTTTGTGATCACTGAGGCGTCCCTGACAAAAAACCGGGCAGCGCCGCGGCCGGCAGACGGAAGTATCCGGAGGGTGGCGTGAAGAGCTTGGGGTCCTGGGGTCCCTCCACCAGATTTGAGAGCTCCCATGAGACGGGCGTGCGCTTGCCGTTGCTCTCGATCACGGTGCCGTCGCCGCGCATCGGTATACCCTCGCGGGTTAGCCAGACCGTGCCTTCGATCCGCGTACCGTCCGGCGCCGCGTGATTGATCCGGTATTTGGTGGTGCTGACGCCATTCACCTCGGCCGCGCCCTCCGCCGCGCCAACCACATGCGGATCGTTCAGCTCGCGAAGCGCGGGACCGATCGGAAAATCCAGATAAGCCGTGACCGCCGGGATAATGAAATAGCCGCGCGCGGCGCTGAAATCGAAGATCGCGACCTGCTCAATGCCGGCGATCAACTGCTCGTGCCGCTGGTGGCCCGGAATCGCGATCATTTTCCCCGGTATTTGTTGCGTACCGACGATCAGCACGCGATCGGCGCGGTAGGCGACCGCGGCGTCCAACAATGTGCGCGTGGCATCGGCCGGGGCCGCCAGCAGCAGCGCCACCGCCAGAATCCCAAACTTCAATAGTGAACGGCGTTTTCCCATGGGGGTCCCGATCCATTTGGCCGCGTCCATGCGGCTGGATCGCATCTGAGCAGGAGGCTATTCTCGCTTCAAGAGGCAAGGGCGGGGTCAATTGATGACGGGCCGTATCGAAGCGCGGTTGCAGGAGCTCGGGATCGAGCTGCCGAAATCGGGAGAGGCCGCCGGCAACTACGTGCCGTTCGTGCGCAGCGGCGATCTGGTGTTCATATCCGGCGTATTGCCGGTTTGGAACGGCGAGCGTCGCTTCGCCGGCAAGCTCGGCCGCGAGATCACGATCGAGCAAGGTCAGGAGGCGGCGCGGCTCTGCGGCCTCAACGTATTCGCGCATTTGCGCAACGCGCTGCGCGGCGATCTCGACCGCATTGTGCGCTGCGTCCGGATCGGCGGCTTCGTCAACTGCACGCCCGACTTCGCGAGCCATCCGATGGTCGTAAATGGTTGCTCCGATCTGATGGTGCAGGTGCTGGGCGAGCAAGGCAGACACTCGCGCACGGCCGTTGGCGTCAGCGCATTGCCCTTCGATCTCGCGGTCGAGGTCGAGAGCACTTTCGAGGTGCGCTGACGGTCCGGCGGTCACCGCCTCGGCTTTTCCGCGCACTCAAAAGCGTGTCGTCCGAACCTCTTGGAACGTTTTCCGCCGGCGGGTTATGCTGCAGGCCCTTGTTGAGTGAGACCCATGCCCGACGGCGGCGATCCCGCGCGCATTCGTGTTGTCGAGAAGCTAGCCGAGGTTCCCGCGGCGGCGTGGGACGCTTGCGCCGGTGCCGACAATCCCTTCGTCTCGCACGCCTTCCTGGAAGCGCTGGAGGCGAGCGGCTCGGCTACGGCCAAGACAGGCTGGTTGCCGCAGCACGTGCTGGTCGAAGACGAAAGCGGCCGGCTGCTGGGTGCGGCGCCGATGTACCTCAAGAGCCATTCCTACGGCGAATACGTGTTCGATCACGGCTGGGCTGCGGCCTTTGAGCGCGCGGGCGGGCGCTATTATCCGAAACTGCAACTGGCGGTGCCCTTCACTCCCGCGACCGGGCCGCGCCTGTTGCTGCATCCCGGCGCTTCAGAGCGAACCGCCGATGCGCTGGTCGCGGCGCTGATCGAGGTGGCGCGCGCGCACAAAGTGTCGTCGCTGCACGTGACATTTCCGCGCCGCGAGGAATGGGAGCGGCTCGGCGCGGCCGGATTCCTGCAGCGGCAGGGTCAGCAATTTCACTGGGAGAACCGCGGGTACCGCAGCTTCGACGATTTCCTGGCGGCGCTCAATTCCAGGAAGCGCAAGCAGATCCGCCGCGAGCGGCGCGACGCCGTCGAGGGGCTCGAGATCGAGACACTCGCCGGAGGCGATCTCGCGCCCAAGCACTGGGACGCCTTCTACCGCTTCTATTGCGCCACGACCGACCGTAAATGGGGCGGCGGCTACTTGACGCGCGAATTCTTTGAGCTGCTGCACGAAAAGCTCGCGGACCGCGTCGTGCTGATGCTCGCGAAGCGGAACGGCCGCTATGTCGCGGGTGCCCTCAACTTAAGGGGCAGCGACACGCTCTTTGGCCGCAATTGGGGTTGCCTCGGTGATTTCCCGTTTCTGCATTTCGAGCTTTGCTACTACCGCGCCATCGACTTCGCGATCGAGCACGGCCTGAAGCGGGTCGAGGCCGGCGCTCAGGGCGCGCATAAAATTCAGCGCGGCTACCTGCCGGCCGAGACCTACAGCGCGCATTGGATCGCGGATCGCAATTTCGCCGCCGCGGTCGCGGATTTTTTGCGGCGCGAGCGCCGGGCGCTGGAAGCGGAGATGGAGGAGCTCGAGGAAGAATTGTCGCCGTTCCGGCGGGAGGCGGAACCGCGTGCCGCGGAGGAATCCCCATGACGCTCGCACTCACCAAGCTTGGTTCGGCCGCCGGCATCGCAGCCGAGGGCGTCGATCTCGACCGCGACCTCGAGACGGCGGCGGCGGCCAGGTTGCACCAAGCGCTGCTGGAAAATCTGGTGCTGTGTATCCGCGGCCAATCGCTCACGCCGCAGGCCTATCTCCGGGCGATGCGGCATTTCGGCAACCCGATGATGCAGACTCGCGCGCTGAGCCGGCATCCGGATGTGCACGAGATCATGATCCTCTCGAGCGAGGACCGCGACGACCTAGGCGACGGCAAGCGGATCGTGGTCGGCGCTCACTGGCACAGCGACGACAGCTACAAGGCGGTCCCCTGCTCGCTCACCATGCTCTACGGCGTCGCGGTCCCGCCCACCGGGGGCGACACGCAGTTCACCAATATGTACGCCGCCCATGACGATCTCTCGGCCGAGATGAAACGGCGGATCGCGCCGCTGCGCGTCGTGCACAAATACGATTCGCCGCGCAAGGGAACGCGGGTTGCAAAGCTCGCGGCCGAAGAAGTGCTGGAGGTTCCGGACGTGACGCACCCGCTGGTCCGCACGCATCCGGAGACCGGGCGCAAGGCGCTCTACATGAACCCGAACCGCATGGACTGCATCGTCGGATGGGAGCGCTCCGAGAGCGATCCTCTGCTGGACGAGCTGATCGCGCACGCGACACAACAGAAATACCAATACCGCCACCACTGGCGCCAAGGCGATATCGTGATCTGGGACAACCGCTGCACCATGCACAAGGCGAACGCCGATTATCCCGACGGCGCCAAACGCTACATGCTTCGGATCATCCTCGAAGGGACGGTGCCGGTTTAGGGACCATCCCTTTCACTCTCCAGTTCCAGGAGGGCGAAAGCGCCATGCGTCTCAACTATGCCGCAATCGCACCGGAAGTGACGAAGGCCTTGGGCGGTGTCAACGTCGCCTTATTGTCTCAGCGCTGCCAGCGCTTCAATACATCGTCCGCCGTCGTAAAGCGCACCGCCGCCCGTCCCTTCGGCGGCGCGCCGTCGACCCACGCCGGGAACAGCGTCTCGATCAATGATGGGTCATCGGCCGCCTGTTGCGCCAGGCCGCGCGCCTTGACCTGCGGATGCTCGGCCACTTCGGTCATCGGCAGTACCGGATGAAAGCAGCAATCGGCTGGGTCGATCACTCGCTCCCAGTGCGAGAGAGGATGCTCGGCGATCAGCGCCGCCACCTCCGCGATGAGCTCGGTCTGCGGGTAGCGATCGCCCTGGCGCGCAATCCATTCGGGCCGCCCGACCGCGCGGCAAAACGCGGCCCAGAATTTCTCCTCGACCGCGCCCAAGGTGAAGAACTTTCCGTCGGACGTCCGGTAGATCTGATAGTTGGCGGCGCCGCCGTTGAGCTTGTGGCCGCCGCGGAGCTGCGCCCTTCCGCGCCGATGCGCGGCCGTCAGCGGGATCGCCTGCCATGCCAGTACCGTCTCGGCGAGACTCACATCGACGAAGGCGCCGCGCCCGCTGCGCGCGCGCTGGAACAACGCGCCCACCGCCGCCAGCGCCGCCTGCAGCGCGCTTGCATGATCCGCCACCGGCGGATAAGAGCTGACGGGTCGCTCGGGAATGCCGGAGATCGCCATTCCGCCCGCGAGCGCCATATAATTGATGTCGTGACCGGCGCGCAGCCGATAAGGCCCGGTCTGGCCAAATCCCGTGAGCGCCACGTGGACAAGGCGCGGATTGAGCGCATCGAGCCGGTCGCGCGGAAAACCCAGGCGATCGAGCACGCCCGGACGATAGCTCTCGACCAGCACGTCGGCGGCCTCGATGAGCTTGGCGAAAGCGCTCTTGCCTGCATCGCTCTTGAGGTCGATCTCAACCACGGTCTTGCCGCGGTTCATGAGCTTGTAGCCCGCGTGGATACCGTCGGGATCGAGCGGCCGCATCATGCGCATGGGCTCGCCGCCGGGCGGCTCGACCTTCACGACCTCGGCGCCGAGATCGGCCAAATGCAGCGCGGCCTGTGGCCCCGGAATGAATTGGCTCAGGTCGAGAACGCGGATACCCGCGAGGAAATCGGCGAGCTGCATGGGGGCGGCAGTCTATCCCGCCAGCTCGCTCAGAACATCATCAAGGGCTTTGTCCGCTCCCAAAGACGTTCGCCTTGCCAGGTGATACAGTTCCTTGACCGCATCGGATGTCGTGCCGACCGCGGCATATTCACCATCGACCATGAAGGCAAATGGATCGTCGTTCCGAAGAGTGTTGATCAACATCCGAAGGTCATAGTTGGTGAAACTATCGACCGTTTCACCCTTATCGTTGACAAGACCGACTTGCACCCCGTCCTCAGTCCACCAGATCTGCACCGAGCTCTTGGGGAATGAGACTTGGAATGTGTTCTCGTCCGCAGTTTCCTTCCAGGCAAGTTGACGCTCCCGACTCTTGCGCAGCAGCAGCTCGACCAATTTCGCATGCTTGATGATCGCCGTCATGCTCCTGCCTCTTCCTTGCGTTGCAGCTTGGCCAAGATCGGTTGCAAGTCATCGACATCTCGCGAAAAACGGCTCATGACTCCGCGGATTTCATCAGCGATCTCGGCTGCTCGCTCCGCCGCCGTTTTTGTGCGCCAGACGTTCCATAGAGTGGTAGCGAAGCCCACAGTCGACACCAACAACGCCAACACACCCGCGCTGTCGCCGAGGCGATTATCTGTGAAGAACCGAACCGCGGGCAGTGCGCACCCAGGCCACACCAATTCGAAGCATCGGCCATTTTTCCGAGGGTCCAGCATAGCCACAACTATGTGGAGGACAAGCCCTTCAGAAAGAGTGGGGGATACTCCTCACCCCTCGACCAGCTCGGGTTCCTTGCGCGAGGGCTGCGGCGGCGCCTCCTCGAAGGTGAAGGCAAGGCCGCCCTTCTCGCCCACCTTGACGTGGACCACGCCGCCCTTGACGAGCTTGCCGAACAGCAACTCCTCCGCGAGCGGCTTCTTGATGTGTTCCTGGATAATGCGGCCCAGCGGTCGCGCGCCGAAGAGCTTGTCGTAGCCCTTTTCCGAGAGCCATTTGCGCGCGGCTTCGTCGAGCTCGATCGTGACGTTGCGGTCGGCAAGCTGCTCCTCGAGTTGCAGGATGAACTTGTCGACCACGCGGCCGATGGTTTCGGTCGATAGCGCCGAGAACGAGATCACGGCATCGAGGCGATTGCGGAACTCCGGCGTGAAGAGCCGGTTGATCGCCTCCTCGTCCTCGCCCACGCGAACTTCGCTGCCGAAGCCGATCGCGCGCTTGGCAAGATCGGCGGCGCCGGCATTCGTGGTCATGATCAGAATGACGTTGCGGAAATCGATGCTCTTGCCGTTGTGGTCGGTCAATTTTCCGTAGTCCATGACCTGAAGCAGGATATTGAAGAGATCGGGATGCGCTTTTTCGATCTCGTCCAGCAGCAGCACGGAATGCGGATGCTGGTCGATCGCGTCGGTGAGCAGCCCGCCCTGGTCGAAGCCCACATAGCCCGGCGGCGCGCCAATCAGGCGCGAGACCGTGTGCCGCTCCATGTACTCCGACATGTCGAAGCGAGTGATTTCGATGCCAAGGGTGCGCGCGAGCTGGCGCGCGACCTCGGTCTTGCCGACGCCGGTCGGCCCGGAGAACAGATAGCACCCGATCGGCTTCTCGGGATCGCGCAGGCCCGCACGCGCGAGCTTGATCGCGGACGAGAGCGCGTCGATCGCCTTGTCTTGCCCGAACACCATGGTCTTGAGGTCGCGCTCCAGGTTCTTGAGCACCTCTTTGTCGTCGCGCGAGACGCTCTTGGGAGGAATGCGCGCCATGGTCGCAACCACAGCCTCCACTTCCTTCGTGGTGATGGTCTTGCGACGCCGGCTCTCGGGCAGGAGCATCTGCGCCGCGCCCACCTCGTCGATCACGTCGATCGCCTTGTCCGGGAGCTTGCGGTCGTTGATGTAGCGGAAGCTGAGCTCAACCGCGGCGCGGATCGCGTCCGCCGTGTAACGCACCTTGTGGTGCCGCTCGTAGTAGGGCTTGAGGCCACGAAGGATTTTCACGGAATCCTCGACCGTGGGCTCGTTCACGTCGATCTTCTGGAAGCGCCGCACCAGCGCGCGGTCCTTCTCGAAGTAATTGCGATATTCCTTATAGGTCGTGGACCCGATGCAGCGGATGTTGCCGCTGGCGAGCGCGGGCTTCAGCAGGTTCGACGCATCCATGGCGCCGCCGGAGGTGGCCCCGGCGCCGATCACGGTGTGGATCTCGTCGATGAAGAGGATGGCGCCCGGCATCGCCTCGAGTTCCGCCAGCACCGCCTTCAAGCGCTCCTCGAAATCACCGCGATAGCGCGTGCCGGCCAGCAGCGAGCCCATGTCCAGAGCGAATATCTGGGCGCTCTGCAGCACGTCCGGCACTTCGCGCTGGACGATGCGCCGCGCCAATCCCTCGGCGATCGCGGTCTTGCCGACGCCGGGTTCGCCCACGTAAAGCGGATTGTTCTTTGAGCGGCGGCAGAGGATCTGGATCGTGCGCTCGACCTCCGCCTCGCGACCGATCAGCGGATCGATGCGCCCACTCTTGGCTTTCTTGTTGAGGTTGACGCAGTAGGCATCGAGCGCGTCATGGTTGCGCTTGGAGGGCTTCTCGAGCCGCTCCTCTTCATCCGCGCCCTGAACGCGCCGTGTCTCGGATCGGCCCGGCGCCTTGGCGATGCCGTGCGAAATGTAGTTGACGGCGTCGAAGCGCGTCATGTCCTGCTCTTGCAGGAAATAAACCGCGTGGCTCTCGCGCTCCGCGAACATCGCGACCAGCACATTGGCCCCGGTCACCTCCTCGCGCCCCGAGGATTGCACGTGGATTGCGGCGCGCTGCAACACGCGTTGGAAACTCGCGGTCGGCTTCGCGTCGTCGCCATGGCTCGAAACCAAGTTCGCGAGCTCGTTATCCACGTAGCCGAGCAGATCGCGGCGGAGCTTCTCCAGATCCACCGTGCAGGCCCGCAGCACCGCCACCGCGTCCTGATCCTCGGTGAGCGCCAGCAGCAAGTGTTCGAGCGTCGCATACTCGTGGCGCCGCTCATTGGCGTAGCCAAGAGCGCGATGAAGGGTCTTTTCGAGGTTCCGCGATAACATAAGCGACGCTGTCCTTCTGTGAGATCCTACCCTAACTCGTGACCCGCTGCATTTTCATCTTATTCCTTCTCAAGGGTGCATTGCAGCGGGTGCTGATGCTGGCGGGCAAAGTCCATGACCTGGGTCACCTTGGTTTCCGCAACCTCGTAAGTATAGACACCGCACACGCCGACACCCCGCCGATGCACGTGCCACATGATCCGTGTCGCCTCCTCGCGTGATTTGGCGAAGAAGCGCTCCAGAATATGAACGACGAACTCCATGGGCGTGTAGTCGTCGTTCAGCATGAGGACCTTGTACATCGACGGTTTCTTCGTCTTCGGCTTAGCCTTGACGATGACGCCGGTGCTTGGTCCTTCACCATTGCGTTTCTCGGTATCGCTCATGGTCGCTCGACCAAAGGGCACGTCATGCGGTTCCAGATCGCTCATGATATGGACAACAGGGGGCTTCGGGAAGAGTCTTGGCATTCCACCAAGATCGTCGTGCCGCAAATGCCAGTACCGTGCGACTGTACGATGCCATAGGCTAGGTTAATGCAGCTCTAAGGCGATTCCCAATAGCGGCGTCGGACTGCGTAATTGGGCAGTGCAACCGGGCGTCGCCATGCCGCTCCGATCTACGGCCAATCCGTCAATCACGATTGCGTGCGAACCGGGGCGCTCTACCGCGTCTCGGAGCGGCTGCCCTCCGCGGCACGAACGAAATTCGTCCGGGCCAGACTCAGCAACGGCTCACAGGTTGCCGTCGCCGTACGCCAGCCGATCTCCGTCAGCTCGGCCGAGCCGCGCAACAATCGCTCCACCTGGTCGCGCGCAAGTTGCATGCCAAGCACCCAAGCACTTGGAAGCGAGCGCGAATCGATCAGCGCAAGGCCGGTCTCAGCGGCCCCCTGCATCGTCTCGCGCGTTAGCCCGAGCACGGCTTGTCCTATGAGCGCCATGCCTTCGGTCCATCCGGCGTTGCACTCCAGCAGCGCCGCCACGTTTGCAGGCCCCACCAGGCCCACGCCCTCGGCGAATGGCACGGCGTCTGCACGATGCTCCGATGGCTGCTCCTCAGCCGGGGGCAATCGCTTCTCCTCGACAATTACAGGCCTTTCCGGCGGTGCGGCCGTGGTCTTCTTGCGCTGTCTCTTGCCGGGCGGCGGCTTGGTGGTCAAGGTTCGTCTCCCAAAACCTATTGCAGTGCAGCATAAGCCAAATATATGGGCATTGTTCGGATGATCAAGAGTCCTTCGATTGAGCGCGACTCCGTCGATATTGCGCCGCAATACGGCATGCCCGGGGGCGTGGCGTGGCGTGGCTACGATTCGATCAGCGGAATCAAGGCGCTGAAAGCAATTTTTCGCCTGAATAATTGGGAAATAATGGACAGGCTGCAGAGAATTCCTTAACGTTGTTGCCGTGCAATGGGTTCGCGCACTTTAAGTCGGGCACCTTGAAATGAGCGGAGGTCTAGGGGTGGGGTGGAGAGCAATGGCGATGCGGTCTTGGGCCGCCAGATGCCTGGCGCCCATTGCGATTGCGGTCGTCCTCCTCGCGCAGCTCGCACCGCCAGCCCACGCGCTTCGGGCCCGTGAGCCGCGTCCATCTCTGACATCGATCGTGATCGATGCCGAAACCGGCAAGGTTCTGGTTCAGGACGGCGCCGACGTTCAGAACCACCCGGCGTCCCTCACCAAGATGATGACGCTCTATCTGGTGTTCGAGGCCCTGGCACAAGGCCGCATTCGCCTCGATACCCAATACTTGGTCTCGGCAAATGCTTCGGAGCAATCTCCGACCAAGCTGGGGGTCGAGCCCGGCGAAAGCATCACCGTGCACGATCTGATATTCGGCATGATTACCCGCTCGGCCAACGACGCGGCGGTGGTGGCGGCTGAAGGGCTCGCCGGCAACGAGGATGCGTTCGTCGAGCGCATGAACGCGAAGGCCCGTGCGCTCGGCATGACGCACACGGTATTCCGTAACCCCTCGGGCTTGCCCGATCCCGAACAAGTGACGACTGCGCGCGACCTCGTCAAACTCGCCCGCGCTGTCTATCACGATTTCCCCGACCGCTACCCCTACTTCTCCACCGAGGAATTCGTGTTTCGCGGCGCTATCTTGCGCAATCACAATCACCTGATGGAACACTTCCCGGGCATGGACGGCATTAAGACGGGCTACGTCCGCGCCTCCGGCTTCAATCTCGCGGCCTCGGCGGTACGCGATGGCCGCCGCGTGATCGGCGTGGTGCTCGGCGGCCAGAGCCCTGCCGCCCGCGACGAGGTCATGGCGTCGTTGCTCAATCAAGCCTTCGGCCAACAGGCGAACGATCCGGTGTTGGCGCTGAACGAGGCGACCGACAACGCCGAGGCGCGGAGCTTCATCGAGCGTGGCAGCGGCCCGATCCTGAATAGCCTGGCGCCGATCGCCTCGGCGCAGGCGGCGGAGCCTGCACCCAAGCTTCGCTCCGGCGACACGGCACTGAGCCGGGAACCGCACGGCGAGACACACTGGGGCATCCAGATCGGCGCCTTCGCGGAACGGCCTGCCGCGCTCCGTGCGGTCAAGTCGGCCTTCGATAAACTCGCCTCGCTGAAAAACAAAGTGGTGGAAATATTGGCCCCGACCCGGCTCGATCGGCTTTATCGCGCCCGGATCGTCAACTTCACCGCCAAGGAAGCCGAGCGCGCCTGCGAGGAATTGCGCGAGCGGCACACTGCCTGCTCGGTGGTGCCGACCGGCGCGGTGCACGTCGCCGAAGCGCGCTGAGTCGCCGCCGATCAAACGGCCAAGCTCAGATGCGAACTTCGGAATCGTGAGGACACCAGCAACTCATTGATTGCCCTTCGGATTTGAGGTTCCTCTCGGAGCGGCCGGCGGAGGAACTTCAAATCCGCCACACTAGAACTTCGGCGGCGCTACGCCGCTCTGCGACAATTCGCCTTCGAGTGCGCGCTTCAACCGGTCGAGGCCTGCTTGGTCCCTAGCCTCGGCGCGCGCAACCAGCACGGCTTGGGTATTGGACGCCCGGAGCAGCCACCAGCCATCCGCCGTGGTAACCCGCACACCGTCGATGTCGTTGAGATCCGCCCCGCTTTGGCGCAGGCGGTCGCGCACCTCCGAGACCACCGCGAATTTGCGCTCCTCGGCGCAGGGAAAACGCAGCTCGGGCGTGTTGACGACCTGTGGCAGCCGGTCGCGGAGATCGGCAATGCCAAGGGCGGTTCGTCCAAGCAGCCCCACGAGCCGAACCCCCGCATAGAGGGCGTCGTCATAGCCGTAATAGCGATCCGCGAAGAAGATGTGGCCGCTCATCTCGCCGGCAAGCGGGGCCTTGATCTCCGCCATCTTGGTCTTGATCAGGGAATGGCCCGTGCGCCACATCAAGGGTGCTCCCCCCAAGCGCTTGATCTCGTCGAACAGCACTTGGCTCGCCTTCACATCGGCGATCACGGTGGCACCAGGTTGAGCGCGCAGCACGTCCGCCGCCAGCACCGCCATCAATTGGTCGCCCCAGAGAATGCGCCCCTTGCCGTCGACCACGCCGATGCGGTCTCCGTCGCCGTCAAAGGCGATGCCGAGATCGGCGTGCTCGCGCCGTACCGTCTCCTGGAGCTGGACGAGATTCTTGGGCTCTGTCGGATCGGGATGGTGCACGGGAAAGTGGCCATCGATGGTCTCATTAAGCAGGACATGACGCCCGGGCAGCCGAGCGGTCAGCCGCTGCAGCACCTCTCCGGTGGCGCCGTTGCCTGCGTCCCAGACCACGGTGAGCGGGCGCGTGCCATCGTAATCGGCGACGAGCCGCGCCACATAGGCATCGAGCACGTCGCGGGTGGTGATTGCGCCGGCGCCGCTCTCAAAGGCTCCCTGCGCCGCAATGACGCCGAGGCGCTGAATATCCGCGCCATAGAACGAGCGCTTGTCCAGCACGAGCTTGAAACCGTTGTGATCGGGCGGATTGTGCGAGCCGGTCAGCATCAACCCGGCATCGACATCGAGAGTAGCCGCCGCGAAATAGAGCATCGGAGTCGGCCCGAGACCGATCCGCACCACATCGATTCCGCTCTCGGCCAAGCCCCGCACCAAGGCGGGCTCGAGCTTCGGAGAGCTCAGTCGGCCGTCGCGGCCGACCGCCGCGCGGCCAAGCCCACGCTCGCGCATGCAGACAGCAAACGCCCGGCCGATCGCGTACGCATCGTTTTCGCCGAGCGTCTCACCAACGATGCCACGGATATCGTATTCCCTGAGGATAGTGGGATCGAAGCGATGGGCGCGGGGACGCCCGCTTTGCGTTGCCATGGTCGGTCCATTATCGGAGATTGTGGATTATCCGCCGCATCGAATCCGCGAGTTCCGGTCGCGCCAGGGCGAATGCGACGGTGGCCGCCAAGAACCCCGCCTTGTCGCCGCAATCGAACCGAGTGCCCTCGAAACGAAAACCGTGGAACGGCGTATCGCCGCCCAGCAACCGCGCGAGCGCGTCGGTGATCTGAATTTCGTTTCCGGCGCCGCGCTCGAAGCGGCTTAGATGCCGGAATAGCTCCGGTTGCAGGATGTAGCGCCCGATGATACCGAGTGTCGAAGGCGCCTTGTCCGGTGCGGGTTTCTCGACGAGCCCCCTCACCTTGACCAATCGCTTGTCGTCCTGCTCGATGTCGAGAATGCCGTAGCGCTGCGTGTGCTCGCGCGGCACATCCATGACCGCAATCATGTTGCCGCCGACGCGGCGATGCGCGTCGATCATCTGCTTGAGACAGGACTGCGGTGCCTGAATCAGATCATCGGCGAGCAGCACCGCGAAGGGCTCTTGGCCCACCAGATCGCGCGCGCACCAGACCGCATGACCGAGGCCGAGCGGCTGCTGTTGGCGGACGAACGCGAATTCACCCGGCTTTGGCATCCAGCTCGTGAGCTCCGCAAGCTCCGCCTCCTTGTCGCGCTCATGGAGCGTTGCCTCCAGTTCAACCGCCCGGTCGAAATGATCCTCGATCACCCCCTTGCCGCGGCTGGTGATGAAGATGAATTGCTCGATCCCGGCCTCGCGCGCCTCCTCGACCGCGTATTGGATGAGCGGCTTGTCCACCACCGCCAACATCTCCTTGGGCATCGCCTTGGTGGCGGGAAGAAAGCGCGTGCCCAAGCCTGCAACAGGAAATACGGCCTTGCGAACCTTTGGTGCCATGCGGGGGACTCTTGCGAATGCGTGGATTTCGCGTCACAGGGAATAATGGCGCCAACGACGTTCGATTTTTGTTAACGGTGCCGATTGGCGCGGGCCCTTATAGCGCGAAGGATACGCTCGGCGCCAGCCGGGGCGCCTCATTCCCCCAGTAACACCTCCTTGGCGCGATTGACCTGGTCCACCAGCCGGTCCGAGCCGCCTTGCTCCGGGTGCAGCTTCATCATCAAGCGCACGTGCGCCGCCAGGATATCGGCGGTCTTCGCATTTGCCCGCAATCCCAGGATCGCCAGCGCCTCCTCGCGGGTCATCGACCGAGTACCGATGGTTGACTGACCGGGCTTAGACTCGCTCTTGCGCCAATCGGGCATGAAGCCGTCCAGATAAGATTCGACGAGCATGATGGAGGGCGGATCGGCCTTCGCCACCTCGTGACGCAGCGCCAGCAAATCGGTGATGTCCAGGTCCTCGATCCGCTGGCCCTGATAGGGTCCCTTGCGCACGCTCCCCGTCATCGTGCCGGTATCGTGGTCAAGGCTGAGCCGGAGATAGTCGCTCTTGACCGTGGAACTGCGGCGGGGGCCGCGTCCCTGGCCATCGATCCAGCGCTTGATCGCGGCCTCGTTGCGCCACGTCAGCACGACACCCACGACAAGCAACACCAGGAGCGCGATGACCTGCCCGGTTTCCACGAGCACCCACGCGAGCCCCAGCGCAAGCAAGCCGCCGCCCCAGAGGCTGAGGCGCCGGACGGTCGCGGGCTCCGCGTCGGTCAAAGCGCGGCCAGCGGCCAACAGGGCCACCAACAGCACCACGCCGACCGCGAAGTAAATCATCGCGCCACTCCACCTTTCACGCCGCGCGCATCCAAACCGCAGTATCGTGGAATACGCCGCCGCCATCGGGGCGGCCGGGATCGGCGCTGGTGAGCGCGTTGATGCCGATCCCCTCCTCGAAGCTCTGATTGGGCCAGATACCCTCCACCACCAGGACGCCGCGTTGCAGCCCATCGAAGCGCTTGGCATGGACGACGACGCTGCCTTGGCGATTGCCGAGCCGGACCCGATCGCCCTCAGCGAGACCGAGCGCCGCCAAATCCTCGGTATGGACGAGCACCGAGGGGCGCGCTTCGCGCTCGATCCCGGTGGGCGTGTTGTTGAAGGTAGTATTGAGGAACGACCGCGCCGGCGAGGTCATCATGCGGAAGGGATGCGCCTCGTCCGCTGAATCGATGATCGCCACGTGATCGGGCAGGGCCGGAAGTTCCTCGTGGTACCGGCCGAGCGACTTCCAGTCGGCGGCAAAATGGAAGCGCTTGTCGGCGTGCCCGAACCCATCCAGGTAGTGCGCGGTCTCAAACGGCAGCGCACAGTCGAGCCAGCGTCCGCCGGCCTCGAACTGATCCGCCGGCGGCAGGCCCGACATCTTGAGCGACGCTTCGATCATCTGCATTTCGGTCATGTCGAAGCCGGGATGCTCGGCGCCCAAGCGACGCGCGAGCTCGGAAATCACGAAGTGGTTGGCGCGGGCCTCGCCGCGAGGTTCCACCACTTTGCGCGCCACCTGAAGGAAGGTGTGTCCGCCGCTAGTATAGATGTCGTCGTGCTCCAGGAACGTGGTGGCAGGCAGCACCACATCCGCCATCGCCGCGGTCTCGGTCATGAATTGCTCGTGCACGGCGACGAAAAGGTCGGATCGCGCGAAGCCCTCGCGCACCTTGAAGCTCTCGGGAGCCACCACCATCGGGTTGGTGTTCTGGATCAGCATCGCCGTGACCGGCGGTCCGTCGGCAATGTCGCGCTTGTCGCCGGTGAGGACAGGCCCGATCCGGGTCATATCGAGGATGCGGGTCTTGGGATCGATCACGTCGAGGCCCTCGATCAAGGTGCGATCGAAGCGGTAGATGCCGGCATTGCCGTAAAGCGCGCCGCCGCCGCGGTGGCGCCAAGCGCCGGTGACGGCCGGGAGGCAGCTCACCGCGAAAAGTTGCGCCGCGCCGTTGCGCGAGCGCGAGAAACCGTATCCGACGCGAATGAAGCTGCGTTGGGTTCGGCCATAAAGCCGCGCGAAGTCGATGATCTGCGCCTCGGGTATGCCGGTGATGCCGGCGGCCCAGGCGGGGTCGCGCGTCCTCAGATGCGCTTCAAGCTCGCGCGCACCCGCCGTGTATCGAGCGAGGTAGTCCCGGTCCGCGTAACCCTCGCGCAAGAGCACGTGCATCACGGCGCAGGCGAGCGCGCCGTCGGTGCCCGGCATTGGCATCAGATGAATGTCGGCGACTTCCGCGGTATGGCTGCGGTAGGGATCGACCACCACGAGGAGCGCGCCCCGTTCGCGCCGCGCTCGCGTGATGTGGTGCATGACGTTGACCTGAGTGGCGACGGGGTTACCGCCCCAGACCACCACCAGGTCGGACTCCGCAATCTCGCGCGGATCGACACCGCGCTTGACCCCGGTGCCCGCATTCCAGCCCGCATCGGCGAGCGCGGTGCAGATCGTTTTCTGCATCCGCGAATAGCGCAGGGCATGGCGCAGACGGTTGATGCCGTCGCGTTGCACCAGCCCCATCGTTCCCGCGTAGTAGTAAGGCCAAATCGCCTCGCTGCCGAAGCGAGCTTCGGCCGCCTTGAATTTTTCCGCGATCAGATCGAGCGCCGCGCTCCAGGAGATCGGCTTGAACGCGGGGAACCCCGCCCCTTTCTCGCCGACCCGCAGCAGCGGCTCGGTCAAGCGCAGCGGATGGTGTTGACGCTCGGCATAGCGCGCGACCTTGGCGCAGACCACGCCCGAGGTATAGCTGTTGTCGCGCGCGCCACGCACGCGGCCGATGGTGTGACTGTCGATCCGCTCGACCTCGAGGGCGCAGGTGCTGGGACAGTCGTGCGGACAGACGGAAGGGGCGGTATCGAGCGGCACGGGCGCGGCCTTTTGTTGCGATCGGAAGTCAAAAGTATAAGCCGACGCCGCCAATGGCGAAAGACGGCCGGACGGGCGACCGTTTGAGCTAGATCAAAGCCCTAGCTTTTCTGTGGATATATAAGATTGACATTATCTTAGGCGGCGGAGTTAGGCCCATGCCCCAATTCCTCGACCAGCTCAAGCGCGAACATCAGGGGATGGAAGGTGTGCTGGCGGTGCTCGAACGCGAAGCGACAGCATTCGATGCGGAGAGGCAACCCGACTATGACGTGATCCGGGCTGCCGCGGAGTATTTTCGACACTTCCCGGATCGACATCACCATCGCAAGGAGAACTTGGTGTTTGCGTGCCTGCGCGAGCGCGATCCCACCGCGGCCGAGGCGGTGGGCGATCTCTCGGTTGCGCATCTGAGACTTGCGGAGCAGCTCCATAACTTCACCGCGGGTCTGCGTGCCATCCTCATCGAAGCAGAACTTCCGCGCGACGCATTCACGCGCTGGATGCACGGCTTCATTGAAGCGCAACGCCAGCATCATGTGATGGAAGAGACGCGATTCTTCCCGGCGGCGGAGCGCGCGCTCACAAGCGAGGACTGGCGTGAGCTTGACGCGTCGACGACCCCGGTCGAAATCGGGCCCGGCGTCGATTTCGACAAGCGCCTCGAAGCCTTGCGCCAGGAGATATTGTCGTCGTAAGGCGAAGCGAATCCAGCGCCCGCAGCAGCCTCAGCCCGGCGATGCCGGCGCCAATCTTCCACCGAGGCGCACCGGCGCGATGCGACGGGCAAGCCCCGTTGCGTCATCGGTCTCGACGAAGACGGCGCATAGCGTGCCCTCGCCTTCCGCCACCTGCAGCCGCTCGCCCGGCATCTTCGTGACGAAGCGGCTGACCGCGGCTTCCTTCTGCATGCCGATCACGGAATCGTAGTCCCCGCACATCCCGGCATCGGTCTGATAGGCGGTGCCCTTGGGCAGTATCTGCGCATCGGCTGTCGGCACGTGCGAGTGGGTTCCCACCACCAGCGAAGCGCGTCCGTCGGCGAAATGTCCCATCGCCATCTTTTCCGATGTCGCCTCGCCGTGGAAATCGATGATGACGGCGTGCACGCCGCCGAGGTGTGTTGCCTCCAGCTCGCGTTGGACCGCGCGGAAGGGACAATCGATCGCATCCATGAAGAGGCGCGCCATCGGGTTCAGCACCAAGACCTTCCGCCCATCCCGCGCCTCGTATACCCCGCCTCCCACACCCGGTGTCCCCGGCGGCAGGTTGAGCGGCCGCAGCAGCCGGCGATCGCCCCCGATGTAGGGGATGATTTCGCGGCGGTCCCAGGCATGATTGCCGCTGCTGATGACGTCGGCGCCGGCGGCATAAAGCTCGGTGCAGAGCTTTTCGGTGATGCCGAACCCGTGGGCGGCATTCTCGCCGTTCACCACCACGAAATCGAGGCCCAGCTCTCGCCTAAGACGCGGCAGATGCGTCGCG
Organism: Allostellaceae bacterium; assembly: GCA_035517495.1. Taxonomy (GTDB): domain Bacteria; phylum Pseudomonadota; class Alphaproteobacteria; order ATCC43930; family CGMCC-115725; genus DASZHJ01. The sequence continues at coordinate 25,135 of DATIYT010000128.1, read as the reverse complement.
ACCGCATCGCGCCCCGAGCGTCCCACCACGTCGCCACAGACCAACAATTTCACTTTCGGCTCATCGAACGATCGTTGCCTCCAAACCAGATCAACCCGCGCTCGGTTATCACGCCATCGAGACGGCTGTCATGCGGCGCTGCCGGGACGCACTCTATTTCCTGCAGTGCAAATGCAAGCCCGAGCGCCCAAACAGGGCGCGCGGCACGCTGCGCCGCGAGGGTCCGATCATAGCACCCCGCACCATATCCGAGACGAAATCCCCGGTGGTCGAAGGCCAACAACGGCACCAAGATCAACGCGGGATCGACCGCCTTCGCGGTTCCTTCGGGTGCCGGCACACCGAGCCGGTCCGGGGACAGCGGATCGCCCGGCCGCCACGACCGAAATTCCAGCGGTACACTCTTGTTGAGGGATACCGGCAACGCCAGTGCAAAGCCCCGCTCCTGCAAGGCAATCAGCGCCGGCTCCGGATCGATCTCGTCGCGAATCGCGCGATAGCCCGCCACCGCTGCACCGACAGCGAGTGCGATACGCGGCAACGCCGCCAGCAGGTGCGCACGCAAGGCGAGGCTTGCGGCCGCGCGGGTCGCGTGCTCGATGGCACCGCGGCGGCGGCGCGCCTCGACCCTGAGTTTGGCCTTCGCGCTCTCGGTCATGAGAGCGGGCATGGAGCCGGCACGGCCGTCGGCATGACAAACCCTCTAGGCCCGCTTACGCAGGTGGGCACCGTATACCGAGACCACGGCCCCGGCAGGGACAGCTCCCAAGAGGTCACTATCGGCCCCGGGGTCTTGTGCGACCTAACGGGCCGGCCAGCCCCATTCCCGTCAAGCAATGTGGGTGGTTTCGATGCGATCTGCAATCGCTTCGATGCGCTCCGCCAATTCCTCGAGGCCATGGGCCAGCGCATCCACGTCGACGCCATTGCCGATGCTCTCGCCGCTGGCGTGGCGCCGGAGCACCGCCTGGGCATCGGCCAGCTCGTCGGTGATGAGCAGCGCCGCCAGCACCAGCAGGTGCGCCTCGCCGATTTGTCCCAGCTTGCGGGCAAAGTCCACGGTCTTGCGATCGAGGTACTGTGCCAGCTCCTTGAGCCGCGCCTCCTGTCCGTCATCGCAAGCGATGGGATATGTCCGGCCGTTGATGGTGAGATGCAGCTCCGGCATCACTCCTCCAGCATGCGATCGAGCCGAAGTATCGCGCCATCGAGGCGAGACGCGACGGTCTGCGTCGTCCGGGCGAGGGTTGCGTATTGCGCCTTGGCGCTGGCCAGCGCGGTTTCGACATCGTGCCGGCCGCTGTCGGGGTCGGCCTGCTCCATCGCCGCCTCGAGGCGCAGCACGGCGCGCTCCAACCGATCGGCTGCCTCCGCCATTTTGGTTAATTTGCTCATCCCGCCGCCTCCGACTCGGACACCTTACGCGCCGGTTGAACTGCCCGTCAATCTGCGGCAGCCAGCGGAAATGGGCCAAATTTGCGGCCTGATGTTGGTCAAATGCCGCCTGCGGAAGCTCGACTCTCAGGGCGGTTGACGCGGTGGCGCCCGGGCGGCAAGGTGCGGCACATCCTCGATGCGCTGCTCCGCCCGCATTCCTTGACCATGACCACCACCGCTTCCCCCACCGTTGCGGCGCCCGCCTTGCCGCCACCGCGCGACCCCGAGCTGAGGGAGATGGCAAACGCAATCCGCGCGCTTGCCATGGACGCGGTCGAGCGCGCCAACAGCGGCCATCCCGGGATGCCCATGGGCATGGCGGACGTGGCGACGGTCCTGTTCACCAAGGTTCTGAAATACGACCCCGCCGATCCCGTTTGGCCGGACCGCGACCGTTTCGTGCTCTCGGCCGGGCACGGCTCCATGCTGCTTTACGCCCTGCTTTATCTGACCGGCTATGGTGACATGACGCTCGACGAGCTGAAGCACTTCCGCCAGCTCGGCGGCCGCTGCGCCGGACATCCCGAATACGGCCACGCCAGCGGGATCGAGACCACCACAGGGCCATTGGGGCAGGGCCTCGGCAATGCCGTGGGCATGGCGCTCGGCGAGCGGATCATGAATGCGCGCTTCGGCGACACACTGGTCGATCACTTCACCTTTGCGATCGCCGGCGACGGCTGCCTGATGGAGGGCATTAGCCACGAGGCGATCACGCTGGCCGGGCACCTCAAACTTCGCAAGCTGATCGTCCTCTTCGACGACAATGCAGTCTCGATCGACGGACCGACCTCGCTCGCGGTATCCGATGATCCACTGCAGCGCTTTATCGCGGCGGGATGGCGGGCCGAGCGTATCGATGGGCACGACACCGACGCGGTTGCGGCGGCGCTCGCGCGCGCGAAAGCAAGCGATCGACCCTCGCTGATCGCCTGCCGCACGACGATCGGCTTCGGCGCGCCCAGCAAGGCTGGCACCGCCGCCGCGCACGGCGCGGCTTTGGGCGCACAGGAAGTCGCTGGTGCGCGCGAGCGCCTCGGTTGGCCTTATCCGCCCTTTGAGATACCGGCACCGATCCTCGCCCGCTGGCGTGCCGCGGGTGCGCGCGGAGGCGAAGCATCGCGCGCTTGGCGTGAACGCCTCGCGCAGTCGCCCGATGCGCCCGAATTCAAGCGCCGGAACGCCGGCGATCTGCCGGCAAACTGGCGCGCGCCGCTCGCGGCGCTCAAGGCTAAATTTGCGGGCGAGGCGCCGAAAATCGCGACGCGGCAGGCCTCGGGCCTGGTGCTCGATGCGCTCGTACCCGCGCTCCCCGAGCTGATCGGCGGCTCCGCCGATCTCACGGGTTCCAACAATACCAGAGCGAAGAACCAGAAGCCGATCACCGCCGCCGATTACGGCGGCAGCTACGTGTTCTATGGCGTGCGCGAGCACGAGATGGCGGCGGCGATGAACGGGCTCGCGCTCCATGGCGGCATCATTCCCTATGGCGGCACCTTCCTGATCTTCACCGATTACTGCCGCCCCTCGATCCGCCTTTCGGCTCTCATGGGCCTGCGCGTGATCTACGTCATGACCCACGATTCGATCGGCCTCGGCGAGGACGGGCCGACCCATCAGCCTGTGGAGCAACTCGCGGCCTTGCGCGCGATGCCACGCCTTTGCGTCTATCGGCCGGCAGATCCGATCGAGACGGCGGAGTGCTGGGAGCTGGCGCTCGCCACCAAGAACGCTCCGGCGGTGATCGCGCTCACGCGCCAGGCAATACCGACGTTGCGCCGTGAGGGCGCGGGCGAAAACCGTTCGGCGCGCGGCGGCTACGTCTTGGAAGAGGCCGAAGGAACCCGTCGCGTGACCTTGCTCGCGACCGGCTCCGAAGTGGCGATCGCGGTAGCCGCGCGCGCGGCGCTCAAGGCACGCGGCATCGGCGCCGCCGTCGTGTCTCTCCCGTGCTGGGAGCTCTTCGACCGCCAGGATGAGGCCTATCGGGGCTCGGTGCTGGGAGCGGTTCCGCGCATCGCCGTCGAAGCCGCCTCGCCCTTCGGCTGGGAGCGCTATCTCGGCGGCGACGGCGTCATGGTAGGCATGCGCGATTTCGGCGCCTCCGCGCCCGCGGAAGACCTATACAAGCATTTCGGCATCACCGCCGAGCGCGTCGTCGAAGCGGCGCTCGCGCGTCTTTAGGGTCTTGGTTCGTCAAGTCTGGAGGAATCACGATGGCGGTTCGGGTTGCGATCAACGGATTCGGCCGCATCGGCCGGTTGGTGCTGCGCGCGCTCCACGAGTCCGGCCGCAAGGAGGTCGAGGCGGTTGCCATCAACGACCTGGGCTCGGTCGAGGCGAATGCGCACCTGCTCAAATACGACAGCGTGCATGGCCGCTTTCCCGGCGAGGTCAAGACCGGTAATGGTTGGATCGACATCGGCCGCGGCAAGATCGCCGTCTCCGCCGAGCGCGATCCCGCGAAGCTCCCGTGGAAGTCGCTCGGCATCGACGTGGCGCTCGAATGCACCGGCCTCTTCACCAAGCGCGAAGCCGCCGCGAAGCATCTCGAAGCCGGGGCCAAGCGCGTCATCGTCTCCGCACCCGCCGACGGCGTCGACATGACCTTGGTGATGGGCGTCAACAGCGACCAAGTGAAGCGCGAGCACACCGTGATCTCGAACGGCTCCTGCACGACCAATTGCCTGGCGCCGGTTGCCTATGTGTTGAACGAAGGGGTCGGCATCGAGCACGGCTTCATGACAACCGTCCACGCCTACACAGGCGACCAAAGCACCGTCGACACCCTGCACAAAGACCTGCGCCGCGCGCGCGCGGCGGCGCTCTCCATGATCCCGACCTCGACCGGCGCGGCGCGCGCGCTCGGTCTCGTGCTGCCGGCGCTCAAGGGGAAGCTCGATGGCACCGCGATCCGCGTTCCCTCCGCCAATGTGTCGCTGATCGATTTCAAATTTACGGCGGCGCGGGACACCACCGCCGACGAAATCAACACGCTGATGACCGACGCCGCGAACTCGAATCGATTCCGCGGCATTCTTGCGGTCAACAAGGAAGAGCTGGTCTCGGTCGATTTCAATCACTGCCCCGCCAGCTCCACCTTCGACCTGACGCAGACGAGCGTGCTCGGCAAGCGCTTCTGCCGCGTGCTCTCGTGGTACGACAATGAATGGGGCTTCTCCAATCGCATGGTCGAGGCGGCGGCGCTGGTGGGATCGCTCGGCTGAGCCCGGTGCGGGCGGCGCGGCGGATCATCATCCATTCGCTTGCCGATGCGCGCGCGGCGCTCGCGGCGGCGCAGGAACTCCGCGTTCCCGTCGTACTCGCGAGCGCCGTCGGCGCCGGCGGCTACGCGGGGGCGATGTGGTTCAACGCCGTGATCGAGGCGGCGCGCGCCGATTTTCCGACGGTTCCCGTCGCCGCGATCCTCGATTGCGCGGGCGAAGCGGGAACGGTGCTCAACGCGCTGCGCCACGGCCTGAAGCGAGTGCGCTTCAGCGGCGGCGGCGCCGCGCTCAAACGCCTTAGGGATATCGCGGGTCAGCTCGACGCGGAGATCGAGACCGGCAAGCCGCCGCCGGCGCTCGACCTGCTGCACGAATCCGATCCCGATGCAGCCTGCCGGCGGTATCTGCGTCAGAGGACACGCCACCGCGGCGCCAAGGCGTGACGGCTGACGACGGCGCTGCGCCCAGGCGGTTGCTATTACTCGGAAGACCTTCGATAAACACCGATATACAGATGCTGCATCACGAAGCGCCGGGCTTTCCCAGCCCGGCACCGATCTGATATATCCCGCTCATAAACGAATTCGGGAGGAATAACGGTCATGCGAGTTAGCCAAAGGGTTAAACGCATCCTCGACGGTTACGAAAGCGACAATCCCGGCACCAAGGCAAACCTCGCGCGCATCCTCATGCACGGCAAGCTCGGCGGCAGCGGCCGGGTTTTAATCCTGCCGGTGGACCAGGGCTTCGAGCATGGCCCGGCGCGCAGCTTCGCACCCAACCCCGCGGCCTACGACCCGCACTACCACTACCAGCTCGCGATCGACGCCGGGCTCAACGCCTACGCCGCTCCGCTCGGTTTTCTCGAAGCGGGCGCCGACAGCTTCGCGGGCGCGATTCCGACCATCCTCAAGCTCAACAGCGCGAACAGCATGGCGCGCGCCAAGGAAGCGCCCTCGCAGGCGATCACCGCGGGCGTCCATGACGCGCTTCGGCTTGGCTGTTCCGCGATCGGCTACACGATCTACCCGGGGTCCGATGTCGCCTACGACATGATCAAGGACATCGCCGAGCTCGCGCGCGAAGCAAAATCCTATGGGCTCGCGGTCGTGATCTGGTCCTATCCGCGGGGCGGCGCGCTCTCAAAGGCCGGCGAGACCGCGGTCGACATTTGCGCCTATGCGGCTCATATGGCGGCGCTCCTGGGCGCGCATATCATCAAGGTGAAGCCGCCGACCGAGCATCTCGAACTCGAAGCCGCGAAAAAGGTCTATGAGGCTCAGAAGATCGACATCGGCTCGCTGGCGGCGCGCATCCGCCACGTGGTGCAGGCGTGCTTCGACGGCAAGCGCGTCGTGGTGTTCTCGGGTGGCGAAGCCAAGGACCTGGACGGCATCTTCAACGAGGTGCGCGCGATCCGTGACGGCGGCGGCAACGGCTCGATCATTGGCCGCAACACTTTCCAGCGCCCGAGAGAAGAAGCGCTCAAAATGCTCGACACGATCATTCAGATTTATCAGGGGAAGGCGTGACCGCGCAGCGAGAACGGACGCGACTCTATTTGGTCACCCCCGCGGCTCTCGACCCCGAGCGATTTCGCGACCAGCTCGCCGCGGCGCTCGAGGCCGGCAACATCGCCTGCGTGCAGCTTCGGCTGAAAGACGTGAGCGACGACGAGATCCGCCGCGCCTGCGATCTATTGCGGCCGGTGGCGCATGATCGGGGGGTCGCGCTCGTGCTCAACGACCGGCCGGACCTGGCGGCTGAGACCGGCTGCGACGGCGCGCATGTGGGCCAGCAGGATATGCCCTATGCCCAAGCGCGCGCGCTGGTGGGACGCGACTGCATCGTGGGCGTGACGTGCCATGCGAGCCGGCATCTCGCGATTGAAGCAGCCGAGGCGGGCGCCGACTACGTCGCGTTCGGCGCCTTCTATCCCACGACCACCAAGGTAAGCGGCCACCGCGCCGATCCTGAAATTCTGCGCTGGTGGAGCGAGACCATGACTGTGCCCTCGGTCGCGATCGGGGGTATCACGCCCGCCAACTGCGCGCCGCTGGTCAAGGCCGGGGCCAATTTCCTGGCGGTGGTTTCGGCGGTCTGGAACAATCCCGAAGGTCCGGCCGCGGCCGTGCGCGCCTTCGAGCGCGCGATCGAGGCCGCACAAGGCTGAGGCGGAAAGTCGCTGCTGCGAAGGGCTTCTTAGGGTCGCTCCGCCGTCGCGTCGCCATGACGCTCGATTAACCATTGCGGTCTTTGCTACAAATGGCGGACAGCTTCACGTCCCAGCCGACGGGTTCGATGGACCTCATCTGCTATCTGCATCCGGGATGGGCGCCGTTGATTCGGCCGGCCGAGGCGACCCGCGAGTGGATGGATCGGACGCCCGAATCCTTTGCCTATCGCTGCCTTCCGCTCAATATCGCCAACGCCCACGGCTGGGAAGTTCTGAGCCCCTGCGCTTTCGATGCAACCTGGAGCGGCGGTACCGGCACCGGCGAGGTCGTCATCAATTTGGCGCCTGGCAGCGACACGCAGCGGGCGCCGGTCTCGATCTTCGGCCAGGGCGTGCTCACCTTCCACATCGAAGGGGTTTTTCGCACGCCACCGGGGTGGAACCTTTGGGCGGGCGGGTCGCCCAACCGCCCCAAGGATGGGATCTTTCCATTGAGCGGGGTGATCGAGACGGATTGGTCGCCTTATACCTTCACCATGAACTGGCGCTTCACGCGCCCCAATCAGTGGGTCCATTTCGACCGCGGCGAGCCATTCTGCTTCCTATACCCGGTGCAGCGTGGCTATCTCGACCGCGTGACGCCGCGCTTCGTCTCGATGGAGCAAGTGCCCGAAGTGCTGGAGCAATTCAGGGCCTGGAGCAAGGCGCGCGACGAATTCCACGCACGCGTGGCGCGCGATCCGCCGAAGACTCCGGCCGACCGTTGGCAAAAGCACTACTATCGCGGCGTCGACATGTCGGACCGGCAGGGGGTCGCGGATCACGCGACGAAGCTGCGCCTCGCGCCCTTTGCCGCGGGCGGTCCCCCGGTCATTCGTGCGGAGTCCGTGAGCGCCTCCCAACCGGCCGACGCAACCGCCCGATCAACGGGAGGAGAGCCCCGCGAATTCGAGCGGTTGCGCCGCGACCTGGCGCGGCGCGAGTGGCTGCTGGACGCGATGGAGCGCCACCGCGCACTGTTGCCCCTATCCGACCAGATCGAGCGCCGGGCCAATCTGGGCCGCGATGAATTCCTCGAACGCTACTACGCGCAGAATCGGCCCGTGATCCTCACCGGAGAAATGGCGGATTGGCCGGCGCTCACACGTTGGACGCCGCAATACCTGCGGGCGGCCGTCGGCGCGGCGCCGGTTCAGTATCAGGGCGAGCGGAGCACGAACGAGCGCTTCGAGATGGAGAAAGACCGGCATCTGCGCACGATGCCCTTCGACCGCTTCATCGACATGATCGCCGCCGGAAGCACGGGCAATGACGCCTATATCACCGCCTACAACTCAGCGAGCAACGCCGCGGCACTCGCATCGCTCTCCCGCGATCTGGGCGCGCTCGACAAATTCCTCGCGCAAAGCCCGGAAACACCCCAGGGCATGATGTGGATCGGACCCGCCGGCACGATCACCTCGTTGCACCACGACCTCACCAACAACCTGATCGCGCAGATCGTCGGCCGCAAGCGGCTCAAGGTGGTGCCTGCCGCGCACACGTCAAAGCTTTACAACAACCGTCACGTCTTCAGCGAGATCACCGATCTCGAGGACCCGGCGCTCGACCGCGCCCGCTTCCCGAAGCTCGCGCAGGCCAAGATCTACGACGTAGACCTCGCTCCCGGCGAGATCATCTTCATGCCGCTGGGTTGGTGGCACCAGGTGCGCGCGCTCGATTTCAGCGTGACCGTCACCTACACCAACTTCATTTGGCCGAACGACGCCCATAGCAGTTATCCCGGCGACTAAGGCCGCGGCTAGCCCTTACCGATTTGTCCGAAGTCCAGAAACTCAGCCGGAATATTTCGCGATAAGCCGCTGCAACATCTGCTGCGCTTCGGCATCGCCGCCGGCGATTGCCTTGCGATACCAGCCGGCCGCCGCCCGGGCGTCGCCCCGAACGCCGCGCGCATGCGCTTCGCCGAGCACGATCGGATCATAGGTCTCGCCGGCCGCACGAGCCGCGGCGGCGCTACCCTGCTCTGCGGCGCGCTCGTAGAACAGTCGCGCCGCTGCGAAATCGCCGGTCTCGCGCAGCGCGTCGCCGCGCTGCATCAGGATACCAACCTCTGATCCTCTGGGCGTGGCGGCTGGAGTGGCGAGTTCGGGGGGCGCGTTCGCCGTCTCGGTCGGTGCCGGCGTCGCCGGGATCGTTCCCGCCTCGCTGCCGGACTCGCCCGGCGTCGTGCCGCCGGTGCTTCCCGCGGCCTCGGGGGCCGGGGCCGGAGCGGTCTCGAGCGTGGGCGCGCCCGACGCCGCTCCCGATGCAGGTGCGGACGCCGCCGCGGGTGGCGTCCCGGAAGCGGGCGCAATGTCGACAATCTCACCCGTGGTAGCGGGCGTCGCGGCCTTAGGAGCGGGTTCGGCGCTCGCTGTCGCGGCTGGCGCCACCGGCTCGGGCGTTGCGGCTATCACATCAGGCTCGGCACTCGTCGTCGCAGATGTTACCGCAGGCGTGGATTCCGCGACCGTCGGCTCCGACGGGGTCGCAGCGACCGGTGGCGGCGCCGATGCGGGGGCCGGTTCGGGGGTCGACAGTTTCGTGGCGTCGATCGGCGCCGATCCCGGTTCCTCCGGCGTCTCGACCGGGCTCGGCAGAGGCGGCGCTGGCAGCTTCGCGATGGCCACGACCTCCGACCCCCGCGGACTCCCATGATCGCCGCTCCGCAGCGACAGAACAAAGAGCACGCTCGAGGCCAGCATTGCGAGGACGCTGAAAGCCATCACCTCAAGATAGAATCCGGATCGCTTGCCGTTGCGTATCCCACGCGGGCTGGTCTCGAAGTCCGGACCAAACACGATCCAGAAAATGAGCGCGGCGCAGCCGCAAAGAATCAGCGCAACCACGACAATCGTGAGAACATCGGCGACGCTGCCGTTTGAGATCACGGCGCTCATAGGGGCGCGCGCGCCATCGCCGTTCCCCGACCCCACGCAGAGACCGCCACGCCCATGCTCATCCAACGACCTGTCGCCATCGCCATGTCATCGTCAGGCCAAGGGATGGTAGACCCGGCGAGCCCCTGTCGCATCATTGCCCTAGCAATGAACCGATCCTGGCGGGGGGCTTCTACACCTGCGAGTGGGCGACGCTCTCGACCGTGGGTCGCGCTACAACGATGGTCAATCCTGATTTTTGGGGATTATCGACAAGCCCCTATGGGCCATTGACCGTGGCCCAATGGGTAGGATCGCATCGGATTAAGTGCCATCTATTTCTACAAGTGCGGGTCAATAAAAATCGGTCTAAACCGGACCTTGGGATCGTCGGAACCTGCGACTCGATGGCTTCCCGCGACTCGCGTGCACATTTCACCGTGCTATTGCACCGGCGCCCACAGCACGTCCTCGATCGCGTCGGCACCGGCCGCCAACATGACCAAGCGGTCGAAACCGAGCGCGATGCCCGCCGCCGGCGGCAGGCCGTGCGCGAGCGCGTGCAGGAAATCCTCGTCGATCGGGTATTGAATTCCGTAGCGCGCACGCTTTCGCGCTTGATCGTGCTCGAAACGCCGGCGTTGCAGCGACGCATCGGTCAGCTCGCCGAAGGCATTCGCCAGCTCGAGACCACAGACGTAAAGCTCGAAGCGTTCGGCGAGGCGCGCATCCTCGGGCTTCGCCCGCGCCAGCGCCGCCATCGAGATCGGATAATCGAGGAGGATAGTGGGCGCGCCCTGCCCCAGCGCCGGCTCGATGCGCGCCAAAAAGATTCGGAAGAACAGATCCTCCCAGTCGTCGCCGGGATGCGGCGCGATGCCGATCGGATCGGCCGCGCGCGCCAGTAGCGCCAAGTCGGGAGCCTCCGGATCGGGGGCGGTCGCGAGTATATCGATGCCGCAAAATCGCTGAAACGCGGTGGCGACGCTGAGGCGCTCGCAGGGGCGCCCCGCCTCAGCGCTGTTGCCGCGCCAACGGAACCCCGCGTTTCCAGCGGCCGCGCTCGCCGCGCGCAGCAGCGCCTCGCAGTCGTCGATCAAATCGAGATAGCTGGCGTCCGCCCGGTACCATTCCAGCATGGTGAATTCCGGATGATGAGTGGCGCTCCGCTCGCCATTGCGGAACACGCGAGCAAGCTGGAAGAGCCGCGGCACGCCGGCCGCCAACAGCTTCTTCATCGCGAACTCGGGCGACGTATGAAGATAGCGCCGCCGGCTTTGCGCGCCGGGTTGATCGAGAGTGGTCTCGAACGCCATCAGGTGCGGCTCGAGGCCGGGGCTCACCTGGAGCGCAGGCGTCTCCACCTCCACAAAGCCGCGCGCGGCAAAAACCGCGCGCACCGCCGCTGCGATGCGGGCGCGCGCCGCCAGGAATTCCCGCTTGCGCGCAAAGCGATCGGGCCGCCACCATTGTTCGCGCGTGTCGCTCACCAGGGCCTCAAAATTTGAACAAGTTCATGAGATCACCGATCGCCGGGCGGTTGGTGGGCACATAGGGATCGCCGTTGCCGACCGCTGGATTCGGCAGATTGTCGCGGCTGCGCGGCGAGAGCGGCTGCAGGCCCCAGTTCTTCTCGATGAACTTCAGTATCGAGACGTGGTCGTAATAGGTGTGGTCGACCGCGCCCTTCTTGGCCCAGGGCGAGACGGCGATCATGGGAATGCGGGTGCCGTCGCCGAAGAAGTCGAGGATCTGGATGTAGCCTGAATCGTAGAAGCCGCCACCCTCGTCGGTGGTGATGAGGATCGCGGTATCGGCCCAGATGCGCGGCTCAGCCCGCACTTTGGCCACGAGCGCCTTGATGAACGTCTCGTAGCGCGAGGCATCGGAATAGGCGGGATGACCGGAATCCGGATTGGGCGGCGTCACGAAGGACACCGCGGGAAGCCGGCCCGAGGCGAGGTCGCGGTCGAGCATGTCGAGGCTCTGCAGGTTTGCCTTGAGCGGTCCGGTCATCACCGCCGTCGAATGCGTGAAGGGATCGCCGATCGACGAGTAGAGGTCCTTCTCGATTCCGCTCGCCGTGCGCCCCCCATGATACCACTTCCAGCTCACGCCCTTCTCGGAAAGCGCCTCGGCAATGGTGCGCGCGGTCTGCGGCGGCAACACATATTGGTCGGGGCTGAGTGGTTTGGGCGCACCCGCAGCGGTGTAGCCAGGGGCGTAGTTGTTGACGAGGTAGTACGCCTCCGGCTCGCAATTGCCGTCGTTGAAGGTCGTGTAAGAGAGCGTTGCCAGATACTCGCGGATCGCGCGCACGCCGGGTTGGCGAATGTCGCCGCAGTTGACGTAAGAGCCCGACTGATAGCCGGATCGTGCATACCAATTATTTGTGCCGGGGCGCGGGTCTGGGTTCTCGATCTGATTGGCGGGCGGAAGACGCAGTTCACCGTCGATCTGATACCTAGCCACATAGCCTGTCGCGAGCGCGAAGAAGTTGGCGCCGGTCCCACCCATGATCGGCTGGTGGTAATTGTCGGCGATCGCGTAGGTGCGCGCGAGTTCGGCGAAGTAGGCGCCATCACCCGCGGCCATGTTGTAGAAGCCCATGGCGACGCCGCCCTGATTGGTGCCGGATGCGGGATCCGAACGCTTCTGCGATCCCTCGCCCGAGGTCACCGCGACCCAGACGAAGAGATCCTGCTTGCCGCCGTCGAATTGCTGCCACATCTGGAAGAAGCGGTGCACGGGATCGCCGATCGCGGCGTTCCAGTCGGCGTAGCGAGTGATCTGGTATGGCCCGTTCGGCAGATTGCTCGGAAAGCGCGCGTCGGGCACGAACTTCGGCTGATCGAGCGCATAGGTGGTGCCGGGCTGCGGCAGGCTCGAATAGGCGCCGGTGAGAAGCGGGAGCACGGCGTAGCGGCTACGGTCGTCCGCAATGCGCTGGCGCGCCAGCGAAAAGTTGGGACCAGGCGTGCCGTCGGCGTTGACGATCCCCTTCGACAGCAAGTTCGCGACGCTCTGGCCCTCGGGCGGGCGGTAAGTGCCGAACAGATTATCGAACGTCATATTCTCGCCGATCACGACGATCACATGCTTGATCGGGGTCGCGGTTTCGCTCTCGCTGCCGTCGGACGCGTAGGATGCAAGGAGGGACGCGGCAAGCAACGAGAGGCTGATCGCGAAACAGCGGGTCACTTGCATGTGCTGGAGCCCCGCGGGAGTGGCGAAGGGAGAAGGAGGCGCGCGCTCGGGCGACACTGCATTGAGCGGCTCTCCTTGACAAGCGCGACCTGAGGCGCCGCACCCCCTTCCTTTCGGCGGAACAAGCTGCTAGGAAGCAGCCCCATCGACGCACAAGCAGTGACTCATGAAGATCAACGCCATCGACATCAAGCCGGGCAATGTTCTCGAACACAGCGGCAAGCTGTGGTTGGTGCTGAAACGCGAACTGATCCAACCCGGCAAGGGCGGTGCATTCGCGCAAGTGGAGATGCGCGACCTCAAGACCGGCACCAAGACCAATGAACGCTACCGTACCCAGGAGACGGTTGAACGCGTGAGCTTGGACGAGAAAGAGATGCAGTTCCTCTTTTTCGACGGAGACCACGCGACTTTCATGGACAACGACACCTTCGAGCAGCTCACGGTCGACCGTGAGATGATCGGAGAGCCCGCGGACTTTCTGAAGGACGGCATGATCTGCACGATCCAGCTCTATGAGGGTACGCCGATGTCGGTGACCTTGCCGCAGAGCGTGGTGATGACCGTGGTCGAAGCCGACCCGGTCGTGAAGGGACAAACCGCCTCCTCGTCCTACAAGCCCGGCAAGCTCGACAACGGTCGTCGGGTCATGATCCCGCCGCACATCGGCGCCGGGACGCGGATCGTGGTCAATACCGGCGATGGGACCTATATCGAGCGCGCCAAGGATTGAGCTGATCTAAGCGGAGGCCTCCATGGCGGTCCGCTCCGCCGTCATCAACGTCATGGCTTCGGCGGCGCTCAAGGCGGCGCGCGGTCTCTTGCGCGACTTCGGCGAAGTCGAGCAGCTTCAGGTTTCGGTCAAGGGTCCCGGAGACTTCGTGACGCAGGCCGACCTCAAGGCGGAGAAGACCTTGCGCGCGGAACTCTCACGCGCAAGACCGAGCTTCGGCTTCTTGATGGAGGAGAGCGGTGCCAGCGAAGGCAGCGATCCGCGCCATCGCTGGATCGTCGATCCGCTCGACGGCACCACCAATTTCCTGCACGGGATGCCGATGTTCTGCATCTCGATCGCGCTCGAGCGCGATGGCGAGATCATCGCGGGCGTCATTTACGAGCCGATACGCGATGAAATGTTCTGGGCCGAGAAGGGTCAGGGCGCCTACGTGAACGATCGGCGGCTCCGTGTTTCGGCGCGGCGCAGCCTCGCAGAGGCGGTGATCGCGACCGGGATTCCCAGCATTCGCGCCAAGATCGATCACGCAATCTATCTGCGAACCCTTCAGGCGGTGATGGCTGCAGCCGTCGGCGTGCGGCGATGCGGGGCGGCAGCGCTCGACCTCGCCTACCTGGCTGCAGGCCGCTACGACGGCTACTGGGAATGGGGACTCAGTGCCTGGGACATTGCGGCCGGCATGCTTATCGTGCGCGAGGCCGGTGGATACATTACCGACCTTGCGGGAGGCGATGGATTGATGGCAACCGGTAACATATTGGCCGGCAACCCCTACATCCATCCGTTGCTCGCCGCGCTGGTCAAAGAGGCGTTGGATGCCGGCGCATAAGCGGCGCGAATCGAGGAGCGAGCCGAGGTTGGTATTGGACCGGGGTTGCGGTATTTTGGCTGGGCACCGGCGGTTAAACCCGCGGGCGTCGAGGAAGGGTGGGCCTGAATGAAGTTCCGGGGCGTTTGGCTGCAACACGGGACCCGCTGCGCCGCAGCGGTAGCCGTGCTCGGCCCGCTTTTCGCCACTGAGCCGAGCAGCGCGCAGATGCCCAGCGTGACCGTCAACGAGAACGTGCTCGACGCGCTAGGCCCGCCGCTTACGCTGCCTGAGATGATGGAAGGGCCGGGCCCCGCAACCGACATCGTGCATCTGCACCCGCCGCGGCGCACGAGAACGGCTTCGACCGCGCCCAAACTGGCCAAACCCTCCCGCGGGGCCACCGCGACCGCCGGCGGGACATCACAACCGGCCGCGGGCCCCGTTCCGTTAAGTCCGCCCTCTTCCACGACGGCGGCGGCGCCGGCAGCCCCGGCAACGCCTGCCGCGCCGGCGGCACCCCCGCCCGTCGCCGCGGCGCCAGTAACCCCGACGCAACCGGCGGGTTCCGGTTCTGCGAGCAGCGCACCGAGCGCGGCGCCGTCGGTCGCATCGACCGCGGCAGCACCCTCCTCGCTCCCCGCAATACCCCCTTCCGCTCCGGCGCCGCCTGCCGCCGCCGCACCCGGCGTGAGCCCGACGGCCACGATCGCGGCGACGCCGCCGACGCTGGTCATAATTCCGACGGCTGCCGCCGCGCCTGTAGCCCCGGCTCCCGTACCCCCGGTCCCAGCGGCTCCGGCCGCCGTGCCGCCGGCCCCCGCAGCCCCGGCTGCGGCGGCGCCCCCGGCCGCCGTACCCGCGGCCCCGCCCGCCGCTGCGGCGCCCTCGACGCCGCCGGCAGTGCCGACTCAGACCGCGAACTTGCCGGGCAAGGCCGGCCTTCCCGCGCATGTCGTCTTCACCGGCGCCAATACCGACCTGCCCGACCAGGCAAAGCCCACGCTCGATGCCGTCGTTCAAGCATTGCAAGCCGATCCGCAATTGCGCATCGAGCTGGCGGCCTATGCGAGCGGCAGCGCGGAGCAAGCCAGCGAAGCGAGGCGAGTGTCGCTCGCGCGCGCGATCTCGGTGCGGGCCTATCTGATCGAGAAGGGCGTCGACAGCAAACGGTTCGAGGTGCGCGCGCTCGGCAATCGCACTGATGGCACCGCCGCGGCCGCCGATCGCGTCGACATTCTCGCGCTGACCAATTGAGGCGGACCACGGAACCGTGACTCGCCCGCAACGTTATCTCACGCGGATGGGACTGTTCATCGTCGCCGTGATTGCGATCGCGGCGCTGCTGTCGCAGGCATTGTTCCGCTTCTTCATGGGGAATCCCGCCGTCAACGGGCTGATCCTCGGCATCCTCGCGGCGGGGACCCTTTACACCTTCCGCCAGGTGATGCTCCTCAACCCCGAAGTCTCCTGGATCGAGCGCTTTCGGCGCAACCAGATCGACCCCGCCCGCGACCGCATGCCTCGGCTGTTGGCGCCGATGGCGCGCATGCTGACCGACCGCAAGGGCGGGCGGGTCAGTCTCTCCGCAACCTCGATGCGCACGCTGCTCGACGGCATCGGCACGCGTCTTGAAGAAGCACGCGAGACCGACCGCTACTTGATCGGGTTGCTGGTGTTTCTGGGCCTGCTTGGTACTTTCTACGGATTGCTCGAGACGGTGGGCGCGGTCGGCGGCGTGCTGGGCGCTCTCGGCACGGGAAGCAACGCGGATGTCGCCTTCAACAACCTGAAAACCGGATTGGAAGCACCGCTCAGCGGCATGAGCACCGCCTTCAGCTCGTCGCTGTTCGGCCTCGCGGGATCGCTGGTGCTGGGTTTCCTCGATTTGCAGGCTGGATTGGCTCAGAACCGCTTTTACAACGATCTCGAAGAATGGCTATCGGGCTTCACTCGGCTCTCCGGCGGGGTCGGCGATGGCGATGGCTCCGTTCCCGCCTATATACAGGCGCTGCTGGAGCAAACCGCCGACAGTCTCGACGGCTTGCAGCGCACATTGTCCCGCGGCGAGGAGAGCCGGATCGTCGCCAATGCCAACGTCGTCTCGCTAACCGAGCGACTGGGCGCGCTCACCGACCAGATGCGCGCGCAGCAAAGCCTGCTGGTGCGGCTGGCGGAGGGTCAGATCGAATTCAAGGCGGTGCTGCAACGTTTGGCCGAGGCGAGTACCCAGCGCAGCCCGGCACAGGACGAGTCGCGCGCGCATCTGCGCAATATCGAGCTCCACTTGGCGCGGCTCTACGAGGAAGTCGCGCAGGGTCGTGGTGCCGCCGTACAGGAACTCCGCAACGAAATTCGCCTGGTTGCGCGCACCATAGCGGCACTCGCCGAAGAGACGGAGCGCTGAGCGGCGATGGCATTCGCGTCGCGACGTCCGCGCCGCCTCGGCATCGACATTTGGCCCGGGTTCGTCGACGCGCTTTCGCAGCTGCTGATGGTGATCATCTTCGTGGTCATGATCTTTACGGCAGCGCAGTTCTACCTCAGCACCGCGCTCTCGGGGAGCGAGAAGGCGCTGCAGGACCTCCACCGCCAGATCGACGACCTGACGACGCAATTGAACCTCCAGCGCAGCGAAAACGACTCGATGCGCACTGACCTGCAGGAGGTGTCGAGCCAACTCAAGGCGTCGATTGCCGCGCGCGACAAGCTGCAGATTCGCCTTTCCGAAATAGGAGCGGGTGCCGACGAGAACCTCGCCAAAACGCGCGAGCAACTAGCCGAGAAGGACACCGCGCTGCGCACGGCGCAGGATCAGGTCGCGCTGTTGAACGAGCAAATCCTGGCGGTCCGCGACCAATTGCAGCGCCTCGCGGCGGCCCTCGACGCCTCCGAGCAGAAGGCCAAGGATCAGGAAGCACAGATCATCGATCTGGGCCGCCGCCTGAACGTGGCGCTCGCCAACAAAGTCCAGGAATTGGCGCAATATCGTTCCGAATTCTTCGGCCGGCTGCGGGAAATCCTCGGCAACCGCCAGGACATCCGTATCGTCGGAGATCGGTTCGTCTTTCAGAGCGAAGTGCTGTTTCCGCCGGGGGGCGCCGATCTGAGCGCTGACGCGCAACATGAACTTGACCTGCTGGCCGGCGCGCTCAAGGATATCATCCCGAATATTCCCAACGATATCAATTGGGTACTTCGGGTCGACGGTCACACTGATCGGCGACCGATCAGCACGTCGCAATTCAAATCCAACTGGGAGCTTTCGAGCGCGCGCGCCACGGCCGTCGTTAAATATTTGATTCAACAAGGCATTCCACCCGAGCACCTGGCCGCCGCCGGGTTCGCGGAATTTCAGCCGATCGATCCCGGCAACACCGAGGACGCCTTTAGCAAGAACCGCCGGATCGAATTCCGCTTGACCGATCGGTGAACGGCGAGGCTCGGAGTTGCGGCCGGGGGCGAGCTTCGCTATAACGCCGCGCCTCAGCCATTAGACCCGTTGCCCGGAGCGTCGCCCATGAAGGAAGGCATCCACCCCGATTACCACGAGATCACCGTGGTGATGACCGACGGCACCACCTACAAGACCCGCTCCACCTACGGGAAGGCCGGCGACACGCTGCGCCTCGACATCGATTCGAAGTCGCACCCGGCCTGGACCGGCGGGCAGCAAAGGCTGATCGACACCGGCGGCCAGCTCGCGCGCTTCAACAAGCGTTTCGGGAGCCTCGGAGGCGGAACTACTGCTGCCCCTGCGCCCAAAGCAGCGGCGACGGTGAAGACAGCGCCTGCGACCCCCAAGAAGAAGTAGCGGTCGGCAGGCTACCGCCGCGCCAGCTCGTCGAGGCGGGCGACGCGCAGGTAGAGGCGCTGGCTTCGATCGAGCAGTCCCACGAGACGCTGCGGCAGCCCTTCCCAGGCGGACTCTGCACGCTCCATGCATATCCGGACATTGGCGAGAATGACGGTGCCCGCAAGTGCCGCGTCCCTCGCGATTTCGCCCTCGTGCACCGCGCGTTGCATCAAGAGCCAAGCCATCACCTGGGTGAGCCGCGCGGTCATGCGCATGGTCTCGGTGCAGAGCTTGAGCCGCTCGGGCACCGGGAGGCCGCGCCGCTCCAACGGCTCCAGCACGGCGAGATATCCGCGAGCCTCCTCGATGAGGCGCAGCGCCTCGTCGTAGGTTTTGCTGAAAAATGCCGTGGGTCGCGATTCGGTGGCTGAAGGTACGGTCATGCCCAAACACCAATAACATCCCTCGATCCTGCTCTTGAACCAATAAAATCCCGTTCCTATCTCAGGGGTGCCGGATGCCGCTCAACCGGGTCCGGCGTTAACCACGGCGAGCACTGCCCGCAGCAGGGAGCCGCTCGCTTTCCCATGTTGCTCATACAAGAGGATATGGCCATGACCAGCTTTGACTTTTCACCCTTGTTCCGTTCCACCATCGGCTTCGATCGGCTGATGCAGCTTGCCGAGACGGCGACCCGACTCGACCCCGGCTATCCCCCCTACAACATCGAAGTCACCGGCGACGACGCATACCGCCTGACCATGGCGGTCGCAGGTTTTAGCGCCGACGAGATCGACATCACCGTCAAGGAGAACACGCTCGAGATCGCGGGCCGCTCCAAGACCGAGAAGGAGCCGCAGAGCGTGCTCTATCGAGGCATCGCGCGCCGTGCCTTCGAGCGCCGCTTCGAACTCGCGGATCACATCAAGGTGACAGGCGCCAAGCTCGAGAACGGCATGCTCAGCGTCGACCTCGTGCGCGAGGTTCCGGAAGCGCTGAAGCCGCGCAAGATCGCGATTGGCGGCGCCGATCAGCCGAAGACTCTGGAGCAGAAGGCGGCCTAAGGCTCGCCAGGCTCCTGGGACGAAGAAGGGGCGGCCTCCGGGCCGCCCTTTCATTTCCCTCGCTACGGCACCAGCACCGCCGCGCCCTCGATATCGCCGACGCGGAGGCGGTCGAGCGCCCGATTGGCGTCGGCGAGCCGAAAGCGTTCGGTCGTTGTGCGCACCGGCATCTTGCCCGCGATCGCGAGGAATTCCTCGCCGTCGCGGCGCGTCAAATTGGCGACTGATCGCACCACCCGCTCCTCCCAGAGAATGCGGTAGGGGAAGCTCGGAATGTCGCTCATATGAATGCCGGCGCAGACGACGGTGCCACCTTTCGACGTCGCCTTGAGAGCCGCCGGCACCAGCGCGCCCACCGGCGCGAAGATGATCGCGGCGTCGAGCGGCTCGGGCGGCAGCTCGTCCGAGGCGCCTGCCCAATCAGCGCCGAGGCTCCGCGCAAAGTCCTGGGAGACACTGTCGCCGGGCCGCGTGAACGCGAAGGCCTGCTGCCCGCGATAACGCGCGACCTGCACCGCGATATGCGCGGCGGCGCCGAAACCGTAGAGGCCGAGCCGCAGCGCGTCGCCGGCAAGCCGCAGCGCGCGATAGCCGATCAAACCCGCGCAGAGCAGCGGCGCCGCTGCCGCATCGTCGAATCCCGCGGGGATCGGGAAGCAAAAGCGTTCGTCGGCGACGCATTTCTCCGCATAGCCGCCGTCGATCTGATAGCCGGTGAATCGCGCGCGGGAGCAAAGATTTTCGCGGCCACTCCGGCAATAGGCGCATTCACCGCAGGTCCAGCCGAGCCACGGCACCCCGACCCGATCGCCGACGCGGACCCGCGTCACATCCCCGCCAACCGCCGCCACGGTGCCCACGATCTCATGACCCGGCACCAGCGGGAGCTTCGGCTCCGCGAGTTCACCATCGACGATATGGAGGTCGGTCCGGCAGACGCCGCAGGCATGAATTTGGATGAGAGCTTGCCGAGGCCCGGGTTCCGGTGGCGTCTCGCTCTCCGAGTATCTTAGCGGCTTGCGCGCCGCATCGAGAACCATCGCGCGCATGGGGTCAACCTCACCCGGATGAGGCCGCGCCGTCCTGTTCGGCGCGGCGATCGACGGTCGCATCAACGCGACGCGTCAGTTCCGGCGGCAGGGGTCCTGCTTGTGCGGCGGCGACGCATTCCGCCAACTCGCGGCGGTTCTTGACCCCGAGCACCAGGGTGTCGATGCCGTCAATCGCCAACGCATAGCGGTGCGCGATCACGGCGGGGTTAGCGCCTAGCTCCGCACACAGCCGGCGAAATCTCGCGGCGCGCTCGTAGTCGCGGCGCTCGGCATGGCCCGCCGGCAGATCGCGATCGATGGCGGCGGTGAGCGCGCCCGCCTGCACGGCGCGAATTCCCATGACGGCGACACCATTGGCTTTCGCCGCGGCGATCACGTCGCGCGGCTTCGCGGGGCCGTCGAAGAACTTGAGCGCGCCCGGCGAACCCAGGAGATTGGCGATGCATTGCACCGCCGCCGGCTTGGGCTGCTCTTGCAACAGTTGCATGATCGTGGCGGGATAGCCGATGCCGGTCAAACCCCAGCCGCCGATCAAGCCTTCCGCGACCAGGCGCTCGAACACCGGCCGCACGCACTCCACGAACCGACTGTAAGGCGTCATGCGGACTGCGGCGTCGGGATGGGCGCGCATCTCGTGCCGGTCCGGCACGACGTTGGAATGCAGGAAAAACAGGTCGAGCCGCTTCAACCGCATCCGCTCCAGGCTCTCGGCGATAGACCGGCGCAGCCGCTTCTCCACTTCGGCGGCGCGCGTATCGCCGAGCAAGCATTTGCTGGTCACGCGGACACCTGCCGGGAGTTTGCCGCCGAACGCCTCACCCACCACCAGCTCCGCCTTGCCGTCGCCGTAACGCGGCGCCAAGTCGAGCAAATCGATTCCCGCATCGACGGCCGCGCGAACCGTCGCCACGCATTCCTCGTGGCTCGTCTCGCCCCAGAGCATGCCGATCCCGCCGCCGCCCAGAGTAAGCACGCTGACGGGGGAAAGACGGCCGAAAGAGTGATGTTCCATGTCAGGACCCCGATCTCACGCGTCTGTTGCTCTTGACCGGCTCGCAACTGTAGCCTTGCCGGCTATGAAAACCGACTCTGCTGAGGGAACCCGCGTCCCGCAACCGCGACGTTGGATCGAGCAGCGCTGGCTCATCGACAACATAATCCGCGCCAATGGTATCGACTGGGATCAGCCGCGCTCGGTTTATCTCTCGGCGCCCTGCGGTGTGGAAGCGACCGCCGACTTCGCGGCGATACGGCTTCGCATCCAGAAGTACGCGGACGTGTCGCCGGCCTTCGAAGCGGTGGCGCGACGGCGCGAAGCGAAGGCGCGCGAGGCGGAGGCCGAAGGCGCGACCGTCACCGCGCGCGAGAACTATTTCATGGCCGCCGTGCATTGGGGAGCGGCGCAATGGCCGATCGACGAGAACAATGCGGAGAACCGCTACTACAACGAACGCAAGCGCGATTGCTACGGCCGCTATGCGGCGCTCGCCGATCATCCCGTGGAAGCCGCTTGGATTCCGTTTCAGGGAAAGGCATTGCCGGCCTGGCTGCACCTGCCGCCGAACCGGCGCGGCGAGCGCGTCCCCGCGGTGGTCGCGGTGCCGGGCATGGACAGTTTCAAGGAGATCAGCGTGGCGCTTCACGGCGACCGCTGGCTGGCGCGCGGCATCGCCGTGCTCGCGGTCGATGGTCCCGGGCAATATGAATGCCCGCTGCTGGGCATTCCCGTCAGCATTCCCGGCTGGGCCGAGGCCGGTCCCGCGATCATGAGCTGGCTCGCCGCGCGGCCCGAGATCGATGCCGAGCGCATCGGCATCGCCGGCGCGAGTTTCGGGTCGCTTTTCGCGACGATCGCCGCCGGCGCCGAGCCGCGTTATCGCGCTTGCGCCGTGACCCACACCTGCCTGGAGCCCGGCTGCGCCACCATTTTCGAGGAGGCGTCGCCCACCTTCAAGAAGCGGTTCATGTACATGGCGGGCATCGCCGATGAAGCCCGGTTCGACGAATTTCGCAAGACGCTGACCTGGGAAGGTTACGCCGAGCGCATCCGAGCGCCCTATCTTTGCCTCGCTGGCGAAGCGGACGAGTTGAGCCCGATGAGCGGCACCGAAGCGCTGATTGCGGCGCTCGCGGGACCGAAGCGATTGGTCATCTACCAGGACGCGCGCCATTCCGTGGGCGGCGTTCCCGCGACCAACCTTGGCCCCTATCCCCCGACCTTGATGGCGGATTGGATGGCGGCGTCGCTCAACGGCGCTTCTTTCCCGAGCGAGCGCTGGTACGTGGATGCGACGGGGCGGATCACCAGGAGCGCGATCTAGCGCCCCGCTCTTCCGTTCACGCGATCGACTCTTTAAGCGCCAGGTAAAGCGCGAATAGAAACCCGGCCACGGTCGGCAGCACGACCAGCGAGCCGCCCTCGTCGAGCGCTTCCGGAAGCATCGCGTGTGCCACCAGCGCCAGCACCGCGCCGCCGGCCAAAGCCTGGCAAAAGATCGCCACCATGGAATCGGGGCTGCCGATGAAAAGCTTGCCGGCCGCAGCGGCGGCTACTCCCGCCACTAGCACCGTCGACCACAAAAGAAAGATGGTGTCGGGCCGGTAGCCCGCTTTGCGAAGCATGGCTGCACTCGCGGCGGCCTCGGGGATGCCGCCCAAGAACATGCCGAGGATCAAGGTCAGCGAGAGGCTCTGAAAACCGATGAATTTCGCGCCGATCACGAGACAGCCCGGGATGGTGTCGAGAATATTGCCGAGCACGATCGCGAGCCCCGAGCCGCCCCCGGTCTCGGCGAGTATCCGGCTCTCTTCGCTGCGGCTCAAATGGTCGAGATTGCTGCTGGCGAGCCTGGCCCAAGTCGAGGGGTTGGTGCCTCCGACGCTCAAATTGCTGATGGCGCGCTGGTGGCTGAGCCGCTCCACCGCGGCCGCGAGCTGGCGATCGTCCGCGACCAACTGGTCAAAATCCTGCCGCTCGATCGCCAACAAATCGGTATCGTCGATTGCCTGTACCGTCGCCGTGCGCGTGCCGCCGCTCAGCAGCGCCATCTCGCCGAAGGCGTTTCCTTCACTGAGCTCGGCAAGCGAGCGCGGAGGGGTCGCGACGCCCGAGGCGGGTTCCGCCAGTACCCGCACCTTGCCGCGCGCGACGATATAGAGCGCGTCGCCGGGATCGCCGCTGCGGAACAGGATTTCACCGGGCGCCAGATGGCGGTCGCGAATGCACGGCAGGATCTGTTCGATGTCGTCGGGCGGCAGGTGACGCAGCAAATCGCACCGCGCCAGCAGCCCGATCAGGTCGCGCGATTCCCGCTGCTTGCGCCCACGCGCGTACTCGCGAAAGCGGGTGCGGTAGCGGACGGCACCGCCCTTCTTCTCGAGAAACAGCGATGCCGCGTAATAAAAGCACGCGCCGACCGCGAAGCCACCACCGATGAAGACCCAGGCGAAATTCGTGCTGAACCCTTCCTGACGCAGGTCGACCGCCCCCTCATAGGCCAGCTCGATCGCGAGCGCGCTGATGAGCGCGCCGGCCGAGAAGGCAAGGACGCACGCGAGGAGTCGGCGGGAGAGCGGAAAATAGAGCCCGATCGCGGCACCGGCGATGGCCGACGAGGTGGTGGCAAGGCCGATGAGAGCGACGAGGAAAACCTCGGCGACGGCGCTCACGGGCGGCTGGTCGCTCCCGCGCCCGGTGGCGGCAACGTATCGCGGGCAGCGCCCTGCTCCTGCGCACCGCTGACGGCCGGCCGCAGGCGTTTCTGCCCGAGAAACAGCAGGATCGGCGAGGCGATGAAGATCGAGGACGAGGTGCCGACGACGATTCCGAATATGATGGTGAGCGCGAAACTGCGAATCGCCTCGCCGCCCAGGACTGCGAGCGGCACGATCGAGAGCAGCACGGTCATCGACGTCACGACCGTGCGGCCGAGCGTCTGGTTGATGCTGCGATCGATGAGCCCGCGCAGCGGCGTGGTCTTGTCCTTGCGCAGGTTCTCTCGGATGCGGTCATAGACCACGATCTTGTCGGTCACGGAGTAGCCGATCAGCAGCATGATCGCCGCCACCGAGTTGAGGTCGAACTGGAGCTGCGTGACGGCGAAGAACCCGACGGTCTTGGTGATGTCGAGGAGCAGCGTGCCCACCACGCCCACCCCGAACTGCCAGTCGAATCGGAACCAGATGTAGATCAGCACGCCCACGAAGGAGAGCCCGACCGCCAAGAGCCCCTTGCGAAAGAGCTCGCCGCTGACCCGGGCACCAACGGACTCGATGCGCCGGACCTCGGCACCCGGCAACTTCGCGGCGAGCATGGCATCGATCGCTTTGCGCGCGTTGGCGCCCTCGGCCTGGCGCTCGAGCTTGACCAGGATATCGCGTGGCGAACCGAATTCCTGGACGTGCGCGCCGCCGAGCTGCAAGCCGTCGAAATCGGTCCGGATCGTGGCGATGTCGACGGGCTCCGAAAGCCGCAGCTCGATCACGACGCCACCGAGGAAATCGATGCTGTAGTTGAGGCCCGGATAGAAGAACATGATCACCGACGCGATGCTCAGGATCGCCGAGACGATCAAGCCAGCGAAGCGGCCGCGCATGAACTTGATGTTGGTGTTGTCGGGCACCAGGCGAAGCGGGCGCATCGAATCTCCCCTCTCAGGTCGTCTCGCTCGCGAGTCTCGCGGCGTCCGCCTTCCGGCGGCGCCAGAGCGTC
>DATIYT010000127.1:0-3764 GCA_035517495.1 Allostellaceae bacterium | reverse complement strand
GTGGGAGGCACCCCGGAAGCCATTCGCGATGTCTTCAAATTAACACGCGCTCCGCTTGGCGAAGTCTGAGCTTCGCGCGTTAGAGCGCAGCAAGAATCCCTGGCCCCCAATAATCTCTCGTAAAATAAAACGTGCTGATTGCGGTCATCGCGGCGCCTAAGAGAAACACCGTCGCAAGAGTCAATCGTATGGCAGGCCGATGAGTGCCGTTCGTACGGATATAGATTTCAGCGATCACTAGGTTTGGAACGTAGAAGAAGAATGACATGAACTGATCGAAGGGCCCCGTGAAGGAATGCGTGTGCCATAGAGAGTGCGTGAGAGGCAGCCAAAATCCATATTCAATGCGATAGAGCCATGAACCGATGGCGAGCGCGAAGAGCCGAACGCCCCAGGCGCGGTGCTGAGGTAAACGGCGCGCGTAGCCCTGGCGGAAGGTTTCAACAGCGGCGACAACCATCAACACGCCGTAGAGCGCAAAACCAACATTCATGACCGGACCGCCGACCGTACCTTTGGTGAGGATAAAGCCTAGCAGCCCGTCGGACTTAACGGACGACAGCAGGATACGATAGAATCATTGCATTGATTCTCACACGATGACGAGCCTGTCCGATGAGCAACTTCCGCACGATCGATCGGCAGACCGGATTCCTGTTGCCGCCATCGGTTGACGAGTGGCTGCCGGAGAAGCATCTGGCGCGGTTTGTTGTGGAGGTGATCGACGGGTTGGATCTTCGCGCGATGAGCGGCAGTTATCGCGGCTCTGGATCTGCGTCGTATCATCCGCGAATGCTTCTGGGCATTCTTGTTTATGGCTATGCGACGGGCGTGTTTTCGAGCCGCAAGCTGGAACGGGCGACGTATGACTCGGTGGCGTTCCGTTTCATTGCGGCCAACGATCATCCCGACCATGACACGATTGCGGCGTTCCGGCGGCGGTTTCTCAAGCAGATCGAGGGGCTGTTCGTTCAGGTGTTGCTGCTGGCGCGTGAGATGGGCGTGCTGAAGATGGGCACGATCGGGCTCGACGGTACGAAAATCCACGCCAACGCCAGCCGGCACAGCGCGCTTTCGTATGAACACGCGGGCAAGATCGAGGCGCAATTGCAAGCGGAGGTCGCCGAGCTGATGGCCAAAGCCGAGGCGGCGGACGCGGCGGACATTCCCGATGGCATGTCGATCCCCGACGAACTGGCGCGGCGCGAGGAGCGTTTGCGCAAGATCGCCGAAGCGCGGGCAAAGATCGAAGCGCGCGCCAAGGAACGCCATGCGCGCGAGCAGGCGGAGCATGAAGCCAAACTTGCGGCGCGCGAGGCCAACACCGCGGCCACGGGCAAGAAGCCCAGCGGCAAGCCGCCGCAGCCGCCGACCGAGGGACCGCTGCCGAGCGATCAGATCAATCTCACCGACGAAGACTCTCGCATCATGCCCATGGCGGGAGGCGGCTTTGAGCAATGCTACAACGCGCAAGCCGCCGTGGCCGCGGGGAGCTTACTGGTGGTCGCGGTCGATGTGGTTTTGGCCCAAAACGACAAGCAGCAACTCGAGCCGATGCTGGGCAAGATCGGCGCCTTGCCGGAAGAATTGGGCGAACCCGAAACGCTGCTGGCGGACACGGGTTATTTCAGTGCGGCAAATGTCGAGGCTTGCGAGAAGGCAGGGATCGAGCCACTGATCGCCATGGGCCGTCAACCGCATCATCCGCCGCTGACGGAGCGCTTCGAGACGGCGCCGCCAGCTCCAGAGAATCCGACGCCGGTCGAAACCATGGCGCATCGGTTGAAGACGCCGGAAGGCAGGGATCTCTATGCCTTGCGTAAACAAACTCCCGAACCGGTGTTCGGCATCATCAAAGCGGCGCTCGGATTCCGTCAATTTTCGCTCCGCGGGCTCGACAAGGTGCGCGGCGAGTGGAGCCTCGTGACCATGGCCTGGAATATGAAGAGGATGTTCGCACTCAACCCCGCCTGAAGAGGCCGAGTGCCTCCTGACGCAAAGAAAATACGCGCGATCACAGCGCGATCCGCGCGCGAATAAGCATCCCCAAGGGCTTGCCGCGGCAAAACCCGCGCTCAGCATACAGGTGTCACCCTCAGTCAGACAGGCTGCTAGTCTTACTGAGTCAGAAGGTCACAGGCTCCCTCCGCTGAGAATCAGCTATGCGGTGAGATTCGGTCATCAGCGGGAGGGGTGCTGGGATGAGTCTCCGATCATCGGCGGATTACAGCAGTGAAGCACGATTTGCGGCATATGTCGAAGGGCTCGTGAGTGTACTCGGCCATGCAGACCGGGCCGGCCCGCTGCGGGATTATTGCCTGGGCTTGATAATGCCGTGCGAGCGCAAGAGCGTCGAGCCGATGGCGGCCGTAACGGCGCCGGACCGGACGGCCGCGCAGCACCAGTCGCTGTTGCATTTCGTTGGCCAGTCGCCCTGGTCGAACGAGAAGGTCATGGCGAAAGTGGGAGAAATGATCCTGCCGGCAATTGAGCGCCACGGGCCGATCGAAGCGTGGATCATCGACGACACCGGTTTTCCCAAGAAAGGCCAGCACTCGGTCGGCGTGGCACGGCAATATTGTGGTCAGCTCGGGAAGCAGGACAACTGCCAAGTGGCGGTGTCGCTGTCCCTCGCCAATCACCAGGCGAGCCTGCCGGTGGCCTGGCGTCTCTATCTGCCGAAAGAGTGGGCGGTCGACCACGAACGCCGATGCAAGGCGGGCGTCCCCGATGAAATAGATTTCAAGACCAAGCCAGAGATCGCGCTCGAGCAGATCAAAGCGGCCTTAACAGCCGGACTTTCTCGCGGCGTGGTCCTGATGGATGCGGGCTATGGCTGCAACACAAATCTGCGAACCGGCATCACCGCGCTCGCGTTGACCTATGTCGCCGGTATCTTGCCGAACACCACGGTGTGGACGCCCGGCACGGGACCGCTGCCACCGAAGAAATGGTCGGGCCGCGGCCAACGACCGAAGTGCCTTCGTCGCGACGACGAGCATAAACCGATTTCGGTCGAGGAGCTCGCTCTCAGCCTCCCCAAGCGCTCCTGGCGCAGGATCAAATGGCGGGAGGGGACGGCCGAGCCACTGTCGTCGCGCTTTGCTCGCCTGAGGGTTCGTGTCGCACATCGAGATTACGCACTCACGGAAAGCCGGCCCGAAGAATGGCTGTTGATCGAATGGCCTGAAGGTGAGGAAAAGCCGGCCAAATATTGGCTCTCGACCCTGCCGGAAAACATCGCTTTCCGCAAGCTCGTGGACCTCACCAAACTCCGTTGGCGTATCGAGCGCGATTATCAGGAGCTCAAACAAGAGCTCGGGCTCGGACATTTCGAAGGACGAGGCTGGCGTGGCTTTCATCACCACGCCACGCTGTGCATCGCCGCTTACGGATTTCTGGTCTCCGAGAGGGAGAGGATTCCCCCCTCAGGACCTTGTGCCGCCCCTTGGCTCGAAAAACTTGCCGTTCCCGAAGGTGACCGATCCGCAGGCTCCCCCGCCGAGAACCGAACGCCACGTCCCCAACTCCATCGCGACGATGCGCAGAAGATTGATCATCGCGCTCGTCAGCACCCTCTCACGATGCCCATGCTGCGCTTTGCCTGTCAGCAAAGGCTCGCACCGTAAGAATTTATAACGCAGTAAGACTAGCTGAATAACCGTGTGCGAAAATCGAATTTTGCAACGCGGGGACGCGAGCCCGTAACAGCGATTTATCGGCATTTTTGTCCCCCCTGGCACGTCCCGCTTATTGGGGGCGAC
>DATIYT010000126.1:0-7216 GCA_035517495.1 Allostellaceae bacterium | reverse complement strand
TCGCGGTCCATCACGCAGATGTGCGTCTCCTTCATCGAGATGTCCAAGCCGGCGAAGTGTTCCATGGTTGCCCTCCTGTTGACATTCCGAGCCGATCTTATCGGGCTCCGGAGAGAGCAGCCGTCCCATTACCCCATGTTGAAAAAGTCTGTTAGATCGATCGGCAGTGCAATGTTCCTTCTAGTCCGGGTTGTTCCTTGAATCTTTCAGTCCACTAAGCGATTAAACAAGAATCAATCTTGCGCGTTCCCGACGCCTAAACACTTTTTCAACGGCATCGACCCACTGCGGACGTTGCTAATTGTGCGCAGGCCCACCGGTCTATGCGGCAAACAGCGGCCCTCGCGTCCTTCGCGCGAATGACCTAAGTCTCGAACAGAAATGCTGAGCGCTACCGCCGATCGCGGGCTCCACGCTGCAAGCACTCCCTCGATCATCCCGACCGAGCGCCCGAATTCAGGTACCGATCAGCGTCGTCGCAAACTTCCCATAGGCCGTCGCCGCCGACTAGGCGGTTACAACGCAGTCGCGCCCAGTAGTTGTGGCAGCAAGTGGTACGCGGACCGAGGGCGGGCGACCCTACTCAGTCACGCAGCGATCAGCTGCAATTCGATCGAATTGTGGGCGGCGATGGGCAATCTTAATCCCACGTTCTCGCCGCCCTTTCGTGCCTGAGCTCCGCGCTGATGGCTTCGGGGCTTTACTTTGACGCTTAGCCGCCATCAGCTCATCGCGCGTCCGCTCAATCAAGGCGCCGTGGCATATTGTCTTTCGATGTAGAAGTGGAGGACGCAATGCTCGCTTTCTTGGCTGCGTTCGTCGTTCTCACGCTCTTTGCTGTCGCTTTCTGCGGAGCTGCTCACAAATAAGCTCTCGCCGATACGGCCGAGCAAGCTCGATATATGGCCGAAGCGTGGTATCGCCAACGGCAGAGCCACATTCACGGCTTTGGGGTCTGGCGAGGCACAAAGCTCGTGCATCGACAACGCGCCGAACCGCACAAGAACAGAACGCTACGACCCGCGGGCCAACATTTCGAGGTTCGGCCGGACCGGGTCTGACCCCATTATCAGGCATGCGCCTTACTAGGCTGCGTCCTGGGGCAAAGCCTCCCCGGGTCACTCGCTTTCAGCGAGACCCATCGTTTCTGCGCAAGCAGCGCCGCCCCTATGGAAACGGTTTATCTTCGGTCGCGGATGCGATCTTAACGGTGCAACCGGCCGCGTGGGCTACTTTCCGTGAGACGCTTCCAAGAATGAACGACCCCATGGGGCCAAGGCCGCGGCTCCCGAGAAAGAGCGTGTCGGCCGAATGCTCCCGGGCGCAGGCAATGATCTCCTCGGCGGGATCTCCCGCGCGCGAGATGTAGGATGCCTTGAGGTTGTCCCAGTCTTCGACGATCGACTTTGCCTCGGCGAGAATATTCTCCCCGACGTGCCTGATCCCTGAGGCCACGCCTCTTTGAAGGTGCTCCGCCGCAGCATAGTCCCTGAGCTCGTCGCTGACGGAGCCTAACCTGGGAGACCTGGTCATTACGGTCAACACCACCAGTTCCGCGTCGTGGGTGGACGCGAAGTCAGCCGCCTCCCGCAAGGCCGCCGTGCCGCCTTCCGAACCGTCAGTTGCGACCAGAACGACCTTCATGGCTCGGGTCCTGATCGATGCGATGATCTGTCGATGAAGTATGGCTTGCAAAATTGGCTTATCAAGACCGCGGTAGGATTGTCGGGCGGGATCAATGACTTTTCTCGCCTCCGCGAGCCGTGGATCCCCCGCCAGAGGCAGCCGCAAACGCTTGCGCTGCTTCAAGTATGCAGTAGTGGGTGAAGCACGAGATGGAAGAGCGCACAGGATCTCGAAGGCTCCCGCGCAGTGGCGCATAGGAACTATCAGTTGCCAGTACGTGAAGGGCGCTGGCCGACTTCTGGTAGTGGCACATTTCGGAAGAACTCAGTCGCTACGACTTAGGTCTGCTTTGAGCCAGCTTACAGACCCGGCGTTTTGCGCCAGGCATCGGCGAACAGGATCAGCCGCTGCGACAGTACCGTTATGGGCGGGCAGCGAAAGCGCGTACCAACCGCGCGTGACGGCGCCCTTTGCGTGGTGCCCAAGCTCAGAGACGATCGAACAACTTTCCGGTCTAACGGGGAGAAATTTGCAAGAGGCGTTCCGCCCCCTCATGGGACGGATGTCCGCGTAGGCTGCGGTATCCGGCGGCCCTGCTAAGCGAGCGCCACGAGGTCGATCGGCTCGGCGAGGTCGGCGACCCGGCACAGCGGCCGGCGTTCCAGCGAGTGCGGCGGACGGTAGCCTTGCGCGAGCGCGCGATCCAAGGTATCGGCCGTGGCGAGTGCGTTGCTACCCGCAAGCTTGTTGTGCTTCTCGAGCTTCGCCGCGAGGTTCACGGTGCCGCCGATCACCGTGTATTCGAGCCGCCGCTCGTCGCCCACTGCGCCGAAGACGATGCGGCCCACGGCTACGCCGGCATTGATGCGCAGCGCCCGCTCGCCGCGCTCCTCGCGCTCCCGCTGCCAGTGCTTCGCTTCCTCCATCACGGCATCGATCGCTTCGAGAGCAGCGGCGGCGTAGCGTTCCAGGCGTTGCGCCGCGCCGAAGGTCGCAAGGATGCCGTCACCCATGAACTTGTCGATGGTGCCGCCATGGTGCTGGATGAGCGGCACCAGCCGGGCGTGGTACTCCGTCAGCAGAGCCATCAGCGCGGAGGGCGCGAGCTCGCTGCTGAGCCGGGTGAACCCGCGGATGTCGAGGAACAGTATCGCGGCATCGCGGGCTTCGCCCTCGCCCGCCCGGAGCGGCTGGTCGGCACCTCGGATGCGCTCCGCCACATTGGGATCGAAGAAGCGCGCGAGATCGCGGGCGGCGGCCCCATCGACCGCAGCGCGCACCAGGAGCCGCCGCGCTCGCGTGATCGCCAGCGCCAGCACCGCGGTGACGGCGAGGATATCCAGAATCTTCTCTACCTCGGCGCCGATCAGGATGCGGTTGCCGGTCATGTAGCCCACGAAGTCGCGCACCACTAACGCGTCCGGGGTGACGATGACGGCATAGGCTACGAGACAGGCCCAGCCGACTGCCGCGGATATCCCCGCCAGCACCACGTAGCGCACCTCGAAACGCAGCGCCCGCAGCGCGATGAAAATGAAGCTGGTGAGCAGCGTCGGTACCTTGAGGTAGAAGGCCGGCGGCTGCGCGTACTGAATGTGAAATCCCCAGATCAGCGCCATAAGCAGGCCAAGATCGATGACCACGCTCAGCGCGAGCAGCAGCGGACCCAGGGCGCGATAGTAGGCGAGTGCCAAGCGGATCGAGGTCACGATGGCATAGACGCCGAGCACCCAGAGCAGCGGCTCGAAATGCGGCTCGGTGCGCATCGTCGCCTGCGGCGCAAGGACATAGAGGAGCGCGAAGGCCGTGACGAGCGCCAGCTGCACGCAGGCGATCAGGATTTCCGCCTGGACCTGGTTCTCGCGGATTGCCTGCCGCGTGCGCTCGGGCAGTTGATCGAGCACGCGGCCCGAGCCCGCTCCCAGAAATACGGTCAATGTGCGGTTGGCGGTCATCGGACCCTCCCCAGCAACGGCGCGGCGGCACCGCCGGTTCGCGCGCCTGAAAATTGACGTAATCTTCCCGGTCGCGTAAAGGCTCCGCATGCCGGACGAACAAGGCCGCGACGCCGACGCCGCCGGTGCAGCAGCGCTTCGAACCACCGTTGCGAGACAGTTGCCGGATCACCGCGCGATCAACCTTCCCGCTCTCTCAATGCTCGCCTTCGCCTGTTGGAGGATGAACGGACTCTACGCTGACATCGGATTTTGGGCAGGAGCACGGCCGGACCATCCCATTAGCGGTCATTCCGCGTGGATGAAGCGATCGTCGGCGATGGGAGGAGACTGGACATCCAGGCTGCCTCCGATTACCGAAAATGACCTAGGCTGTTCTCTAAGTCGGGGTCGGGCGTCAAGCTCTCCGTGATGTGCCTGCCGGGTTCATGCGAACAGCCTGCTCAAGCTGATCGATGACAAGAAAGTCCGTGCCCGGGAAGTGCGCGCCTTCCTCGAAAAGGAATATCCGAGAGACTCCCTGCCGACTGTAGACGAGGCGCGGGTGCTGGCCGCCGCACACCGCGCAGCAAGGCGAGGAAAGAGCGGAACGGGATGCCAAGGAAAGCGGTCGCGCGCCTTGCGCCTCAGCGAGCAGATAGCTCAATCGGGAGAGCAAGAGGAACCAGCTCGCACGCACCAATGGCCATTGACGGCGTTGCAGCTTGGCCGCCTCGCGGCCCTGCGCTAGGATCGCAGTTCTTCGCCTGGGCCGGATCGTTCCTATATCAACGTCATGACTGCGTCGCGCCCCTTCACCAACGTCCTTGAGCTGCTGCGCGCGGCGCATTTGCGGCCGACCCGACAGAGGCTGGCGCTGGCCCGGCTCCTATTCGAGCAGGGTGACCGGCACGTCACCGCCGAGCGACTGCACGGCGAAGCGGTCGAGGCCGCGGTCCGGGTGTCGCTCGCGACCGTGTACAATACGCTGCACCAGTTCATCGAGGCAGGGCTGCTGCGCGAGGTGGTGGTGAATTCCGGCCGCTCTTATGTCGACACCAATGTCAGTGACCATCATCACTTCTTTTTCGAGGATACCGGCCGGCTGCTCGACATTCCGGGCGAGCATGTTGCTGTCTCTGGTCTGCCGGAGCCGCCCGCGGGCGCCGCCATCCGCCGTATCGACGTGATCATCCGCGTCGACCGGGACCCGGCGCGGCTGCGAGACTGGAAATTTTCTAAACTGAATTGACTAGCGGCGCTGCTGGGCGCAGAGTCCGCGCCGTCACTGGCTTTTCCGACCAAGCTGAGGAGGGGACATGCCTTCTCTCAGAGGAACCGTGACCGAGCAGAATCTCAAGGATGCGTTTGTCTGGGAGAGCCAGGCGAACCGGCGTTATCTCTACTTCGCACAAAAGGCCAATATCGAGCGCTTCAACAACGTGGCGACCCTGTTCCGCTCGACCGCCGAGAGCAAGACCGGGCACGCGCATCGCCATCTCGAATATCTCGAGGAAGTGGGCGATCCCGCGACCGGCAAGCCGATCGGTCCCACGCGCGATAACCTGAAGGCCGCGATCGCCAGCGAGACCCACGAAGATATGTATCCGGGCATGACCCGCGTCGCCCACCAGGAAGGATTCGAAGAGATCGCCGACTGGTTCGGGATGCTCGCCAAGGCCGGGAAGTCGCATGCCGGCCGCTTCCAAAAGGCGCTCGTCGCACTTGATCTAAATGGTTCCATGCGAACCACTGGAAGAGAAAACACGATCGGAGGCAAACATGGACGCGAAGGCTGACGAGAGAGCGGGCAAGTGCCCGGTCGTACGCGGGACCACGAACGTCGGGATGAGGTCGAACAAAGACTGGTGGCCGAATCAACTGAACCTCAGAATCCTCCGCCAGAACGCGCCGCAGTCTGATCCCATGGGGAAGGACTTCAACTACGCCAAGGAGTTCAAGAAGCTCGACTACCAAGCGCTGAAGCGGGACCTCGCGGCGCTGATGACGGACAGCCAAGACTGGTGGCCGGCGGATTTCGGCCACTACGGGGGGCTCATGATTCGCATGGCCTGGCACGCTGCGGGCACCTACCGCATCGGCGACGGCCGCGGCGGCGCGGGCGCCGGCCAGCAGCGCTTCGCACCCCTCGGCTCCTGGCCGGACAATGCGAACCTCGACAAGGCGCGCCGGCTCTTGTGGCCGATCAAGCAAAAATACGGCTCGAAAATCTCCTGGGCCGACCTCATGGTCCTCGCCGGCAATGTCGCGCTCGAGACGATGGGCTTCAAGACATTCGGCTTCGGCGGCGGGCGCCCCGATGTGTACGAGCCGGACGAGGTCGTCTACTGGGGCAAGGAGAAAGCTTGGTTCCCCGATCCTCAGAGCGACCAGCGCTACAGCGGCGTCCGCGATCTCGAGAATCCGCTGGCTGCCGTGAATATGGGCCTCATCTACGTGAATCCGAATGGGCCAAACTTCAAGCCGGATCCGGTTGCCGCCGCCGTCGACATTCGCGAGACCTTCAAGCGCATGGCGATGAACGACGAGGAGACGGTCGCGCTCATCGCCGGCGGACACAGCTTCGGCAAGACCCATGGCGCTGGCGATGCGGCACTCGTTGGTCCCGAGCCAGAAGCTGCGCTGATTGAGGAACAAGGCCTCGGCTGGAAGAGCAGGTTCGGCACGGGCAAAGGCAAAGACGCGATCACCGGCGGTCCGGAAGTCACCTGGAGCACGACGCCGACGAAGTGGAGCAACAGCTTTTTCGAGAACCTGTTCAAATACGAATGGGAGCTGGAGAAGAGCCCAGCTGGGGCCAATCAATTCAGGGCGAAAGGCGCTGCCGCCACGATTCCGGATGCCTTCGACCCGTCGAAGCGGCATACGCCGACCATGCTGGTCACGGACCTCGCTTTGCGGATGGATCCAGCCTACGAGAAGATTTCCCGGCGCTTCCATGAGCATCCGGACCAGTTCGCCGATGCGTTCGCCCGGGCGTGGTTCAAGCTCACCCACCGCGACATGGGCCCGCGCGCACGCTATCTCGGCCCAGAGGTCCCGAAAGAGGTGCTGATCTGGCAGGATCCTGTCCCCGCCGTCGATCACAAGCTGATCGACGCCAAGGACATCGCGGACCTCAAGGCCAAGATCCTCGCCTCGCGACTTTCCATCTCCGAGCTGGTCGGGACCGCATGGGCCTCGGCGGCAACCTTCCGCGGCTCCGACAAGCGCGGCGGGGCGAACGGAGCTCGCATCCGTCTCGCGCCGCAGAAGGATTGGGAAATCAACCAGCCGGCGCAATTGGCAAAGGTGCTCGAAACCCTAGCGGGCATCGAGAAAGCCTTCAACGGCGCGGCCAGCGGCGGCAAGAAAGTGTCCCTCGCAGACCTGATCGTTCTCGGCGGCTCAGCCGCCGTCGAGGAGGCCGCGAAGAAAGCCGGGCACGCCGTGACCGTTTCCTTCGCGCCTGGCCGCACGGACGCAACGCCGGCGCAAACCGACGTGGAGTCCTTTGCCTATCTCGAACCGGTCGCGGACGGGTTCCGCAACTACCTCAAGGCCAAGTTCAGCGTATCAGCGGAGGAGCTGCTGCTCGACAGGGCACAACTCCTGACGCTGACCGCGCCGGAGATGACGGTTCTCGTCGGCGGCCT
>DATIYT010000125.1:0-58132 GCA_035517495.1 Allostellaceae bacterium | reverse complement strand
GGGCTCGGCACGCCAGCAGACCTCGGGGGAATCGGTGGCGTTTTTCGTCGGCGACGCGGCTCAAGCATGCGTTCCGACGACTCAACACATTAGCGGGCATTCGTTAACAACATTCGACGAGTATCGGGAGTCACCCGGTCTTGCGAAGTGGTTCCGTGAGGAAAGGCCGCTCGAACGTGTAGCGCTTGCGTTCCGGGACGACCGTCAAGACGTCGAAGATCAGCGTTTCGGGCCAAACAGACGCTGGTCCTCGCCTGTATCGAATGTCGGCAAGGTATGCGGTAGGCCAGACGATTGCGCCGGCGTCTGCATAGACGATCTCGTCACCGGCCCTCACAAGAGAACAGACCGCAAGGTAACCTCGCTGAATGTCCGCTTCGGCCTTCCTGATGTAATCGTGAAAATTCTCGTCGTCGTGGTCATAGGCACAGAACGGAACGACGGCGCGTTTGCCCACGCGCGCGATCTCAATCAGGAGGCCATCCGCTGGCTGCCAGAATATGCGCTGTCCCCTCAGACG
This sequence comes from Allostellaceae bacterium, assembly GCA_035517495.1. Lineage (GTDB taxonomy): Bacteria > Pseudomonadota > Alphaproteobacteria > ATCC43930 > CGMCC-115725 > DASZHJ01. The sequence continues at coordinate 57,612 of DATIYT010000125.1, read as the reverse complement.
CTCCCACTTTTTGATCATCGCGGCCTTGGCAGGATCGAATTCCTCGCCGCTTGCTGGCCGCTCCCATTGCACGGTTCGACCAATTGCCGCTTCGACCTGGGCTCTGGCGCCGTCGGTATCTGCGGCGAGCAGTGCGCGCGAGTACTTCCGAGAGCCGCCGCGCCCGGTCACTGGGGGTCGGAACTTTGAAACCCCCAAACTTCTAATAGAGTCTATTTGATGTTTGGGGGTTTCAAACCCGGTGCGCTCAAGGTCACGTTCGGCTGATTTTTGCGTTTCATAAAGGTCGGGATAGCATTTCGCCAGCAGACTGGGAACGAGCGGCAAGGCACCCGCCGATCTCTGGTACGCGCGGGCAATCCGGGTCCCGCCCGATCTGATGCGATCCCACGTCTGGAGCTGATCCACCGTGATGTCGAGCGGAATATTGCAGAGAATCAGCACTTGTTTCGGCATATCGGCGTGGACGAGCCGCAGCCGATCGATTGCCTGCGCGGTGCCGCGCTCGCGATGCAATTCCAGAACACGCTGAACCCGGGGATCAGGATGTATGCAGTGGTCGATGTTGACGCCCTTGCGTTCGGCCGAGCGCAATCGATAGCCGCGGACCGCTGGCTCGTATTTGCCGGGCAAGAGCAGCGGATTCGGGTCGTCGTACCAGATCGCCCGAGCCATGCCTTCAACTGCCACCGGAGGAGGTTGCTCTGCGCCGACGATGATAGCTTTCTGGTAATCTTTCCAATCATCGACACCGCGGATGCGGCCAAAATGAGTAATCGTCGCACCTTCCCACTCGACGCTGAGGGGGAGGGTGTGGACTGTTTCCTCCGTAATTGCCCGCCGGACCTTGAGCTGGCATACCACCAAGGTCTTTCCTTGAGTCGCTGTGCGCCGAATAACCTTGCCCACGTCGTCAAGCCACTTGGAAGCCGTCGACATGTGCGCTTGCGGTGCATTGCCGAATCCCAGTAGCCCCGACTTGCTGAACCGCGACGAGCTGCATTGAACGACGGTTGCCTTGCGTTCGACGGCAATGGTGACGTGTTCGAAGGAGCTTCCAAAAAGCCTGGCGTTGATCTCCGGATCAGCGTCGGCGTCGGTTAGAAGGACAGGAGCGGTCTTGCGAACGAGTGGCCGACGGCGTGACCAGACATACACCCGTGCCTGCCGTTCTTTTCCGCCTTCAATCGAAACAATGGCGTCCCGCCGAAACTCCACCGAGTGCGCGATCTCACGCGGCTGAGAATATTCTCGTGACACCTGGCGTAACAGCTTGACAATCTTGTGGTGCTCAGACGCTTCCATCCGATCCAGTCGCCGAAGAGCCTCAGCTTCGTTCATTTTCGGGTTTACGAGCGCTGACGATTCCACGCCACCTTCCAATGCTTTTGCAGCGGAGCGAAGTTGATTCCGCGTCAGGTTCGCTTTGATTTCCGTGAGGAGCGGATTCCCGCTTTCCAGGGCCTCCCTCACCTTCCGCAGCGTGTCCTTGACCTCTGCGGCATGCTCATCGTCGATGGTCATTTGAGCCAGGGCCGCGTCCGAGAGGCGATCGATCCCGAAGGAAACCTCGCCGGTCAGAGTCGATACAACGGACTCGTCCACGACGACCAGGTCGGGTGGGGGGAGAGAGAAGGGTTTGGGTAAGTGTAGATACTCGCTTGTATAAATCCGGACGCCGGGCGACTGAGTCCACTGCTGGATGTAGGGACAGCTATCGTAGAATTCGCAGCGTGCCTCCTTGCTCGAACAGAGAGTGCCAAATACGTTGAGCCCGAGCTGAGCCACTCTGGCAGCGGCTTTCGGCTTCCGGCACATCGTAGCGAGGTCGGCCTTATCGGGTATTGCTGCCGTTCGACCCCGCATGACCCGCACATCGGGCCCTGGCCCGAACTGGTTCGCGAGCCTATCTGCACGGACGATTGTGGGCACGTATATCCAAATGTGACATTTCCAGAGTCCGGGGCGCTTCATGATTTCCGCCACAAATGCCGCCGTCTTCCCGATACCGGCCGCCGCAGCGACCGTCACGCGGGGTGGGTGCTTGAAGCTCTCTATCTTGAACTCCGTTTTCACCTCTTTTGCGATGCGAGCGCATATGCGTGATTTTCTCCGGTGGAGTTCTTTCTTCTCGCGCAATGCCTCCTCGGTTCTCCGCAATGCCTCTTCGGAACAGCAATCGTCCGGCTCAAACAACGGCGATGTGGGATCATAATTCGTCAGGGGAATAAATACATTCCGCTCCTCGGCATCCTGCGCCAACGCTGTTTGAACCCGTTTATCGTACTCTTCACGAGCAGCGATCCAATGCTCAGCGCGATCGAAGAACGTCGCAATGGTTTCGTTTAGGCGGGCCTTCGCTTGCGCCAGCGGCAGCGGTTCCGAGGGAAAAGTTGGTTCTATCCCATCGACAACGCGAGAACGGTGCTTTCGCGCATCCGCATCATTGCCGAAGCGTTCGACTGCGCTGCCGATGGCGTTATCGAGATATTCATCGCTGGTATATCGCTGAATGTCGGTTTCGCGCCCCAGACTCTTGGGTGCGTCGTGTATGGCCTGACGCAGACGGCCTTTGAGCGCTTCGCGATCAAAGTCACTGCCGTGCTCGCTCACATAGGCAGCGGCTGAAGCAGTGATGACGCGATGAAACCCCTCAAGACCTAAACCATCACCAAGCAGTTTGAGCTTTGCCTCAGAGCCGTGTGTCGATGAGATGACGTCAAAGTCTACCTCAGTGTTTTGCGTGCTGTCTTTGACAGCGTCTCGGACGGTGTGACCTTTGATCTTGTTCGAGGCAGGGTGCGGCGCGATCGCTGGAACTGTCAGGCTCGCGGTATTCCTCAGCCCGATTCGAATGCCGATACGCTGAGGGAGCGGGTCGTCGACGCCGACCTCAAAGATCGGCCGTGCGGTATAGTGAATCTGGACGAAGCGGAATAGGGCTGGATCGACAATCACGATTTTCTCGCCCGGATGATTTCGGGCTAGTTGCTCCTCAGCTTGGCGCAGCCATTCATCTGTGCGACGCCACGCCGTAAGCTCTCTTTGGGTCATCGGCCGGTCGAGGTAGAACCAAAAATGGGCAGAAATCCGTCCTCGTCCCTGCATGCCCGTGCTGCTCGACCACTGCCAGACGAAGGTCACGTCCCGCAGAGCGGGCGGAAGCGCATGTTTGATTAGGTAATCGATGGCGCCCTCGGGATCACGGACAGGGTCGATCTCAGGGGGCACAGGGAACTTGTCAATATCGACCAAGGCCCACGGCTGGCCATCGCCTTCGATGAACCATATCCTGCCGTTCGCTTTTGCGTCCGGGTTCTTCTTGCGCCTGACTGGCTCATTCAGGTCGATGTCCAGGGCCGGGAATCCACGGATCACGAAGATGTGTGGCTCTTGCTCCAGCAGTTCGAGCAAGCGCTTCAGGTCGAAAATATCGGAAATAGCCCACTGCTGAACGCGGAACCACTCTCCTGCGCTGAAACCTACCTTCTCTGGTTTGCCGTCAGAGCCGAGTTTCCAGACCTTGGTTGCCAAAAATCGAGGTCCAGCGCTGCCGCTAGCTCTCCTGCAGTGAAGGAGAGTTATTGCACAGGGTGTCTTTTCATCAGAATTTGGGGATGTCATGTCGCTACCTCGCGGCGTTTCCTCATTCTTCGTTTTTCCGACCTGCCCGCACCGCTCAACGTGTTCGGGAAACACGTTCAGTCGCGCCAAGCCTTTTCAGGGGCTCGACACGCCGGTGCTTCATGGTCCGGCGCTAGATGGAACACGCGCCAGGCGAATCGCTCGGCGCGCGTACTTCACATTAGAGGACGTTAGCGCGCAAAAATTAACAAAAGTTGCCTGAAATGCCGGGCGGATCAATCTGCGGCGCCGACGCTCAACGTTCCATCAAGCCAGTGCCGACGGGGTGGTGATGGCCTCTGTAAGACACTCGACACGAACCGATGCCAATTCTGAGGTAAGATGGAACCCCGAATGGAACCCAAGAATAAAATAGGTCGCACAGTGCGACCTATTTTGAGCTATAACCTATTGAAATAGTGGTGGGCGCTGTAGGGATTGAACCTACGACCCCACCCGTGTGAAGGGTGTGCTCTCCCGCTGAGCTAAGCGCCCGAAGAGCCGGTGATTTAGGGGGGCGGGCCCATGAGTGTCAAGGAAGCCGTTGCTGAGCCGGCGGTTTCCGGCCGCTTTGCACTTTGTGCGCATTCGATATACTGCGCGCCATGCGAGGGCTTGGCGGCATCCTGGCGGGGCAAGGGGGGCGGGTGTGCGCTTCAGCGCTCGCCTTCTTCATGGCTGCGGTACTCGTTTCCACGCATGCCGCAGCCGCGACGGTCGATCTGGAATACGATGCATTCGTGCTGGGCTTCCCGGCCCTCACCTTCGATTTCCGGCTGGACCAGAGCGAGGCTGCCTATCATGTCGCGGGCTCCGCGCACACCAACGGCATCGCCGACATGGTCGTGAGCTACCGTCTCGTCACCCATACCGACGGCCGGGTGATCGGCGGCAAATTGGAGCCGACCGAAGAGGCCAGCCAGTCGCGGCGCAACGGCGTCGAGCACATGATGCAACTCGACTATGAAGGGGCGACGGTGCATGCGCGCTTGACGCCCGCTCCCGACAAGATGGCGCCCGCCGAGCAGATCGCCGGCACGATCGATCCGGCAACCGCCGCGCTGGCCGCCGGTCGGGTGCTGGCCGCGACCGGCCGCTGCGATCAACGCATCAAGGTATTCGACGGGCACCAGCGCTATGATCTCGTGCTGGCGGACGCGGGCGAAGCGCGCCTCGAGCACGGGCTCGGCATCTACAACGGCGCTGCGCACCGCTGTCGCCTCGACTTGATCAAGATCGACGAAACGCAGCACGAGGACTCTCAGACTAAGAGCACGCCTGCAGTGGTCTGGTTCGCGATCCTCGACCCCCTGCTGCCGCCCGTGCCCGTGCAGATCGATTTCACGAGCCATTGGGGCGCCGCGACGGTGGCGCTGACCCGCGTGCAGCCCGCGACCGCCATGGCCGGGGCGCGGCCCTGACCCGCCCCAATCGCTCGAACCCTCGCGCTCATGCTCTATGGGATGTGCTGCGGCCGATTCATTCTCGTTTACATATTTTGATTTGGTGCGGTGTTTGCGGTTATGCGAGCTTCGCGCGCTGTCATGGTTAGGGAGAAAATAACCGATCGGTGGGTTCATTCTCGTGCCGCGCATGAAAGGCGCGGCGCGGCGACAACGCACCTCGGGTACCCGCTATGTCCGACTTAACCTCGCCCCATGCTGCGATCGTGCTCGCCGCCGGCGAGGGCACGCGCATGCGCTCCAAGCGACCCAAGGTGCTGCACGAAGTGGCTCACCGGGCGATGATCGGCCACGTGCTGGACCAGCTCGCGGAGCTTGCCCCCGCGCGGACGCTGGTGGTGATCGGCAAAGACATGGCGGCGGTTGCCGGGGCCGTCCATCCCGCGGAAACGGTGGTGCAGTCGCCGCCGCTGGGCACCGGTCACGCCGTCAAGGTGGCGCTCGATCGCTTAGGCGGCTGCACGGGCTCGGTCCTGGTGGTCTATGGCGACGCGCCGCTGATCACCGCCGCCACCCTCGGAGCGCTGCTGGCGGAACTGCGCCGCGCACCAGGCGCCGCGGTCGCGGTTCTCGGGATGCGGCCCGCCGATCCCGGCCCCTATGGCCGATTGGTCCTCGGCGCCGGCGGCAGTCTGGAGGCGATCGTCGAAGCGCGCGATGCGAGCGACGCCCAGCGCGCGATCGGGCTCTGCAACTCGGGCGTGATGGCGCTCGACGGGCGCCATGCGGCGGAGCTCGTGAACGCGATCGGCAGCGACAATGCCAAGAAAGAATTTTATCTCACGGACGTGGTGGCGCTCGCGCGCCGGCGCGGCTTGTTGTGCCGAGCGCTCGAAGCACCGGCCGAGGAACTGCTCGGCGTCAACTCGCGGCTCGAGCTCGCGGCCGCCGAGGCGCTGATGCAGCATCGGCTGCGCCGCAGGCACATGGCGGCGGGCGTTACTCTGATCGATCCCGTGAGCGTCTTTTTCAGCGCCGACACCGAGATCGGCCGCGACACCGTGATCGAGCCTTCGGTGGTGTTCGGTCCCGGCGTCGTCGTGGGGGAGGCGGTCGAAATTCGCGCCATGAGCCACATCGTGGGCGCCACCATCGGCGACCGCGCGGTCGTCGGTCCCTTCGCGCGGCTGCGTCCCGGCGCCGAGCTCGGCCCGGAGGTGCATGTCGGCAATTTCGTCGAGATCAAGTCGGCGCGGCTCGGCCCCGGCAGCAAGGCCAATCACCTTTCCTATGTCGGCGACGCGGTCGTGGGAGGCCACGTGAACATCGGCGCCGGCACCATCACCTGCAATTACGACGGCTTTCTCAAGTCGATCACCCGCATCGAGGATGGCGCCTTCATCGGCTCCAATACCTCGTTGGTGGCGCCGGTCAAAGTGGGCGCCAACGCCATCGTCGGTGCCGGCTCGGTGATCGTGAGCGACGTGCCCGCCGACGCGCTTGCGATCGCGCGCGGAGCGCAAGTGGACAAGCCCGGCCGCGCCCGAAAATTGCGCGAGCAGGGCGCGGCGGCGAAGGCCCGCGCCAAATCAAGTCCCAAGGAACGGAGCAAGGTCTGATGTGCGGAATTATCGGCATCATCGGGCGCGACGAAGTGGCGCCGTTGTTGATCGACGGACTGAAGCGTCTCGAATACCGCGGTTATGATTCGGCGGGCGTCGCGACTTTGATCAACGGCCATATCGAGTGCCGACGCGCCGAGGGCAAGCTCGACCGTCTCGCCGAGCGGTTGAAGCGCGAGCCGGTATCCGGGCGGATCGGCATCGCGCATACGCGCTGGGCGACACACGGGGTTCCCAACGAGACCAACGCGCATCCCGTCACCACCGACCGGGTCGCGGTCGTGCACAACGGGATCATCGAGAATTTCCAGGCATTGCGCGACGAGCTGACGGGGCTCGGTTACACCTTCAAGACCGAGACCGACACCGAGGCGGTGGCGGTTTTGCTGACGCACTACTTGAAGCAAGGCATGAGCCCGCGCGAGGCGGCGGCGAAGACGTTCATGCGGCTCGAGGGCGCCTTCGCGCTCGCGATCCTGTTCGCGAGCGAGCCCGATCTCCTGATCTGCTCGCGCCGCAGCAGTCCGCTCGCGATCGGCTTCGGCGACGGCGAGATGTTTTTGGGCTCGGATTCCCTCGCGCTTGCGCCGCTCACCCGCCGCATCCTCTATCTCGAAGAAGGCGACTGGGCGGTGGTGACGCCCAAGGGTGCGACCGTCTTCGATCACAGGAACAACGAGGTCAAGCGCGCGATTCGCGAGACCGCGCTCTCGGGCGCGCTCATCGGCAAAGGCAACCACCGTCATTTCATGGAAAAGGAGATTTTCGAACAGCCGGTGGTGATCGGTGACACGTTGATGGCGCATTTCCATCCGACCACCGGCACGGTCCACCTCCCGAGCCTGCCCTTCGATCTCGCGACGATGCCGAAAATCACCATCGTCGCCTGCGGCACTTCTTGGCACGCGGGCCTCGTCGCCAAGTACTGGATCGAGCGCCTGGCGCGCCTGCCGGTCGACGTGGAGATCGCGTCGGAATTCCGCTACCGCATGCCGGCGATGCCCGAGGGCGGCGTCGCGGTCTTCATCTCGCAATCCGGCGAGACCTTGGACACTCTCGCGGCGCTTCGCTACGCGAAGGAGCAGGGACAGAACATCCTCGCGGTGGTGAACCAGCCGGAGAGCACGATCGCGCGCGAGTCCGAGGCCGTGCTCGGAACCCATGCCGGTCCCGAGATCGGTGTCGCTTCCACCAAGGCCTTTACGACGCAGCTCGCGGTGCTCGCGTGCTTCGCGATCGCGGCGGCGCGCGCCCGCGGCACGCTCTCCCACGCCGAGGAAGCGCGGCTATCGCGCGCGCTTGCCGAAGTGCCCGCGCGAGCGAGCGAACTGCTGCAGCATCAGGGGCGCATCGAGGAGATCGCGTCGGGGATCGCGATGGCGCGCGACGTGCTTTATCTGGGCCGCGGCACAAGCTTCCCGCTGGCGCTCGAGGGCGCGCTCAAGCTCAAGGAAATCTCGTATATCCACGCCGAGGGCTATCCCGCGGGCGAGATGAAGCACGGGCCGATCGCACTCATCGACGAGCGCACGCCCGTGGTGATGCTGGCGCCCAAGGACGAGCTTTTCGAGAAGACCGCCTCCAACGTGCAGGAGGTGATGGCGCGCGGCGGCAAGGTGGTGCTGATCTCCGACAAAGCGGGCCTCGCGCACTTCAAGGGGCGGCTCTTCGAGGGGATCGAGGTGCCGGCTTGCGACCCCTTCGTGGCGCCGATCCTCTATGCCGTGCCGGTGCAGCTCTTGGCCTATCACGTGGCCGTGCTCAAAGGCACCGATATCGACCAGCCCCGCAACCTCGCGAAGTCCGTGACGGTCGAGTAGGCTCTTCGGGACGCCCGCCGCTTCAGCGCAATCTAACGGCGAAGCGCTCACACTTCGCCGGATTGCGCACTAGTGTGGCGGATTTGAAGTTCCTCCGATCACCGCCGGCCGCTCGGAGAGGAACTTCAAATCCGAAGGCCACACTAGCAATCAATGAGTTGCTAGTGTCCCCATGATTCCGAAGTTCGCATCTGAGCTTGGCCGTTTGGTCATGCGAACTTCGGAATCGGGACACTAGCCGAAAATCCGCGCCCATATTTTTTCGACCCAGGGCGGCAATTGCCAGCCTCCTGGCGGGATAATCGGCGGCAATGTGAAGGCCGTTATGCCGAGCGATGGGTTCAACGTCACGGCGAGCGCGACCTTTGCCACCGGGTTGGGTTTCGCAATCGAGATCGAGGTCGACGTCCCCGTGGATTCGAGGACGAGGAAATTGGATCTGACGTAAAATCCCTCGGAAGTGATGTTGGCGACGGCGAGGAAGGGGGCGACCGCCGGGTTGTTCAAGAATCTGACCGCCACGGCCGTGCTGCTCATGCTTGATTCAAGAGGACTGCTCATGAAAGACCCGTCGGGCATTGCCGAAGGATAGGCGTAGATCCAGAAAAAATCGTCGCCGCCCATGGCGACGTAGTAGCCGCCCTCGGGTATTTCGGCGATTGCGACCGATGACAGAGCGGTCGGGTTGCTCACCGTCGCGGGCGGCTCCTGCGCCGTTCCGCTCTTGACGGCGTAGACGTAGCTGTTCCCGGCGCCGGTCGTCGCGACCGCATTCGTGCCGTCGAAGTCGGCCATGACTTGGCCATCGAAGTTCACCGAGCTGTAGGTTGATGGATAGGCAACGGCACTGGGCTTGGCAGGCTTGGTGTAATCGATCACGCCGAAACCATCGGTCCCCGCGACGATGGCGTTGGTGCCCCTGATCGCGACACCGGAAATGCTGCCGAGCCAAGCGCCCTCGGAGCCGCCGCCGTAAACGGATTTGACCGACGGGCTTGCGGGCACGCTGATGTCCAGCAGGGCGACCCGGGTTCCCTTGTTCTCTCCGGCGAGCACGTTCGGGCCGTCGATCGAAATGGAGCCGATGCCGCTGAGGACGGTGCCGATCGAACCCAACAGCGTCGGCGATGCCGGCGTGGAGATGTCGTAAATCGCCACGTTGCCGCTGCCGCAATCGCCCACGGCGGCCAGCGTGCCGTAGCAATCCACCACGTTGCCGCCGCTGCTGGCGGAGATCATGACGGTGCTGGGGGTCGCACTGGTAAAGTCGATGACGGCAAATTCGGAGCTGGCGGGGCTGGCGGCGACGACAACGACGGTCACGGCACTATCCTTTCATTGCGATTTCGTTTTGAAAGCGGCATCGCGTTTCAGGACGTCTTGCGCCTCGTTGGCTTTAGTGACCTCTTCTATGATCCGCGGCAGCGGGCTTGGTTTGAGCAGAATACGCAGGCGTGCTCATGAGGACAATCCAGCGTCGCCTAAAATGCCCGGTATCGCTTAACCAGCGCCTGCTCTGCGGCGTTAATCTTCTGCGCGGTGCCAGAGCAGCGCTTGGCGTGTCAGGTGGCCGTGCTCAAGGGCATCGACATCGATCAGCCCCGCAAGCTCGCGAAGTCGGCGACGGCGGAGTAGGTGTCCTGAGGCACGCCCAAGGCACGGGCACCAGAGTGCCCGCTAATCCTGACAGCGGAGCGAAAATCAAAAAGCGTTCCAGGCTTTCGCTGGCGATGGATCAGTGGCGCCCCGACGGCCCCTCGGGCAGGGCATCAGGCGGCCAAGGAAGGGCGTTGACCGGTGCTAGTGCGGCTTCGATATCTCGCGCGACCTTCATGTGTTGGGAATTAGCGACACTGAAGCGCTCCTCGGTCGCGATCATGAGGAGTGCGCCCTCGGCCGTGCGCGTGACCAGCGCCGAGCGCGGCGGCGTCACCAGCGGCGCAAAGCTTGGCGAGAGATACGACATCCAGGCGAGCCTAAATTTCGTCGGTTGCCTTGGAGGCAGGATAATCGGCCCCGGCAACACAATTGATGGTGTCGGTGTTTCAAGAGCGTTCATCTCACTGGATCGAACGCCACACCAGGTCGCATCCCACGCCGACGCAATAGCGAGCAAGGCCGGTTTGAAAATATCAGCGGTAAATAGGTCCGCATTTTCATCGCTCAGCGGCTCCGTGTAGAGGCTCGCGGTATTGATAAAATAATCGCCAGAGGTTGTGTTGCCGGCATGAAGGATCACAGTCATGTGCCGGGGCTTATCTTCGTCGCCGTTCAGGGCAGTGAAAATATATCCTTTTTTTGGAATCGGATCGCCGTCATCGGCACGCCACACGTGCTCGGCGATGAGCGCAGCTACGGCTTGGCGATCGAGATTTTGGAGCGCTACCCCCTCATCACGGTGCACAAAGTACCATGTTCGAAAGACCGGGTTGATCGGTTTGAGTGATTCCAGCGTCCTCACGAACCGCCTCGCCAGATCCGTGGGGCTCTCGCGCCGAGGTCCCCAATAGGCCGTCAGCCAAAAGCGTGAATCCTCTGCGTCGGTCATGGCGGCGGCGCCCATATCACTGTTATTTTCAAGTTCTCCTCCTTGAAGAGATCGCGGATAAAATTGGCAACCTGTTTTTCTGCGACGAACCACACAACTGGCCGTGCCCCGGCAGCCTGCAACTGGCTGTTCGCCTGTTTCAGAAGCTTTTCTTCGACTCCCGCCCAAGGATATTCCGATTTTTTCTCCATCATTGCCTGATAACCGGTCCCCTTGGCTTCAATCATGACACCGGTGCTGCGCTGGCAATCGTCGAAGTGCACGTCCTTTCCTTCTACAGGATTGAAAAGACTCACTGCGAAGCCCTTCGGGAGCGCGACTCCATTTACGAGCCTGCTGATATAGTCCTGGTACGCCCGGTCCTTGTCGTCTGCACCTGGTTGGTCCTTTGTCGGGGCCGGACATAGTCTCGGCTGATTGTCGTCATTTCCTGAACGACCATCGATCTTCGGCAATGCATCAGGGTCGACGAACAAAGTGCCGTCGGGAAGCGCTCGCGCAATTGGGTTGCCGGCGGCATCGCGGAAAACGCCGTCCTTGTCGGGATGTCCTTCAAAGATTATGTCGCCCGCAGACTGGCCATCCCGCCATAGCCTGAGGACGCCCGCTTGCTTATCAAACTTGAAGGTGATGTCGGGGTGACCGGGTAATGTGCCTTCGACGACCGAGCCGCTGTCGCTGGGGATTAAAATGATCCCGAGCACGGCAGTAATTCCGCCGAGCCTCAAGGCGTAGCGCGAGAGCGCAGCAATTTGCGCAGGCGTAAGCGGCCCGAAAAGCGATGTCGGAGGTGCAACAGGCTCGAAGGCTTCGGGAAGATCCAGCGGTTTAGCCCCGTCGGGCAAAGTCATCCGGGCTGGGATCAGTAGATCGCTGCCGTTATCGGTCGGCTTGCCACGCGCGGGCGGAGTCGTCCGGGGCGGGGCGAGCAGATCGTCGCCGCCTGTGGTCCAGCGTCCACGCTCATCCCGCGGTTCATCGGGATTGAACCCGGCCCGCGCCAGCGCGACGGCGATCGCGAGACGACGCAGCGGCCGCTCATTTACGGCGCCGAACGGGATGTCCAGGCCGAGCCGCTTCGCTTTCGCGAGACCTCCGCGGACGACGTCACGATCGAGGCGCCGGCACGCCGCAAAGAACGGGTGATCGCCCTCGTCAGTGAATGCGAACCACGCCAACTTTGCACTGGGCCCAATGCCCATGCAGAGAAGGGCCGCGGGTGTCCGATGAACCCAAATTCGATCCGTCGAGACCTCATTGGTCTCGGTTTCAAGACGCAGAGATCGTCCCTTGGTGCCCGCGCCACTCTGCCGCGGGCTCCCTTCTGCTGAGTGCATATGCCTTTTTCCCCCGAAAGGAGATTGCCAGCTCATGTAGAACAAATCATGAACAATATCTAGTAAATTCCCCGCGAGCGGAGCCCCTTCCCCCGCTATAGTGGCGGCAATCCAAATTCCGAGCCCAAGAGGAGGCGCCTGATGCAGCTCAAGGACGCGAAGCTGTTCCGCCAGCAATGCTACGTCGATGGCCGGTGGGTCGATGCCGATAGCCGGGCCACGATCCCCGTCAACAATCCCGCCGACAATTCGATCCTCGGCACGGTGCCAAAGATGGGCACCGAGGAGACGCGCCGCGCGATCGAGGCGGCGGACCGGGCGCTGCCGGAGTGGCGCGCGCGCACCGGCAAGGAGCGCGCGGCGATCCTGCGCCGCTGGTACGAGCTCTTGATGCAGAATCAGGAAGACCTGGCGCAGCTCATGACGGCGGAGCAGGGAAAGCCGCTCACGGAATCGCGGGGCGAGATTGCCTACGCCGCCTCGTTCATCGAATGGTTCGGCGAGGAAGCAAAGCGCATCTACGGCGACACCATCCCGGGCCACATGCGCGACAAGCGCATCGTCGTGCTGAAGCAGCCGGTCGGCGTTTGCGCGGCAATAACGCCGTGGAATTTCCCGGCGGCGATGATCACGCGCAAGGCCGGTCCGGCGCTCGCGGCCGGCTGCACCATGGTGCTGAAGCCCGCGACGCAGACGCCGTTCTCGGCGCTGGCGCTGTGCGAATTGGCGGAACGCGCGGGCGTGCCCAAGGGCGTGTTCTCCTGCATCACCGGGCCCGCGCAGGTGATCGGCAAGGAGATGACCTCGAACCCGACCGTGCGCAAGCTCACCTTCACCGGCTCGACGGAAGTCGGGAAGATTCTGATGGGACAATGCGCGGGCACGGTGAAGAAGCTCTCGCTGGAGCTGGGCGGCAACGCACCCTTCATCGTCTTCGACGACGCTGACCTCGACGCCGCGGTCAAGGGCGCGATCGCTTCCAAGTACCGCAATGCCGGCCAGACCTGCGTGTGCGCCAATCGCATCCTGGTGCAGGAGGCCGTCTATGAGGAATTCGCCTCGCGTCTCGCCCAGACTGTTTCGGGCATGAAGGTGGCGCCGGGCGTCGAGACCGGTGCGGTTATCGGGCCGCTCATCGACATGAAGGCGATCGAGAAGGTCGAGGAGCACGTGCACGACGCCGTCAAGAAGGGCGCGCGCGTGGTGGTCGGCGGCCACCGCCACGCGCTCGGCGGCACTTTCTACGAGCCGACCGTGCTCGCCGATGTCACGACCGACATGGTGGTGACGCGCGAGGAGACCTTCGGGCCGGTGGCGCCGCTCTTCCGCTTCAAGACCGAGGGCGACGCCGTCAAGATGGCGAACGATACCGAGTTCGGGCTTGCGGCCTATTTCTACGGCCGCGACGTCGCGCGTGTCTGGCGGGTTGCCGAGGCGCTTGAATACGGCATCGTCGGCATCAACGAAGGCATCATCTCGACGGAGGTGGCTCCCTTCGGCGGCGTCAAGGAAAGCGGTCTCGGCCGCGAAGGCTCCAAATACGGCATCGAGGAGTTCCTGGAGGTCAAATACCTCTGCATGGGCGGGATCAACGCTTAGGGCCGATACCCGCATTTCCGCAGCGCCGCCATCATGTGCTCCGGCGGCGGCGCGGTGACGGTGAGCGCAGAGTGCGTTCCGCGCGGCGGCAGAGCGATCGAGCGCGCGTGTAGGTGCATCGGCGCCGTCGTCGTGCCTGAGCCGTAGACGGGATCGCCGAGGATCGGAAAGCCTTCGCTCGCGCAGTGCACGCGGAGCTGATGCGTGCGCCCGGTCTCGGGCGCGAGTTCGAGCCACGCGATGCCGTCGCCGCGTCCAAGCACGCGGTAGCGCGTGACCGCGCGCCGGCCCGCGGCATCGATCACCATGCGCCACCCTTCCCGGCGCGTCTCCTTCTTGAGCGGGCGATCGATCACGCCTTCATCCGGCTGGGGTGAGCCCTCGACCACCGTCCAGTAAATCTTCCTCACCTGCGCCGAGGCGAAGAGGCGGCCGAGACGGCGCACCGCCTTGGCGTGTCGCGCGAGCAGCAGGCACCCGCTGGTGTCGCGGTCGAGGCGATGCACCAGGCGCGGCCTCTCCCGGTTCCCGAAGCGCAGCGCGTCCAGGTGGCGCTCGAGGCTCTCCGCCGTGCGCGGTCCCGGATGCACCGCGAGCCCCGCGGGCTTGTCCAGCACGATCAGGGCCGCGTCGCGGTGGAGAATGCGGGATTGCAGATCGGTCATCAGTTTCCTAGTTATCAGTTTTCGGTTGTCAGTTTCCAGTGAAGCGGGGATATCATCCCCTTGCGATTGTGCATGCGGCTACGAACCGCGAACCGACAACTGATCACTGACAACTGAGAACCGAACATATGTCCCGATACGATTTCGATCTCTTCACCATCGGCGCGGGCTCGGGCGGGGTCGCGGGATCGCGACGCGCCGGTTCCTATGGCGCCAAGGTCGCGATCTGCGAATCCGTGCGCATCGGCGGCACCTGCGTGCTCCGGGGCTGCGTGCCCAAGAAGCTGCTCGTGTACGGCGCCGAGTTCGTGGACGCGTTCGAGGATGCGGCGGGTTACGGCTGGGCATTGGGCGAGCGCCGCTTCGATTGGGGGAAGCTGATTGCCGCCAAGAACAAGGAGCTCGATCGCCTCGAAGGCATCTACGTCAACATGCTCCGCAACTCCCACGTCAAGATCATCGAAGGCGTGGCCAAGCTCGTCGATCCGCACACGGTCGAAGTCGACGGCAAGGCTTATACCGCACAGAACATCATGATCGCGACCGGCGCCTGGCCTGAGCTGCCGCGCATCCCCGGGATCGAGCACATCATCACCTCGAACGAGGCGCTCGACTTGCCGGAACTGCCGAAGCGCGTCGTCATCGTCGGCGGCAGCTATATCGCGGTCGAGTTCGCGGGCATCTTTCAGACCTTGGGCGCGGAAGTCGATATCGTGATCCGCGCCGACAAATTGCTGCGTGGCTTCGACGAGGACATCCGCACGAGCCTCGGCGAGGAGATGGCGGCGCGTGGCGTGCGCATTCGCGCGGGCGCGCAGATCGCGCGCATCGACAAATCCGGGCACGCATTCGTCGCCACTTGCCTCGATGGCACCAAGATCGAGGCGGACAAGGTGATGTATGCGACGGGCCGCCGGCCCAACACCGCTGCCCTCGGGCTCGACGCGGTGGGCGTCGCGCTGGATAAGGTCGGCGCGGTGATCGTCGATGAGAATTCACGTTCGACGGTGCCGAACATCCATGCCGTCGGCGACGTGACCAATCGCCTTAATCTGACGCCGGTCGCGATTGCCGAAGCGCGCGCGGTCGCGGAAACGCTGTTCAACAACAATCCGATGACGGTGAATCATCAGAACGTGCCCTCGGCCGTGTTCAGCCAGCCGCCGGTCGGCACGGTCGGGCTGAGCGAGGCGGATGCCCGCAAGGCGTACGGCGCGATCGATATCTATCGCGCGCGCTTCCGTCCCATGAAGTTCACGCTTTCGGGCCGCCAGGAACGGACGATGATGAAGCTGGTGGTGGACCGCGCGAGCGACCGCGTGCTCGGCTGTCACATGGTCGGGCGCGACGCGCCGGAGATCATCCAGGGCATTGCCATCGCCGTCACCTGCGGCGCCACCAAGCGGCAATTCGACCGCACCATCGGCATTCATCCGAGTGCCGCCGAGGAATTCGTCACCATGCGTGACAAGGTCCCGGAGCCGAAGGCCGAGGCCGCGGAGTAGGCGAGCGAGCTCTACAGATAAAACCGTCATTGCTTCGCTTCGCTCGCAATGACGAGTTTGATCGTAAGGGCGCTTGCCAGCTCGAAGATGACGCGGCAGGATCGCGTCCAGCCCAAACAAAACGAGGAGCCCCATCATGCTGAAGCTTTTCTATGGCCCCGGCGCCTGCTCGATGGCGTCGCATATCGGTCTCGAAGAAGCCGGCGCCAATTACGAATCGCAGCCGGTCAAGTTGGCGGAGGGCGAGCAAAAGAGCGCCAACTATCTCAAGATCAACCCGCGCGGCAAGGTGCCGGCGCTTGCGTTGGATAACGGCGCGGTCATCACCGAGAACACCGCGATCCTCGACTATATCGCCAAGAGCTTCCCGGCGAAGCACTTGATGCCGACGGATCCCGCGGGTGAAGCGCGCTGCATCTCCTTCATGGCCTGGCTTTCGAACACCGTGCATCCGAGCTTCACGCACATCTTCCGCCCCGAGCGCTTCTCCGAGGACCCGGCGGCGCATGCGGGCATCAAGGATGCGGGCCGCAAGGCGTTCTGGGCCAACCTCCAGGAGATCGACCAGATCATCAACGGCAATCAGTGGGTGCAGGGCTCGCAATTCACGACCTGCGATCCCTACGCGCTCGTGTTCTACGGCTGGGGCACGCGCATCGAGCTGCCGATGAAGGAACTCAAGAACTACACGGCCTGGAAGGACCGCATGGTGGCGCGGCCGGCCGTGCGCAAGATATTGGAGCGGGAGAAGAGCGTTCTATTGCCGAAGTAAACTGACGACGGCCGGGTTCAACCCGGTCACATAGAGAATGCGGCATAGCGGGGCGCGCCGGACTCACGTTCGGCGCGCTCGCATTTGTTTGAAGAAGCGTGATCGCCTTGTACGCCGTCCGGCATTGTCCTTGTGCGCCCGATCTCTAGTTTTCGAGGATGCCCACTACCCGCGGGTGTGGCGCAAGGGCGAGTGTCCACGATCTCATCTTTCTTGGACGCGCCCTCGCTCGGGTCCATCGGGCATGGAGGTGTCCCGTGTTCGCATCACGTCTGATTGCTTTGCTTCTGGTTGCTTTGTCTTTTGCCACCGTGGCGGCCTGTTCCGGCACGCCGGATACGTCACAGCCCGTCAACAGGGGCATCACCGATGACGCCGCGCGCGGGGGTGGCGGCGGAGGTGGGGGCGGGGGTTACTAGCGAACCCTAAAGTGGGCCCGGAGGCATCCTCCGGCTGCCGCTCTGGCACCGCGGGCCAATTGGCGCTATAGGCTAAGGTTTCCGCACCGGAGTGCGGACCAAGAGGCTTGTCATGGCGCAGAAATGGACCCCCGATAGCTGGCGGAGCATGCCGATCCGCCAGGTTCCGGAATACCCGGACGAGACGGCGCTCAATGCCGTCGAGCAGACGTTGCGCAACTATCCGCCGCTGGTCTTCGCGGGCGAGGCGCGGCGGCTGAAGCGGGCGCTGGGCGCCGTGGCGGAAGGCCGCTCGTTCCTGCTGCAGGGCGGCGACTGCGCCGAGAGCTTCGCCGAGTTCCATCCCAACAACATCCGCGACACCTTTCGCGTGCTGTTGCAGATGGCGGTCGTGCTCACTTACGGCGCCACCTGTCCGGTGGTGAAGGTAAGCCGGATGGCCGGACAATTCGCCAAGCCGCGCTCCGCCGACACCGAGACGCAGAACGGCAAGACCTTGCCCTCCTACCGCGGCGACATCATCAACGGCATGGAATTTTCGGAAGCCGCGCGCCGGCCCGATCCGCAGCGCATGGTGCAGTCCTACAGCCAGTCCGCGGCGACGCTCAATTTGCTGCGCGCCTTCGCGCAGGGCGGCTACGCCGATTTGCACCGCGTCCATGCCTGGAACCAGGGCTTCGTCGCCGGCAGCCCCGCGGGCGAGCGCTACAAGGAGCTGGCGGATCGCCTCACCGAGACGCTGGGTTTCATGGCCGCGGTCGGCCTCACCTCGGAGACGACGCCGCAGATCCGCGAGACCGATTTCTTCACCTCGCACGAAGCGCTGCTGCTGCCCTATGAGCAGGCGCTGACCCGCGTCGATTCCACCACGGGCGACTGGTACGACTGTTCCGCCCACATGCTGTGGATCGGCGACCGCACGCGCCAGCCCAACGGCGCGCATGTGGAATTCCTGCGCGGGGTCAAGAATCCGCTCGGCTTGAAGTGCGGACCGACGCTCGATACTTCGGATCTCCTGAAGCTGATCGACGTCCTCAATCCCGAGAACGAGGCGGGACGCCTCACGCTCATCGCTCGTATGGGCGCCGACAAGGTGGACCAGAAGCTGCCGCCGCTAATTCGTGCGGTCGAGCGCGAAGGGCGCAAGGTGGTCTGGTGCTGCGATCCCATGCACGGCAACACCGTCACGTCGTCGACCGGCTACAAGACGCGCATGGTCGAGCGCATCATGACGGAGGTAAGAGGATTTTTCGGCGTGCATGAGGCGGAAGGCACGCATGCCGGAGGCGTCCACTTCGAGATGACGGGACAAGACGTGACCGAGTGCATCGGCGGCGCCCAGGCCATCACTGAAACCGCGCTTGCCGATCGCTATCACACTCATTGCGACCCGAGGCTCAATGCGAGCCAGGCGCTCGAGCTCGCGTTCTGGCTCGCCGAAACCTTGAAGCGCCGGCGCGGCGGCCCCGAATGGCAAATCGCGGCGGCTTCCTGACGGCGCCCGTGCGCTTTTCGCGAACGGAGAGATCGTCTTGACGGCGCTCGGCCCTCAAGATATCGCGCGGCTGACCGACGCCTATTTCCTCAAAACCAAGGCGGTGGTGCATCGCTTCGGCGACAAGCGCGTGACCTATGCGATCTTCCTGCGCCGCCCGGTGATCTGCACGCCGCGCATCATGGTGGATTTCCTCGAGCGCACCGCTCGGGATCGCGGCACCAAGTTCGAGATCGAGCTGCTTTACAAGGAGGGCGAGTGGGTCGGCGCCGGCGAGCCGATGATTTACTTGAGCGGCTCGCTCGAGCACCTCGTCGATCTGGAGACACTCTATCTGCAGCGGTTGGGCGCGCCCTGCGTTGCCGCCTACAACGCTTATGCGATGTGCGTCGATCTTCCGAAGTGCGCGTTCCTGGCGATGGACGCGCGGCACTGTGCCGGGGCGGAAATGGCGGAGATGATGGCCTACGCCGCGGCGGTCGGGTCGGAAGCGGCGCGCCGCGAAGTGAGCGCGGTCGGGTTCATAGGCAACGCCACGGACGCGACCGCGCATTTCTTCGGTCGGAACAGCGGTCTCGGCACGATGCCGCACGCGCTCATCGGTTATGCCGGCTCGACCGTGCGCGCGGCCGAGATGTTCCGTGAATCCTTTCCGCACGAGGCGATGACCGTGCTGGTCGACTACTTCGGGCGCGAGATCACGGATTCCCTGGCGGTCGCGCGCCGCTTCGCCGACCTCGCGGGCAGGGGCGAATTGGCGCTGCGTCTCGATACCCATGGCGGCCGCTACGTCGAGGGCCTCGATCTCGCGCGCTCCTACGACGTGCTCGAGCGTCACGCGCCCAAGGCGGTGCGCGGCTACCGCACGGAGGCGGAATTGCGCTTCCTCGTGGGAACGGGTGTCAGCGCGGCTGCCGTCTGGCACCTGCGTCAAGCCCTCGATGAAGCGGGATTCCCCAAGGTCAAGATCGTCGGGAGCTCCGGATTCACTCCCGCCAAGTGCCGCGTCATGGCGGCGGCGGAAGCGCCGCTCGACGTCGTCGGAACCGGCTCCTATCTCCCGGAGCTTTGGACCGAGACCTATGCCACCGCCGACATCGTCGCCTATGACGGTCAGCCGCTGGTCAAGATCGGCCGAGAATTTCTGCTGCGCAAGCGCGGGAGCCGCCCCACAGACGCTTCGTGACGACCCGCGCCATTTTGCCGGCGGCGCTGGGGGATCAGTGAGGCGCTCACGACCGAGCACTCCGCCGGGCGCGCGGAATAGACAGCCCAGCCATCACCCGGACGCCGCGGGGCCGCACCTTTCAAATCGCTGATATCGTGCTACATAGGGGCTATGACCGATCGCCTCGTCATTGCCGCTGCCCAGATCAACCCCACGGTGGGCGACATCGCGCGCAATCTCGAACGAGTGCGGACCGCCCATAGCGAGGCCAAGGCGCTCGGCGCCGATTTGGTCGTGGCGAGCGAGCTGTGCGTCGCCGGTTACCCGCCCGAGGATTTGGTCCTGAAGCCCGCTTTCGTCGAGGCATGCGAGGCCGCGGTCGAGGAGTTGGCGGCCGCGACGCGCGGCGGTCCGGGCCTGATCGTGGGATCGCCCTGGCGCGACCAGGGCAAGGTCTACAATGCGGCGCTGCTGTTGGAGGGCGGACGCGTCGCGGGCGTGCGCTTCAAGCACGATTTGCCGAATTACGGCGTCTTCGACGAGAAGCGCGTCTTTGCGGCGGGTCCGCCGCCGGGACCGATGGCGTTTCGAGGCGTGCGGCTCGGCGTCATGGTCTGCGAGGACATGTGGTATCCCGATGTGTCCGAGACTTTGCAGGAATCGGGCGCCGAGCTGCTGATCGTGATCAACGGCTCGCCCTTTGAAAGCGACAAACGCGACGAGCGGATGGCGCTTGCGGCGCTACGCGTGAAGGAAACCGGGCTGCCGCTGCTCTATGTGAACCAGATTTGCGGCCAGGACGAGCTCGTATTCGACGGCGCCTCCTTCGCGCTCGACGCGGAAGGCCGGCTCAAGTTCCAGGCTCCCGCCTGGAGCGAGGCGGTGCTTTCGACGGAATGGCGCCGGCAGGCCGACGGCCGCTGGACGGCCGAGCCCGGCACTTTGGCCCAACCCTCGGAGGGACTTGAATCGATCTATCGAGCGATGACGCTCGGCCTCAAGGATTACGTCGAGAAGAACCGCTTCCCCGGCGTCGTGCTCGGGCTTTCGGGCGGCATCGATTCCGCCCTCACGGCGGCGGTCGCGGTCGATGCGCTGGGTCCCGAGCGCGTGCACGCCGTGATGATGCCTTCGCCCTATACATCGCAGCACAGCCTCGATGACGCCGAGGCCGCGGCGAAGCTGCTCGGCATCGACTACCGCAGCGTCGCCATCACGCCGGGAATGGAGGCAATGGGCGGGATGCTCGCGCCCTCCTTCGCCGGGAAAAGCGCCGACACGACCGAGGAGAACATCCAGTCCCGGCTTCGCGGCATGACCTTGATGGCGCTCTCCAACAAATTCGGCTGGATGGTGCTCTCGACCGGCAACAAATCGGAGATGTCGGTCGGATACGCCACGCTCTATGGCGACATGTGCGGCGGATATTCGGTGCTCAAGGACGTCTACAAGATGACGGTGTTCGCGCTCGCGCGCTGGCGCAACCAGGAGCGGCCCGAGGGCCTCCGCGGTCCCCTGGGCCGCGTGATGCCGGAACGCGTCATCACCAAGCCGCCGTCGGCGGAGCTGAAGCCGAACCAGACCGATCAGGATTCCCTGCCGCCATACGACGTTCTCGACGGCATTCTCGAATGCCTGATCGAGCATGAGATGCCGGTCGCCGAGATCGTGGAGCGCGGCTATGACGAGACCACCGTGCGCGCGGTCTGGCGCATGCTCGATCGCGCCGAATACAAGCGGCGCCAAGCGCCGCCGGGCGTCAAGATCACGAGCCGCGCCTTTGGGCGCGATCGGCGCTATCCCATTACCAACCGCTTCCAGGATTGGGCGTCGCGTTCCGGCGCCGCGGTAAAGGCGCCGGTATCCACGCGGTGACGGGTTGGGATTGGCTTTCCTCGCCCTTGATGGACCGGGCCCACGGAATCTGATACCCCTCGACGGATCGCTCCGATTGGTCCGCGAGAAAGTCCCGTGCCGCTGGTGCTTTACAACACCCTGACCCGCCGCAAGGAGGAGTTCAGACCGCTCGATCCCAAGGACGTCCGCATGTATGTCTGCGGACCGACGGTCTATGACCGCGCCCATATCGGAAATGCGCGGCCGGTGATCGTTTTCGACGTGCTGTACCGGCTGCTGCGCCACAAATATAGCGCGGCGCACGTGACCTACGCGCGCAACATCACCGACGTCGATGACAAGATCAACGCGGCGGCCAAGGCGAACAACGAGAGCATCCGCGAGCTGACCGAGCGCACCGCAAAGGCGTATCACGAGGATGTGGCGGCGCTCGGCTGCTTGCCGCCCGATCACGAGCCGCGCGCGACCGAGCACATCGCCGCGATGATTGCGATGATCGAGCGGCTGATCGCCCAGCGAAATGCCTACGTAGCCGACGGGCACGTGCTGTTCTCGGTTACCAGCAAATCCGATTACGGCAAGCTCTCGCGGCGTCCGCGCGACGAGATGATCGCGGGTGCCCGCGTCGAGGTTGCACCCTACAAGCGTGATCCCGCTGACTTCGTGCTGTGGAAGCCGTCGACACCGGACCTTCCGGGGTGGGAGAGCCCATGGGGACGCGGCCGTCCCGGCTGGCACATCGAATGCTCCGCCATGAGTGAGCGCTATCTCGGCGAGAGCTTCGACATCCACGGCGGCGGTCTCGACCTGATCTTTCCGCACCACGAGAACGAGATCGCGCAGAGCGAGTGCGCCCATGGCAGCGCGGAGATGGCGCGGTACTGGATGCACAACGCCTTCGTTACGGTCGATACCGCCAAGATGGCGAAGTCGGAGGGGAACTTCCGCACCATCCGCGAGGTCCTGGCGGACGGACCCGGCGAGGCCGCGCGTTATGCCATGCTGACCGCGCACTATCGCGACCCCATCGATTGGACGCTCGAGCGGCATCAAGAGGCGAAGCGGAATCTCGATCGTTTCTATTTGGCTTTGCGTGGCGTTTCTGGCGCTGAGGACGGGACCGACGAACTGCCGGCAGCGGTGCAATCCGCTCTCGACGATGATCTCAACACGCCTCTGGCACTGACCGCATTGCATGCGCTTCTGAGCGAATTGAACAAGACGAGCGATCCCGCAATTCGAACGCGGCTCCAGCGCTCTCTAATTGCGGGGGGCGCGGTGCTCGGCCTCTTGCAAAGGGATCCCGAGGCGTGGCTGCGCGGGTCATCGGGACAGGACAATGCAATCACGGAGCTGATCGCCGCGCGAAACGCGGCGCGCAAGGCGCGCAACTTCGCCGAAGCTGACCGCATTCGCAATGAGCTTGCGATGAAGGGCATCATTCTCGAAGACAAGCCCGACGGCACGACGCTCTGGCGAAGGGCGGGGTGAGCGGGGTTACCGAATGACCGCCGAGCGCATCTTCCTCTACGACACGACGCTCCGTGACGGGGCGCAGACCCAAGGCGTCGATTTCTCGGCGGCCGACAAGGCGGCACTCGCGCGCGAGATGGACCAGCTCGGCATCGACTACGTGGAGGGCGGCTGGCCCGGCGCCAATCCGACCGACGATGCGTTCTTCGCGAAGCCCCCGACCCTCCGGCACGCGCGGCTCGCGGCATTCGGGATGACGCGGCGCTCGGGCCGCAGCGCCGGCAACGATCCGGGTCTCGCCGCCACCTTGGCGAGCGGCGCGCGGGTCGCGACCCTCGTCGGCAAGACCTGGGACTTCCACGTGCGGGTGGCGCTCGGCGCGGAACTGCCCGAGAACATCGAGATGATCGCGGACTCGATCGCGCATTTGAAGTCGCGGCTCGACGAGGTGCTGTTCGACGCCGAGCACTTCTTCGACGGCTACAAGGCGAACCCGGCCTATGCGCTGCAATGCCTCAAGGCTGCGCACCAGGCGGGTGCGCGCTGGATCGTGCTCTGCGACACCAACGGTGGAACGCTGCCGCACGAGATCGAACGTGCCGTCGCGGATGTCGCACGCGAGATTCCCGGCGACCGCCTCGGTATCCACTGCCACAACGACACGGAGAACGCCGTCGCGAATTCGCTGGCGGCGATCCGCGCCGGCGTGCGCCAAGTGCAGGGGACCTTGAACGGGCTTGGCGAGCGCTGCGGCAACGCTAACCTGGTGGCGCTGATTCCGACCCTGATGCTGAAGCTCGGATACACCACCGGGATCGATCCCGCGGGCCTCAAGCGGCTGACCCACGTGTCGCGCCTTTTGGACGAGCGGCTCAATCGTGCGCCCAACCGCCACGCGGCCTATGTGGGCGAGGCGGCATTCGCGCACAAGGGCGGGCTTCACGTCTCGGCGGTGGAGAAGGACCCGCGCTCCTACGAGCATATCGAGCCGGCGGCGGTTGGCAATCGGCGCCACGTCGTGGTCTCGGACCAGGCCGGCCGCTCCAATTTGCTGGCGCGGCTGCGGGAGATCGGCATCGATCTCGACCAGAACCATGCCAAGCTCGGTCCCTTGCTCGAGCAAGTGAAGGCGCGGGAATTCGCGGGCTATGCCTATGACGGGGCCGAGGCGAGCTTCGAGCTGCTGGCACGACGCCTCATCGACGGCGTTCCCGAGTACTTCGTGCTGCAGAGCTTCCGTGTGCTGGACGAGCGGCGCTGGAATGCGCGCAGCGAGCTGGTGACATTGTCCGAGGCCACCATCAAGGTGGTCGTGAAGGGCGAGCGCATGATGACGGTCGCGGAAGGAAATGGTCCCGTGAACGCGCTCGATACGGCGCTGCGCCAAGCGCTGATCCCGGCCTTCCCCGAGCTCGCGCAAGTCCGCCTCACCGACTACAAGGTACGCATCCTCACGCCCGAGGATGGTACCAAGGCGGTGACGCGCGTGATGATCGAGACCAGCGATGGCGGCGAAGAGACCTGGTCCACCGTCGGCGTCTCGACCAATGTGATCGACGCCTCCTACATCGCGCTCAACGACAGCCTCACCTACAAGCTCTGGAAGTCGGGGCGGCGGGGCTAGAGATGGCCGGCACCAATCGCCGCCGCCCGCGCATCGCCGAAGGGCCGGCGGTGATCCTGGTCGAGCCGCAGCTTGGCGAGAACATCGGCACCTCCGCGCGCGCCATGCTCAACTGCGGCTTGGGCGACCTGCGCCTGGTGCGGCCGCGCGACGGCTGGCCCAACGACAAGGCGATCAACGCCGCGAGCGGCGCCGATCTCGTGCTGGAGCGGGCCGACCTCTATCCCAGCATCGAGGCGGCGGCGAAGGACCTGCGCCACCTTTACGCAGCGACCGCTCGCGATCGGCATATGGTGAAGAGGATATTGACGCCGCGGGCGGCGGCGGCGGAGATGCGGCGTTTAATGGCGGCGGGCGAGCCCTGTGGCATCCTGTTCGGGCCCGAGCGCACCGGACTCACCAGCGATCAGGTGGCGCTCGCCTCGGCCATCGTCACGGTGCCGCTCAATCCCGCATTCTCGTCGCTCAACCTCGCGCAGTCGGTTTTGGTGATGGGTTACGAGTGGTTCCAAGCCGGCGACGAGACGCCCAGCGACCAGCTCCATGTCGGGCATAGCCGGCCAGCGACCCAGGAGGAATACGAGCGCTTCTTCGGTCACCTCCATGAGGAGCTGGTCGAGAACGGTTTCCTGCGCAATGAAGAGAAGCGGCCGAGCATGATGCGCAACCTGCGCTCGCTGTTCCTGCGCGCGCAATGCACGGAGCAGGAATTGCGTACCCTCCACGGCGTCATCACCGCGTTCGCGGGCCCTCGCGACCGTGCCGGCAAGAAGCGCTTGGCGCGGTGAACTTTGTCCGGGGCGTCATTGCGAGCGGCACAAGCAATTCACCTTCGCCGCGAACGCCGAAGAGAGCAAAGAACCGAAAATCGCATACCGCCTCGTGTCCTCCGCGGCTTCGAGGTGCGATTTTTTTGCCCCAATGACTTGCCGCCGCTTTGGGTTTGACTTCCTCGCCTTCCCCGTTATAGTCCGCGGCCTTATTCCCAAGAAAGTGGGCGGAGATCGCCCCGCTGCGGGCCGCGAGCCGGCGGACTATTGGGACAACAACAATTCGAGCCGCGAAACCACGGAGAACCATGAGCAGACGCGTTTCATCGAAGCATAAGATCGACCGCCGCCTCGGCGTCAATCTTTGGGGGCGGCAGAAGAGCCCGCTCAATCACAACCGAGACTATGGTCCGGGGCAGCACGGCCAGCGCCGCAAGAAGCCGTCCGACTATGGCGTGCAGCTGATGGCCAAGCAGAAGCTGCGGGGCTACTACGGCAATATCGGCGAGCGGCAGTTCCTGCGTATCTACAAGGAGGCGCTGCGCCGCAAAGCGGGGACCGGCGATGCGTTGATCGAGCTGCTGGAGCGCCGGCTCGACGCCGTGATCTATCGCATGAAATTCGCGCCGACGGTGTTCGCGGCGCGCCAGCTCGTCAACCACGGCCACGTCCGGGTCAACGGAAGGCGCATCAACATCCCATCGTTCTCGGTGCGCGATAATGACGCGATCGAGCTTACGGAAAAAGCGAAGCAGATGGCGCTGGTGCTGGAAGCGACGAAGTCGACGGAGCGCGATACGCCCGACTATATCGAAGTCGACCACGACAAGATGAAAGGGCGCTTCATCCGCGCGCCCAAGCTCTCGGATGTCCCCTATCCGGTTCCCATGGAGCCGAACCTCGTGGTCGAGTTCTACTCGCGCTGATCGCGCCCAAACACCTCGGCGCTTGCGGCGCGACCGAGCCCGCCTAGAATGAGCGCACTCGGAACCTCGGGGGGACGGGGCGAAACATGCGCAAATTGATTGCGGCATCGCTGGTGCTGGCGGCGCTCGGAACGTTGGGATGGGCGCGCGCGACCCTGGCCGACGAACTTCAGTTCGCGGGCAGGGACCTGGTGGTCGCTCCGCCGCCGGGATTTTGCGTACTTGACCCGATGCGGCCCCAGGAAGGGCAGATGCTGGCGCAACAGCAGAAGCTCCAGCAGCAGAGTAGCAAGCTCGCGCTCATGTTCCTCGCTTGCGCCGACCTGGAACAATTGCGCTCGGGCGGCAGTATCAACCCGCAGCGCTACGGTACCGTCCTTGTCCTTGAGCAGCAGGGGCAAGTGCGGTCAATCGCCGATATGACGCGCGCGGAGTTCATCGCCGCGGTTGCGAAACCCTATCCGCAGGTCGGTCTTGATCTGCCGCGCCGGCTCGATGAAGCCGCGCGCAGCGACGTCAATGTCTTCGATGCCAGGGTATTGGGCGTTCTGAAGCAAGACGACAATGCGGTTTACCTAGGCGTTACGATCAGAGGCGTCCGCGTCGATGGCGCCGCCGTGCCTGTGGGCGTCGTCGGCGTGACCGCGGTGACCCTCATCAATCAGCTTCCGGTCTCGATGACCCTCTATCAGGCCAAGGGCAACGCGGAAGGAATGATGGCCCTGTTGGGCGACCAGCAGCGCAATGTGGAGGCGCTGATCGCCGCCAATGCCCCGGCGCCGATACCAGTGCCAAGCCCGGTTCCGAGCGGCGGCAGCGCTGCTCCGGCCATCGCCCCTGCGCCTGCCGCGCCGCCGATTGACGTGAATTCTCCGGCGGTTCAAGTGGCGCTGATCGCCGGTTTGGCGGGCGTGGTGGCCGTGGCCGGCGCATTGATGCTGCGCCGGCGCAGGCGTCCGGACGGCGCACCCCGGGAGCCGATACCCCCGACTTAACGCTGGCCCGCGAAATCGGCGCCGATTGGTCCTATGATAGGAAACCTTTCGGCGACTGACGGGCATCCCATGTTGTCCCTGCAACTCGGCGTCGTGCTCTTGCTGATCGTCCTGAACGGCGTTTTCGCCATGGCGGAGGCGGCGATGATTGCCGCGCGCCGGGCGCGGCTGCAACACGCGGCCGCGAGCGGCCGGCGCGGGGCCGCCGCGGCCCTCGAACTGGTGCGCGAGCCCGGCCGTTTCCTTTCGACGGTGCAAATCGCCATAACCGTCATCAGCGTCGCGGCGAGCGCGGTCGGCGGCGCGACGCTCGGCGATCGGCTCGCGGAAGAACTCGCGGCCTTGGGCGGGGTCTGGACCTCCTATGCGCATGCGATCGGTATCGGCATCGTGGTAGCGGGCATTTCCTATGTCTCGCTGGTGGTGGGTGAATTGGTGCCGAAGCGCCTGGCGCTGCTGCGGCCCGAGGCGATCGCCTCGGCTTTCTCGCGCTTTCTTGGCTTCTTCTCGCGCCTCGTCGCGCCGCTCGAATGGCTCCTGAGCGGTTCGAGCAATCTCCTATTGCGGCTCATCCCGGTGGAAGCGGATCCGCAGGCGCCGACCGAGGAAGAGATCACCCTGATGCTGCGCGAGGGTACCGCCGCCGGACATTTTCAAGCCGCCGAAACCGCGATCGTCGAAATGGCGCTTCGTCTCGGCGACCGGCGGCTCAGCGCCGTGATGACGCCACGGGTGCAATGCGAATATCTGGACCTTACCGATCCCCCGGAAGAGCATCGCCGCCGCGTGGCGCAAAGCGCGCATTCGCGTTTTCCCGTGGTACAGGGCGGCCTGGAACAGGTCGCGGGCGTCGTGCAGGTGAAGGACCTGCTGGCCCAGGTGCTGGGCGACAAGCCCTTCGATCTGCGCGCGGTGCTGCGACGGCCGCTTTTCATTCCCAACACCGTGACCGCGCTGCGCGCGCTTGAGATCTTCAGGAAATCGGGCGAGCCGATGGGGCTGGTGGTCGACGAATACGGCGCCTTCGAGGGGATGGTAACGCTGCACGATATCCTGCAATCCCTGGTGGGCGACATCGCCGAGCCCGGCGTTTCCAGCGATGAGGCGATCGTCCGACGGGAAGACGGCTCCTGGCTGGTCGATGGGATGGTGCCGATCGATCAGGTCAAGGACTTGACGCAGCTCGCTCACATTCCAGGCGAAGAGACCGGCGAATTCCACACGCTCGGCGGCTTCCTGATGGCGCAGATGAACCGCATCCCGGCGGTCGCCGATCGGACGGTGGTGGACGGGTATCTGTTCGAGGTCATGGACATGGACGGGCGCCGCGTCGACCGCGTGTTGATCGTGCCGCCGAAGAAGGCTCGGCGCAGCAGCCGTCATGACGCGGCCTAGCCGGCGGGACACGGCCAGCTTCGCGGTCATTGTGGCGTTGCTGCTGGCGTTGTCGCCGGCCTGGGCCGAGGACCCCTATGATTTGCACGCCGTGCTCTCGCTCACGGGGGCGGGTGCGTTCCTCGGGCAAGAGGAACAGCAGGCGCTTCAACTCGCCGAGGGTGTCGTCAATCGCGGCGGCGGCATCCACGGCCGCACCGTGCGCTTCGTTTTCTACGACGACCAGACCAATCCGCAATTGGCGGTTCAGCTTGCAAAACAGATCATCGCGACGCGCCCAGCGCTGATCCTGGGTTCGTCGCTGGTCGCGAGCTGCAATGCCATGGCGCCATTAATGCAGGAGGGACCCGTGCTCTATTGCTTCTCGCCGGGCATCCATCCGCCTGCGGGCAGCTATGTCTTCACCTCCGGCGTCTCGACGCGTGACCAGGCCGACGCGCTGCTGCGTTATTTTCGTCTCCGCGGCTGGAAGCGGATTGCGATCGTTACCAGCACGGATGCGACCGGCCAGGATGCCGATCGCGGTTTCGACGAACTTCTGGGGCGTTCCGAAAACAGGGACGTGGTTGCGGTCGAGCGCGAGCACTTCAATTCGACCGATGTGAGCGTCGCGGCGCAGATCGAACGCATCAAGGGAGCGCGGCCCGACGCCCTTGTCGTCTGGAGCACGGGAACGCCGGTTGCGACCGTCCTGCGCGGACTTGTCCAGGCAGGCCTCGAGCTGCCGGTTGGAACCACCGGCGGGAATATGACCTATGCGCAGATGCGGAATTTCGCCAATTTCCTGCCGCAGCGCTTGTTCCTGCCTTCGCCCGCATGGGCGGTGCGCGACGAAAAGCGAATACCCCTGCCGGAAGCCGTGATGACCAAACAGCGCGACTTTTATGGGGCTTACGAGGCCGAGGGGAAGGAGCCTGATGAAGGGTCGACGCTCGGCTGGGATCCGGTCCAGATTTTGGTGGATGCCCTGAGGGCGCTGCCGGCGGACGCCGACGCCGCGGCGCTGCGATCCTATCTCCTGCATCTCAAGGGTGCGGCCGGCGTCAACGGCATCTATGATTTCGAGGCCAGCCCGCAGCGCGGTCTCTCGCTGCAGCAGACCCTGGTCACGCGCTGGAATCCCGCGCGGGATCATTGGGACGTTGTGGCGGAGCCGACCGGCATACCGCTGGAGCAATAACCCCGTGACCTCCGAGTGTGATGGTCTTATGCGACTTTGCGGCGCGAGCGAGGCAAACGAGGATACCCCGCTCCGGGTCGAGTGCGGCGGCAAGGTCTATGCGGTCTTTAAGCTGGCATCGGGTTATTTCGTGACGGCGGATGCCTGTACGCACGGGCCCGGGTCGCTTTCGGAAGGGATGGTGCTCGGCGATGAGATTGAATGCCCGTTTCACCAGGGCCGCTATCACATTCCCAGCGGCAATCCGACCGGGCCGCCCTGCACGGTGTCAATCCGATGCTGGACCGCGCATGTGATCGGCGGTCAAATAATGATCGACCCCAACGAGGAGTGCTGAGGAGCGGCGATGGCACTGAGTCGGGAAGACAATGAATTGCTGACCCGCACGGGACCAGGGACGCCCATGGGCGAGCTGATCCGGCGTTATTGGGTTCCCGCGCTCTTGGCGCAGGAGCTGGCGGAGCCCGACGGCGCGTCGGTGCGCGTGCAGTTATTGGGCGAGCGCCTGATCGCTTTTCGCGATACGACCGGACGGATCGGCCTTCTCGAGGAATTCTGTGCCCATCGGCGCGTTTCGCTGTGGTTCGGGCGCAACGAGGAATGCGGATTGCGCTGCGCCTATCACGGCTGGAAATACGATGTGACGGGGCGGTGCGTGGACCTGCCGTCGGAACCCGAGGAAAGCGGGATGCGCACGCGCATCCGTCTCAAATCCTACCCGACGTTGGAACGTGGAGGCGTCATCTGGGCCTATATGGGCCCCGTCGAGCGTGAGCCCGAACCGCCCGAGCTCGAATGGGTGCTCGTGCCGTCGGAGCGGCGCTTCGTCTCAAAGCGGCTCCAGGAGTGCAATTACCTGCAAGCGCTCGAAGGCGGCATCGATTCGAGTCACGTTTCCTTCCTTCACAGCGGCGGCCTCAAGCGCGATCCGCTGCTCTCCGGCAGCAAGTCCAGCGAATACAACGAACGCGACCGCATGCCCGTGTTCGAGATCGAGGAGTTTCCGGGCGGGTTGCTGATCGGCGCTCGGCGCAATGTCGATCAGGATCGCTATTACTGGCGCATCACGCCATGGATCGCGCCGTTCTTCACGCTGATCCCGCCGCGCGGCGGGCACCCGATCGGCGGCCATGCCTGGGTCCCGATCGACGACGAGCATTGCTGGGCCTGGAGCATCAACTACCATCCGCGCCGTGCGCTCACGGCATCGGAAATCGAGGCGATGGAAGAGGGCGCGGGCATCCACGTCAAATATGAGCCGGGCACGTTTGTTCCGCGCGCCAACAAGGGCAACGACTATTCTATGGACCGGGCTGCGCAGAAGGCCGGCCTCGCCTACAGCGGTGTCGAGGGCATTGCCATGCAGGACGCTTCGATCCAGGAGAGCATGGGGCCGATCGTCGATCGAAGCCGCGAGAACCTGGTCTCGACCGACAACGGCATCATCATGACGCGGCGCGCGCTGCTGCGGGCGCTCAAGGCCAATCGCGAGGGAAAGCCGATACCCGGTCTCGCGGCGAGTTCGCAGCGAGTGCGCTCCTGCGCCATCGAGCTGCCGAAGGGGCAGCGTTTTGCCGAGGGAGCGCGCCACGGCCTCTTCCGCGAACTCGAAACCGATCCCGTCAGCGTCTAGTGTCCCGATTCCGAAGTTCGCATGACCAAACGGCCAAGCTCAGGGGGGTGACTATGAACCGCAAGAAAATCGCGATTAGCAGCGGTGATCCCGCCGGGATCGGTCCGGAGATCGCGGTCAAGGCCGCGCTCGATCCCCGCGTGCGCTCGATCTGCGAGCCGCTGCTGGTGGGCGACCGCGGCGCCTTCGAGCTGCAGGCGCGGCTATGCGGGCTCGCGCCGGAGCTGCGGGCATTTGCAAACGCCCGGGCCGTCGATTGGGAGTTTTCCGGCTTGAAGCTGTTGGCGCTCGATCAGTTCCGGGAGACGCCGCTCGAACTCGGCAAGATCGCCGCCGCTCATGGCCGCGCAGCCGTCGACGCGGCCGGAGCGGCGATTGCCGCGGCGCTTGCGGGCACGGTCGATGCCGTGGTCGCCGCGCCCCAGACCGAGGCCGCGATCAAGGCCGCCGGCATCGAGTTCGACGGGTATCCAAGCTTTGTCGCGCGCTGCACCGGCGTCGCGCCGGAGGATGCGTTCCTGATGATCTGCTTTGATGACAAGCGGATTGTGCACGCAACCCTGCATGTGAGCCTGGCGCGCGCGCTGGCTCTGGTGACGCAGGAGCGCGTGCGCAAAGTCATCGCCGCCGCGGACGAAACGCTGAAGCGGATCGGCATTGCGCGGCCCAAGCTCGCGGTTGCCGGCGTCAATCCGCACGCGGGCGAGGGCGGCATGTTCGGCGAGGAAGAAATCCGCGTGATCGCGCCCACCATCGCCGCGGCACGGGCGGCCGGGATCGACGCGGAGGGGCCGTTCGGCGCCGACACCATGTTCCATCGCACCGGCTTGGACGCCTTCATCGTCATGTATCACGACCAAGGCCACATCGCCGCGAAGCTGCTGGCGCGCAATCGCACGGCGGGCCTCACCATCGGTACGCCGATCCTGTTCTCGTCGGTGGCGCATGGGAGCGCGCTCGACATCGCCGGCCAGAACCGCGCGAGCCCCGAGGCGATGGTCGAGGCGGTCAAGCGCCTGGTGGGTGCGGCGGAGCAGCGGATGCAGTAGAGTCGCTGGGATCGTGCATTTGCCATTCGCTGCCGAGGCAGAGGCGTAACTAGGCGCGCCCTAGTCTTCGCTCACCACTGCTCCCATCACGTAGCGATTGAAAATTATCAACGGCAGCAGCCCATGAACCGCGTCGGCGTAGAGTCCAGCGGTAATCACCGCCACAAGGTCGAGCGCTGGTACAGCGAAGATGCGCTGTCCGCCATGTCCCATTGCACAAATCCACGACGCCTCGCGCCCCTCGACCAGGGACCGCCCAAGCCACCATTGATATCCGTAGAAATATGTGCTGGCCGCAGGACCGATATGTGCCGCCGTGGATTCCGTCACCCATTTCCGTGAAACGATCTGCCGGCCATTCCAATTTCCGCCATTTAAAACGAGCTGGCCAATTTTTGCGAGGTCCCGCGAGCGCAGTCGCAGGCCGCCCCATTCGAGAATGCCGCTCTTCAAATCTCTCGTCCAGTCGAAGTCGGTGATACCGAGGGGCTCAAGTAGGAATTCGCGCGCGATGTCATCGAGTGCCCCGCCGGCCGCCTCAGCAATGACAGCCTCCAGAAGCAAAGTACCGCCACTATTGTAGTTCCAGACTTGTCCCCCAGGCGCCACAACGGGCTGTTCGAGCACATACCGACATCGATCGGCAGAAGAAAGCATACGCATTGCGCTATTTTTTGGATCGGAGAAAGGAACATTTTCGTTCCATTCCAGGCCCGCGGACATCGTCAATAGATGGCGCAACGTAATGCGCTCTTTCTCCGGGCTGCGCAGGTCGGGATACTGCGGAAACCAATTGATAGTAGGGCCGTTGATACTGTTGATCAGCTTGCGGTCCAGCGCGATGCCGAACAGCAATGAAATCACGCTCTTCGTCACCGACCGAAGATCATGTTTGCTGTCGGGTCCGTGAGCCACATTTCCGAGCGGTTCTCCCCAACACTCGTCTTCACCAGGGCGATAGTGCTCGAATAGCAACCTGCCGTGCCGCACGACAAGAATGCTATGGATATTGGCCTGACCGAAGCCGTCCAGCCACTCGATCAGATCGCGAAGCGGCTCGCTCCGAAGGCCGGCACTTTCTGGATTGGCGATGGTCCAGTCCGAAAGACTCATGAGTCCACCAAAGGGCCGAAGAACCGGAATGGTGCCGTTGCGGCTGATCTCGGTAGCACGCGGCATCATCTGATTGTCGGTCCGATCGATAGCATATTAGCGTCTGGTTGACCCTACACATCCCACGCCCTAAAACGACCGTATGAATTCGTGATCGTGCGGGATGGGGGAACCAATGCGATTTTGGAATTTTGTAGCGACGCTCGCCGCGGGTGCGCTTATTTCGCTCGCGGGAACGGCTGTCGCTGCCACGGAGCTGCGCGTCGGCGTCGGCTCCGAGGTCGCGTCGCTCGACCCGCATTTCTACAACCTCAATCCGAACGTGGAGATCGACGACCATATTTACGACTATCTGGTCTCGTTCGATGCCAGAGGCGGCCTCGTGCCGGGCCTCGCCACGCAATGGAAGGCGCTCGACGACACCACTTGGGAGTTCACGCTGCGAAAGGGCGTCAAGTTTCATGACGGCTCGCCGTTCACGGCCGCGGACGTGGTCTTCACCTTCGCTCGCGCAAAGAAGCCGACCGACAGCCCCGACAGCTATTCACGCCACTTCGTGCGCATCACCGAGGTGACGACGCCCGACGATTTCACGGTCCGCGTCAAGACCGATGGACCGTTTCCGAATCTGGTGCGCGAGCTCGCGCAAATCGCGATCATCTCGCACAAGGTCGGTCTTGATGTGACGCTCAAGGATTTTGATTCCGGGAAGGCGGCGATCGGAACCGGCCCCTACAAGCTCGTGGAATGGGTTCCGGGCGACCGGTTGGTGCTGGCGCGCAACGAGGATTATTGGGGCGAGAAGCCCGCTTGGGACCGCGTTATCTTCAAGCCGATCGTGAGCTCACCCGCGCGCACGGCGGCGCTGCTCGCGGGCGACGTCGATCTCATCAACTACGTGCCGCCGTCGGATCTGGCGCAGCTCAGCGCGAATCCCAAATTCACGATCTGGCGCGTGGTGAGCAACCGCGTCATGTACGTGGTGCCCGACACCAACCGCGACCAGTCGCCCTTCGTCACCGACCTCGACGGCAAGCCGCTGGACAAGAATCCCCTGAAGGACCTGCGCGTGCGCCGCGCGATCTCCAAGGGAATCAACCGAGACGCGCTGGTGGAGCGCGTGATGCAGGGCGTCGGCGCACCGGCGGATCAATTCCTGCCCGAGGGTTTCTTCGGTCACACGCCGAAGATCAAGCCCGAGGTCTACGACCCCGAAGCCGCCAAGAAGCTGCTGGCGGAAGCCGGCTATCCCAACGGGTTCGGCCTGACCATTCACGGACCCAATGACCGCTACGTGAACGACGCCAAGATCGCGGAGGCGGTGGCGCAGATGCTCACGCGCATCGGCATCAAGATGAAGGTCGAGACGGTGCCGAAGGCGATCTTCTACACGGCTGCCGCCAAGCTCACCTACAGCTTCATGTTCATCGGGACCCAGCCCGCGACCAACGAAGCTTCGGACGAATGCGTCTATCTCCTCGCGACATACAACAAGGAGAAGGGCATGGGTCAGGGCAATCGCGGCCGCTTCTCAAACGCGGAGTACGACGACCTGCTTCAGCAGGCTTTGCGCACCATCGATGATATGAAGCGCGAGCAATTGCTGCAGCGCGTTACCGAGATCGGCATCGGCGATCAGCTTGGCCTGATCCCGCTCTATTACCAGGTCAATATCTGGGCGACGCGCAAGGGAATCAGTTTCGTCCCGCGCACGGACGAGCTTACTCACGTCATGGATGCACGCCCGCAGTCGTGACGCTGGAGCGCAATCCGGCGAAGTGTGAGCCGGTGCGAAGCGATTGAACGTTGCCGAGGGACGCCTGCTGGGCGAGAATAGTCTATGACCCGACAGCGGCTTCCCACTGTTTTTCTCTCCCACGGCTCGCCCACGCTGGCGCTGGACGCCGGTGAGACCGGGCAGTTCTGGCGAGAGCTTGCGGCGGAGCTGCCGCGTCCCAAGGCGGTGCTCTGCGCCTCGGCTCATTGGATGACGACGGTGCCGGCGGTAAGCCGCGCCGAGCATCCCGAGACTATTCACGACTTCTACGGCTTTCCCGAGCCCATGTACGCGATCCACTACGATGCGCCGGGCGCGCCGGCGCTCGCGGATCGCGCGGCCGAGCTGATCCAGCGGGCGGGTTTGCCGGTGGCGATCGATCCGGGCCGAGGCCTCGATCACGGTGCCTGGGTCCCGCTGCGCCTCATGTACCCCGAGGGTGACATGCCCGTGACGCAGCTCGCGGTACAGCCGGAGCGCGATGCGGGCTGGCATGTGCGCTTGGGCGAAGCGCTCGCGCCATTGCGCGATGAAGGAGTCCTGGTGCTGGCGACCGGCGGCGCCACGCACAATCTGCGCGAGTTGCGGCGCGATGGCGGTCCGGTGCCGGATTGGGCACGCGCGTTCGACGATTGGCTAGCGGCGGCCGTGGAAAGCGGCGATCGCGATGCGCTTATCGACTGGGAGCGTCAAGCGCCGCATGCGAATCGCGCGCACCCCAGCGACGAACATTTTCTGCCGCTGTTCGTGGCGCTGGGCGCAGGCGGGCCCGCGGCGCGCGGCCGGCGCATTCACGAGGGATGGAGCCTCGGTGGCCTCAGCA
The DNA here is from genome assembly GCA_035517495.1 of Allostellaceae bacterium. GTDB lineage: Bacteria > Pseudomonadota > Alphaproteobacteria > ATCC43930 > CGMCC-115725 > DASZHJ01. Next base: position 21,020 of record DATIYT010000125.1, on the reverse strand, counting down.
TGGCCGCGTTCGAATTCGCGGAGTAGACGATCCCACATAGAATTGGGGCGCGGGCCTAGGTCGGCGAGCTGGATGCCGAGAGGACGACCGCCGACTTTCGTGGTACTTTGCAAATCGGGCAACCTATCGAAGACCTTAACTCACGGTTAAGTGATGATTGCGGCAGCCTCATGGTCGGAAGCGTGGCGGGAGCGACTTTATGTTCCCGCCTATCGCATTGGTGAGGCGGCCCACTATGCGCGTATGGCGCCGCAAACTGTTACCGCGTGGCACAGGATGGGGGCAAAGCAAACCCTATCGAGCAGGGAAGGACACGCCGCCCTATCGTACTTGCAGCTCATTGAGGTTGCGGTGGTAGCCGCTGCACGCAATGCCGGGGTCAGTCTCCGAAACATCCGCCTCGCCCGCGAATACATGAGCCGCGAGTTCGGCAGTAAGTTCCCGTTTGCTGAGCATCGGTTCAAGACCGACGGAAGAAACCTCTTTATGGAAGTTGACAGTGCGGAAGCGAGCGAGCCTGCCGGTCGGGTCATCAGGCCTGATCGGGGAGGTCAACTTGCGTGGAGCGTCATCATTGGCCGCCTTGAAGAGTTTGACTACGACGATATCGTCTTGCGCTGGTTTGTCGCCGGCCGCAACTCACCGATTGTTATCGATCCGCGCGTGGCCTTCGGCAAGCCAACGCTGAAAGGGACTCCTACGTGGATTTTGAGGGGGCGAGCGTCTGAGGGCGAGAGCATCGCAGACATAGCCGACGATTTCGGCCTTACCGAAAAAGAGGTTCGCGCCGCGGTCCAGTTCGAGGATTACACACGCACGTTGGCGAAACCAAAAAAGTGGGCCCACTGACATTTTACTTCGATCGGAATTTTGGCAAGCGTCTTCCTGAGGCGCTTGCGAGAGTGAGACCGCCTTTTGCGGTAGAGTATCACCATGGCCCCGGTACCAAATTTCCGCAGGGGATGGCGGACGATGCGTGGCTCGAAATCTGTGGCAAGAATAATTGGGTTGCGTTCAGCCACGACAAGAAATTTGACAGCATCGCCGTCGAGGCCGCTGCGATAAAAATGCATTCTGTAACAGCGTTCGCGCTGTGCGGCGCGAGCCTCGATAGCTGGTGGAAGTTGCGCTACTTCGTTCGTGCTTACGATAAAGTCATTGAAATTCTTTCAGAGAAGAAGCCGCCGTTTCTGTATCGCATCTCGCCGAGCATGAAATTTCATGAGGTATCGCTGTGAGCCGCAGTTCCGTCACAGCGCCTGGTGTCGTGACAGAGGCGCGGCTCCGCGCCGCGCCTCCGCAGAAATAATGCCGGCTTAAGCCCGCGTCTCGACGCCTTTGCTCGAGAGCAGCTCCTTGAGCTCGCCGGTCTCGAACATCTCGCGCACGATGTCGCAGCCGCCCACGAACTCGCCCTTGACGTAGAGCTGCGGGATCGTCGGCCAGCTCGAGAATTCCTTGACGCCCTGGCGAATCGCGGGGTCCGCGAGCACGTCGATGCCTTTGAACTTGACCCCCATATGGGTGAGGATTTGCACCACCGCCGCGGAGAAGCCGCACTGCGGAAAGACGGGCGTGCCCTTCATGTAGAGCACCACCGGATTCTCGGTAATGTCCTGGTGGATGCGGTCGGTGGTCACGGTATCGGTCATGGGAACCTCGGGGGGTGATGAATTCTAGCAGGTGAATGCTGGGGTCGGTCAGTCCTCGGGCGCGCTGGTCTGCAGGGCGAGCGCGTGAAGCTCGTTGCCCACGCGTCCCTGGAGCGCCTGATAAACCATCTGGTGCTGCTGTACCCGGCTTTTGCCCTTGAATTGCGCGGACACCACATGGGCGGCGTAGTGATCGCCATCGCCGCGCAGATCCTCGATGGTTACCTGGGCATCCGGAAGGCCCGCCTTGATGAGCCGCTCAATGGTCGCCGCGTCGATCGCCAAAGGGTTGCTCCGCCGTGCTCTTTCAAGGACTTAGGGGACTGCCATGTAATCCGGCAGCCACGCTTCGTGGATGCGCTTGAGCTCCTGGGTCGATATGGCACCGACGCCAGCCACTGTCAACGTATCGCCAGCCACGCGCCCCAGCAGCAAGGCTGGTATGCCCATGGCGCTGGCGCGTGCGACGAGTCCGGCGCCATCCGTGGTTTCCACGAGGTAGCGGCCCTGATCCTCGCCGAAGGCAGCGGCGTGCGGCGGCGGCCCCGGCGGCAAGGCGATCTCGGCGCCGATCCCGCCGGCGATCGCCATTTCAGCGAGCGCCACCAGCAAGCCCCCGTCGCTCAGATCGTGGCAGGCGGCGATCCGGCGGGCGGAAATCTCGGCGCGGACGAAATCGCCGTTGCAGCGCTCGGCGGCGAGATCGACCGGCGGCGGCGCGCCCGCCTCGCGCCCCAGCACCTCGCGCAGATAGAGCGAGCTGCCAAGATGGCCCTTGGTCTCGCCGATCAGTACCAACGCGTCATCCGCCCGCTTGAGCGCCAGGGAAATCGAGCGGGCGGCATCCTCGATCAAACCCACGCCGCCCACCACGGGGGTCGGCAGGATGCCGCTGCCATTGGTCTCGTTGTAGAGCGAGACGTTGCCGGAAACGACGGGGTAGTCGAGCGCGAGGCAAGCCGCTCGCATGCCTTCGATCGCGCCGGCGAACTGGCCCATGATCTCGGGGCGCTCCGGATTGCCGAAATTCATATTGTCGGTGATGGCGATGGGCGTGGCCCCGACCGCCGTCAGGTTGCGCCAGGTTTCCGCCACCGCCTGCGCGCCGCCGCGCTCGGGATCGGCCGCGCAATAGCGCGGCGTGCAATCCACCACCAGCGCCAGCGCCTTCTTGCTGTTGGGCAGCCGCACCACCGCGGCATCGCCGCCGGGCCGCTGCACCGTGTTTCCCATGACGAGATGGTCGTATTGCTCCCAGATCCAACGCTTGGAGCAGGCGTCCGGCGAGCCCAGAATTTTGCGCAGCGCCTGCAGCAGGTCGCCGGGCGGCGGCACCGCCGCGGGATCGATCTCCGGCTGCTTGGATATGGGGACCCACGGCCGGTCATAGAGCGGCGCCTCGGTGACGAGCGGGCCGACCGGCATGTCCGCGACCACGGCACCTCGCATGCGCAGCACCAAGCGGCCCGTATCGGTGACGCGGCCGATCCGCGCGAAGTCCAGCTCCCATTTCGTGAAGATGCGCCTCGCGTTCTCCTCGCTGCCGGGCTTCAGGATCATCAGCATGCGCTCCTGGCTCTCGGAGAGCATGATCTCGTAAGGTGTCATGCCGGTTTCGCGCACCGGTACCCGGTCGAGGTCCAGCTCGATCCCGAGCCCGCCCTTGCCTGACATCTCCACCGAAGACGAAGTGAGCCCCGCCGCGCCCATGTCCTGGATCGCCACGATCGCGTCTTCCTGCATCAGCTCGAGGCACGCTTCGATCAGCAACTTTTCCGTGAAGGGATCGCCCACCTGCACCGTCGGCCGTTTCTCCTCGGCGTCGGCGTTGAACTCCGCGGAAGCCATGGTGGCGCCGTGGATGCCGTCGCGTCCGGTTTTGGCGCCCACATAGATGACGGGATTCCCGGGACCGGCGGCGGCCGAATAGAAGATGCGGTCGGCACGCGCGATGCCGACAGTCATGGCGTTGACGAGAATGTTGCCGTTGTAAGCGGGGTGGAAATTGCACTCGCCGCCCACGGTCGGCACGCCCACGCAATTGCCGTAGCCGCCGATCCCCGCCACCACGCCCGCCACGAGATGGCGTGTTTTCGGGTGATTCGGATCGCCGAAGCGGAGCGCGTTCAGGTTGGCGATAGGTCGCGCGCCCATGGTGAAGACGTCGCGCAGGATGCCGCCGACTCCGGTAGCAGCCCCCTGATAGGGCTCGATGAAGGAAGGGTGGTTGTGGCTTTCGATCTTGAAGATCGCTGCCTCGCCGTCGCCGATGTCGACGACCCCCGCGTTCTCACCGGGACCGCAAATGACGCGCGGGCCGGTTGTGGGCAGGCGCCGAAGCCATTTTTTCGAGGATTTGTAGGAGCAATGCTCGCTCCACATCACCGAGAAGATGCCGAGCTCGGTGAGATTCGGCGCTCGGCCCAGGATTGCGCAGGCGCGCGCATATTCCTCGGCGGTCAGCCCATGCTCGGCGATGATGTTGGGCGTGATCACCTATCTGCTCTGCTGCAGCTGCCAATTGGCCGGGTCGAGATTAAGGTACCACTGATCACGAAATTCCTCCGGCTTCTTGCCCTGAAGCGGGTTGTTTGAGGGATACAACACTCGAAGGTCAGCTTGGCCGGGATCAATCGGAGATAGGAAGAAGACATTCTCGAACATCGGCCGCGCTTGTTGGAGCAAATACTGCGCGAGCCGGATTGTTGTTTCGCTCGGCAGGAAGCGCCAGTGCGTTATGTAAAGGAGCAAGTGAATTGGCATAGCAGTGCCGTAGTGAGATTTGTCTCTCACCGCTGCTACAATCTGCTCAGCATAGCTAAAGCTTTTGATTCGCATGTCCCTTGAATCATAGGGTGGCGAATTTGCTCCCGTGCCGTAAAACGCCTCCCGAAGTTCTAGCTTAATCTTGCCTCCGGGGAGGATTAGCGTGAAATCAAGGTCATCCTCTGAGTTCTGTGAAGCCTTGATTTGCGCGCCAGTGCGGCTCATGGCCGCCATAAATTGATTTACCACTAGCTGCTCGATATCTTTTTTTTCAGTCGGGAACTTAACGTTTTCCCAACGGAGATCCGCCCGCCCTTCTGTGATAGTGACTTGAATTGGACCGACTCGGCCGGTTGGTTTCTTAGGCATTTAGTGAATGCGTCTTTGACTCGAATGTGGCGCCCTCAACCGAGCGCCTCCACCAGCCCCTCGAACAGCGGCCGGCCATCGGTCGAGCCCAGCAGCGGATCGGTTGCATCCTCCGGATGCGGCATCAACCCCAGCACGGTCTTGCTGTCGTTGAAGATGCCGGCGATGTTGCGGGCGGAGCCGTTGGCGTTGCCGGTCTCGGTTACCTCGCCTGCCTCGGTGCAGTAACGGAACGCCACCAGGCCGCGATCCTCGATGTGGTCCAGAGTGGCGTTGTCCGCGTAAAAATTACCGTCGTGGTGGGCAACCGGCACGCGGATGATTTGCCCGCGCTCATAGCGCGAGGTAAAGAGGCTCTGGCTCTCCTCGACCCTAAGATGCACGTCGAAGCAATGAAACTTGAGCGTGCGGTTGGCGAGCATCACACCGGGTAGCATCCCCGCCTCGGTCAGCACCTGGAAGCCATTGCAGACGCCAAGAACGGGCGTGCCGCGCTCGGAGCGTGCCTTGACTTCGCGCATGATCGGCGAATGGGCGGCCATGGCGCCGCAGCGGAGGTAGTCGCCATAAGCGAAGCCGCCGGGAATGACGATCAGGTCTGCCTTCGGAAGCTCGCTCTCGCCGTGCCAGACCCTGAGCGGTTCCTTTGCGGAACACCGGCGCAGCGCGTCAATCACGTCGTATTCTCGATTGGAGCCCGGAAAGACGATGACGGCGGCCTGCATGGGACATGTGCCTCGCGCGCGAAAGGAGCGGCTCCGCCTCAGATAGCCCGAGCCGAGCGGCGGATCAAGGACGCCGGTCGAGTCGCGTCGATCCGCGCCCGACCTTAAGAGGTCACCGGGCGCGAGGGACCGGTTGATAACTCTTGAGATTGGTCAGCGTATGCTCGGAGAGGAGCTTGACATTCAAAGGGTCTCTTACGTCCGCGACCCGATAATGTCGGATGCCATCCCTCAGGGGTCCGAGTTCGATCACTTCCCAGACCAACCAGGCTCCGTCAGCCTTCCTATAGCGCTGTCCGACCTCAATCTGTGCTACCACGCCATCTGCCTCCCAATAAGTGGATAGGAACTGTTCGTGCCGTGGACACGAACAGCGGCGACTCGATGTCGCTTGCTGCGATCAAGGTTCGGCGGCGAGCATTTTCTCGACTGTGTCGCCGATCAGTTGCCACGCCTCCATCTGACGAGGCTGACGACGGTCACGAGCCTTCAGGGCTTCGTGAGAGGCGAAACCGGACGCGCGCAAACCATAGCGAGAGATCAATGTCTGCGCGATCGCTTCCAAGTCGCGTTCTGCTGTCGCGATCATTGCTTCCACCCGATGCTGCAGCGACATACATAAGCTAATGTCGCGGTGTTGGGTGAAGAGTGAAAATTTTGGGTCATGTTCCGATACCGTAACCGGAGATTGATCTCGTATTGCCGCGTGTAAATTGCGCGACTGAAATAGATTGGGACACCGTGCGCACGCAGGTCGCGCGTTACCACGCCACGCCAAATTCAAGCGCCATTGCGGGCGCACTCGGGCTCATCCTGATCGTGCTGCTCCAGGGGTGTAGCGCGATGGGCCCGGACGAAATTGTATCGCTCCCGCCGGAGCAATTGGCAAAGCTCTCGGATCACGATATCTGCCGGGGATTAGCTCTCTATAAGGGCAATGCAAATCTCGCGGCCGAGGCACAAAGGCGTGACTTAGGCGATTGCTCCGCCGACCATTTCCTTTGTGTGTCGTGGGGCGCCAAGCCAGGCAGCCCCGAATATGCCCAATGCCGGTTGGAGATGGCGAGGGCCCGTCTCCTGCCGCCATCCCCGGTCGCCCGGTAAACCGTTCATTAAGGACCCGAGTCCAAGAATATCGTGAGGTTGGCACCGGCAGGAGCGCATGGTCATGGCCCAAGCGAGTATCGGCACCGAAGGGCGCGAGCGGCGTCGCTCCGTACGCAAAAATGTCCTTTGGGCGGGGCAGCTTGACGCCAATGCGCGCAAGCTTGACTGCACTATCATCGACGTTTCTCTCGACGGCGCCCGTATCCGCCTCGACGAGGAGGTGCCGTCGCGCGGCCCGTTCACAATCGCTTGCGACCGCTTCGGGACCTTTCACGCGGAGGTAAGCTGGGAAGGAGCCGGGGTGGCCGGACTGCGCTTCCTCGAACCGCAGACCCGGGTCGCCGAAACCATCGGACGCTTGGTGCCGCTGATCTAGGTCCTGGACATCGATGGCCGGCGCGGCTACACGCGTCGGCATGGAGACGCTGCTCCCGTCGCCTGACCGCCTTCAGCGCACGATCGAGGTCGAATCCGCCTATAGGGTTGAACGGCTACAGGTGCTGGCGCGTTTGCCCGGCAACCCCCTGGGCGTTGCTATCCGCGTTCTCGCGGGCGGAGGGGTCGCGTCCATGGCGCGCGAGCTGCCGTCCCCGCCGTTCAATTCGGTGACGGGGTTGCGCCCGGGCGACGAAAGTCTGATCGAGCCGCTCATTGCATGGTATCGCGAGGCGGGCCTACGGGGGCGCTTCGAGATCGTGCCGGGGCGCGAGGGAGAGCTTTGCCGGGAGCTGGCCCGGCATGGTTATTTTCAATCGAGCTTCCATGCCTCGCTGATCGGCGCGCCGGGGCTGACGGTAGCTCCCGCGCGCGGCGTCTCCATCGAGGCCGTCGCCAGCGAAGCCGTCATGGACGAATTTCTTTCGGCCTATGTCGCGGGGTGGGAAATTCCGGAGGAGCATCGCGCTCGCTTCAAGGCGAATGTGCGGCCATGGCTGGATGAGCCGCGCTGGTCGCTTTTCCTCGGCCGGTTTGAAGGACGGCCCGCCGCGGTCGCGACGCTTTACATCGCCGGCCGGGTTGGGTACCTCGCGGATGCCGCCACCGACCCTGCGTTTCGCGGCCGTGGACTTCATGCGGCATTGCTGGGGTGCCGCTTGGCCGCCGCGCGTGCAGCCGACACCGAGTTCGTCTGCAGCGGTGCGGCGTTTCTCTCCGCGAGCCACCGCAATATGGAGCGCGTCGGAATGCGGCTTCAATTCGTTCGCGCGATCTGGACGCCGCTCTAAACCGGGAAGGCATACCGGCCGCCGCCGTGCTGGGGTAGTCTTTGGCATCGATATTCCGGAGGCTCCCATGACCGCAACTCAGCTCGATAAGGCCCAACGCTTTCGCGCGCTGCATCAGGCGCAGGGCGCATTCGTGATCGCCAATGCCTGGGATGGCGGCTCGGCGCGGATATTGGCCGGGCTCGGATTTCCAGCGCTTGCGACATCAAGCGGGGCGCAGGCGGGAGTGCTGGGGCGGCGCGACGGCCAGGTCGCGCGCGCCGAGGCGCTCGCCCATTGTCGCCTAGTCGTCGAGGCAATCGATCTTCCGGTATCGGCCGACCTGGAAAAGGGCTTCGGCGACGCGCCGACAGCGGCGGCGGAGACGATCCGCCTCGCCTGCGAAACCGGGCTCGTCGGCGGTTCGATAGAGGATGCGAGCGGCGATCCCCAGGCGCCGATCTACGAGTTCGGCCACGCGGTCGAAAGGATCAAGGCGGCGGTGGCGGCGGCTCGTGCGTTGCCGATCCCCTTCACATTGACCGCGCGCACCGAGAATTTCCTTCGCGGCCGGCTCGATCTTGATGACACCATCGCGCGGCTTAGGGCATTCGAGGCTGCCGGCGCGGACGTGCTGATGGCGCCGGGGCTTCCCGATCTTGCCGCCGTGCGCAAGGTCTGCGCCGCATTGAAGCATCCCTACAACTTCATGGCGGGCATCAAGGGCAAATCGTTCACCGTAGCGGCGCTCGCCGAGGCCGGCGTCAAGCGCGTCAGCCTCGCGACCTCGCTTTACCGTGCCGCGATGACCGGCGTGATCGAGGCCGCGCGCGAGGTCAAGGAGCAGGGCACCTTCAGCTATCTTGATCGCTCGATCGCGACCCCCGATCTCAACGCCTATCTCAAGGGATGAGGTGCGCCGAGCCTTAATAAGGTTGTACCGGTTGCCAGTCGCTCGGACAGACGCCGACATAGGGATAGTACTGGCTGTAGAACTGGCAATAGTACCAAAAGCCCGGCGCGGCACCCGGGGGCGTGAACGGATCGGGGTAGGGGTAGATCGCCGCCGGATACCAGAACCAATTCGGTCCAACGATCCACCACCAGCCAGGCCGGCCACCGTATCTGCCGTGCCACCAGTGGCCACCGCGCCAGATTTCATGCGGGAAATGGTGGATGTCGCCACCCCAGGAGGGATGCGCCTGCCATCCCTTGGGCCCCGCCCAATGGCCCGAGCTGGTGCTCGGGCCGCCGCCCTGGGAAGGTGGGCCGGCCGCCCGCACAATCGCCGACATCGCCAGCGTGCAAGCAAGCACGATTCCGATTAGCCGCAATTTCATCATGTTCGATCAACCCTTCCAAAACATCGCGTCGCTCGCGCGACGGCGCAACGCACGTTTCATTGATGGCCAACCGCGGCGTGCTTATCGCGCGCGGCAATAGACCTTGGTGATACGGGATTCGTCGCTTAGGTCGCTCGCAACGTCGCCAAGGGCTTCGGATCGGTCGGCGATCTGTTGTACGGGCGCGGATGGTGTCGCGGCGCTGAATAACCGTGTCGTTTGCCCGGTCTCGCTCAGCACCTCGGGAGCGACGGTATGGACGCGGCCGCGGCGCTCCGACGCCGCGACGACGCTGCCGACCACGCGCCCGCTTTCGTCCAGCATCGGACCGCCGCTCATCCCGCCCAGGGAATCCAGCGATTCGGGAATACGGCGCGCCTCTGCCCAGCTGAGTGTCGGCGTGATACCGGCAAGCCGGCCGTTTCCTTGCATGCGCGAGCGGCCCATCAGCGTGTCTTGGGTTGCTCCCAACACACCCGTGGGATAGCCAAAGGAATAACCGGTCTCGCCGACTGTCGGCGTCGCGGTCTCGAGCGGCAGGGCCGGCGCTCCGCCACGGGTGGTCAGCACCGCCACATCCATTTCCGGATCGACATAGGCTATCGAGGTCGCGACGGGACGTCCGTCCGCGAAGATCGCGAGCTGCCGGCAGAGGCTGCTCGCGACGTGACGCGCGGTAAGCCAGACGCCGCGCTGGTCGACCGAGAAAGCCGTGCCGAGCAGAAGGGTTCCGCTCTTGACGTCGTCGGGCTCGACCTCGAACACGGGATCCTGCGCGCTGGGGGGCGCGAGGGGTGGGCGTCGCACGCGCTGCGGCGAGGTCTGAACGGGCGGCGGCTGGGGCGGCGTGGTCGTCTGACTCGGGGTCAGCGAACGTGGCGGCGGAGCCGTGTTGTCGAACGGAACGGGCTCGGGGAGAGGCTGTGGGCGCCGCCCCGCGCCGGGGTCGTAGACGATCGAGTGCCGGCCAAGGGCGACGAGAGCCGCAAGCAGAAACACGCCAATAATAACGGCCTTATCGAGACGGTTCATGGGAGTGGGGAACCCCGGCCGCTATCCCGACATCGCCGCCGCGTTCAAGATTCCGGCCGAAAGCTGTGCCCCCGCCAGCACCAACGCGGGCGCGACTTCGCCGCGCTCGATCGCCGCAGGGAGATGGCGCAGCACGACCGCCACTGCCGCCGCCGCTACCAATTGCAGGATTATGGTGACGCCGCCCCAGAGCAGGATGTCGGGGACACTCACGCTATGCGCCAGCATTGCGCCCAGGGGCACCGCCAAGGCCAACATCTCGCCCACCAACACGATCGCCGCCGCGACGTTGTTCTGCCGGAGCAATTGCAGCTCGCGATAGGGCGTGAGCGAGAAATAGACGATGAGGCCGAGGAAGAAGATACCGGTGGTCGTCGCGAGCTGCGCCAGCAGCACCGGCAAACCCGCGATTACGCTGTTCCAAGCCGCGATCATGTGCGATTTCTCCCAAAAGCGTTGCGCCACTATATAAGACGGCGCGGCCGCATTGCCGGATTATCGCGCTTTCGCGCGCGGGGATGGGCCCATAAAGTGGCGGAGATTGGGGTCGAAGGGGGATGTCATGAAAGCGCAATACCTTATCCGCGCCGCCGGAATGGCGGCGTTGATGCTGGCCTGTGTCGGCGTCTCTAAAGCCAATGCCGCGGGGCTCGCGGCCGGGGAATATTCGTGCGTGGGCGTCGGCGGGCAAATCCTGATCGGACTCGGCTTCAGGCTTGACGCGAGTGGACGATACGTGAGCCTCGACAACACGCACCCGGGTCAAGTCGCTTATGACGCGGGTGGCGCGACCGTGACGTTCAAGGGCGGCACGCTCGATGGCTATGTTGGAACCAACGTCGCTAACAACCGGTTCAACATCCACACCATAAGCTGCCAGCGCATTCACTGATGGCCGACGCTCTCATCCGCGATTCAGTGGCACAGCCGGGCTCACGCCCTGATCTCGATCGCGTAATTCTCGATGACGGTGTTGGCAAGCAGCTTTTCGCACATCGCTTTGACCGTCGCCTCCGCGCGCTTGGGATCGCTTTCCGTGAGGTCGATCTCGATCACCTTGCCTTGGCGGACGTCGTTCACCCCGGTAAATCCGAGCGCACCCAGCGCATGGGCGATGGCCTTCCCCTGCGGATCGAGGACGCCCGACTTCAACGTAACATGCACGCGCGCTTTCATTGGAGCCGCCGCCTCACTGGATCGTCTTCGGGCCCTTCATATCGGCTGGGCCGCCTTCGGGCAAAATGCCGAGGCGGCGCGCCACTTCTTGATAGGCCTCCTCGACGCGGCCCAAATCCTGGCGGAAGCGGTCCTTGTCCATTTTCTCATTGGTCTTGAGGTCCCAGAGCCGGCAATTGTCCGGGCTGATCTCGTCGGCGAGAACGATCCGCATCTCATCGTTCTCGTAGAGCCGACCGAATTCCAGCTTGAGATCGACGAGCCGAATACCGATGCCGAGAAAGAGCCCGGTGAGGAAATCGTTCACCCGGAGCGCCATCTGGATCATGTCGTCGAGATCCTGGGTGTTGGCCCAGCCGAACGCGGTGATGTGCTCCTCTGAGACCATCGGGCTGCTGAGGCTGTCGTTCTTGTAGTAGTACTCGATGATCGAGCGCGGCAGCTGCGTGCCCTCGGCGATGCCGAACCGCTTGGCGAAGGAGCCGGCGGCAGAATTGCGGATCACCAACTCTATCGGGATGATCTCGACCTCGCGCACGAGCTGTTCGCGCATGTTGAGGCGACGCACGAAGTGCGTCGGCACTCCCACCTCCGCGAGCTTCACCATGAGGTATTCGCTGATGCGGTTGTTGAGCACGCCTTTGCCGGTGATGGTGCCGCGCTTCTGGTTGTTGAAAGCGCTCGCATCGTCCTTGAAGTACTGCACGAGCGTGCCGGGCTCGGGGCCCTCGAACAGCACCTTGGCCTTGCCCTCGTAGATCTGGCGGCGTCGCGACATGGCCTGAACCTTGTTACGTCAAATTGCGGGGAATGCAGGGTGGAGCGGCGTAGCCCCGGTCGGCGCCGTGCATGTCTGTAATCGGGGTTGCTGTATAGCAAGCTGCCGAGCGCGAAACAACGACACCGCGGCTGGATTTTGGTCTAACCGCTAACCTCTTGCCAAGGCTCCTCTTTTGGGGACCATCGGGCGAAGCGGAAACGGGCGGCCGGGCGGTTGCCGCCGGGCTTGCGGAGCGCGATAAGGGCGCTCGACACCGTCCCGAAGCCGCTCGGCGTCAGGAACCTCATGGCCGCGTTTGGCCCATCCTCCGGCGCGAAGGAGCGATCGCCAAGCAATGCTTCCCACGCGCGGAAATCGTTGCGATCGGGATCGGGCGGCGGCGCTGCCGCGAAAAGCGGGCGGTAGCGGCGGATGCGACTGCTTTCGGCATCGTCTAGGTCGCCAGCGGTCAGCATCGAAAGCCCCGCGGGGATCGGCGTCACCGCGATCGCGAGCGTGCCGGTCGGATCCGCGTGGCGCAACCAAAACGCATCACGGTTGTCGGCAACCACCATGTTGAAGGGACGATAGGCCTTGGGATCGAGTTGGCGGAGTGCGCGAGCGGCGTCGGCCGCGTCGGCATGGTCGAGCGCCTCCAGCACAAGCTCGCCGCGCGAGCGGAAACCCGCCGCCGGACCAAGCGTGCCGTGGCGATTGAGGACACCGACCACAACGCCGGTGTCATTGGTGCCGAGCCACGAGCCGCCGGCGAGCCTGTCGCGCCCGGCGAGGACATCGGGGCGGTCGGGCCAGTGCCGCCCGGGAGGATCCCAGGGCCGCTCCACCATTTCGTCGCGATTGGCGCCGAGGATCAGCGGCCAGTCCGCGCCGGGGCGGCGCAATGTCACGACGGTACACATCGGATTTCAGTCTCGTCTCGGAGCAATTGGCGCACGATATAATGCGCGCGCGGCCGCCGTCCCGTCACAATCGCGCGGGCCAGGTCTTCGCAAATAGTGGGGTAGCGTCAACCGCCCCCGAAAACCCTGTGGAAGATCGTCTCCACGTGCTTCAGGTGATAGGCGTCATCGAAGAGCGCGTCGATCGCATCGGCCGTGAGATGGCGCGCGACCTCGGGGTCGTGCTTCAGCAGCTCGGCAAAGCGTCCCTTGCCTTCCCAGACCGGCACGGCGTTGCGCTGAACCGCGCGATAGGCGTCCTCGCGGTTCATGCCGGCCTGGGTCAGTGCCAACAGCACGCGCTGTGAGTGGATCAGCCCGCCAAGCCGTTCGAGGTTGGCGCGGACCGCTTCGGGGTAGATCACCAGTTTCTCGATCAGGCCGGTCAGTCGCGCCAGCGCGAAATCGAGGGCGATCGTCGTGTCGGGCGCGATCACCCGCTCGACCGCGGAGTGCGAGATGTCGCGCTCGTGCCAGAGCGTCACGTTTTCAAGCGCCGGCACCACCGCGGCGCGGATCAACCGCGCGAGCCCGGTCAGGTTCTCCGACAGCACCGGATTGCGCTTGTGCGGCATTGACGAGGAGCCCTTCTGGCCCGGGGAAAAATATTCCTCGGCCTCGCGCAGTTCGGTGCGCTGAAGGTGGCGAATTTCGGTCGCGAGCCGTTCGATACTGCTCGCGATCACGCCGAGCGTCGCAAAGAAATAGGCGTGGCGGTCGCGCGGGATCACCTGGGAGGAGATCGGCTCGACCGCGAGGCCCATCGCCTTTGCCACGTGCGCCTCGACCGCAGGATCGATATTGGCGAAGGTGCCGACGGAGCCGGAGATAGCGCAGGTTGCGATCTCGGCGCGCGCGCGCAGCAGCCGCTCGCGATTGCGCTGGAACTCGGCGTAATGTCCCGCGAATTTGAGGCCGAGCGTGGTCGGCTCCGCGTGGATGCCGTGGCTGCGTCCAATCGTCACCGTCATCTTGTGCTCGAAGGCACGCCGCTTCAGCGCGGCCAAGAGCTGGTCGATATCCCTGAGCAGAATGTCGCTCGCCTGCTTAAGCTGCACGGCAAGGCAGGTGTCGAGTACGTCGCTCGAGGTCATGCCCTGATGCGCGAAGCGCGCTTCGGGTCCCACATGCTCGGCGAGGCTGGTGAGGAAGGCGATCACGTCGTGCTTGACCTCGCGCTCGATCTCGTCGATGCGCGCGACGTCGAAGCCGCCCCTGGCGCGGATCGCCGCGGCGGCGGATTTCGGGATCGTCCCTAGCTCGGCAAGGGCGTCGGCGGCGTGCGCCTCGATTTCGAGCCAGATCCGATAGCGGTTCTCCGGCTCCCAGATGGCGCTCATCTCGGGGCGGCTGTAGCGGGGAATCATGGCATCAACTGTGCGCGGACGGACCGGCGCTGGCAACCGGATTTGCGACGGCGGCATCCGGGCTCGGGACCGCACGGCTCGATCGTATGAAGACCGGATGTCCCGTTTCCCTCTCGTCGTGGTTGCAACGAGACGCATTCGGCATTTAGGCTAAGCGTCCCGCCTAACCCAAAGCACGGAATAACTCGCATCATGCCGATACAGCCGCGCCTCGCCGCGACCCTCGATGCCATGAAGTGGCGCTGCATCGGTCCGCCGCGCGGCGGCCGAGTGGTCGCCGTTGCCGGCGATCCGAACGATCCGATGGTCGCTTATTTCGGCGCGTGCGCCGGCGGCATCTGGAAGACCGTCGATGGGGGCATCTACTGGCGCTGCGTCTCGGACGGGTTCATGACGAGCGCGGCGGTGGGCGCCATCGCCGTCGCGCCCTCGGACTCGAATGTTATCTACGCCGGCACGGGAGAAACCGAGATCCGGCTCGACGTGTCCTATGGCGACGGGGTCTATAAATCGACCGATGCCGGCCGCACCTGGGTCAATGTGGGGCTCCGCGCGAGCAAGCACATCGGTCGCATCTGCATCGATCCACGCAATTCCGACATCGCGTTCGTCGCGGCGCTGGGTGACATCTTCGGGCCGAACGAGGAGCGCGGCGTCTTCCGCACGCGGGACGGCGGCAAGAGCTGGGAGAAGGTGCTCTATCGCAACGCCGACACGGGGGCGGTCGAGCTGTCGATGGACCCCAACAATCCCCGCATCGTCTTTGCGACGTTCTGGCAGACACGGCGCAATTTCTGGAATATTTCCAGCGGTGGACCCGGCAGCGGTCTCTTTCGTTCGGTCGATGGCGGCGACACCTGGCAGGAAATCAGCCGCGCGCCCGGCTTGCCGGATGGCCCTCTGGGCAAGCTCGGCGTCAGCGTGTCGCCGGCACGCTCGGGCCGCGTCTGGGCACTTATCGAGACGACGAGCGACCAAACCGGCCTCTACCGCTCCGACGATTACGGCGCGCGCTGGACGCTCGTGTCCTCCAACCGCGATCTGATGCACAGGCCCTGGTACTACACCCACGTCTTTGCCGACACGCGAGACTCCGAGACGGTTTACGTCACCAATCTTCAAATGTGGAAATCGACCGATGGTGGCGCGAGCTATTCCGAGATCAATACGTCCCACGGCGACAATCACGATCTCTGGATTGATCCCGTCGATCCCAGGCGGATGGTTCTGGGGAACGATGGCGGTGCCCAGGTCACCTACAACGCCGGTCTGACCTGGTCCTCGATCTACAACCAATCGACGGCTCAGATCTATCGCATCGATGTGGACGACCAGTATCCCTATCGCGTTTACGGCACGCAGCAGGACAATTCCTGCGTCGCCGTGCCCTCGGGGTCGGTCTGGGGCGCGATCACGCTGGGCGATTGCAGTTATCCCGGCAGCGGCGAGAGCGGGTTCATAGCGGTTGATCCGCGCGACCCCAACATCGTCTACTGCGGCGCGATCGGCTCGAGCCCGGGCGGGGCGGGTGCGCTGCAGCGCTATGATTACCGCACCGCGCAAATCCAGCTCGTCAATGTCTGGCCCGAGGAATCGACGGGCGTCGCACCCAAGGACATGCGTTATCGCTTCGCCTGGACGTTTCCGATCGTGTTCTCGCCGCATGACAGCAACGTGATCTATGCCGGCGGCAACCATGTTTTCCGCACGCGCAACGAGGGCATGAGCTGGGAGACGATCTCGCCGGACCTGAGCCTCAACGACGTTTCGCGTCAAGGCTACTCCGGCGGCGATATCACGCCCGAAAGCGCCGGCGCGGAGGTGCACGCGACCTGTGCCAGCGTTGTCGAATCGATCCATCGCAAGGGCGAGATTTGGGCTTCGACCGATGACGGCCTGGTTCACGTAACGCGCGACGATGGCGTTACCTGGCACAATGTCACGCCGTCCTCGATGCCCGAGCTTGCCTATGTGGGCTGTGTCGAGATTTCGGCGCACGACCCCGATACGGTCTATCTCGCGGCGACCCGATACAAGCTCTCGGACTATCGGCCCTATCTATTCCGCAGCACCGATTCCGGCCGAAGCTGGCACGCGATTGTCGGCGATTTTCCCGTGGATGAGATTACCCGCGTCCTTCGCGCCGATCCGGTGCAGCCGGGCCTGCTGTTCGTGGGTACCGAGACCGGCGTGTTCTTCAGCCTCGACGATGGCCGGGCATGGACGCGCCTCTCTGGTCTGCCGGCGGTGCCGGTCTACGATCTCAAGATCAAGGGGACTGACCTCGTGGCGGGAACCCATGGCCGATCGTTCTGGATCCTCGACGATATCTCGCCGCTGCGCACCCTTGCCGACGGCGGCACGGCGACGCGACTGATACCGCCGCGGACCGCCGTGCGCACGCGGATGCGGTTCGGCGCGCTTAATGCGGTCCGGAACGCGGTCTCCTTCAACCTCGTGCTGGGTGTTGGCGGCGGTATTGCGACGGTCGAGCGTCCGGATGGCACCAAGGTGCGCGAGCACCTCGACGTCGGCGAAAATCCGCCCGCCGGCGCGGTCGTCTATTACTGGCTCGGCGATGATGCTCCCGGTTCGGTTTCGCTGACTTTCCGGGATTCGGCCGGCGCCGCCATCATTGCGCTGCGCAGCGACGATGCGTCGCTGCCGCCGGCGCGGCGTCCATCGGCACGCCCAGGCCTCAACAGATATGTCTGGGACATCCGCCATCCGAGCCCGGTCAAGCTCGATCCGGCGCTGGTGACGCGACGAAACAAGCCGCTGGTCGCCGAGCCGGAGGGGCAGGCAGGTCCCCTCGCGGTCCCCGGCGCGTATCGGGTCGAGCTGACCGCTGGTTCGGCCGCGAGCGCCGCGGATTTCACCATCATTGCCGACCTGCGCGTTACGACACCGCCCGAGGCCCATGCCCGTCAGTTTGCGCTCCTGAAAGAGCTGACGGACTGCCTCTCGCGGCTGAACCAGGCGGTGAACCGCACCCGGCGCCTGCGACGCCAACTGGGCGCGTTGGGCGAGAGTGTCAGCTCATCTAACCCGGCCCTGGCGGAGAAGATCAAAAGCGCGGTCGCCCGGCTGCTTGCAATCGAAGGCGTGCTGGTGGACGTGAAGCGGGAATCGCCCCGCGACGTGCTGCGCCACCCCGCGGGGCTCGATGACACGCTGGTCGACTGCATCAACAACGCCGCCGTGTCGGATCGAGAGCCCACCGTGCAGGCCGACGCGGTCGCGCGCGAGACCATGGCCAAGGTCGCGGATGCGCTTGCGAAAATGGACGCATTGCTGGCGCACGACATCGCGGAAATCAACGCCGCGGCCGCCGAGCTCAGGATCGCGCATGTGGGCGGCTGAGGCCGCTTGACAGCGCGGAGGAAACGAGGACCACTGGCGACGACGTTATTTCGCCCGAGGAGATGATCCGTGGACTTCATTGAGACATTGTTCGGCGTTTCACCCGATGGCGGCGACGGCTCATTGGAGGCGCTTTGGATCGGCGCGATCGTCGTGGCCGTTCTCGCTTTCGTGTTCCGCCGGCGCATCATCGCGTTCGTATCGCGCGCCAACAGCCCTCGCTGAGAGGGAGTCCCGCCAACCCTTCGCCTCCGCCGCGAGCGACAGCGAGCGGGTGGGAGGTGCGTCGTCCTCAACAGCAGACATCTGCGGTCCCATTAAGCGACATTGCCCCCAAGGTGTCGTTTTACTAGCAGCATTTTGTTTGTTCTTAATGTAGAAAAGCATTTCCTCGCTGAGATATTGCATGCCTCATCATCCGACCGGGACCGTCTCCTTTGTGTTCACCGATATCGAGGGAAGCACGACGCTTTGGGAACGACAGCCCGACGCGATGAGGCTCGCGCTGGCCCGTCACAATGCTGTGCTTCGCGAGGTCATCGGCGCGCATTCCGGTTTCATATTCAAGACGGTGGGAGACGCCTTCTGTGCGGCTTTCGCGACAGCGTCAGACGCGCTGGCGGCGGCGACGGCGGCGCAGCGCATCATGCAGGCTGAAGATTGGGGTGACACACCGATCAAAATCCGGATTGGTCTGCATACCGGGGCCGCCGAAGAGCGCGATGGCGACTATTTTGGTACTACGGTCAACCGCGTCGCGCGCGTCATGTCCGTCGCATATGGCCAGCAAATCCTGTTGTCGACGGCCACTGCGGAACTCTTGCGCGATCAACTTCCGGGTGGATTGACACTGCGCGAGATGGGCGAGCATCGCCTCAAGGGCCTGATCAATCCTGAGCGCCTCTGGCAAGTTGTTGCACCGGGTCTGCGGCAAGACTTTCCGGCCCTGCAATCGCTGAACGCAATCCCCAACAATCTGCCTCTGCGCAGCACGAGCTTCCTCGGTCGGGACCAGGATGTGTCGCAGGTCAGGGATCTTTTGGAGACAACGAACCTGCTGACGTTGGTTGGCTCCGGCGGCATTGGCAAGACCAGCCTATCGCTGCAAGTTGCTGCCAGCGTTCTAGACAGGTTCAAGGATGGCGCTTGGTTTGTCGAACTTGCGCCCCTGGCTGACGCTGCGCTTGTGCCGAGCGCGGTTGCCACTGCCTTGGGTCTGCGGGAGGAGCCAGACAAGCCACTCCTTACGACGTTGCTCGACTTCCTGTGCCAGAGGCGGTTGCTGATCATCCTCGACAATTGTGAGCATCTGGTCGAGGCCTGTGCCAGCTTCGCTGACTCGGTGCTGCGAAAGAGCCATGAGACACGCATTCTCGCGAGCAGTCGCGAACCCCTTACAATTGGCGGAGAACTCGCATGGCGAGTGTCGCCGCTACCGGCGCCTGATCCCAAGGTGCAGACATCCGTCGTGCAACTGACACAATTTGCCGCCGTACGACTGTTCATCGAGCGCGCAAGGTTTGCCAACGCCTCGTTTCAGGTCACAAACGACAATGCGCCCTCGGTCTCGCAAATCTGCTGGTGTCTCGATGGAGTCCCACTTGCCATCGAACTAGCGGCCTCCCGGGTCAAGGCCATGCGGGTCGAACAGATTGCCCAGCGTCTCGGTGATCGCTTCCGTCTGCTGACCGGCGGGAGCCGCACCGCGCTGCCCCACCAACAAACACTGCGGTCGACCATCGATTGGAGCCACAGCCTGTTGCCGCAGGTTGAACGCGTAATGCTACGTCGTCTATCGGTATTTTCCGGCGGCTGGACTTTGGAGGCGGCAGAGGCGGTATGCGCGGGTGATGGAATTGATGCAGTGGAGGTGCTTGATACTCTCACACGCCTTGTCGACAAATCGCTCGTCATCCTGGACGACCTGGCAGTCGAGCCGCGCTACCGCATGCTCGAGACGATACGACAATACAGCCGTGAAAAGCTGGTTGACGCGAAAGAGGTCGAACAGATCGGCGACAGGCATCTCACGTTCTTCGCCAGGCAGGCCGAGGCGTTCGAGCCCTATTTCTACGCCCCCGACCAGGTCCGCTGGTACGCTAAAGCCGAGGTCGAACTGGATAACTTGCGCGCGGCGCTTGAGCATTCGCTCTCGCCAACGCGAGTGCGTGATGGAATGCGTCTCGTCACTGCGCTGCGCCGCTATTGGGTAGCGCGCGTCTATTGGCGTGAGGCGAATGGTTGGGGCAAACGCCTCCTTGCGGTATCGGGTACAGAAGAGAGCACCCCACTTCGCGCGGACACGTTGTTCGTTACCGGACACATCACAAATTATTATGATCCGACGCAGGCCCGGAGTTTTGCAGAGGAGAGCCTGCGCCTCGCCCGGTCGCTCGACTACAAGGAGGGAATAGTCGATGCCCTGTGGCTCATAGGCTGGCTGAACTATCCGAAGTTGGACGGCACCGCCGTCCCCTATTTCGAGGAGAGCATAGAACTCGCGCGTGCAGTCGACCACGTGTATGGCGCCCTGCATGCCTATGCTTGGTACGGCGTGTACAAAATCGGCGTTGGCGATTACGAGGCGGCAAAATTGGCGCTGCGTGAAAGCATGGTGCAAGCCGAACGAGTCGGTGATTACTATGCGGCAAAGTTGGCGCTGCGTGAAGGCATGATACAGGCCGAACGGATTGGCGGCGATGCTACGTTGCTCGGGCGGTGCGCCGGAAATCTAGGTTTGGCGGCGATGCTGCAAGGCGACTTTGTTGCAGCCAAATCCTACCTCGATCAGAGTCTGGCTCTGGTGAGCGGGGCCGGCAACCGCAACAGCATTGCGGAATCTCTCTGGCTCCAAGGCAGGCTCGCCCTGCGTCAGAACGATTTTGATCCGGCGCTTTGCCATTTCAAAGAGAGCCTCGCGCTGTATCGGACCTATACAACCTCGGTGTGGGTTACGAGGGACCTGGTCTATATTGCTATTTTACATGTAGCGCGAGGCCAATTCTCAATCGGTGCGCAGTTGTTCGGCGCACTCGACGCGCGTGACAAAGCGTTTGGTTCGATCAATGCACACCTTGGTTCACGCGCTTCGATCGCTGAATATCAAAGCGCGGTCGAGAAGCTTCGTGCTGGAATGCCGGCAGCGGCGTTCGATGCCGAGTGGAAAGCGGGACACGGATTAACCGTGGAGCAATCG
>DATIYT010000124.1:0-56965 GCA_035517495.1 Allostellaceae bacterium | reverse complement strand
TGGGACGAGCGGCTTGAGCTATTGAACCAAGTGCACGAGCAGCTTCAGGAGGACCTGGGTGATCTGGAGATGTACTCCACCGTCTCCCCGATGTTCATTCGTAAGCTGATCGAGCGGCTTGCGAACGGGCCGGTGGTATCGGTCGCTCAGGCGCACATTTACGCCAATTCGCAGGATGAGGGGCACCGGCGCGCAGCCGGCGAATGGCTCGCCGCGCAGGGAAAGGATCCTTCGCGCCCTCGGTAATTCTGATCGTTCGGCACCACCATTTCCTGGCTTCCTTGCCCGGCACGCGTGTGATCGAGCGCGCGCAGGGTCGAAGTGTGCGCTAGCGCCAGCATTCCGCGCGAGCAACAAAGGTCCGGGCTTCCGCAAGGATTTGGGCGGTGGTCTGGGAACGGCCTTCGGCGGAACTCTGAAATGGCACGTGGTTCCTGCCCAAGAATTCCGATACGACCGAAACCGGAATACCGATCCCGGTGTCGTCGATCTCGCGGCCTGTCCGGGCGTAGACAGCGGGGGTATTGATCTTCGCCTGGACCACACCGATCACGAGACCGTCGGAATCGAGGATTGGCCCGCCGCTATTACCATGCCGAAAATCGATGCTGAAGAGCATTCGACCCGCACCGTTGTCCGCCCGGAGCAGCCTGCCTACGGTTTCCTGGGGCTCGAGCGCGGGTAGGCCCTCATTGGGATATCCGACGGTCGCTACGTCCCGGGCGTCCCCGCCATTTGAGCGCGATCGGAATACCGCATGCGCGGGAGGCCTCGCTTCCGTGCGCAGCAGCGCCAGGTCGTGCACGATGTCAACCGCGAGCGGGGATGCATCCGCTACCGGCGCGCCGAAGCTGCGGACCCGTACCGCCTTGCAATCCGCAACGACGTGATGATTGGTCAAGAGCACCCCCTCCTCATTCACATAGAATGCGGTGCCCAAACTCGCAAAGTGCAGACCCTCGGGGTTAGGACTACTCGGCCGCGGCGCCAGCGCGTGTGCGACAGCCTCCTCGCGGCGCTCCTTGATCGCCTCGGCTTCAGCGTCGCTGACGATCGAGCCGTGGCAGGCCGAAGCGACATCGCGAAGCACAACATCGCGCTCGCGATCGTAGCACCAGACCACGGTCGAAGATGCGTCGCCGGCGGAAACGGTGTCATTGCCCGCGCCGAGCGTGGCGCTCGGCACCAGCGCGAGCGACAGCAGCCAGGAGAGACGCCAGTGGGTTGACATCGGCTTTCCTCCTCAGGAGCTGCGGGCGCCTCGCCTGCGCCGGCGATGACGGCGCGATCGGCGACGGCGGCTTCGCTCGTGCGTGATGACCGGCTCCGACCGATTGGGACTCGCCACGAGCCTCGCCGAGGAGAATTCACTCTCCCGAAGCAGGGAAGCCCCTCGGACCACCAACCAGAACAACACCAGCAGTGCCGCCAGAGCTTCCAACACTATCCCGAGCGGACTGGTGAGATAGCCCAGGACGAGCATGATCAGACGCGGAAACATCGCGGATTTTGGAACCTCCAGGTCGCTTCCGCTCCCTCCGGAAACGTCCGCGTTATTCTCGTCGCTGCGGTGCCCCGGCAGAACAACCGACCATCCACTGGAAATTTCCGACAGTTCGGCCGCCCCACCGCCGGATGTGGCTTCCAGTGTGAAGTTCCCCAGGCCAAAGACCGAAAAGCTGCCGGTACTCTCACCGCCAGAATGAGCCTCGACCACCAGACGCGCCAAACCTCCGGCAAACGCGCTGTTGAGAACGGCTTCGCGCAGATCGACCCAGTCGTCATCGTTACCAGCGCTCGCCCCGGCCTCACGATACAAACTTCCGACTAATTCCGAGTTTGGGACATTACGATCCGAAGCAGTGGGTGTAGCGGGCGTAATGATAGTCAAGGAGCGCAACACCTGCTCCAGCGTCTCGCCGCGATGGGAAACGCCGTCTGTTTCCATCTCAAGATCAAGGGAACTCGGAGCCATCATTGGGCCAGTCCTGGCCAAACCTCCCGCAGGCTGAAGCTCCGTTCCGAGGCTTGGCTCGATACCGCGGAGAATCGCCGTTGGATTCGTTTCCGCCGCCTCACGTGCAGAAGGTTTGGCCGGGGCCAACACGCTCTCATCTGCTCCCTCAGGACCGGCAATCGGCGTTGCCCGGACCTCAACAGCCAACGGAGCCAGAAGCGCAAGCGCTCCCACCCCGCAAATTCCTATGAGTCTCAGTTGGAATTCGGCCCGCCGCATTGGATACCTGTTCGTCTTCCCTAGTGTAGCGGGTTTGAAGTTCCTGCGATTGCCGTGCACTTCGAGAGGAAATTCAAAAGCCAGGCTCGGCTCACCGTATTCGTTGGATTCCGAAATCGCTCAGAATCGGTACCACCATTGGATCAATCAGCTTAAGCGAACGGTCGCGGCTACCTCAAGGGCTGCGCGGGCTTTATACGCAGCCCGGCCGATATCGTTCCACCATAGATACTTTCGACCCGCGCTACATATTGTTGCGTCTCAGGATAGGGCGGGATGCCGCCATACGCCTCGACGGCATTCTCGCCCGCGTTGTAGGCAGCGAGAGCCAGGTCGATGTTCCCGGCGTACCTATCGAGCAGCCATTTGAGGTAGCTCGCGCCGCCGCGGATATTTTCCGCGGGATCGAAGGGGTGCTCGACGCCAAAGCGCGCCGCAGTCTCCGGCATCAGTTGCATCAGCCCCATTGCGCGCTTGGGCGACACAGCATTGGAATGGAAAGCAGACTCAGTCGCGATCACGGCGGTGACAAAGTTCGTGTCCAGGCCAAAGCCGGGTGCGATCGATTCGATCAGTGCCCGAATTTCAGCGGGCGCAACGGGCGGTTCGGTGGGCAGAGCATAGGTGCGAAATGTCCGCGCCAACTGGCCGCAGTTAGGCAGCTTTGCCGGTGCCGGGCTACCGATCAAGTGCAACAAATTGCCCGCCTCGACGACGCCAGACTCCGCCGCTTTGTGCAGCCACGCGGATGCGATCGCGTCGTTTCGCTGAACGCCCCGCCCGTTCAAATACATCCAACCGAGGTTGAGATACGCCCTGGGCTCACCGCGAGCGCCTGCCTCGCAATAGAGGCCCAAAGCTTGCCTCAGATTCTGTGCGATGCCCTCGCCGTGCTCCAAGTGCAGCGCTCGAACGAACAACGAATCGGCATCGTGGTGAGGCTGGATGGCGCCGGCGTTGCCGGGGAGCTTGGCCGCCGAGCCGGCGATGCTGGCGGACGGGATAGACGTCGCAAGCACGAGAATCAGCGGGCCTATCGCCCATCGCCAATTCCGGCAGGCTCCCACTCCTTGAAGTCGATAACGCTGTGTCGCCAGCATCGCGACTGGGACCATGCAAAAACCAGTCCCACCCTCGATCTATAGCAACATCATACAGTTATACTTTATTGTTAATAGTAACTGTCGGCCGATTTGACAAATTGGCCGACACCGGGGCAGTCACGAAAGGCGGTGATAAGAGCGATACCAGGCGACAAACCGAGGGATGCCCTCGTCGATCGTGGTTTGCGGGGAGAAGCCGAGATCGCGTTCCGTATCCGCGATGTCGGCATAGGTCGCCTGCACGTCGCCGGCCTCCATCGGCGCGAGTTCGATCTTGGCTTTCTTGCCCAGCGCCGACTCCAAGACTGCAATGAATCGCATGAGCGGTTCGCTCCGGTGATTGCCGAGGTTGTAGATACGGCAAGGCGGCTCGAGGCCAGAGTCGGTCGGTGGGCGATCGAGACATGCCACCACCCCCGAGACGATATCGTCGATGTAGGTGAAATCGCGCTGCATCTTGCCGTGATTGAAGACCTTCACCGGACGATCGGCGATTATTGCCTCCGTGAAAAGCCACGCCGCCATGTCGGGGCGCCCCCAGGGCCCATAAACGGTGAAGAAACGCAGCCCGGTCGTCGGCAGCCGGTAGAGATGCGCGTAACAATACGACATCAGCTCATCGGCCTTCTTGGTCGCGGCATAGAGTGAATGCGGCGTGTCCACGCGGTCGGCGACCGCGAAAGGCAACTTGGTGTTGCCGCCGTAAACCGATGACGAACTCGCGAACACCAGGTGCTTTAGTGCCGACATCCGTCGGGATACCTCAAGCACTTCGAGGTGGCCCACGACATTGGAGCTCACATAGGCGTGCGGATTGACGAGCGAATATCGGACCCCGGCCTGTGCCGCCAAGTGAATGATGCGGTCAATGTCGCGGCGCGTCGATACGATCGATTCGAGCGCTCCGCGTTCAGCCAGCTCTACGCGATGAAAGGCAAAACTCGAGTACTTCGCCAGTTGGGCGAGCCGTGCCTCCTTGAGAGCCACGGAGTAATAGTCGTTCAGGTTGTCGACGCCGATGACGGTCTCCCCGCGCCGTAGCAGCGCGGCACAGGTGTGGAGCCCGATAAACCCGGCCGCGCCGGTAACGAGAACGGTCATGGCGTGCACATAGTTGCGGGGTTCATATATCCGACAACAGCGTGGAAATCATCTCTGTTCAATGCATGCCATAGCCTACCCGCTCGTTTCACCGCTTGATCGGACGAACCGGATATGATGAGCCTATCGTGGGAATCCGATGGATTGGGAAAATGACGACGTGGCTCGTTACTGGCGGCTGTGGCTTTATCGGCTCGCACCTGGTTGAGACGCTGCTGACGAATGGCGATCGCGTGCGCGTCCTGGACGACCTTTCCAGCGGCAAGCGCGAGAACGTGCCCGCCGACGCGGAGCTTCGGGTCGGCGATGTCGCGGACCCCGCCGCGGTTTCCGAGGCGATGAAAGGCGTAGCGGGTTGCTTCCATCTCGCCGCGGTCGCCGCGGTCCAGCGCTGCAACGAGGATTGGGTCGCGAGCCACCGCACGAACCTCACGGGAACAGTCACGATTCTGGAGCGGGCTTCGCGCCAGGTCGGTGCGGCGATTCCCGTGGTCTACGCGTCCTCCGCCGCCGTTTACGGCGACAATCCTGCGCTGCCATTGAAGGAGACCGCGGTCGCCAAGCCGCTCTCCGCCTACGGCGTGGACAAGCTCGCGTGCGAACTGCATGCGGCAGTCGGGTGGTCGATCCATGGCGTTCCATCCTTGGGACTGCGCTTTTTCAACGTGTACGGACCGCGGCAGGATCCGACGTCGCCCTACTCGGGCGTGATCAGCATCTTTGCCGCTCGCGCGGCTCAGCGCCGCGCAATCGAAGTGTACGGCGACGGAAACCAGACCCGCGACTTCATCTACGTTGCAGACGTCGTCAAACACCTGTGCGCGGGGATGAGCCAGCTTGGATCCGGCGCTGGCGTGCTCAATGTTTGCACCGGTCGCGCCACCTCGGTGTTGACGCTGGCATCGTTGATTTCCAAGCTTTCGGGGCATGAGTGTCCGATCCAGCATCGACCCGCCCGGCCTGGCGACATCCGCGCTTCGCTCGGCGATCCCGCGGGCGCGATTGCGATGTTGGGACTTAGCGCCGAAACGACGCTGGCCGATGGGCTGGCGCGCACATTGCCCAGCTAAGAACCGCGGGAATCAGATCAGGGAAATTGCCAACGCCGAGAGGCCGGACCAAAGCACCAAGCTGGCGCCGGCGATCAGTACAGCGGCGCGACGCACGGAATAGCGCCCTTCGGAGCGGTTGAAGCCAGTCATGGCTGGATTCGCGAACATCGACCATTCTCCGCGATTATGCAGCAGCGACAGGATAGCCTGCGCACTGAATCTAAAATCTTCGTTAATGGATCGACGCGGCTAACTTGCCGCTATGGTCGGCGCTGACGTTGCTGATGTTGGGGGCAGTGCGCTGAAGGCAGCGCGCGGGTACCCCGGCGGAGCTATTTGTGCTTTTTCGTTTTCACCGAGTGATGGGCGGAGGCGTGGGTCGATTTTGATTTTTTCGTTTTCCCGCTGGCGCCGCGCATGCCCAGCTTGAGCACGACAGGGGTGGTCACGCTCGCTATGACCAAGCGCCGCCGGGCCAGACCCCGCGCGCGGGTACCCTGATTCGCTCCCGACACCGGTGCGTTCATCCTGCTCGGCTCAGCGGAAGGTTCGCCATGTTCGTTCATAAACCGGTATCCTGCACAACCGTCGAACCGCACGATCTGGCCAGAGTAAGGGGCATGCCTTACACCTTCCTTTACTCCGATGCCGCCGGCAGACACATCCTTGACATTTCAAGCAATTAGCGTGCCAGGAGGTGTAAGCCCATAGTATCAATGGCATGATAAATATGGAGTCGCGGATTTGTAAGGTTTTTCTGACAATATGCCGTCATATTCTACGATCAGTCGTCGCACGGGGGCTTCTGTAGCCCGCTCGAGAGGCTTTAGGCTAAACTGCGGTGCGGACGCGTTCGCATCTACTGAGATCGCATCATGAAGGCTCAAGAAACCCGCTGGTCGGCGGATACCCAATTGCGCCAATACTGGCGGTGCTGGGACGGTGAAACCATGGTGTTCCTCCCCAAGTCGGGGGAGACTCACTGCTTGAATGCGCTGGCTGCATCCGTGCTTCAGAGGCTGGGGGAACGCGCGATGACTGCGTCGGAGCTATCGGCCCTACTCCGGAGTGAGGGCGGCGGGGATGCACCGAACTCCCAAGAATTCGACGCCCTTCTCCGGCAGTTCGACGAACTCGGTTTGATCTCGCCACTCGCGTGAAGCTCGCCGCCCTTTCCGAGGACAAGGTGAGAGCCGATCTCAGGGGCAATGGCATTCGCCTCCGGATCGGTCCATTCGCGGTATCAATCAAAGCCGACGACGAGGCTTTCGCCTCGACATTGCATTTCCTTTATCAGGACTTTCCGCTCCTTTCCTCGAACGAACCGAGCGAATTCCGCATCCGTGTCGATTATCCAAATGGATTGCGGCGCTGGTGGCGGCGGCAAGTCCGCTTTTACCTCGACGACGTGCAACCCTTCGAACCCTTTCCCAGCCGCCTGGCGTTACCGTTCTTTGAGTGGGGACTGAACTGGTGCATCTATGAATATGCCCACGATTTCCTGATCATTCACGCCGCCGTGGTCGAGCGAAATGGGCGCGCATTGTTGATGCCGGCGGTCCCAGGATCCGGCAAGAGCACGCTCTGCGCGGCGCTCGTGATCCAGGGCTGGCGCCTGCTTTCGGATGAATTCGCGCTGATCCGCGCGGCCGACGGCCGCGTATGGCCGATTCCGCGGCCGATCGGCCTCAAGGAAAAATCGATCGAGATCATTCGCAAGCTGCCCGGGGCGGTTGACATTGGCCCGACCTTCATGGATACGCGCAAGGGCAATGTCGCGCACCTTCGCCCGCCCGGCGATTCGGTCAATCGCGCCAACGAACCGGCGACCGCGGCGCGAATCATTTTTCCGCGCTTTCAGCGGGGCGCCCAGAATCAAATCGAACCTTTGAGCAAGGCGTCGGGTTTCGCGAAGGCCTCGGATGATAGCTTCAACTACGAACTGTTGGGCGCCGCCGGGTTCGACTTTCTCTCGGCCGTGATCGACAACAGCGAGTGTTTTGATCTCACTTTTTCAGATTTGCAGGCGGCGCTCGACCTCATCGAGACTGTCGTCGCGGATTCCTAGCCGATGAGCGCACGCGCCGCCCCCGATGATGCCGTGCTCCTGCAGTTGCTGCGCTCGCCTGCGGCGGCGCGCGAGCTTTCGCCGCGGGATTGGGAGGACGTGTTCTGGCAAGCGCGCAGCACGCGGCTCGGTGGGCGTCTGCGGCGTCACCTGCGCGACGAAAACCTGCCGCCGGTCGTGCAGCGGCGACTCTTGGCCGCCTTTACCGAGGCTGAGTACCAACGCCGACAGATGCTCTGGGAAATCGATCGCTTGCGCCGCGTCATCGCCGCGGTCGCACCCGATTTCATCCTGTTGAAGGGCGGTGCTTACGCCGCGATTGGACTGGAGATCGCGCTTGGACGACCCGCCGGCGATCTCGACGTAATGGTTCCGTTTGAGAAAATCGCCGCGATCGAACGCGCCGTCCTGGCGAATGGCTGGGAGCATGTGATCATCGACGAGTACGACCAGCGCTATTACCGCAGTTGGATGCATGAGCTTCCACCGCTTTGCCACCGCGACCGGGAAACCGAGCTCGACTTGCATCACGCGATTGCGCCGCGGACGTCACGGCTTCGGCTCGACATGGGACCGATATTCAAGGCAGCCCTGCCGATCGAGCCGGGTGGGCCACGCACGCTCGCGCCCATAGACATGGTCCTGCATTGCGTCGTGCATCTTTTCCATGACGGTGAAATCGCGGGCTCACTCCGCGATCTCGTCGATTTCGACGGGTTGCTCCGCCACTTCGGCGGCAATGAATTCTGGAGCAACCTGGTGCCTCGCGCGCTTGCTCTCGGCTTGGGACGACCGCTTTTTTACGGGCTCCGCTATGCAAAGCGGCTCTTGGCGACGCCGATCCCCGAGGCTGTTACGCGCGCGTGCGAAGCGGCTCGGCCATCTCCGCCCACGCTCGCACTCATGGATTTCGCAGTGCCTCGCGCGTTGGTGCCGGCGGCATCGCCGTGGGCGAGCGCGGGCGCACGGATCAGTGCCTTCGGCCTCTACGTGCGCTCGCACTGGCTGCGCATGTCGATGCTTCCGTTGCTCGCGCATCTCGCGCGGAAGTCAGTGCGGCGATGGAAGCCTCGCCCGAGCGAGGCTTGACCGCCCGATCCCGGGCGCCGCCTAATAACAAAAAGGACGAGAAGGAGAAAACCGATGACCGGCGGTGTCACGTACCAAAATCCTCCGGGTGGGGCGCCGCCGCAAGGACTCTACTCCAATGTCGCGCGCGCGGAGGCTGGAACTCTTTTCTTCATCGCCGGACAGCTCGCCGTCGACGGCAATGGAAGGGTCGTGGGCAAGGGCGAATTCGCGCGGCAATTCCATCAGGTCTTCGCGAACCTCGGCGCGGTGTTGCGCGGCCTCGGCCTGGGCTTCGATGACATTGCGAAATTCACGACGTACCTCGTCCATGCGCCGGACATCGAGGCCTTCATGTCCGAGCGCGCGGCGCTGTTTCCGCGCCTGTTCTCGACGCCGCGATATCCCCCAAACACACTGCTGATCGTCGACCGGCTGGTCAAAGAGGAATTTCTGATCGAGGTCGAAGCGGTCGCGCGCGAGCGGGACCCGCGCTCGTAAACCGGTCGAGGGGTGATCATGCGCGGTGCGCCGCTCACGGCAGCGATGAGTGTCTGCCTGGTGCTGGCGATCCTGCCGCTTGCCGCGTTCCCGGCGCTCATTCCGACCTTCACGGCCGAGTGGCGAATCAGCAACACCCAAGCCGGCTGGATCAGCGGCATTTATTTTTTCGGATACATGGCAACGGTGCCGTTCCTGATGAGCGCCACCGACCGCGTGGACGCTCGATGGGTCTATTTCGGCGGAACCGCCCTGTCGGCCGCCGCCACTTTCGCCTTCGCGTGGCTGGTTCACGACTTTTGGTCGGCGCTCGTCCTGCGAACAATCGCCGGCATCGGGCTCGCGGGCACCTATATGCCCGGGCTCAAGGTGCTGACCGACCGCATCACGGGCAACGTCTCGCGTGCGGTCGCCGCTTACACCGCCTGCTTCTCGGTCGGCAGCGGCTTCTCGTTTCTTCTGGCGGGCTCGGTGAGCGATGCCAGCGGCTGGCGTCTCGCCTTCGTCGCGTGCGCGCTGGGCCCGCTCGCGGCGCTTGCGCTCACCGCAGCGCTATTGCGGGCGCGGCCGACGCCCACCACCCGATCCTCCATCGGCTTGCTTGCGGGGTTCAGGCAGGCGCTCGGCAATCGCGCTGTCGTCGGTTACATCCTCGCCTACAGCACGCACAACTTCGAAGCGCTGGCCATGCGGGGCTGGGTGGTGAGCCTGCTGGTGTTCGCGGCGGCACGGACCGATGCGCAAGGTTTTCCCTGGAGCCCGACGGAGATCGCGACAGCCCTCACCGTGCTGGGGCTTCCCGGCACTATCCTCGGCAACGAGCTCGCCATGCGGATTGGGCGCAACCGAGCGATCATCTTTATCATGTTGACCTCGGCGGGGTTCTCCGCGGCCGTGGCCGGCGCCACTGACGCGCCCTACTGGCTTCTTGTCACGCTCGTCCTACTGCACGGCATGAGCATTCCCGCCGATGCCGGCGCCATCGTCGCGGGCACGGTCGATGCCGCCGCAAGCGAGGTGCAGGGCGCGAGCCTCGCTCTGCAGGCAAGCGCCGGTTTCGGTGCATCGTTCCTGGGCCCGTTGGTCGTCGGCGTTGTGCTCGATCACACCGGCGGCGCCGCGAGCGCCATTGCTTGGCGTTGGGCATTTCTTTCGATCGCGGGCTTCGCCTGCCTCGGCCCATTTGCGATCAGGCTCGCGAAGCGGCGGGTCAGCGGAGCGCAACCCGCCGTCAAATGTAGATGCCGCGATGGCGGGTACAGGCGAAGGGCGTAGGGCGGGTCAGCGGAGTGCAACCTGCCATCGGTTAGAACTTTGCCTTGATCCCGACCGAGCCCGAGTTCTGGTTGAAGCCGCCGGTGAACTTGCCGTCGTAGTCCACGAAGAAGCTGGCCCCCGGCCCGAACTCGTGGCTCACACCGACTCCGACCAGCGCGCTCTCGCGTCCGAAGGAAGTGCCGACGACCGTGAAGGGCGAAGTTGCCATGCCTGCGAGCTGCGCCGTCAGGGTCTGGCCCGCATCCAGGAACTCGTGCGCCCAGCCCACCCTCACCTCCGGCACCAGAACCCCGTAGCTGCCGAGATCGAGTTTCGCGGTCGCCCGGACGCCGATCGTGGTCGAGAGCGAATTGCCATCGGCCGCGCCTACCGACAACGCGCCGAAACCGCCGCTCTCGGTGAGGGGCCGCGGCCAGGATCGCCAACGCCGACGTGGCGGCGCACAACTCCGCTGACAGAAGGGCACGGCGGGTCTTTCCGCTGCGCATCGGCATCTCCCCCGGAGATGCCGGCCGTCACCTCTAGTTAGAGGCCACCTCGCTACCGAAACTATCTCCTGTGGATACTACTATAGATATTGTATCTCACTCTGTCAGCCCCTCAGGGCGGCGACGATCTCCGTATTGGTCATGGGCCAGCCGACCGTCGCCGCCATCAACCGCAGAGCGAAGCGGTGCATCTCCTCTCCATCCATGGAATCGACGGCGTCGGAAGCGATCACCACCCGGAAATCGTAATTGGTCGAATCGAAAGCGCAGCAGAGCACGCAAGAGGTCGTATTGATGCCCGCGAGGATGAGCGTGTCGACCCTGAGCCGGCTTCGCAGCAAAAACAGCAGATCGGTGCCCAAATAGGGGCTGTAGCGCTTCTTGTTGCGGACGACGAGGTCGCTCTCCGCCCTGAGCGAGGGAATGATTTCTGTACCACGGCTCCCGATGATGTTGTGCCGCCGCATGCCCTTGCGCGCCTTTCCGGGATCGTCGTGAATCGCGCTCCAAAACGGGTTGCCGAGAATCTCCTCGCTGTCGCGATATTCCGTCACCACGTGCACGATCGGAACGCTTTGAGCCCGGAGCGTGCGGAAGAGTTCGCCCGCGTGATCACCGGGCCGCAGCGTTCGGCCGCGAGCGGCAGTGTGGCGATCTCGGGGTCGAGGTGGCCCCGATGCATGTCGATCGCGACGCACGCTGTGCGCGAGTGTTCGAGTTTGATCATGGCCCCTCCTCCCGACCAAGGTCGGCTCTCTGGCGCCAGCCCTGGAGTGTGAGCTAAACCTCTCTCATGGCTTCCCCGCTCTGTCCACCGCGCCCCGCACAAAGGAGATCCAACGATGACCCCAAGGCAGTCGGGGCAGTCCGTGCGCCGGTTCGAGGACGAGCGCTTCCTCAGGGGACACGGGCAGTACGTCGAGGACGCCATCCGCGGCGACGATGCCCACGGTTTTGTCGTGCGCTCGCCACACAGCCACGCGATCATCGAACGGATCGACATCGCAAACGCCATCGGCGCGCCGGGTGTGCTCGGCGTTTTCACCGAGGCCGATCTGCGCGCCGACGGATTGGGACCTCTCCCCTGCATCGCGCAGGTGAAGTCCCTTGAACCCATGATCGTGCCGCCGCGCTATGCGCTGGCGCGCGAACGCGTGCGGCATGTGGGCGATCCCGTCGTCTTCGTCGTGGCGACGAGCCGAGAGGCCGCGCGCGATGCCGCCGAGCTGGTCGAGATCGAGTACCACTCGCTACCCGCCGTCGTCGATGCGGTGGACGCATTGGCCGAAGGTGCGCCGCAACTCTGGAACGAGGCGCCCGGCAATCTCTCCTATCGCTTCCAGAAGGGCGATGCCGAGGCGACGCACGCCGCTTTCGCCGGCGCCGCTCGCATCGTCGAGATCGAGCTCATCAATAACCGCGTCGTCGTGGCGCCCATCGAGACGCGGGTCGGGATCGGCAGCTACGATCGCGCAGCCGAGCGCTATCACCTGCTGCTGACGGGTCAGGGCGTGCACGGCATCCGCGACCAGATGGCGCAGAGCGTGTTCCGCATTCCACCCGAGCGCATTCACGTAGTGGCGCCCGACGTCGGCGGCGGGTTCGGCGTCAAAAATTTCCTCTATCCCGAGTGGGTGCTGCTGCTTTGGGCGGCGCGGCGGCTCGACCGCCGGATCGCCTGGATTGGTGAGCGCGCCGAGGATTTCGTGAGCTCGACGCACGGCCGCGACAACCGCACCAAGGCCCGTCTCGCGCTCGGTTCGTCGGGTCGTTTTCTCGGGCTCGAGGTCGAGACGGTCGCCAATCTCGGCGCCTATCTGTCGTCGAATGGTCCCGGCAGCTCGACCAATTCGCCCGGCACGGCCCAAGGCGGCCTCTACGTCATTCCCGCGGCTTTCATGGACGTGCGCGGCGCCTTCACCAACACCGTGCCGATCGACGCCTATCGCGGGGCCGGCAAACCCGAAGCGAATTACGTGATCGAGCGCCTCATCGACCTGGCCGCGCGCGAAATGGGCGTCGATCCCGTGGCGCTTCGGCGGCAGAACCTGATCGCCGATTTTCCCTATCGCACCGCCATGAGCATGCAGATCGACTGCGGCGAATTCGCCGCCAATCTCGATAAGGCGGTCGCGCAAGCGGAGCGAAGTGGCTTCGAGGCCCGACGACGCGAAGCCGCGGCGCGCGGCAAGCTGAGAGGCATGGGCGTCGCCTGTTTCCTCGAGACCGCGCGCGGCCAACCCGGCGAAGGCGCCGAGATCCGTTTCGACGGAGATGGGAAAGTGGCGTTGCTGCTGGGCACGCAATCGAATGGCCAGGGGCATGAAACCAGCTACAAGCAAGTCGCGGCGGATTTGCTCGGCCTTCCGCTGGAGCACTTCCGCTATGTGCAGGCGGATACGATGAGCGTGCGCCGGGGCGCCGGCCACGGCGGCGCACGTTCGATGCACATGGGCGGAACGGCGCTGGTCCTAGCGATCGAAGCGGCGATCGAAAAAGGACGCAAGGTCGCGGCGCGGCTGCTGCAGGCATCCGTGCAAGAAATGGTCTTTTCCGAGGGCCGCTACGCCGTGCGCGGGAGCAGCCACGGCATCGACCTGCTGGAAGTGGCCGCGGCCGCCAGGGATCCCGCCAACCTCCCCCAGGAAATCGAGAGCGCCGGTCTCGACTCCTACGCCTACAATCCCTCGGATGTCGTCACCTTCCCGAACGGCTGCCACATCGCCGAGGTCGAGATCGATCCGGAGACCGGCAATGTAGCACTGCTTCGCTACACTGCCGTCGACGACTATGGGCGGCTGATCAATCCCATGCTGACGGCGGGCCAGGTGCATGGCGGCGTGGCGCAGGGCATCGGGCAGGCGCTGACGGAGCACACCGTTTACGATCCGCAGTCGGGCCAGCTTTTGAGCGGCTCGTTCATGGACTATGCGCTGCCGCGCGCCGACGATCTCTCATCCTTCGACCTGATCCTGGTCGAGGTGCCGACGCGGGCAAATCCGCTGGGCGTCAAGGGATCGGGCCAGGCCGGCTGCATTGCCGCGCCGCAAACCATCATGAACGCCATACTGGACGCGCTGGCGCCGCTCGGCATCCGACATCTCGACATGCCGGCAACGCCGCACCGCATCTGGTGCGCAATCCAGCAGGCGCGGCGCGGCTAGGGCATTTCCTGGACGAAGGCCGGTGCTCGGACTACGCTAGGTCGATGCTCAAAACCCTTGCCGCTCTGGCGCTGCTGTTCATTGTGAGCCTGCCGGGCGCCGCGCAGGCAGGCGGCGTCTTCATCGCGTTCCCGTTTCCGTTCATCTTCCCGTTTCCGTTCTTCGGCGCGCCTTTTTTCCCGCCGCCGGCCTTTTTTCCGCCGCCGCCGGCTTTTTTCCCTCCGCCACCGGCCTTTTCCCCGCAGCCGGCGGCCTTTCAGCCGCAGGCAGCGCCCACCGCGACGACCCCACACCCCGCCGCGACCACGCACGCGACCGGAGCGAGAACGGCGCACACTTGCCGGATATTCAATGGCGACGCCACGGTCGACGGAACCCAGCAGCCGTTCTTTGGCACGGCTTGCCTGGGCGCCGACAAGAAATGGCATATCCAGCAGCCTTGACCGTTTGAAAAGCAATCCATGACCAAATCACTCGCCGCCGAAGCCGTCGCGCAGTTTTGGCGCGAGGGCTTTTACTTCCCGCTCCGCGTCCTGCCGAGCGAACGCGCGCGGGATTACCGCACGTTGCTGGAGGCGCAGGAAAGAAATCAGGGCGGCCCCTTGCAGAGCAATCGCCGCCACAAGGTCCATTTGCTGTTCCGCTGGGCCAATGAACTCGTGCGCTTGCCCCGGATACTCGATGCGGTCGAGGATCTGATCGGCCCGAATATCCTTTGCTGGACCACCAATTTCTTCATCAAGGAAGCCCACGACCCCGCCTTCGTTTCGTGGCACCAGGACGCCACATATTGGGGGCTCGATCCCGACGACGTCGTGACGGCATGGCTTGCGCTATCGGATGCGCCGGTCGAGAGCGGCGCGATGAAATTCCTCCCGGGCAGTCACCGCGGCGCGCAGCTTCCGCACGTCGACACCTTTCATGAGAACAATCTGCTGAGCCGCGGCCAGGAGATCGCGGTTGCCGTGGACGAACGCCAAGGCGTCTTCGTGCCGCTCGGCGCCGGTGAAATCTCGTTGCACCATGTCAAGCTGGTGCACGGCTCTGCCCCCAACACCACCGGCGACCGGCGCATCGGCCTTGCGATCCGCTACATTCCTCCGCACGTGCGTCAGCTCAAAGTGCGGGACTCCGCCATGCTGGTGCGGGGGACCGATACGCATGGCTATCACGATCCCGAGCCGGAGCCGGATGCCGATCTTTCGCCGGCGGCACTTGCCGCCCATGCCGATGCCGTGGAACGACAGGTGAAAGCACTTTACTCCGGCACCGAGAAGCAGACCTTCCGCGCGTAGCGGGTGGGTCCACCGCCCCTAGCTTCGGGCCGGCTCGATCAGCATGCAGCCGAGGATGATGTCGACGTTCACGCCATCCGCGGCCAGCGGCACATTGGCGATTTCATACTTGAGATACTCGCGACCAACCCAATTGATCAGGCCGCAGTTGCGCACCGGCATCTTGTGGTCGCAAATGAGCCGGTAGAGCCGGTTGTTCTGCGCAGCTTGCGCCCGCGAGTAGGCTTCCTCCTGAAACTTCCCGGTACTGTCGCGGCCGACACGCTCGACGATCCTGCTGCCGATGAGGCGGTAACGAAATCGCGGCGGATCGCCGACGACATCGAGCATGAACATGTTGCCCATGAAGGGCCGGAGCTCGAGCGGATCGATGTCGGCGCGGCCGGGAAGACGATCGCCCTTCCGTTTCGCCTGCCAATAGCGGACGAAGTCGTGGAGCTTCGGGTGCTCGAAGCGGAGGTCGACATCGACCTCGAAGAAAGCGGGGGCTTTGTCCTCGGTCACTGAGCGGCGTTCTCAACCACCGTTGCGGAACCGTCCCCTCGACGGCCGCCTTCAACTGATGAAATAGGTCGCCATAGTTGCGACGCAATCACCCTGAAGAGTCGAGTCGCGGCTTTTTTGGACCCCTTGGCGATGCGATTTTCCGCTCAAACGCTCGCGACTTCGGTGCTGTTGATCCACCTCGCGATCGTGCTGTTCAACGTGGGCGGCCTCGCCGTGATCCCGCTGGGCGGATGGCTTGGCTGGCGATGGGTGCGTATCTATTGGTGGCGTGCCCTGCACCTGCTCTCGCTCGCAGCGGTCGCGCTGCAGGCGGTGTCGGGGCAGGCGTGCTTTCTCACGGCTTGGCAGGCCGCATTGGCCGGACTTGGCGGCGGCGAGACGCCGCCGATGATCGCGCGCTGGATCAATAGCCTCCTATATTGGCCGCTCCCGCTCTGGGTATTTGCACTGATCTACGTAGCGGTTCTGCTCTATACGCTGGCGCTCTGGCGCTACGTTCCGCCGGGACGACGCGCGCACATCCCAGCCTAGATTTCCGCGGTGCCACCGGGTGTTTTCACGCTTTGCCTAGTTGTTCGACCAGAGCCCGCCAAAGGCTCCAGATCTCGCCTGTCTGCTCGACGGCGGTCTGGACCAGGAGAACTTTTGACGTCGGATCGACGCAAATGCGCTGGCCGTAAGCGCCAAGAAGCGCGAATTGTCGCGCGCCCCAGGGCAACAGCCACATGAGGTAGCCATAGCCAAAAGTGGGATCAGCCTTTCCGGGCGCGAGAGGGAGGGCGGTGCACCGGGAAGCCCTCGGTAAACCCATAATGCTCGGCGTTGGGACCCGAGGGAGAGAAGCTCGGCCCGCCGCCACTCGCGGGGTCTAGGCTCTGCGCAGTGAGACGGCCATAGGTCGAGGCAGCGACGATGCCAGCAAGCAGCTCGCGGCGCTTCATCGCCTGGGCGGCTCGCTCCGGGATTGAGACGCCAGCCGAAGTTCGTGGAGCTGAAGATTGCAAAGGGCGAGGCGCAGCATCGGTGTTGCCGCCCCCACGGCCCCACCCCGGCGCACCATGTCGCCAATGATGTGCTCGGCCTCGGTCGGGCCGCCCGCCTCCATGTCCTTGCGCATGGATGCGGTGAAAGTCGAGGTGCGATCGCTGAACATCTTTCGCCAGCGATCTCGTGCCTCCGCGCCCATCGGCGAACCCGAGGCCGCCGCCACCGCGGCGCACTCGTCGAGCGCGGTCAACATGGCGCTCTCGCCGACCGCCGTCGAGAGGATCTCGCCCACATTGGCGCGCGTTACCGTCGTCACCGTCGCAAGCGCCGCCAGCATGACGAACTTGTCCCACATATCCTGTCGAATGTGCTCCGAGAGCACAGTCTTGAAGTTTCCTTTGCGAAGCTCAGCCGCAATGGCCTCGGTGCGGCTTGAGGAACCACCCGCAAGCTCGCCGAAGGCAACGACTGCGAGCGAGCCGTTATGGACAATGTGACCTTCCGGCGAGAGCGCCACGCCGATATAGCAGGTGCCACCCAGCACGCGCTCGCGGCCGAAGCGCGCGATCAGCTTGTCGAGATGCAGCAAGCCGTTGAGCAGCGGCAGCACAACGCTGTTCGGCCCCATGGCCGGCGCGATCGCATCGATCGCTGCGTCGAGATCGTAGGCCTTCGCGGTCAGGAGGACGACATCGTAGGGCGCCCTGATACCGCCGGCGACGACTGTCTTCACGGGACGCGAAATATCGCCGACCTCGCTCTTGACGACGAGGCCTTGTCGCTCCAATACCTCCCGCCGCTTCGGCCGCACCAGGAACGTCACGTCGGCGCCGCCTTCCGCTAGCCGACCGCCGACATATCCGCCGATCGCACCCGCACCCAGAATCAATAGCCGCATCCTGCCGCCTCCGTCCGAAAGGCGGCGGAGATCATAGGGGTGGGCGCGCCCGGAAGCGAGCGCTTGTTGGCAACGCATTGCACGCTTGGAGCGGAGGCGGCAAGCCGCTAGCATCGTGCCTTCTCTACAAGGATTTCCGTCATCATGACCTTTGCCGCTGGCATTCCCGACCCCCGCGAGACCACTGCCGCCGACGTATTTCTGCGCGCGCTCAAGGCGCACAACATCGATTACTTCTTCGCCAATCCGGGAACGGACTTTCCCCCGGTCATCGAGGCGTTCGCCCGTGCGCAGAAGGCCGGCATTGCGGTGCCGCGGCCGATGGTGGTGCCGTTCGAAAGCACGGCCGTCTCGATGGCGCACGGCGTCTACATGATCAAAGGCGCACCCCAAGCGGTCATGGTGCATGTGAGCGTCGGTACCGGCAACACGCTCAACACGCTCATCAACGCCAGCCGCGATCACATCCCGATCCTGCTGATCGCGGGACGCACGCCCTTTACCGAAGGCGCCGCCCACGGCGCGCGCAACCGGCACATCCATTGGGCGCAGGAGATGTTCGATCAGGCGGGCCTGGTGCGCGAGATGGTGAAGTGGGATTACGAGCTGCGCACGCCGGATCAGGCCGCCGATGCGGTCGCGCGCGCCATGGAGCTGATGATGACGGCGCCGCGCGGACCCGCCTATCTCATGTTGCCGCGCGAAGTGCTGGGAAGCGCCGTGCGCCTCGGCAACGAGCCGGCCTCGCTGCGCGCGGTGCCCGCGGCACCCCACCCCGACCCCGCGGCGATCGAAGCCTTGGCGCGAATGGTGCTGGCGGCGGAGCGGCCGCTCATCATTGCTTCCAACAGCGGCGAGACGGAGCCCGGCGTCAACGCGCTCGCGCGCCTCGCCGAGCGCTTCGCGCTGCCGGTGGTGTCGCAGAACGTGCGCTATCTCTGTCTGCCCGCGAACCATCCGATGCATTTGGGCTACCAGCCGGGTCCGCTCCTCAAAGACGCCGACCTGGTGTTGGTGATCGATGCCGACGTGCCGTGGATTCCCGCGCAAGACCGCCTCCCCGCGGATTGCCGCGTGGCGCATCTGGGCGGCGATCCGAGCTTTCAGCGCTACCCCATGCGCAGCTACCGCAGCGACCTCGCGATTGCGGCGGAAACGCCGATCCTTCTCTCGGCGCTCGAGGCGGCTTTGACGCGCCTCGCCTCGCCCGGCGACCCGCGCATCGCCGGGCGGCGCGAACGCTTGGCGGCGCAGCACTTGGCGCTCCGAAAGAGCTGGGAGGCGGCCAGCACTGCGGCGGCCAATGCCGATGTGATCAAGCCGGAGTGGTTGAGCCGTTGCCTCGGTGCCGCGCTCGATCAGGACACCATCATCGTCAACGAATATCCGCTTCAGCTCGAACACTGCGTGCGCGAGCGGCCCGGCCATTATTTCGGACTGAGCCCGGCAGGCGGGCTCGGTTGGGGTTTCGGGGCGGCGCTGGGCGCGAAGCTCGCGGCACCCGAAAAGCAGGTGGTCGCGACGCTCGGCGACGGCGCTTATATGTTCGCGAACCCGACCGCCTGCCAC
This sequence comes from Allostellaceae bacterium, assembly GCA_035517495.1. Taxonomy (GTDB): domain Bacteria; phylum Pseudomonadota; class Alphaproteobacteria; order ATCC43930; family CGMCC-115725; genus DASZHJ01. Next base: position 37,650 of record DATIYT010000124.1, on the reverse strand, counting down.
TGGACCTCGGCCAAGTACGGACTGCCCATCCTGACCGTGGTCTTCAACAACGCGCGCTACGGCGCGGTCCGGCGCGCGACACTCTCCATGTACGGTGAGGGAACCGCTTCCGAGAATGACGGCCGGCTCATGGCGGACCTCGATCCGAGCCCGGATTTCGAGAAGCTGGCGGAGGCCAGCGGCGGCTATGGCGAACGGGTCGAACGCCCCGGCGATCTGCCGGACGCCATCGCGCGGGCACTGAAGGTGGTGCGTACGGAGAAGCGCCAGGCCCTCCTCAACGTGATCTGCCGCTACTAAAAAAGCGCGCGCACGCTTGCGGACTTAACATTCACGCCATGTGGTTGTTTGAAATTCCGGCCGTACTATCGGAGTACTGTCGGAAGGTTGCACCGATGCGGCGGTGCTAAGAACCTCTCAACCACTTCACCGCATTATCCGGGGATGCCTGCAAGTCCCGCATCGATCCTGCGCACCAGGCGTCCGGTCAGTCAGGGCGAGCTCGAGGAAGTTCTGCGCCGCCATGAGCTGTTTCAGGCCGCGCGACCAGGCGGACAGCGCGCCTCGCTTGCATACCGCGACCTGACCGGCAGAAACTTGGCCGACCGCAACCTGGCGGACGCCGATCTCACCGCGGCATTCCTCTGCGATGCCAATCTGGCGAGCGCCAACCTCGCCGGCGCGAACTTATTCGGATGCAATTTGGCGCGCGCGAATATGCGCGGCGCATCCCTGGCACGGGCCGACCTCAGGGGGGCCTGCCTGCGTGAAGCCGATTTGACCGGCGCCAATCTCTTCGACGCAGACCTCAGGGACGGGCGCATCGCCTTGAGGCGTCACGACCGCGAACCGGAAGCGACGGCTGAAATCTCCAACACCGAGCTGAGCGGCGCCAATATGGCGAATGCGAACCTGACTCAGGCGCGGCTCGACGGGTCGGTTGCTCTGCACACCGACTTCACCGACGCGATGATGCGCGGCTGCAAGCTCGTGCGCGCCGATTTGCGCAACGCTCGGCTCAATGGCGCCAATCTCGAAGACGCGGATCTCTCGGGCGCCGATCTGCGCGGCGCGAGCCTGCGCGGAGCCGTCCTCATTCACACAATTCTGGCCGAGGCGCACAGCAACGACGCCGATTTCAGCGGCGCGCTCACTCACGGCAACGCTGGGCGCGACGTGGCGGCATTGCCGGAGTCATTCGTGGACCTGCTCCTGCGCCACGAGCGGTGGGTCGCCAGCGACGGTCGCGACGGAGCGCCGCTCGACGTGAGCGGCTTCGATTTGCGCTCGGCGAGCGGCTTGACCGGACGCCGGCTATCCGCCTTGGTGGGCTACCATGCCATCCTCTACGGCATGAACCTCGAGGGCATTGCGTTGCAGGCGGCACAGCTCGAAGGAGCCGATCTGCGCGCGTCCCACCTCGCCAACTCCGACCTTCGCGGTATCAATCTGAGGCAGGCGCGGCTCAATCACGCGGATCTGCGCGATTGCAACTTTGGGCCGCTGCTGCTCGCGGATGGCCGAGTAATTTCAAGCGCACTTGACGGGGCGGACGCCCGGCAGGCGGATTTCCGCGGCGCCAATTTGCAGCGGGCGGTCCTGCGCGGCGCCAATCTCGCCGGTGCCCTTCTTGAAGGCGCCCAGCTTGATGGCGCCGACCTCACGCACGCCAATCTCGCCGGCACGTTCAAGAGCCCTTCAGTATCCCCGCTTGCCATCGGCACCGGCCCGCGCTAAAGGCCCCACTTGCGCGGGTCAGCCAAAATCGGCCGCGCAAAGGGAGCCATGATGGGATCGACCGGGCCTTCGTTTACCAGCGGCCAGATCGGCGACGGAGCCGATGGCGGCAATTCGCAGGACGCGCGGCCTGATCCGCAGCTCCCGCTGTTCTACCGCTCGATTTCCGCGGTCGATGCGATTCGGCACGGCGGCAAATCTCTGAGGCGGTCGATCGGCTTCGGCTTCGCGCGCCACGCCCATGCCGTGGTGCTGAACGGCAATGAATTCGAGCTTGCCTCACGGCATTACCCGATCGTGTTCACCTCGCAGCCGCAAATCGTGCCGCTTGCCCTGCTCGGCCTCAAACCCGGGCAGAATCTATTCTTGCGCCCGGACGGAGAATGGCGGCCCAGCACCTATGTGCCCGCCTATGTCCGCCGCTATCCCTTCATCTTGCACACGAGCGCGGACAACCAGCAATTCACGCTCTGCGCCGATGAAAGCTCGGGCGCTTTTGAGGACGGCGCCGAGCGGCCGCTGTTCATCGAGGGGAAACCGAGCGAGGCATTGCGCAGCGCGTTCAACTTCTGCGCCGCATTCCATAACGATTTCAACGCCACCCGCGAATTCGGCGACCAGCTCGTCGAGCGTGGGCTGCTGGTGCCCAATCAAGCCGAAATCACCCTCGGTTCCGGGGAGAAGCTGGCGGTCAGCGGTTTTGAGGTCATCGACCGCGGACGCTTCTCGGGTCTCCCCGACAGCGCCTTCCTGGAGTGGCGCCGAAAGGGCTGGATCGGCTGGGTCTACGCGCATTTCCTCTCTCAAGGAAACTGGCCGGCCTTGGTCGACATGGCCGCCGGTACGGCCACCGCGTAGCGGGCAACATCACGCAGCGGGGGAGTTGCGGATGCTCGATGGCGGCAAAGCGCTGGTTTTGTTTTCGGGTGGGCAGGACTCAACGACCTGTCTTGCCTGGGCGCTGGAACGCTTCGAAGTGGCGGAAACCGTGGGCTTCGCCTACGGCCAGCGGCACGCGGTCGAGATGACCTGCCGCGAGCCGGTGCGGGAGGCGATGCGCCGGATCAATCCTGCCTGGGCAGCGCGCCTCGGTGCCGACCACGTGATCGACCTGAGCGCGCTCGGCGCCCTGAGTGAAAGTGCGTTGACCACCGCCACCGAGATCACCTTCACGAAGGAAGGCCTCCCAACCACTTTCGTTCCCGGCCGCAACCTGGCGTTCCTGACCTTTGCGGCAATGATCGCCTATCGGAGAGGCGCCAAGCACATCGTCGGCGGGATGTGCGAAACCGATTTCTCCGGTTACCCCGACTGCCGCGACAACAGCGTCAAGGCGATGCAACTCGCGCTCAATTTGGGAATGGCGCGCGACTTCGTTCTCCACACGCCACTTATGTGGATCGACAAGGCCGCCACATGGAAGCTCGCGCACGATCTCGGCGGAAAGGCATTCGTGGACCTCATCGTGCAGGACACGCACACCTGCTATCAGGGCGAGCGTCGAAAGCGACACGACTGGGGCTACGGGTGCGGCGCTTGCCCCTCATGTGAGTTACGGGCCCGCGGCTACCACACGTTCCTCACGAAGCGATGATGACTGTCTTCGGCATCGCGAATGCAGGGTCCGCGTGAGCGGAGCGCGTGCAGAGGAGATCGCGGGCGGTTCTTACCGCGGCCTGACCATGGGGTTGTTCGCGGTCGCCGCGGGAGCGCTGGCCTTCGCCGCTTGGCAGGTGGCGCTCCGCGTGCCGCAATATTTCGAGATCGACTATGGCGAAGGATTCGTCTGGAGCCAGATGTCGGACCTCGTCGCGGGACGGCTCTATCGCCCGCTTTCCCAATACCCGGTCGCGCTAATGCACTATACCCCCCTCTTCCACGCGACGGCCGCGCTGGTATGGAAACTCGGCGTCGATCCGCTGATTGCTGGTCGCCTCGTCAGCCTGATCGCAGGGCTTGCTCTCGTGGCTAGCTGCGGAGTGCTGGCCTACATGGCCGCACCGGCTACGCTGCCGCCCCACCGCCGGCGATTGGCCGCGCTTGCCGCTGTGGCGCTCGCGATCGGCTCGCCGGAAATCATCGAATGGTCGACGCTGATGCGCGTCGACATGCTCGCGACCAGCCTCGGAATGCTGGGGCTCGCCGCTTTGGCCTGGAGCGATCGCAGCCGTTGCGCGCTGGCCTTGGCCGGAACGTGCTTCCTGCTCGCACTGAGCGCAAAGCAAAGCGCGCTCGCCCCAGCGCTTGCGGGAATCACCGCTCTGCTGTGGGCGCGTCCGCGCGCCGCGCTCTGGTTGATGGGCGGCATAGTGGCGGCGGTCGCGCTCCTGGTCGGGAGCGCCGAGCTTGCTACTGCCGGGGAATTTCTGCGACATACCGTCCTCTACGACGCCGCGCGGGTCCATTGGGATCAGCTCATCCTGTTGTGGTTGCCGCTCTTGGTAAAATCGGCCGCCATCATCGCCGTCGCCGCGGGAGTCTCGGCACTGATACTGCGCGCGGTCATTCGCGGAGACGCAGTCCGCGCCGATCCAAGCTCTTGGCTGCGGCTCGCTCTCGCACTCAACTTCGGCCTCGGCCTCGCCTTTTCGCTCGGGACGGCAAAGGTGGGCGCCGGATCGGGCTATATGCTGCCGCTGCTCGCTCCCGCCGCATCGCTCGCCGCCCTCGCCTTCGCGGAGTGTTCCCGCTATGCCCGAATCCTCTTCGCCGTGTTCGCCGCTCAAATCGCGGTCGGCCTTGCCACATATCCCTTTCCGACCCCATCGGAATTGAGCCAACGCGATCGGGTCGATCTTCAACTCATGCAAATCATGGATCGGGGCGACGGTCCCGTGCTCTCCGAGAATATGAGCCTCTTGATGCGCGCGGGGCGCCCGGTTCCGTGGGAGTTCGGCAGCATCACTGAACTGAGCCTGCTCGGCATTTTCGACGAGAGCCCCCTGGTGAAGCGCCTTCAAGAGCGGCAGTTCAAGATGCTGATCGTCGAGACCTGGGAACCGCAGCGCTTCACGCCGGCGATCCGCGAGGCCGCTCAATCAAACTATCTTAAAACCGAGGAAATACCGCCTTACGAGATCTGGCGCCCGCGGTAGAGGCCATAGATCGTTTGCCCGCTTATCAAAACCTTGACAGGCAAACCCCGCCCGCTATGGTCCAAGCCCCGTTCCCCGCGGCGTGCCGCGATCCCCTGGGGCGATAGGCCATGGCAAAGACCAATAGCGTGCTGATCAAGATGGTGAGCTCGGCGAATACGGGCTTCTTTTATGTCACGCGCAAGAATCCGCGCACCAAGACCGAGAAGCTTGAACTGAAGAAGTTCGATCCGATCGCCCGCAAGCACGTGCTTTTCAAGGAAAGCAAGATCAAGTAGCCGCGCGAGCCGCAGGCTAGTCGCTGGCCGCCATAAGCTCGCGAAGGCCCGCCGGTTCCGTTTCCCCGCTCAGGGCCACGCGGTTGCGGCCCATTCGCTTTGCCGCATAGAGAGCTTCGTCCGCGCGCTTCAGCAGCGCGGCGGCGCTGTCGTCCGGACCTTTGGTCGCGGCAACGCCAATACTAATGGTTACGGGAAGGGCGGCCGGGAAGTCGGAGGATTTGATCGGCTCTTCCGCGATCGCGCACCGCAGCCGCTCCGCCACCGCAGCCGCAACCGCGAGCGAAGTCTCCGGCATCACCACCACGAATTCCTCGCCGCCGTAGCGCGCCACCAGATCGAAGGCACGCAGGTGAGAATTCATGCGCCGCGAAACCTCGCACAACACCGCATCGCCGGCGGGATGGCCGTGGGTGTCATTGATGCTCTTGAACCGGTCGAGATCGAGCACCAGCAGCGCTGGCCCGGCCGACCCCGCCGCCGCGCGCGCCATCAGGCCTTCCAAATGCGCCGACATGTAGCGGCGATTGTAGAGTCCGGTGAGGCTGTCGGTCAGCGCCAACGACAGACTGCGCCGATACGTCTCGCGCAACCGCTCTTGCATGCGCTTGCGGCGCACCTGCGTGCGCACGCGGGCGATCAACTCGTTGCGGTCGATCGGACGAACGAGGTAGTCGGTGGCGCCGAGATCGAGGCCTTTGGCGAGGCGCGGCAGCTCTTCCTCCTCGCCAATCAGCAGGATCGGCACCGTGCGCGTTGCGGGCGCCGCGCGGAGGTCCGCCGCCAGGCGAAGCGAATCCTCGGCCTCGGAGAGCGCCAATATGAAGAGATCCACGTCGGGGGTTGCCTGGGCCACCACTTCCGCGCGGGTTTGCGCCAGCAGCACCGTGTGCGGAGACAGCATCTCCATCAGGCGGCGTCCGCTCAGCGGCCTCGGCTCGAAGACGACGACACGCGCCGGCCGCGTATCCTCGACGGACCGCACGTCGCCGTCGGCGATTTCGGCCAAGCGCCCATAGGTCTCCTCGCGCAGCCGCCACTCGTCGGTCATGCGCTTCAGCCGCACCAGCGAACGCACGCGCGCGAAGAGCGCGATATCGCTGACGGGCTTGGTGAGAAAATCGTCGGCACCAGCTTCGAGGCCACGCACCCGGTCCTGCACGTCGGACAGCGCGGTCACCATCACCACCGGAATCTCGGCGGTGAGTGGATCGGCCTTCAACCGGCGACATACTTCGAGCCCGTCCAGCTCCGGCATCATCACGTCGAGCAGCAGGATATCCGGCCGCTCGCGTTTCGCCGCCTCCAAAGCCGCGAAGCCGTCATAGGCGGTCACGACGTTGAAGTACTCGCTGGTAAGCTTCGCCTCTAATAGCTTGACGTTGATCTCGACGTCGTCGACCACCAGCACACGAGCAGACATGGGAGTTGCCCTAGCTGAGGAAGCGCTCGACCGTCAGCAGAAAGTTCGCCACTGAGATCGGTTTGGCAATGTACGCCTCGCATCCGCCTTCGCGGATCTTCTCCTCATCGCCCTTCATCGCGAAGGCGGTGACGGCGATGATCGGGATCGTCTTCAGATCGTCATCCTCCTTGATCCACTTGGTCACTTCCAGCCCCGAGACCTCGGGAAGCTGAATGTCCATAAGGATCAGGTCGGGATGGTGCTGGCGCGCCAGCTTCAGCGCTTCCATGCCGTCCTTGGTCTGCAGGGTATCGTAGCCGTGCGCCTCGAGCAGGTCGTGGAACAGCTTCATGTTGAGGTCGTTGTCTTCAACAATGAGCACGCGCTTGTTCATCGGATGTTCTGACCCTCCCAAACTACCGCCCATACACGCTGAAAGCCCGACCGTCCCTATATTCTGCAATGCATTCTACAACATAGCGAGCGCCATCCCGACCCCAGAAACCGAGCCGGAGCAGGAGCGCACCGCCGACACAACTAGCCAGCTTTAGCTTAAGATTTCGTAACTTTTCGTGACCTTGTGATTAAAGGGATTTTCTTGAACAGAGAATCGATTGTACACCGTATCGGGGTCGATCTTGGTGGGACAAAGATCGAGGCTGCACTGATCGATCCATCGGGCGCCATCGTGCGCCGCGAGCGGATCGATTCCCCGTCCGGCGACTACGACGCGACGCTCAGGGCGATCCGATCGCTGGTGCTGGCAATCGAAGCGGGCCATCCGAGAAAATGTCCGGTTGGAGTGGGAATGCCCGGTGCGCTCTCGCCTACGGACGGGCTGGTCAAGAACGCAAATTCGACTTGGCTCATCGGCCGTCCTCTGGACCGCGACCTGGCCCAAATCTTGGACCGGCCGGTGCGCCTCGCCAACGACGCCGACTGCTTCGCGCTCTCCGAGGCAACCGATGGCGCCGGCAGCGGAGCACCGACGGTGTTCGGGGTAATCCTCGGCACGGGAGTAGGCGGTGGCGTCGTGGTGCATGGAAGGCTGCTCTCAGGTCCCAATGCGATCGCAGGCGAATGGGGCCACTCGCCATTGCCGTGGCCCCGCGACGAAGAACGGCCGGGACCGCTTTGCTATTGCATGAAGCATGGGTGTCTTGAGACGTTTCTCTCTGGACCCGGCTTTGCTCGAGATTATGCGCGGGAGAGCGGCGAGCCGGCGGCGCCGACCGAGATCGCGCGGCGGGCGGAGCAAGGCGACAGGGTCGCGGAATCCGCCATGCAGCGCTATGAGGATCGCCTCGCGCGCGGCCTTGCGACGGTTATCAATCTGCTCGACCCGCATACGATCGTATTGGGCGGCGGCCTCGGACGCATTGAGCGGCTCTATCGCACGGTGCCGGCTACTTGGGGCCGGTATGTGTTTTCCGACACGGTCACGACACGGCTGGTGCCACCTCGGCATGGCGATTCCAGCGGTGTGCGCGGCGCCGCCTGGCTCTGGCCCGCGGTTCCGGAATGAGCACGCTTTGTCGAGACTGCGGTGAATGGACCGAGGGTGACGGTGATCGACGCTGCCCCGATTGCACTTCGCCCCGCTTGGTGCGTCACCCCGAGCTCGCGACCCTCGCCCTCGCGCACATCGATTGCGACGCCTTCTATGCGACAGTGGAGAAACGGGACAATCCGGCGCTTCTCGACCGACCGGTAATCGTGGGCGGGGGCAAGCGAGGAGTGGTGCTGGCTTGCTGCTACGTGGCACGGTTAAGCGGAATCCGTTCGGCGATGCCGATGTTCAAGGCACTTGAAGCCTGTCCCGAGGCGGTGGTGATCCGCCCGCGCATGGACAAATATCAAGCCGTGAGCCGCGAAGTGCGTGCGCTCATGGAGACGACCACGCCGCTGGTGCAGCCGATTTCCATCGACGAGGCTTTCCTCGATCTCTCGGGAACCGAACGCGTGCACCAGGGCCCGCCGGCTCGTACTTTGGCCATGCTGGCGCGACGGATCGAGCGCGAGATCGGCATTACCGTCTCGATCGGCCTCTCCTACAATAAGTTCCTCGCCAAGCTTGCCTCCGATCTCGACAAACCCCGGGGCTTCGCGTTGATCGGCCGCGCCGAGGCACTCGATTTCCTCGGGCCGCGGCCGGTGGGGCTGCTCTGGGGCGTCGGTGCCGCGATGCAGCGCCGGCTGGCCGAGGACGGCATCACCACCATCGGCCAATTGCGCGGGCGGGACGAGCGTGAGTTGGTGGCGCGCTATGGCGCGATCGGACGGCGCCTTATCCGCTTCGCCCGCGGCGAGGACGAGCGCGCGGTGGTGACGGACGCCCCCACCAAGAGCATCTCCGTCGAAACCACCTTCTCGCACGACCTCTCAAGCTTCGATGCGCTCATGGCGGAGCTGGAGTCGCTCGCGCAGGAGCTGGCGGAACGCCTGGTCCGCCACGAACTCGCGGCCGGCGGGGTCACGCTCAAGCTCAAGACCAGCGCGTTCAAAATCGTGACGCGCAGCCGTGCGCTTTCCGACCCGACGCAACGCGCGGAAGTTCTCTTGCGCGCGGCCAAACCGCTCCTCGAGGAAGCCGCCAGCGGTGTCTCCTACCGTCTGATCGGGATCGGCAGCGACCGCCTCGCCGACCCCGCTCAAGCCGACCCGCCGGATTTGTTCGCGGCGGAAACGATACTGGACACGCGCAGGAAATAAACTAAGTGGGCTCGTCATGGCTTGTGTTGAAGCGGGCGCCCGAAACTTGGCCCGGAGCGGAGGTTGACCGTGGAGCATTTGACCATCGAGGCTAATGGCGCCTCCTTTCATATCGCGCGTGCCGGCGGAGGTCCGGCGTTACTCCTGCTGCATGGTTGGCCGGAATTCTGGCTTGCCTGGGAACCGCTGATGCACCGTCTTGCCGATCGCTATACCCTGGTTGCGCCCGATCTCCGCGGTTTCGGCGACAGCGATAAGCCCAGAGGTCCCTTCGGGCCGGACGGCCATGCGGCCGACATGCTCGCGCTCCTCGACGCGCTCGACATCCGCCGGATCGGGGTCGTGGGTCATGATGTCGGTGGCGCCGTGATGCAGCCGCTGGCGCGCAAGGCTCCCGAGCGCCTCGTCGGGCTTTTCTTCTTTGATTTCGTCTATCCGGGCATCGGTTCACGCATGGGCATGCCCGACCGGCTGATCGAAATCTGGTACCAGTCCTTCCACCAGATGCAGATGGCTCCTGCTGTCGTCGGGGCGACGCGTGAGAGCTGCCGAGCCTATATCGGTCATTTCCTGCGACACTGGGCGCATCGGAAGGACGCGCACGACGACGTCCTCGAGGCCTATGCCGACAACTTCCTGAAGCCCGGTAATCTCGAGGGCGGCTTCGCCCATTACAAAGCCTCGCACGCCGGGCGCATCGCAATGATGAAGGGCGAAGCGCCCACGCTTCCGCCGATTACGACGCCAACCTGCGTGCGTTGGCCAGAACACGACCCACTCTTCCCCTCTTCCTGGAGCGATCGGCTGAAAGAGACTTTTCTCAATCTTGACCTCGCGTCCTTTCCGGGCGTTGGGCATTATCCGCATCGAGAAGATCCAGACCGCGCCGCGAAGGAGGTCGATGGGTTTTTCTCACGCCTCGGCTGGCGTTGAGGCGCAAGCCTCTCTGCCGGCCTAACAGCCCGGCTTTGGGAGTGCCTCAATGCCCTGAAGCTCGGCGCGGACCACGTAATCCGTGTAATCCAGCAGCATTTCCGCGGATACGCCATCGTCGTATAGCCGCATGCTGAGCTCGTAATCGGGTTCCTCCGACTTGACGTCGGTCGGAAAGAAGGCAAGCCGCATGCGCCAAGACGGGTGCTGAAGCAGCGGGCTCGCGGGGCCCTTGACCTTGCTCGCGCCGAAATCCTTGCCGGGCGGCGCGCCCGGTGCCAGTTCGGGACCGATCACCGCCGAGATCTGGCCGGCATTGTCGACGGTCGCACCGTCGAATACATAGCGCGAGATGAAATTGTCTCCCGCCTTGGCGCGATCGATCAGCAAAATCGTATGCGCGGTCGGAAACAGCACGCCGGGATCGAGCGCCATGGTCTGGGGCTGGGGCTTTACGAATTCCACTTGGCCGCCCTTGCCGGCACCTTCGAGATGCGCTTCTCCCTTCACCTCCTCTTCGACATCGCCATTTCGGAGCCGCCGTTCATTGAAGCGATAACGCAAGCCATCCTTCGACTCCCAGGAAACCAGGGTCGAGTCCAGATCGACGGGATCCGAATCGTCATAGTTAACGCGGAGGCGAAAGCGCTGCTGCACGGTCCATCCGTCGCAGGTCTCGCCCCATTCATAGGCCATGGCGCCACCGGCCCCGATGACGCCGCTGCCGGATTTGGCGCTCTGCAAAGACATGGCATAGAGGGCGCGATGCGGCGAGATGTCCGCCGCCTTGGTCGGCGCCCAAGCCGCAAGCAGAGCCAATCCGCTGCCGCCGATCAGTGCAAGGTGGGCCCGGGCCCAGCGCCAGCAAATCCTGGCCATCGACGTGTTTCTCCGGTAGTCCACGACTACACCGATACGGTAGTATCGCGGTTGCCGCAAGCCCCCGCCCATTTAATCCGATCCAATTCGAGCCGATGACAGCAAAACCGACGCTGCTGATTACCAGAAAATTGCCCGAGGCCGTCGAGGCGCGCGCGGCGCGCGACTATCGGGCAAAGCTCAATACCGCCGACGACCCGCCGGACGGCCAGCGGCTCGTGCACGAAGCCGAGGGTGCTGATAGCATCCTCTGTACCACCACGGATCGGCTCGACGCCGCCACGATCGGCCGTCTGCCGGAGAGCGTGCGCATGATCGCGACCTTTTCGGTCGGCCACGAGCACATCGACCTCAATGCCGCCCGAACGCGCGGCCTCATCGTCAGCAACACGCCGGACGTGCTGACCGATGCGACGGCGGACATCGCGCTGTTGCTGATCCTTGGCGCGGCGCGGCGAGCCAGCGAAGGCGAGCAACTGATCCGCGGCAACCGATGGTACGGCTGGTCCCCCACTCACATGCTCGGGACACACCTGGGCGGCAAGCGGCTCGGTATCCTCGGCATGGGTCGGATCGGCCGTGCCGTTGCGGCGCGAGCCCGGGGCTTCGGAATGGTCATCCACTATCACAATCGCGAACCCCTCGCCCCGAATCTCGCGCTGGGAGCGAAATATCATGCGACACCCGAATCCCTGCTTGCCGTCTCGGATATTCTCTCGATTCATGCGCCGCTGACGCCGGAAACCCGCCACTTCTTGGATTCGCGCCGGATTGCGCTATTGCCGGCTCGGGCGATCGTGGTCAACACGGCGCGCGGCGGCGTGGTACGCGACGACGACCTGATCGCCGCGCTCCGAACAGGCCGCGTCGCGGCCGCCGGCCTCGATGTGTTCGAGGGAGAGCCGAAAATCCACCCGGATTACCGCCTGCTCCCCAATACCTTCCTTCTGCCGCATCTCGGCAGCGCCACCCGAGAGACACGCGAAGCCATGGGTTTCCGCGCTCTCGACAACCTCGATGACCATTTCGCCGGACGGCCGCCCAGAGATCGGATCGCCTGAGGACCAAATCGGCTGAACGGGAGGTTGGTCCCCGGCTCGGCAAATTCATCCGTCCTACTCAAGTGCGGGCAGGAATTGCCGATCTTGGCTGTCCCGAATTCCATAAAATCCAAGCTATTAACGATTGGCATGCCGATTGCTCGTGAATGCCGGGAAGGAGTTTGGGCATGGCACTCACCGCACATTCTCCGGCAATGCCGGCACTCCACGAACTGCTCGGGGAGCATCTGAAGGAGGGCATCGCTGCGGGCGACCGGGACGCATTGCTGACCTGGGCGCTCGACCGCCTCGCGGCAGCCGATCAGCGGGTGGCCGACCTCAAGGGGCGGCTCGCTTGTCTCGAGAGCTTGAGCGTCACCGACGATTTGACACGCATGCTGAACCGGCGCGGGTTCCTCGCCGAACTCACGCGCGCGCTTTCCTGGGCACGACGAGGCGGTTCGGGAGGCGTGTTGATGATTTGCGATCTCGACGGGTTCAAGGCCGTCAACGATCAGCACGGCCACGCCGCCGGCGACCACGTGCTGCGCGAGATCGCGGCGCGGCTGATGGCACAGCTCCGGCGCTGCGACGCCGCGGGCCGCCTCGGCGGCGACGAATTCGCATTCCTCCTCGTGGGCGCCACGCAAGCGGGCGCCAAGAGCAAGGCGCAAAGTTTCGCGCGATCAATCGAGGCGCTCGACCTCAACTTTGCGGGAACGCCGATCGCGGTAAACGCCAGCTTCGGCTTCGTGCGCTACGACGGCAGCGAGGACGAGGAAGCCTTGCTGCATCGGGCGGACATGGCGATGTACGAAGCCAAGCGGCACCGCCACTCCGCCTTGCGCGCGGTCGTCTGAGACGAACGCGTCCCTCTCGTCGGCGCCGCCAAATCGGATTGACAATAGCGGAGCGATGGGGATTTTGGTGGTGATCGGCGCTTGACGCCGCGATCGATATTGCTCGCAGGTGCTGTCTTGGGTTCCGCGCCTCCACCAACGCGCGCGACGTCGCGTTCAAAGCTGCTGCTGGGCGCTGTTGCGGCGTTGCTATTGCTGTCACTCGGCGGCGGAGCTGCGCTTTGGATTGCATCTCGCGGATCCGACGCTTCGTTCGGCACGGGACCCGGGATCGGCGGCGCCTTCACCTTGACCGCGAGCGATGGCAGCACGGTCACCGACCAGACTTACCGCGGCAAGTGGGTGCTGATCTACTTCGGCTACACCTATTGCCCCGATGCTTGCCCAACCTCGCTCAATGAAATTTCGCAGGCAATAGCAAAGCTGGGCGGCAAGGCCGACCAGGTACAGCCCCTGTTCATCACCATCGATCCCGAACGCGACACTCCAAAGGTGATGGCGGATTACGTGCGGGCCTTCGATTCCCACATGATCGGACTGACGGGCACGCCGACCCAGATCGCCGCCGTTGCAAACGAGTTCCGCGTCTACTACCAGCGCCAAAAGACCGACGACGGCAGCTATCTCATGGACCACACGTCGCTAATTTACGTGATCAACCCGCGCGGCCAGTTCGTGCGGATGTTTCCCGGCGACATGACAGGCGATCGGATGGCGCGCTACCTCGAAGAACTGATGAGCGCCACCTCGTAGAATTTGCGGCTGTGGGGGTCAGGTTTTTACTCGCTGCCTGGCGGCAGGCTCGCGACATCCCACGGCGTTTCCGGCGTCTTGCCTGCGAGTTGCGTGCGCAACTGCGCAACCTCGGTCGCGGTGAACGGTCCCGCGACTACCCGGTAAACCGTGCGGCCGCCGACCGCGGCCGGCACCACGGCGACACCGGTTTCGCCAAGCCGCTTCGTGAGCCGCACGGCGTTCTCGCGTTCGGTAAAGCTGCCCAGCACGAGGAAGCGTCGTGGCCCCTCATCAGCCACGTCGTTCGGGATCGCAGCTAACGCCAGCGCGACCTCGCCCGTTGCCAAGCTCTTGCCCGGCTCCGAGGCGGTCTCAGTTGGCGGCGCCGGGGGTTGATTTTGCGCCGCTTCCGGCGGCGGGGGCGCCGGTTCGAGGAGCAGGCCCTCGTAGGGAGGGTTGAAATCACGACAGATCGGCTTGTCGTCCAGGAAGCGATGCAGTGCGCAGTCCTCGTCCAGGACCGTCGAAATGCCGTGGTCTCCGAGGCTCTTACCGCTGGAGAGATAGCTCAGGCCGTCGGCGCCATAGGACGCGACGACCAGCGCCGGCGGCAGCGCGCACCCCGACGCTAGCACTGGCAGAGCCAGCAGAACGTACTTTCGCATCCCCTGTCGCTCCCGCCGACTCGACGACTCGCGACTCGTTGAAGAATCATGAGCGAATCGCTTGAATCGCGCAATAGAAACCCATATCGATAATGTGGGGAATTGTTGTGTCGAGGTCCGTGGAGGTCACTCAGATGCGCGCATCCATCACCAGCACCGCTCTTTGCATGATCCTGGCCGCAGCCATGACGACACCGACATGGGCCGCAGGACCGATGGCGCATGGGTCTGAGGGCTTTCGCCCGACCCCGCCGCATAATGTCCGGATCGTGCACCGGCCGAAGCAGTTACCACGGGGGAACTTCGTGCCGCGATTGCAGACGTTCTCCACCTACGTCCCCTTCGCCTACTTCCCCTATGGTTACCTCGGCGACGATGGGTACTATGGAGAGGGGGCGGCGGCGGCCCCCGACGTCATCATGGCCGAGCCGCAGTCCGTCGCGGCGCCGGTTGTGGTTGCGCGCTATCAGCCTCCGACCGTGGAAACGACGCCCGAAGGCGTTACCGTCGTGCGCGGCCCGGGCTCCCGGCGTCCAGCACCCTGAGGCTTGGCGTCAGAGACGCCCTACCCCGCTTTGCCCTTGGCGGGCGGCGGCATCACCACGCGAATGTGCAGCTCCTTGAGACGATCCTCCGGCACCGGCGAAGGCGCCTGCATCAAGAGGTCTTGCGCCTGCTGATTCATCGGGAAAGCCACGATCTCGCGGATATTCGGCGTCTCGGCCAACAGCATGACGATGCGGTCGATCCCCGGCGCCGAGCCTCCATGCGGGGGCGCGCCGAACTTGAAGGCGTTTAGCATGCCGCCAAAGCGCGTCTCCACATCTGCCGCCGAGTAGCCCGCGATCTCGAAGGCCTTGTACATGATGTCGGGACGATGGTTGCGGATCGCCCCCGAGGAAAGCTCCACGCCGTTGCAAACGATGTCGTACTGGAAGGCCTTGATGGTGAGGGGATCCTTGGTCAATAGCGCCTCGAGCCCCCCCTGCGGCATCGAGAAGGGATTGTGGCTGAAGGTGATCTGCTTGGTCTCCTCGTCGCGTTCGAACATCGGAAAATCGATCACCCAGCAAAAGCGGTACTCGCCCTCGATGACGAGACCGAGCTCGCGGCCGATGCGCTGACGCGCAGCACCCGCGAGCTTGGCCGCAGGCGCTGCCTGATCACAGACGAAGAATACCGCGTCACCCTCGCCGACCCCCGCGATTTGACGCAGCCGCTCGAGCCGCGGGGGGTCCAGGAATTTCGCGATCGGTCCCTTGGCAGCCCCATCGGCGAAGACGATGTAGCCGAGCCCCGGCGCGCCCTCGCCGCGCGCCCAATCGTTGAGCTTGTCGAAGAAGCTGCGCGGCCGCTGGGCGGCACCGGACGCGGGAATGGCGCGCACGACCGCGCCTTTCTCGATCGCCCCCGCGAACACCGCGAAACCCGAGCCGCGGAACACCTCGGCCACATCGCTCATGACGATGGGATTGCGGAGGTCCGGCTTGTCAGTTCCGTACTTGAGCATTGCCTCATCGTAAGCGATGCGCGGGAAAGGCGGTTTGGTGACGGGCTTGCCCTGACCGAATTCCTCGAACACGCCGGCGAGCACGGGCTCCACCGCCGCGAACACGTCCTCCTGGGTCACGAACGACATTTCGAGGTCGAGCTGGTAGAACTCGCCGGGCGAACGATCGGCGCGGCCCGCCTCGTCACGGAAGCACGGCGCTATCTGGAAATAGCGGTCGAAGCCCGCGACCATCAGAAGCTGCTTGAACTGCTGCGGCGCCTGCGGCAGCGCGTAGAATTCCCCGGGATGGAGGCGGCTCGGCACCAGATAATCGCGGGCACCTTCGGGTGAGCTCGCGGTCAAGATCGGCGTCTGAAACTCGATGAATCCCTGCTCGATCATGCGCCGCCGGATCGACGCGATCACCGCCGAACGCAGCACGATATTGCGATGCACCGCCTCGCGGCGCAGGTCGAGGAAGCGATACTTGAGGCGCATTTCCTCGGGGTATTCGGCATCCGCATTGACCGGAAACGGCAGCGGCTCCGCCTCTGAAAGCGTGCTCGTTTCGAGAATCTGGAGTTCGATCTCGCCGGTCGGAATCTTGGGATTGACGGTGTCGGCCGAGCGGCGAACGATCGAGCCGGTAAGGCGCACCACGCTCTCGAGCTTGAAGCGGTCGACCTCCGCAAAGAGCGGACTCGACACATCAATCACGCACTGAGTGAGGCCGTAGTGGTCGCGCAGGTCAACGAACATCAACTGGCCATGGTCGCGCTTTCGGTGCACCCAGCCCGAAAGCCTTACGGTCTGGCCGACATCGGCAAGGCGCAGCGCGCCGCAGGTGTGAGTGCGATAAGCGTGCATCGAGTGGCATCCCATGGGCGTGAGCGGAGCCGCCGGAGAACGCCCGGAAATGTCGGTCTTGTCAAGCGCGGCACACGCTCGCGCCTTCCGTGCATCGGCATTTACGTGTATACGACCACTGGTATGACTTTGATCGCCGATACTTCCGAGCTTGCCGAATTTTGCAAGCGCCAGGCCGGGGCTGACTTCATCGCCGTCGACACCGAGTTTATGCGCGACCGCACCTATTGGCCGGAGCTCTGTCTCGTGCAGGTCGCGGGCCCGGCCGAGGCCGCGGCCATCGACCCGTTGTCGCCCGGTCTCGACCTTGCTCCGCTGCTGCAGCTCCTCGCCGACCCCGCCTTGCTCAAGGTGTTCCACGCGGCGCGGCAGGACATCGAAATCTTCGTCAAGATCGCGGGCGCGATCCCGATGCCGCTTTTCGACACGCAGGTCGCGGCGATGGTCTGCGGCTTTGGCGACTCCGCGAGTTACGAGACGCTCGCCGGCAAGCTTGCTGGCGCACGCATCGACAAGTCGGCGCGCTTCACCGACTGGTCGCACCGCCCGCTCACGGAGCGACAGGTCAAATATGCGCTCTCCGACGTGGTGCCATTGCGCAAGGTGTATGAGCGGCTTCATCAGACGCTCGACCGCAACGGACGTAGCGCTTGGCTCGCCGAGGAGATAGCGGTGTTGACGGACCCCGGCACTTACGCGCTTGACCCGCGCCAGGCCTGGCGGCGCTTCAAGCTGCGCGGCGGCAATCGCCGCATGCTCGCAGTGTTGCGCGAGCTTGCGGCCTGGCGCGAATTGGCGGCACAGCAGCGCAATCTACCGCGCAACCGCTTGCTGCGCGACGAGCAGCTCCTGGAAATCGCGGCGCATCCCCCGGCGAGCCTCAGCGACCTCGCGCGCACGCGCGGCATCGGCAAGGGATTCGTCGATGGCAAGCTCGGCCTCGAAGTGCTGGAGACCGTGAAGCGCGCGCTCGAGCTGCCGGCGAGCGAGCATCCGGAGATGCCGCCTCGGCGCGAAACGCCGCCGGGGATCGGACCGCTGGTAGATCTGCTGCGCGTGCTGCTGAAGCTGCGCGCCGAGGAGCACGGCGTCGCCTCGCGTCTGGTCGCCAGCGCCGAGGACCTCGAGCAGATCGCCGCCTCCGACGAGGCCGAGGTTCCAGCGCTGCACGGCTGGCGCCGCGATGTGTTCGGCGAAGACGCGCTGCGCCTCAAACACGCCAAGCTGGCACTGACCGCCGCCGGGAACCAGATTCGCCTGGTCCGGATGGAATAAGTTCTCACTCTCGACGGAAACCTGACGCCAACGCGGGGAGTCGCGAGATGATGCGTCGATTGCCTGCCCTCTGCTGTCTGCTGGCTCTCGCATTGGTCATAGCGCCGTTGGCGCACGCCGACGACGCAACCGATCAGATGCAAGAAGCGCGCAAGGCCTATGAAAAGGGCGACTACGCGACCGCCTTGACGGCGCTCGATGCCGCGGCGGCCTTGGTGCGGCAAAAGCGCGTCGAGCGCTGGCAGTCGCTGCTGCCGGACCCGCTCTCGGGTTGGCAGGCGGAGGATGCGCGGACGACAACCCTATCACCGGCGGTGCTCGGCGGCGGCACAACGATCTCGCGCAGCTATCACCGCGGCGCCGACAGCGTCGACGTCTCCCTGGTCTTGGATTCGCCGATCATGCAGGGCCTCGGCAACCTGATGACCAATCCGTTCTTTAGCAGCAACGACGTCAAGGTATTGGTGATCGACGGCCGCAAGGCCACGTACACCAAGAACGACAATTCGTTTCAGGTGATGGTCTTGGACAAGGTCCTGGTGACCGTCAAAGGCGGCCCGACCGTGGGCGAGGACACGCTCAAGGCCTATCTGGCCGCGATCAAGTTTTCCGAGATCGAGAAGAACGCGCAGTAGGACTCCCTCCCTTGCGGCGCCTTGGTGTTTCCCGCTAGGGTCGCGCCAGAGTACAAACGCACGAGGCATTCATGTCGCTCATCCCCGACATCGTCTCCTACACGGACGAACTGACCAAGATTCGTCGCGATATCCACATGCATCCCGAGCTCTGCTTCGACGAGCACCGCACCTCGGCGTTGGTGGCGGAGCGGCTCCAATCCTATGGGATTGAAGTGAGCCGCGGCATCGCCAAAACCGGCGTGGTCGGTTCGCTGAGGGTCGGTTCCGGCAAGCGGGCGATCGGGCTTCGCGCCGACATGGACGCCCTGCCCCTGCACGAAAAGAATGATTTCGCCCACCGCTCCCGCAACGAGGGCCGCATGCACGCCTGCGGTCATGACGGGCACACGACAATTCTCCTGGGCGCCGCGCGCTATCTCGCCAAGACCCGCAATTTCGACGGCACCGTGCACTTCATCTTTCAGCCGGCCGAAGAGGGTGGCGGCGGCGGCAAGGTCATGGTCGAGGAAGGCCTGTTCGAGCGCTTTCCGGTCGACGCGGTCTATGGGCTCCACAACACGCCGCGCTACCCCGCGGGCAAGTTCTTCACTCGTCCGGGGCCGGCGATGGCGGCGTCGGCGAGCTTCGACCTTTTCGTGACCGGCCGTGGCGCCCATGCGGCCCGGCCCGAATCCGGCCTCGATCCCGTAGTGGCGGCGGCGCACATCATCACGGGGCTGCAGACCGTGGTAAGCCGCAACGTCAGTCCCTTCGACACCGCCGTGGTGAGCATCACGCAGGTCCACGCCGGCCATGCGTATAACATCATTCCCGAGGACGTGCGCATTTGCGGCAATTGTCGCGCCTACACGACCCCGGTCATGGACCGCATCGAGGACTCGATCCGACGTATCGCCGAGAATACCGCCGCGGCCCACGGCTCTATGACGCGGCTCGATTTCCGCCGCGGTTATCCGCCGCTCATCAATCATGCCCGCGAGACCGCGGTCGCCTGCGACGCGGCAGCACTAGTGGTAGGCGAGGCCAATGTCGACCGAAACGGCGCCCCGCGCATGGCATCCGAGGATTTTTCCTTCATGCTGGAGGCGCGGCCGGGTGCCTTCATCTTCCTCGGCAACGGCGATGCCGAGGGGAGCTGCGACGTGCACAACCCGCACTACGACTTCAACGACGAGATTCTGCCTGTGGGCGCCAGCTATTTCGCACGGCTCGTCGAAATGACGATGCCGAAGCAATCCCGATAGGCGGAGCGACGCGGCTTATCCCTTGATGCCGCCCGCGGTCAGGCCCGAGGCGATGTACCGGCGCAACGCAAAGAAGATCGCGATCGGCGGCAGCGAATAGAGGATCGAGATCGCCATCATATAATTCCACGGCGCATCGTCGTCGTCGAAGAACTGCTCCAGCGCCACGGCGACGGTCGTGTTGTCTTCGGACGAGAGCAGCATGTACTGATAGAAATAGTCGTTCCACGCGAACAGAAGCGCGTAGGTGCCGACCGCTGCAAGCGCGGGCGCCATCAGCGGCAGATAGATCCGCAGATAGACCTGGACGACCGAGGCGCCGTCGATCCGCGCGGCGTCATCAAGCTCCAGCGGAATCAGCTTTGCGTAGTAGTGCAGGATCAGGATGGCGTAGGGCGTCGCGAAGGTCACCTCCGCCGCGATTACCGCCCAAGGGTTGTCCATCAGGCCGTAAATATGCATGACGCGCAAGAACGGGATGATCAGGACCGACGACGGGATCACATAAATCAAAAGCGCCGAGGTGGTGATCGTCCAGTCCCTGCCGAGGCGCATCCGGCCGATGGCGAAACTGGCGAGGGAACCGACCAGCGCGGTTAAAGTCATCACCACGAGGCCGATCCAGATGCTGTTAGCGAATTCAGGCCAGATATCGCGGACATCCTCGACCTCGGCGGTCCAGAGATCCGTGAAGGCGGCGAGCGTCGGCTGCGAAGGATATATCTCGTCCGTGAATTCGTTGTGGCCGCCGGGATCGAGCGCCACCAGAAACATGTTGTAGATGGGGACCAGCGTCCAAATCAGCAGCACCACCGCGAGCAAGATCGAACCCGTTTCGATGAGCAGGCGTTGCACCCGATGTTGCGTACGCCCTCGGGGTCGCTCGGAGAACGAGACGGCGCTCATAACAGCACCTCTCTCGCCTTGAGCCTGCTCATCAGAAATACCGCGACCGGAATCAGCAACGCGAGAACCGAAAGATTGGCAGCGACCCCAAGCGGCGGGTTGGCGAAATCGAGCGCGTAGTGGTAGCCGAGCGTGGAAAGCACCTCGGAGGCGAAAGCGGGCCCGCCGCCCGATACGAAGTACACGGGCGAATAGTCGCCGAATGCCCAGATCGTCGCGATGAGCGTGCTGACCAAATAAAGGTTCGCGAGCAGCGGCATTACGACGTAGGCGAACCGCTGATGACGCGAAGCGCCGTCGATGTCAGCCGCGTCCAGGAGGTCCTGCGGAATCGCCATCCGGCCGCCGAGAAAAACCAGCGTCCAAAGCGGCATCCATTTCCAGATGTGGGCGACGATGTTGCAGGCGAGCGCGGTCCAGCCGTCATGAAACCAGAACACAGATTCGATTCCGAACAACGCCGATAACAGATTGTCGAGCAGACCCTGCGGATAGGCGACCAGCATCCAGTGGAACGAGAGGTAGGCCGGGACCGCCGGCAGCGTCCACGGCAGGATGAAGACCACCAGCAGCATTTTGATCCACCGGCGGCGGCGCGCGAAGAAGCCCGACAGCAGCAAAGCCAGGACCATCTGCACGTTGACGGCGAGCCCCACGAAGAGAGCCGTGTTGACGGCCGCCCGGCGATAGCGCGGATCGGCGAGCAACTCGCCGTAGAGCGCCGGATCGCTTCCCATCCAGAGCCCGTAGCCCATCGGGTAAATGACGAAGGCAACAAACAGGGCCGCGTAGGGAACCACGAAGGCGATCGACCAGGTGAAATCCGAGCCGTGCAAGTGGCGGCGCGAAGGCTGTGGGCGCGGTGCGCTCGCCGAAACCGGCCGAACGGCCACTGCCTCCTGCGTGACGCTCATGCTCGCCTCGTTAGCAGGACACCATTGGGCCGTTGCCCCGCGCCGCGCCCGAGCCTCAGCCCTTGACGCCCCCCATGGTGAGGCCCGCGGTCATGCGACGCCGGAACACGTAATAGATCGCCACCGGCGGGATGGCGTAAACGATCGCCGTCGCCATCATGTAGTTCCACGGCGCTTCGTCGCTGTTGAGGAATTGCGCCAGCGCCACCGCGACCGTCATGTTGCGCTTCGAGGACAGCAACATGAACTGATACAGATACTCGTTCCATGCGAGCAGCAGCGCATAGGTCCCGACCGCGACCAGCGCCGGGGCCATCAGCGGCAGATAGATACGCAGATATATCTGCAGCGGAGACGCGCCGTCGATCCGCGCGGCTTCGTCGAGTTCGTGCGGGATGCTGGCGCCATACTGCTGGAAGATGAAGATGGCATAGGGCGTGGCGAAGGTCACTTCCGCCGCGATCACCGACCAGAGGTTATTCGTGAGGCCGTAGTTATGCATGATCCGGTAAAACGGAATCGCCAGAAACGAGGCCGGGATCACGTAAGTCATGAGCGCCGTGTTGCTCAGGATCCATCCGTGGCGGATGCGCATCCGGCTGATCGAAAAGCTCGCGAGCGATCCGATCAGCAAGGTGATCACAACCGTCGCGACCCCGACGTAGAGGCTGTTGCCGAACTGGTGCCAGAAGTCGGTCAGATACCAATAGCTTTGAGTGGCGACGACCTCGAAACTCTCGAACGAAGGATGTCGCGGCCAGATGTCGTTGCTGAAGACGTTGCCGTGCTTCTCGAGCGAAACCGCCACCATGTTGTAGATCGGCGCCAAGGTCCAAATGAGCACCAAGACAGCGACCGCCAGAGCCCCGGCCTCCTTGAGGTTGCGTCGAAGCCGATAGCGCGGCAGCCGCCGCACGGACCGAGAACCGATCGCCTCCGCGGTCACAGATGCACCTCCGTGGTACGCAGCTTGCGCATCAGCAGGATGACCAGCGGGATCACCAGCGGCAGCGCCGACATGACGGCCGCGACGCCGAGCTCCGGCCGCCCGATTTCAAAGGCATCGCGAATGCCGAGGGTCGCCAGCACGTGCGTCGACAGAGCCGGCCCGCCGCCGGACACGAAATAGACGCTGTTGAAATCGCCCAGCGTGAAGATCGTAGAGAGCAAGGTGCAGACGAGATAAAGATTGGCCAGCAACGGGAACGTGACGTGCACGAATTTGCGCATGCCCGTCGCCCCATCCACTTCCGCCGCTTCGTAGAGTTCCTGCGCGATTGCCATTCGTCCGGCGAGCAGGATCACGGTCCAGAACGGCATCCACTTCCAGATGTGGGACGCGATGACCGAGCCGAGGGCGAGCCAGCGCGACGTCTCCACCCAGCCAGGGCCGTCGATGCCGAAGAGATCCCAGAGCACGTTGTTGAGGAGGCCCCACTGGCCATTCAGCATCCAATGGATCGAGATGAAGGTCGGCAGCGCCGGCACCGCCCAAGGCAGCACGTAGATCAGCAGCAGCGCCTTCACCCACCAGCCGCGACGCATGAAGAAGCCCGACAGCA
The DNA here is from genome assembly GCA_035517495.1 of Allostellaceae bacterium. Lineage (GTDB taxonomy): Bacteria > Pseudomonadota > Alphaproteobacteria > ATCC43930 > CGMCC-115725 > DASZHJ01. The sequence continues at coordinate 14,413 of DATIYT010000124.1, read as the reverse complement.
TGAGCGCGCCGAACATCTTCAGGTTCACGCCGATGCCGAGGTAGAGAATGGTGTTTACGACCGTGCGCTGATAGATCGGGTCCGCATAGAGTTCGGAGTAGAGGTCCGGGTTATGTCCGAGCCACAAGCCGTAGACGACGGGATAGGCGACAAAAACCAGGAACAGCGCGATATAGGGGACGATGAAGGCGATGGCCCAAGCAAACTCCGAGCCGAGCAGGCCGGCGCGCCAAGCTCGGCGACGCCTCGCTGGCACCGACGTGCTTCCAATGGGAAGCGCCTGAACCGCCTGTAGTTGAGTTCCGTCCATTGGTTTCCTCTTAGGTCTGCACGATCGGATACTTGGAGAGGATCGCCTCGATCTTTTGAATCGCCGTTTCCGCCGCGTCCTTGGGCGACGCGCCGTGCTGGATGATGTCCGCGTGTGCCACGCCCCAAATCTGCTGCGAATTCGCCTCGGCATATCCCGGATTGAAAACGGCGTAAGGAACGGTGGTGGGCGTCACCAGCCCCTCCTCCGTGTAAGTCTTCAAGTGCGGGTCCTTGGGATCGAGCCAGAACGGATCGGTCTTGATCAGCCCCGGCATCGCCGGCAGCCAGCGGCCAAGCCCGGCCTTGAGATAGGCATTCGCCACCTCAGGCTGCACGACGTATTTGATGAAGTCTCGGGCCACATCCACGTTCCTCGCACCCTTCGGGATGAAGGCGCCTTCGACGAGGATCTGTTCCGCCATCGGCTTGCCCGCGTTGTCGAGCGGCAGGCTCATGGTCACGGCGTCGTTGTACTGATCCTTGTCGTGGTACATCGCGAGCTCAGTCGAGATCGTCCCGTCCAAGTCGATGACGAACTGCTTCGCGTGAAACGCATTATTGTCGTCGGCGTCGTTCCAGCTCAGCACCCCCGGAGGTATGTAGCCGTCCTTGAACGCGGTCGTGAGATAGGTCAGCGATTTGATGATGGCCTCTTTGACTTGCGGGTCGCTCAGATGCGCCTTGCCATCGGGCGTAATGAGGTTGCCGCCGCCATTGGCGATCACGAAATGGTGGAACAGGACATTGCCGTCGTTCGGTCCGACGGTGGTGAGCTGCAAACCCAGCGAATAGATGCCGCGCGTGGTCTCACGCAGCTTCTTCTGCATGGGTTTGAAGAAATCCCAAAAAGCATCCCAGGTCTTCGGCGCGTCGGAAAGCTTGAGGCCGGCCTTTTCGACCATCGAGTTCCAGATATGGAAGGGCGTCGCATTGATCTTGTAGGGCGCCATGTAAAAGCTGCGCTTCTTCGTGCCGCTGTTGTAATACTGGGAGGCCAGATAAGCCGTCGGGTGAAATTGCGACTTCAAGGGTTCGACGATGTCCGACACATCGACGAGCTTGTCGTTCCAGGCATTCTGCGGAATGACGTTCTGGCTGCCGGCATCGTGCGAAAGCACATCCGGCACATCGCCGCTGGTGAGAGCCGCGACGATCTTCTGCATGAGCGGCCCGAACGGAATTATGCTGACCTCGATCTTATTGCCGCTCGCTTTCTCATAGGCCGCAACCATGGCGTTGAAGGCGGCATCCTCCTCGGGGACGAAACCCTGCGTCCACCAAACCGTCGCCGTCTTGGCCTGCGCATTGGCGATATAGGGACGCGCGAGGGTCCCTGCCGCCGCCAACCCCAATGATCCCCGGAGCACAGAACGCCTGCTAAGCCTGCTGCCCATGTGTCTCCTCCTTCGAATTCGCGGCTTCGAGGCCGCGGTTTTTCGTGATGGAGTACGCGCCGCCCGGCGAGCATCGGGAGGCGTCACCCCAACTGCTAGCATTGCGAATAATGTATACTGCTCATGCAAAATTGTCGCTGGTAAATTTCTGGCAGCAGCACTGACACAATCTTGCTTCGCTGCACAAATTAGACAGCGAAATCAGCGCGGTACGTCAGGGCTTACTGTCGAGCATCGAGCGACCCGGCGCCCGACCGGCTTCGATCCGGCGCTCGCCCTCAGGTCTGCGCGATCGGATATTTCGACAGGACCGCGTCGACCTTCTTGAGCGCGCTCTCAGCCGCCTCCTTGGGCGTCATGCCGTTGCGAATGATGTCCGCCTCAGCCACGCCCCAAATCTGCTGCGCGTTCACTTCCGCGTAACCGGGGTTGAAGCAGGGGTACAGCACGACGGTCGGACTCAATAATCCCTCGGTCACGTAGGCGACCCGGTGCGGATCCTTGGGGTCGAGCCAGAATGGATCGGTCTTCACGAGCTCCGATATCGCCGGAAGCCAGCGGCCGAGGCCGGACTTCAGATATTCGTTCGCAACCTGCGGCTGAATCACGTATTTCAGGAAATCCTTGGCCACCTCGACATTCGGGGCCCCTTTGGGGACGAAGGCCCCGTCGACGGCCAATTGCGCCGGCATGGGCTTGCCAGAGTTGTCGAGGGGCAGGCTCAGGGTGGTGATAGCGTCGTAATCATCCTTGTCGTGAATCATCGCAAGCTCGGTCGAGATCGTGCCGTCGAGATCCATCAGTATTTGCTTGGCGTGGAAGGCGTTGTTGTCGTCGGCATCGTTCCAGCTCAGGGCCCCCGGCGGGACGTAGCCCCCCTTGAACGCGTCGGTGATGTAAGTGAGCGACTTGATGATGGCTTCCTTGATCTGCGGGTCGTCGAGGTGCGCCCGGCCATCCTTGGTGACAATACCGTTGCCCCCGTTGGCGATGAGAAAATGGTGGAACATGTTGTTGCCGTCCGCGGGTCCCGTCGTGGTCGCCTGCAAACCGAGGGCAAAGATGCCGCGCGCGCTCTCACGAAGCTTCTGCTGCATCGGTTTGAAGAAATCCCAAAACGCGTCCCACGTCTTCGGCGCATCCGAAAGCTTGAACCCGGCCTTCTCGACCATGGAGTTCCAGATATGGAACGGCAGAACCGCCGATTTAAAGGGCGCGAGGTACAAGCCCCGCTTTTTGATGGTGTTGTTGTAGTACTGGCAGGCGAGATAGGTGGTGGGGTCGAGCTTCGGTTTTAGAGGTTCCACGATCTCGCTCAAGTCGACCAACTTGTCATGCCAAGCGTTCTGCGGGATTACGGTCTGATTGGCGATGTCATGCGACATGACATCCGGGACGTCGCCGGTCGTCATCGCCGAGACGATTTTCTGCATCAGCGGTCCGAAAGGGATGAGCGTGTATTCGATCTTGTTGCCGCTTGCCTTCTCATATGCGGCCACCATGACGCGGAACGCCTCGTCCTCTTCGGGAACGAACCCTTGAGTCCACCAGACCGTCGCGGTCTTGGCCTGCGCATTGGCAATGAACGGGCGCGCGAGCGTCCCTGCCGTCGCCAACCCCAAAGATCCCCGTAGCATCGAACGCCGGCTGAGCTTGGCCATGGGCTTCCTCCCTTTTAGGTCCCCGGCAAACAGTCACCGAGATAATGTTTTTTGTGGAAGGGGCCTGCGTCGGAGGTCACGCCCCATCCGCGAGCATTTCGACATAGTGTATAACGCTGCTGCCGGATTGTCGCGACAATACTTGCGAATTGGGCAGCACCGTTGTCGCAAGCAGCGCGGTTGGGAACGCCCAAATGTTTTCGAACGACTGCGGCGAGGTGAAGACGGCGCTGCGATTGACGTCCACCAGCTGGATAGGGGTCGGCCCAACGCCCACAAGGTTGTTGTCGGCCCCGGTGAAACTGAAGTGCAGCCCACCCGCCTCTCCCTCGGCGCCCGAGAAATTGAATCCGTTTTCATGTCGAGGACGAATGCGCCCCCGAGTGCGTTCAGTCCATAGACTGAATTTGTCGGGATGACGCTGGTGCGGTTGATCGCGAAGTCCGGGACGAGATCCCGGTTGAGATTGTCGCCGAATGGCTCATTGAGCCGGATGCCGCCCTGGTAGACGGCAACGCCGATCGGAGTGCCCAGGACCGGTGACGCTTCGAAGCCTCGGAATAGAATATCCGGCTGATAAGGATTGTCCTGATTGTCGTTGATATTGACGCTTCCCACGCGCTGATTTAGCTCGTTGGTGAACGCCGCCGGTCCCCGCTTTGTCGTATCCGGCGCCGACAAGATCTGCACGTTGGAGGGTACCTTGTCGCGATCGATACCGACGCCCGGAACCGGGGTTGTGCCAACGACCTCGGTAGTGGGGAGCGTGTTGACCGGCACTTCTCCGGAAGACGGGTCCTGCGCCGCCGCGGAAGCGGGAAGCAGCGCCAGCACGACCGCGGCGATGATCCACCTGATCATAATAGGAAGCGCGGTCTCACGCCGCCGCGTCAGTTCTCAAGCCTAAACCGCACGGGCACATCGACCGCGCCGACCACGGGCGCACCGCCCTGTGTCGCCGGCACGAAATGCCATTGCCTGACGGCGCGGAGCGCCGCTTGATCGAGCAGCTCGTGGCCGCTGCTGACGCGGACGTCCACGCTGAGCGGCGAGCCCGCCGGCGAGACATCGACGCGAAGCACGACGCGGCCTTGCCATCCACGCCGCTGCGCTTCCGCGGGATAATCGGGCTTGGCGTTGGCACTGGAGGCTGTGATCGGATGCGGTGGCGTTGCCGCTGGCTCCGCTCCGGGCGGACGCATTGCCAACTCTTCGCTCGCGGTGGCCGGTGGCGCGGCGGTTGGTGCCGGTGAGCGGCTAAGAGGATGCCGGTTCGGCGCATGGGCAAGTGCAGGCTTCCTAGGCGGCACTGGAGGCGCAAACGTGACCGACGGCTGCGAGACCTCGGCGGGTTTGGGCGCGTCTGCGGTCGGAGCCGAGATGTCGGGCGGCGCGGCAGCTGGCGGCTCGACGGCTTCGGTCTCCGCCGGTACCGGCTCGGTCGCAGTCACCACAGGCATCGCTTGGACATCCTGGGCGGGCGCGAGACCTGGTTCGAGCGCCGGCGCAGGCTCGAACACGACCCGAATAATTGTCGGGCTATCCGGCCAGGGCTCGGGAGGTTTGACCGGCAACTCGACGAAGATCGCGGTCGCGACGAGGCATCCGTAAAGCACGCTCGCCGCGACAAGTGCCCTCGGCCGCAAGCCCACTACATCCGCGAAGGACTGGGTAACCACCGCAGTCTTCGTTGGCGCGGCGGAGCCGGCGATCAGGGGTTCTTGCAGGCCGCGTGCCGCCATCCGCGGGCCGTCGCGACGATCCGCTTCGACGAACTCCCTCGACCATTCGAAGGACCGCGCCGCGCCTTCCGCCATTGCCGCGCTTCCTCGTGCCGCTTGTGTCCCCGTTCTCGCGCGAGGTCACCGATATCGATGTGCTGAGAGCCTCATGCCTCAGCCGACGAATTGTCAACTGCGAAAGTTCTTATCGCCGACCCGGCAGGAGGCGGATGCGCGGCTTCAAGTCGAGAGCACGAGCCAGCGACGACAGGCGACGTTCCACGGCCTCGGCGCCCTGCATCGGCCCACGCGCCGGCAATCGCAGCACGAGCTCGCCGTTGGCGGTCACGACCGCGCCGGCCGCCAGCAGCTTGGCGACACCGCCCGATAGCGTGAACGCGAGCCGCAGCGCGAGGCCTGTTACGCGCGCCGCCCCCGCCGTCTCGGTGTCGATCAGCCGGGACACGGTGTCGCGGATCGCGGCTTCGGGACCGCCATAGCGCGCGTGCAGCGCCGCGGCCAGGAACGCCCGCTCGCCGTGATCGAGTCCGGTCATGGGGCTGTAAAGCGCCGCACGAAAGGCTTGCTCCGCCCGATAGTCCGGATGCTCGCGCGACGCGATGTCGCCCAGCAGCGCCGCCGCATAGCGCAATCGCCGGAACGGATCGGCACGGCCAAAGATCGGGCTGAGCCACCGCGCAACGCGCGCGCCGTCGGCTTGAAACCGCGGCAAGGCGCCGGCGTGCTCGGCGCAGCCCGCGAGGAGCGGATCCTCCGCACGCAACCGCACCGGCAGCAGATTGAAGAGGTGACCCTCGCGCAGCCCCCAGGCCGAGAACACCAGCCGCTTCGGCCGCATCACCGCCAGCACCCGGCGCAGGATTTCGGCGGAGATCGGGACCACCTCCAGGCGCTTTCGCGAGACGGTGCCGATCTGCTCCAGTGAGCGCCGCGAAAGGCGCGCAACCAGTCCCAGGAAATCGTCGGCGTCCCGCCAGTTGAGGGTGTAGCCGTGGATGACATGGATCGGATAGTGCGCCTGCTCCATGTGGATGCGCGCGAGTGCCCGCCACGCGCCGCCGACCGCATAGAAAGTCTGATCACGCTTTTTTTCGAGCCAAGGAAGCGTCGCCACGGCGCTGTCGATCGCCTCCGAGAGCCGGCGCTCGTCGCCCTGCAGGCCCTGTAGGCGGAAGGGCCCGATCGGGAGCGTTCCGCCCCGACCGGGGTGTCCCGAACCGACCGATACCAATTCGACGCTTCCGCCGCCGAGGTCGCCCATGACCCCGCGGGCCCAGGGAATTGCGGAGATCACACCCAGCGCCGAGAGCCGCCCCTCTTCTTCGCCCGAGAGAATGCGCACGCGCGTGCGGACGCGCCGCTGTACCTCGCGCGCGAACGCGGCACCGTCTTCGGCATCGCGAACGGCGGCGGTCGCAAGCGCATCGAGGCGGGAAACGCCGATCGCGCGCGTCAACGCGACGAACCGATCTAGATGCACAAAGGCGGATTGCACGCCCTCGGGACTGAGCCGGCCGGTCTCTTCCAGGCCCCTGCCGAGCCCACACAGCACCTTCTCGTTGAGCAGCGGTATCGGGGCTCGGCTCAGCCGCTCATAGACCACGAGACGGATCGAGTTCGAGCCAATGTCGATGACGGCGACGCGGCCGTTCCGACGCGCCCCCCCGCTCGCTCCCCCCTTGGGCATCGCTACTCCGCGGCCGAGGTCCGCTCGATGGTGGGACGCAGCGCCGGTCGCGGCTTGCGCAGCGCTCGGCCTCGGCCGGAAAGACTGGGATTGGTCATGAAGTAGGTGTGCGCGTTGAAGCCATCGGGGCTCGAGGGCTCGCGAATATAGGCGCCGCTCGCGTCGAGCCTCCAGCTCTGCTCGGTGTCTCGCAAGTTCGATACCATGATCTCGTCCAGCACTTGACGATGCACCGTTTCATTTTCGACCGGCACCAGCGCTTCGACGCGCCTGTCGAAATTGCGCGGCATCCAATCCGCGGAGCTGATGAACACCAGCGCCTGCGGCGAAGGCAGCCGCTGTCCGTTGCCGAAGCAGACGATCCGCCCATGCTCGAGGAAGCGGCCGACAATGCTCTTGACCCGGATCGTTTCGGAGAGCCCGGGCACGCCCGGCCGCAGGCAGCAGATGCCGCGCACCACCAGATCGATTTCCACGCCGGCCTGCGACGCCCGATAGAGCAGATCGATGACGGTCGGATCGACGAGTTGATTGAGCTTGACCCAAATCATCGCCGGTCGGCCGGCACGCGCGTGTCCGATCTCCGCCTCGATCAACTCCATGATCTTGTTGCGCAGCGTCACCGGCGCGAAGGCGATCTTCTCCAAGTTGACCGGGGTCGCGTAGCCCGTCATGTAGTTGAAGAGCTTCGCCGCATCGCGGCAGAGCGCGGTATCGCAGGTGAAGAACGACAGGTCGGTGTAAACCTTGGCGGTATCGGGGTGATAATTGCCGGTGCCGTAATGGACGTAGGAGCGCAGCTCGCCGCCCTCGCGCCGCACCACCAGCGAAACTTTTGCATGCGTCTTCAAATCGAGGAAGCCGTAAACGAGCTGCACTCCGGCCCTCTCAAGATCGCGCGCCCATCGGATATTGGCCTCCTCGTCGAAACGCGCCTTGAGCTCGACTAGCGCGGTCACGGTCTTGCCCGCCTCCGCCGCCTCGATCAGCGCGCGCACGATCGGACTGTTGTCGCTGGTGCGGTAAAGCGTCTGCTTGATCGCCACCACCGCTGGGTCGCGCGCGGCCTGACGCAGGAACTGCACCACCACGTCGAAGCTCTCATAGGGATGGTGAACGATGATGTCCTTCTGGCGGATCGCGGCGAAGCAGTCGCCGCCGAAGTCGCGAATGCGCTCGGGGAAGCGCGGATTGTACGGCTTGAAGAGAAGGTCCGGCCGCTCGCCGATGATGAGCTGGCGCGTGTCGGAAAGGCCGACCAGGCCGTCGAGGGGCGTTGCGTCGTCCGGCGAAACGTCAAGGTTTTCGGCCAGGAAGCGGCGCAGATCCTCGGGCATCCCCGCCTCGACCGCGAGCCAGATCACATTACCGCGCCGCCGCCGCTTCAGCGCGCTCTCGAACAGGCTTACGAGATCCTCGGCTTCTTCCTCAATTTCGACTTCGCTGTCGCGCACGATGCGGAACATCCCATGCCCCGCCACCGAGAAGCCCGGGAAGAGACGGTCGAGGAACAGCGAAACCATCTGCTCCAACGGCAGGAACCGCACGGTCTTGCCGGGCATGCGGATGAACCGGCCGATCGCCGCGGGCAGCAACAGCAGCGCCTGCATGCGCTTGCCGTCGCCGGTGCGGATCAATTGCAGCGCCAGCCCAAGGCCGCGATTGGCCACGAACGGAAAGGGATGCGCGGGGTCGATTGCAAGCGGCGTGAGGACCGGGAAAAGCTCCGCCATGAACCGAGCCTCGACCCACGGCCGATCCTCCGGCGTCAGGTCTTGCGGCCCAATCACCGAAACGCCCGCCTCGCTCAAGAGCTGCCGCAGGTTGCGCCAGATCACCTGCTGATCGTGCATCAGCTTGCGAGCGCGCTGATTGATCGCGGCAAGCTGCTGCGCGGGGGTAAGCCCGTCCTGGCTCGGCGTCGCGACCCCCGCGAGCACCTGACCCACGAGGCCGGCGACCCGGACCATGTAAAATTCATCGAGGTTGCTGGAGGAGATCGAAAGAAAGCGCAGCCGCTCCAGGGGCGGGTAGCGGGGATTATCCGCCTCGGCGATCACCCGCTCGTTGAAGGCGAGCCAACTGAGCTCGCGATTGATGAATCGCGTCTCCGAGTGAATGTCGATCTCCGCTGGCGATACCGGCTGCGCTTTGGCCACTTGACCTCTCTGGGAAAGACAATTTGACGATCTACCAATGAGTTGGCACTAGTTTATAACAAAATCATGATACTGTCATTGCAGCCTGCCGATCGACGGGGACGACGCAATTGAATCGGCTAATCTTGATTCGGCACGGCGCCGCGGCGGGACGCGCGGCAAGCGGCGGCGATCGCGAGCGAGCGCTGAGCCCGGAAGGTCGCCAAGCGATTTCGGTGCTGGCACCCCGCCTGGCGCCATTCGGCGCACCGCAGTCGATTCTCTGCTCCCCCGCGCGCCGTACCAGGGAGACCCTGGAAATTTTGATCCGCGCGCTGAATTGGACCGCGGCACCCGCTTGGGAAGACCGGCTTTATCCCGGTGACAACCTGGCCTTGCCGGCGTGCTTGCGTGAAATCGATGGCGCCTCGGAGCAAGTGGTGGTCGTTGGACACAATCCGGACATCGCCGAATTTGCGGCGCACCTCGGCGATGTGCCGGAGTTGCGGGAGTTTCGCCCGGGAGCCGCCGCGGTATTCGAGACTTCCGATCCCTGGTCCAAGCTCGGCTCCGCGCAGCGTCCGACCCTGATCGCCTACTACGTGCCCTGAAGCGCATCGAGCACCGACCGCACCATCGGAATCGTAATGCTGCGATGAGTGAGCAAACCGGCGCGATCGAGTTCCGCCACGAGGCGCCGCGCCTTCTCGTGACTTCGCTCCATGCGTCCAACGCAATAGAGCACGACGTCCTCGCTCACCTTGAGCTGCCGATCCGCAAATAACTTCACCAGGAGCGCCGCGAGCAATGCGTCGTCGGGCTGTTCCAGCGTCGCCTGCGGCGCTGCAACGAGCCGCGATCCAAGATCGGGCAGGACCTGCGCCCAGTGCGCGGGCGGTGCGCCCGCGGTCAACAGGAGATGGCCGCGCCGCTCCGCCAGCACGTTGAATAGATGCAGCAACGCCACGGGATCGGCGCGCTCGGCATCGTCCACCGCGGCCGCGAGACGGGTTCCGAGCAGCATAGGCACCGTCTCACGCGTGAGGGCCGCAACCGGAATCTCGACCGCTTCGCTGCGCCGGAGAAAGACGCGCAGCAGATGGGTTTTTCCGCTTCCCGCGGGGCCATGGATCGTGAGCGCCGGCGCCGGCCAGTCCGGCCAGCGATCGAGCCAGTGAACCGCCTCTCGGTTGCAGTCCGCGACCAGAAAATCCTCGGCGCCAAGCGCAGCCGGGCGGTTGTCGAATGCCAGGAGATATTGCTCGCTCATTCGTCCCCCGCCGAGGGTTTGCCATTGGCAGGATCGTATATCGGGCTCGCCAGATATTGGGCCAGCGCAAACCCGATCAGCCAAAACATGGTGCGGCGATGGCCAACGGTCACGGCGTCTCCTCTAGTCCCGCGAGCGCGCGCGTCCAGCGGACCAGGTACCCTGCCCCCGACAATATGGTGGTCGCCGCTACCATGTAGACCAGAGCCTCCACGGTGGCACCCGGCTCGACGCCGAGCCCGAGCTGCGCCAGCAGCACGCCCACCAAAAGGATCTGCAACGCCGTATTTACCTTGCTTACGATCAACGGTTCCGAGCGCATTGGCTGCGCGAGCGCCTGCACCAGGAGATAGCCGCCGACGATCAGCAGATCTCGGAATACCACGAGGATGACCAGCCAGGCCTCAAGGTGGTTCACGGCGCCGAGCGTTACGTAGACCGCCACGAGCAGCGTCTTATCGGCAATCGGATCGAGCAGCGCGCCGAGCCGAGTACGGCTGTCGAAGCGCTTGGCGATGAAGCCGTCGACCGCATCCGAAATGCCCGCTGCGACGAAAACCCAGAACGCGGCAGCGAAGCGTGCTTCGAGAATAAGCCATACCGCGAGCGGTACGGAAAGCAGCCGCGCTAGAGTGATCGCGTTCGGAACGTTCACGTGCGGAGCGTCCGCGAATCCGCTATTGACTGGATGCGCCCTTGGCGCTGAGCGTCCAATCGGCGCCCGCGTCGCCGGGGGTCAGCACCAGATCGCGCTGCGCCAGCACGGCCTGTAGTTGCTGGGGATCGCCCTGATAATCGATCTGCACACGAGCGCCCTCGCGGCCGATCGATAACAGCGTCGAATGCTGGACCGAAGGAACGGTTCGCAACCGATCGCGCACAATCACCCAATCCTTGACGCCGGTCACCGGAACAAGCGCGATGACGCTTGCCGAAGGCCCCGCCGGCGGCTCCACCGCCGCCTTGGTCCAAGACGTCGTCACGTCGGCCACCACGGCGGCAACGCCGCGGCCGTAAAGGTCGGCATCACGCTCGCCCGCCGCGGCGTGTACCGTCTCGGTCCAGCTCTGCACCGCGAAACCCGCGCCGTAGCGCACGGTGTTGATCTGCAGCGTCCGCTGATCGCCACTTCCCTCGAACGTCGCGCTTGCCACCACCACGTCGGCATCGTCGTAGCGGTGCGCAATCGCCAGCAGCGGACCGCTCTCGCCCTTGGTAGCCTCGGCGGCATCGATCGCCTGCACGTCCGCGAGTTCTCCGATCGGCATCCGCATGGGCACCAGTCCGTTGCCGAGCGACTGCTTGCCCCAGGCAGCCCGCCACGGGTTGGGCGCGTCCCAGAGCGTTGCGCGCTCGCCCTGCTCGAACACCGGGAGCACCAACACCGCCTTGCTTTGCGTCTCCGTGAACGGAATGTTGGCGCTGCTCAGCAGCTTGCGAACCGCATCGGGACGGAAGCGGAAGGTGAGCGTCGCGATATACCGCACTGCCGACGTGCGCTCGCTCGTGACTTCGTAATCCAACACGAGGTCCGCCAGTTGGTCGTCGCTGAGCTTGGGTACTTGGTTCAGATACTGCTTTGCAATAAGACGCTCCATCAGCATCTGGAAAGCGTGCTGCTCGCCGTCGGTACGCGCCTTGTCGCGCGCCTGTAGGGCGCTCTGCGCGGTCACATCGACCGGCACGTCCGCGACCGTGAATGGCGATCCCTGCTGATCCTGCGCCAGCGCGGCAAATGGCCCAAAAAGCGCCAGCAGCAGCGGCAACACGCTTCGTTTCAGCATCATTGCAAACCGCCTCGGATCGAGTATGTTCCGCGCTGGACCTGCGGCCGCGCGCGCGCCCCGCGAGGTCATACCTTAGATTGCGCGAGGACGCCATAACGAGCGCCAACCACCGGGACCACTATCGCGAGGCCGGCGTCGATATCAACGCCGGCGCGGCGCTGGTGGAGGCGATCAAGCCGCTCGCGAAATCGACTGCGCGTGCCGGCAGCGACGCAGGTCTCGGCGGCTTCGGCGCACTCTTCGATCTCAAGGCCGCCGGATTCAAGGACCCGATCCTAGTCGCCACCACAGACGGGGTCGGAACCAAACTCAAGATCGCGATCGATGCGAACCGGCATGAGACCGTCGGGATCGACCTCGTCGCGATGTGCGTCAACGATCTCGTCGTCCAGGGCGCGGAACCGCTGCTCTTCCTCGACTATTTTGCAACCGGCAGGCTCGATGTAGAAGCCGCGCGCACGATTCTCGCGGGCGTCGCGGAAGCGTGCCGTGCTACCGGCTGCGCGCTGGTCGGCGGCGAAACCGCGGAAATGCCCGGTCTCTACGCCAAGGGAGACTACGATCTCGCGGGCTTCGCCGTTGGCGCGGTGGAGCGCGGCGCGATCATCGACGGACGCGATGTCCGCGCCGGGGACGTCGTTCTGGGCCTTGCCTCCAGTGGGCTGCATTCGAACGGATTCTCGTTGGTGCGCCGCACGGTCGAACAGGCGGGGCTGCGCTACGACGCGGCCGCGCCCTTTGCGCCGCAACTGCGGCTTGGCGAGGCGCTGCTGACGCCGACGCGGCTCTACGTCAAGAGTTGCCTCGCCGCAATCGCCGGCGGCGGAATCAAGGCGCTCGCGCACATCACCGGGGGCGGCCTCGTCGAGAACATCCCGCGCGTCATTCCGGCTGATGTGACTGTCGAGATTGACACGCGCGCCTGGCCCTTGCCGCCGGTCTTCCGTTGGCTCGCGGAGACCGCGGGATTGGCGCCGGTCGAGCTCGCGCGCGTCTTCAATTGCGGTATCGGCATGGTGGCCGTGGTCACACCCGACCGGAGCGACGCGGTTGCCGCCGCATTCACCGGGGCGGGCGAGATCGTCTATCGCATCGGCCGTGTGATCCCGCGTGGGCCCGACGGACGCGGCACCCTCATTCGCCACGCGGAGGCGGCGTGGCCCGGCTGAAGGTCGCGGTCTTGATCTCGGGACGGGGCTCGAACCTCCAGGCCCTGATCGACGCTTGCGCCGATCCCGATTTCCCGGCGGAAATCCGCCTGGTCATTTCGAACGAGCCCGCAGCGCCTGGGCTGCACCGGGCGGAAAGCGGGGGCATCCCGACTGCGGTCATCGCGCATCGGGACTTTGCGGCCCGCGACGCCTTCGATCACGCGATCGATCGCGCGCTCGCCGCGGCTGGCATCGAATTCGTGTGCCTCGCCGGCTTCATGCGCATTCTCGGCGACGCTTTCGTCGCGCGCTGGCGCGACCGGCTCATCAATATCCACCCTTCCCTGCTGCCGGCATTCAAAGGTCTGCACACGCATGAGCGCGCGCTCGCGGCGGGGGTGCGCTTCACCGGTTGCACCGTGCATTTCGTGCGCCCTGCCATGGATGACGGCCCGATCATCGCGCAGGCGGCTGTACCCGTGTTTCCCGATGATGATGCCCAACGTTTGGCCGAACGCGTGCTCGCGGCCGAACACAAAATCTATCCGATGGTGCTGCGCCTTTTCGCGGAGGGCCGCGTTAAGATAACAAGTGAGAGGGTGCGAATAACGGATTTCATTCCAACGGCTGCGACCTGTGTTCTAAATCCCATATTGTAAGGTCTTGTCTTTTGGACACATGAATCGTGCATTTTGATGCCTGCTGCTGCTCGGCCGGCGCGGCTGCTAGAGGCGTGAATCGGAGCCCCTTGCCAAGCGCACAAACGGCAGTGTACGTCTCCCCGCACCGAGGCAAGGGAAAAGGCACTCATGGCCGTCGATCAGGAACTCGAACGTCACCGCCAAACCTGGATCGGTTTTACTCGGCTGATAAAGTGGTCGATCGTCGGGATCGTGTTGGCCCTCGTGCTGCTGCGCCTGCTGACGCTATAGCGCCCTGCCGCCCCTTAGGGGCACATCTCAATCCCGGAAAAAAAGAAGGCGATTTCCTGCTGCGCGTTCTCCGGAGAGTCGGAGCCGTGCACGGAATTAGCCTCGATGGATTCGGCGAAATCCTTGCGGATCGTGCCGGGAGCGGCTTTGGACGGATCGGTCGCGCCCATCACTTCGCGGTTCCTGGCGATGGCGTTTTCGCCTTCCAGAACCTGAACGACGACGGGCTCGGACGACATATACTCGCACAGGTCGTTATAGAAGGGGCGCGCTTCGTGAACTTCGTAGAACTTCTCCGCCTGTTCGCGCGTCAGCTGAAGGCGCTTCTGCGCGATGACG
>DATIYT010000123.1:0-2466 GCA_035517495.1 Allostellaceae bacterium | reverse complement strand
TCCTTTCAGCAATGTAATGCGCCCAACGCGGCGCATTCGGGGAACGACGATGGGAATATTGTCGATCGCCCCTAATCGCATTCTGAGCGGAGCATTAAAAATCGTTTAGGGTTCTGATTTGGCGCCGGACGGGTCCTGTCGCCCCCGGGGGCGGAAGGCGGTGACTCTTACCTGCCAGGCCGATAAGACGGAATTCACCGTTGCGGATGACGGCTCTCTGGTCGGTCCGCCAGGCGGCATGATCGAACGCCTGACGAAAAAGAAGGCTTGAGGTGAGGCGCCGGCTACGAGACCGGTGCCTGACGCCTAGTGCCGCGCTCTCTGCGACGAACCGCTGCGGTCCTGACGCACGCCGTCGGCTTCGACCCACGCATCGGCTGCAACGGGCCAACCTTTGAGAGCGTCGGCGTAAAAAAACGCATCTTGAATGCGTGACCAGCGCGCCGGCGAAGTGATCGTGACGCCTTCGGGCGTCATCCACTTAACAAGGATCATCCCAGACTCGCGGTCGACGAGAAACGGGACGGATCCAGACAGCGACGGACGACAAGCCTGGAATCGGGACCAAGGTCGTGCGACCCTTCTTTGTGTAGCCTGATCGCACTCTAGCACCCGAACCCGAGTCGAGGCGAAGCGCAATCACGTCCCGACCATGACCGGCGGCGTCGGTCACGATGAGCTCGAGCGCTTCCAGAAATACCACTTCATCGGCAACAATCCCGAGGACACCAAGCTTGTCCCCGTGAGCCGCACGATTGGGACCGACAGCATCGTCGACGAGATGCTTTTCTCCGGGCGTCGCCCTAACCGGGCGTCGCGTCGAAGTGCCGTTGATTGCGACGTCCGCTTCGAGAACGGCAACGTCGCGCACGAGCAGCACGACGGCCTCGTCAGCGGCGGCGTCGTTCTTCTAGGTATTTTCCGAGGGTAGGCGTAATCGCCCTCTTGGACAAAACTTCGCGCCGATCCAGAGCAGGGGCACCGATTTTGAGACACGTCGCAACTACCGCTTTCGCGTTCCTCTGTTTTTCTGTCACCGCTGCTTGGATTTGGCTCCTTTTATGGGGGGGTGGTCAGCTCATCTTAAAATAGGCGGCGTCAGCTCATGCCGCGCACCGTCGGCGCGCGCGCATCGATCTCCCTGCGGGCGAATTCGATCTCGCCGTGCGGCGCGTCTTATCAGCAACTTCTAGGTTTGAGTACTTTCCGAGGGTGGACGCCCCATCTCCTCGGGATAAGTGTTGCTCTGCTTCCCATTGAGGGGAGCAAGAGAGGATGCTGTCATGGAACACGTCGCAACGGCGATCCTCATACTGATTTGTTCGTCCGTCGCGGCCGCATGGGTCGCGGTGGCCACATGGGGCGCAAGCTGATCGCCATCGAACAAGAGGACGCGATGTCTTGCATCGCCCCTCGGCCAACAGCTTCTTCAGCTGCCGGTTCTCGTCGTCGAGCGCCTTGAGCCGCCGGGCACGCGGTACTTTGTACCTTAGTAGTTTCCGATTCTATCGACTGAAGCGCGCATGGCCCACATTGTAGATTGCGCGGATTATTTACCGCGAGCCTGACACATGCCCCTAACGCGGCATCGCCGCAAATCCTGCCAAGCTCCTCCGCGAGCCTTAGGCTGCTCGCGCGAAACCTTCGAGGGAATGCGGCGATGGTCGGCCCCGCTTCACGATTTCACGGAGTCCTTGATCGTTCCGGCCAAATTCTGCGCTTTCCCCTCGGCTTGGTCGACCTTGCCATCGATCTGAAGCTTGGCGTCGCCGACCATCTTGCCGACAGCTTTCTTGATCGAGCCTTTGATCTGTTTGACCGATCCGGCGATGCGATCCCTATCCATGATTCCGTTCCTCTAAACTGGCGCAAGTGCGTGTTGCGCCGCGTGAGAAATAAGCGCTGGTACTGAGCTCACAAACTCAAGGCGCGTTTTGCTTCGCACTCCGCTCGATGGCCTGACCGGTCTTCGAGATATCCTCGCCGGCTCCGGCCGTGGTGTGACAGGCACCGAGAAGCGGTGCGGCGCCGAGGATCGCGAGCAGGGCGATTACTAGTTTCATCGTTCGCGTGCACATGGAAGTTACCTTTGACTGAGCGGTTTCGGGGTCCGACACGGAACAAGGAGCGCGTGCTGCCTCTTTCCTAGATCGGATTAGCGGTTCGCCTGGGACGCCCGTGCGGGCTTGATGGTGGGCCGGCTGCCAACGCCTGTATTGCGCGCGCCCGGGCTTTCGTGCCGGCAGTCGGTGGAGTGCCTTCGGCTAGATCCGTCCCACGAGCAGCAACACGACTAGGACGACGAGAACGAGGCCAATTCCGCCACTGGGGTAATAGCCCCAGGTCGCATTGCGGGACCATGTCGGCAAGGCGCCGACCATGAAAAGCGCCAGAACGATTAGCAAAACCGTTACGAGACTCATGACCTGTACACCTGAAGCGAGCGGCACGAAACGCCGGGCGTGA
>DATIYT010000122.1:0-74652 GCA_035517495.1 Allostellaceae bacterium | reverse complement strand
GCGGGAACGGGAAATAGTCGGCGGTCATGCCGTCGGTCGAGGTGACCGCGCGGAGCGCGCAGGCGTAATCGTAGGAGCGGTAATCGCCCATGACGCCGACCGTGCGCACCGGCAGCAGCACCGCGAAGGCCTGCCAGATCTGGTCGTAGAGCCCCGCCTTCTGGATCTCGTCGAGATAGACGCGGTCGGCGCGGCGAAGGATCGCGAGCTTCTCGGCCGTGACCTCGCCCGGGATGCGAATCGCGAGACCCGGTCCCGGGAAGGGATGGCGGCGCACCATGCTCTCGGGCATCGCGAGCTCGCGGCCAAGGTTCCGGACCTCGTCCTTGAAGAGCTCGCGCAGCGGCTCGACCAGCGCCATGTTCATGCGCTCGGGAAGGCCGCCCACATTGTGGTGCGACTTGATGGTGACGCTGGGACCGCCGGTGGCGCTCACGCTCTCGATCACGTCGGGGTAGAGCGTCCCCTGCGCCAGAAAGTCCGAACCGCCGAGCTTCTTCGCTTCCTCCTCGAACACGTCGATGAAGGTGGCACCGATGATCTTGCGCTTGCGCTCGGGGTCGATCACTCCGGCAAGCCGCTCCAGGAACAGCGCGCTTGCGTCGCGATGCACCAGCGGAATGTTGTAGTGGCCACGGAAGAGCCCCACGACTTCCTCGGCCTCGCCCTCGCGCATCAAGCCGGTGTCGACGAAAATGCAGGTGAGCTGATCGCCCACCGCCTCGTGCAGCAGCACCGCCGTCACTGCGCTGTCGACCCCGCCCGAGAGGCCGCAGATCACGCGCCGGCGGCCGATCTCGCGGCGCATGCGGTCGATCGCCTGGCGGCGGAACGCGGCCATGGTCCAGTCGCCGCTGCACCCGGCGATGCGATGCGTGAAGTTGCGCAGGAGGTCCGCGCCCTTGGGCGTATGGGCGACCTCGGGATGGAACATGACGCCGTAGAAGCGCCGGCGGTCGTCGGCGATGAAGGCGAAGGGCGCGCCCTCGCTGGTGCCCACCACCTCGAATCCCCGCGGTATTTCGGTGATGCGGTCGCCGTGGCTCATCCAGACTTGCTGTCGCTCGCCGGCGCGCCAGACGCCATCGAAGAGCGCGCAGCTTCCAGCGAGATCGACCAGCGCGCGGCCGAATTCCCGATTGTGTCCGGATTCGACCTTGCCGCCGAGCTGCGCCGCCATCGCCATCTGACCGTAGCAGATGCCGAGCACGGGCACGCCGAGATCGAAGACCTTCTGCGGCGCGCGCGGTGTGCCCGCATCGACGACCGAAGCCGGGCCGCCCGAGAGAATGATCGCCTTGGGCTCAAACGCCGCGACGCGATTGTCGCCGATGTTGAAGGGGTGAATTTCGCAGTAAACGCCGCTCTCGCGCAGGCGCCGCGCGATGAGCTGGGTCACCTGGCTGCCGAAATCGAGGATCAGTACGCGGTCTGTCATGGTGATGCCATCGTCAGTTCATGTATTGCCGCAAAAAGTCGATCACTTGGCGCCGTGCGTCTTGCGCCGCCGCGGCGTTGTAGCCGAGCTTATGGTTGTTCGAAAGCCGCTCGGGCCGGTCGACGTCGAAGTCGTGAAAGGCGCCCGGATAAACTTCGAGGCGAAGCGGCGGCACCCCTTGGGCGACGCCACCGGTGCGCCCCACGCAATATCGCGCGGGGGTCCAGTCGTCGCTATCCCCCACCATGATCAGCACGGGCACGATGAAGTCCTTGTCCTGCGTCTCGCGGCATCCCGGATAAAAGCCGACCACGGCGACGATCTTGCCCCGGCTCGAGAGCCGTTCGCGCCACGGCTTCAATTTGTCGTAATCGACGGCCGCGTCGAGCGCCGTCCCGCCGCCATGAGAGAAACCGACCACGCCGATGCGGTCTGCACGCACATCGGAGCGTGCCGCCAGCATGTAAGCCGCCGCGAAGATATCCTCGGCACGGTCACGATAGGGAACCAGCGTGGCATTGTTGCAGACGGTCGTGTATCCGCGCGCGGCGAAGCTGTCGACAATCAGCGTCGCATAACCCTGTTGGCGCAACAGTTCGCCCCACATCTCCGATCGATTTTGCGCATAGGCGTCATTGCCGCCGCAACCATGCAATAAAATGAGCATGGGAAACGGACCCGGCCCCGACGGCTTCTCGAACAGCCCCGAAATTTCGATCTGACGCCCCTGCCAATCGACGGGGATGGTGATTGTCTCCGCCCGGGCCATTCCGGCGGCGGCGATCAAGAAGAGCGCGACGACAAGCCGAGCCATCATGCCGCCTCCGCTTGTGTTGCCCGACGCTCCACCACCGCGACGAAGAAGCCGTCGGTCGCATGCCGCAGCGGCGTCAGACGGAGCATGTCGCTGCCGCCAGGAGGCGCGCCCCCGACTGCCTCCGCCCATACCTTCGCAATCGGTAGCAGCGCAAAATCCGAATGTGCCTCCAAGAACCGCTGCATCTGCTCCTCGTTTTCCTCGCGCAGAAGCGAACAAGTCGCATAGATCAGCCGTCCGCCCGGCTTTACCAATCGCTGCGCACTTTCGAGGATTTCTCCCTGCAACGCCTGCAGCTCGGCGAGGTCAGCGGGCGTGAGGCGCCATTTGGCGTCGGGGCTGCGCCGCCAGGTGCCGATGCCGGTGCACGGCGCGTCGACGAAGACGCGATCGAACGAACCCGCATGCCGCTTCACCCATTTGTCGCGATGACTCGAGAGCGTGACGCGCTGCACGACAGTGGCGCCGGCGCGGCGCAGCCGCTGGGTCGCGCGTTCGAGGCGTGCCGCCGAAACGTCGCAGGCGACCAGATGGCCGCGGTTCTGCATCTCACCGGCCAGGGCCAGGGTCTTGCCGCCCGCACCCGCGCAGAAATCGACGACGCGCATCCCCGGCCGCACATCGGCCAGCAAGGCCGCGAGCTGAGAACCCTCGTCCTGCACTTCGACGAGGCCGCTGCGAAAGCATTCGAACGTGCTCAGGGGGATCCGCTCGCGTACCCTGAGGCAGAGCGGCGACCAGCGCGTCGTCTCGCTCTTGATCCCCTCGTCTCCCAGCGCCGCGCCCGCCGCCGCGCGATCGCCCTTCAAGCGATTAACCCGCAGATCGAGCGGCGCCTCGCCGTTCAGCGCCCCCAGCTCTGCCGCGGTGTCGTGACCGAAAGCACGATGCAGATAGGGATCAAGCCATTCCGGGAAATTGCCGCGCACCGGTGCCGGCATCGCGGGATGCTCGATGTCGTGTCCCCGAAGCTCCGCGAGCAGCGCGCGCTCCTCGCCGCTGAGCGGAGGCGGCCGGAAGCGGTCGCCGTCGCAGGCGCGATCGATCTCGCGCGGCGACCAGCCCTCCGCCAGGGTCAGAGCCGCGAGCATTCGCCGCCGCCCATCCGCCGGCAGCCCCGCGCCCATGCGGCTGATCCACCAATCGAGCGCCGCGCGCCGGCGCAGCACCGCGTAGATGTGGTCCGAAATCGCGCCGCGATCCTTGGACCCGGCGAAACGATGGCGGCGGAAATAGTTGGCGACGATGTCGGCGGCGGGCGCGCGCCTTTGCTCAATCTCATCCAGCAGGCCGATTGCGGCGGCGACCTGGGCGCCGGGGGTCATGGTTGGAGGGGAGCGTCAGTTCTCAGTTTTCAGTCATCAGATGATACGATCGGCACATCATCCGACCCTCGCTGCTGAAAACCAGGAAACTGAAAACCGACCACTGGCAACTGACCATTGACAACTGCCTTAAAGCTCCTGCCGGTAATTGGGCGACTCGCGGGTTATGGCGATGTCGTGCACATGGCTCTCACGCAATCCCGAGGACGTAATGCGCACGAAGCGGCAATTGTGCTGCATCTCCTTGATCGTGCGATTGCCGGTATAGCCCATGGCGGCGCGCAATCCACCTACAAGCTGATGCACGATATTGCCGACCGGTCCCTTGTGGGGAACGCGGCCCTCGACGCCCTCCGGCACCAGCTTCAAGCTGCTGGTGACTTCTTCCTGAAAGTAGCGATCGGCGGAACCGCGCGCCATCGCGCCCACCGATCCCATGCCGCGATAGGATTTGTAGCTTCGTCCCTGATAGAGGAACACCTCGCCTGGCGCTTCGTCCGTCCCCGCAAACAGCGAGCCCAGCATCGCGCAATCGGCGCCGCCGGCGATCGCCTTGGCGAGGTCGCCCGAAAATTTGATGCCCCCGTCGGCGACGACGGGAACATCCGATTTCCGGCATTCCTCCACGACGTCGAGGATCGCCGTCAATTGCGGCACGCCGACCCCCGCCACCACGCGCGTCGTGCAGATCGAGCCCGGGCCGATCCCGACCTTGACCGCATCAGCGCCGGCGTCGATGAGCGCCCGCGCACCTTCGGCGGTCGCGACATTCCCCGCGACGATCTGCGTGTAGTTGGAAAGCTGGCGCACGCGGCGCACCGCATCGATCACCCGGCTCGAATGTCCGTGCGCGGTATCGACGACCAGAACGTCGCAGCCTGCGTCGAACAACGCCTCGGCGCGTTCGATCCCGTCGGCGCCGGTACCGGTGGCGGCGGCGGTGCGGAGCCGGCCCTGCTCGTCCTTGCAGGCGTGCGGAAAGCGCTGCGCCTTCTCGATGTCCTTGACGGTAATGAGCCCGATGCAGCGATAGCGCTCGTCCACCACCAGCAGCTTCTCGATCCGGAACTGATGCAGCAGCCGCTTCGCCTCCTCGCGATTGACCGTCTCGCGCACGGTCACGAGACGCTCATGCGTCATCAGCTCCGCGACCGGCTGGCGCGTATTATTGGCGAACCGCACGTCCCGGTTGGTGATGATGCCCACCAGCTTGCCGTCGCGCTCGACCACGGGAATGCCGGAGATCTTGTGCTCGGCCATCAATTTGAGCGCGTCCGCGAGCGGCGCGTCGGGATGGATCGTGACGGGGTTCACGACCATGCCCGCCTCGAACTTCTTGACCTTGCGCACCTCGTCGGCCTGGCGCCCGACCGGCATGTTGCGGTGGATGCAGCCCAGGCCGCCCGCCTGCGCCATGGCGATCGCAAGCGCGCTTTCGGTCACGGTGTCCATGGCGGCGGAGATCACGGGGATGCCGAGCGTCACCTCGCGCGTGAGGCGGGTCTCGGTTTCGGTTTCGGCGGGGAGCACGCTCGACGCGGCCGGCACCAGCAGCACATCGTCGAAAGTATAGGCGTCACGCAGTTCCATGCGGCCTCCCGCTTGTTGTGCCGCGGCGCGCGCCGCGTTCGAAACCACGCAGCGCCCGATCGGACCGGGCCTCGAAGGGTTGGCGCCGCACTATACACAATGAACCCCGCAAGGGAAGCGGGTTACCGCAGCCCAGTCATGCAGCGGGCGAGGAACCCCGAAAGCCCAGGGCCACCAGGTAGACCTCGGCCGACTCCGAGCGACTCGAAGGCGGTTTTGCGTGGCGAACGCTGGCAAAATCGCGCCGGAGTGCCTCCAGCAGCGTCCGCTCGCTGCCGCCCTGAAACAGCTTGGCGACGAAGGCGCCGCCGGGGGCCAGCACCTCGCGCGCGAAGGCATAGGCCGCCTCGGCGAGCGCCATGATGCGGCGGTGGTCGGTGGCGCCGTGGCCGGTGGTCGGCGCCGCCATATCCGAGAGCACCACGTCGGCGGCGCCTCCCAAAGCCTGCCGCAGCGCCGCGGGCGCCGTGTCCGCGAGGAAGTCCTGCTGCAACAGAACCGCGCCGGGAATTGGCTCCATCGGCGTTGGATCGATGCCCACCACTCTACCCTTGCCATGCTCGGCCTCAACGCGCCGCACGGCGACCTGGGCCCAGCCGCCGGGCGCCGCGCCCAGGTCGACCACGCGCTGGCCGGGCTTCAGGAAATGGAAACGGTCGTCGAGGTCGATCAGCTTGAAGGCGGAACGCGATCGATATCCGACCCGGCGCGCTTCCGCCACGTAGGGATCGTTGAGTTGCCGCTCGAGCCAGCGCGTCGAAGAGGCCGAGCGCTGCCGCGCCGTGCGCACGCGTACCGCAGCCGCACGGCCACCTGTGGGTGGGCCCCGCCGCCGTCCTCCGCCACGCCCGCCACTGTCACGCATCGGAAGGAATCAAGTCAGCGCCGCGCCAGCAGTCCATGCAGGATGCCTTCGCGCAGCCCGCGATCGGCAACGCGCACCCGTCGCAGCGGCCAGAGCATGAAGATGGCCCCGAGTATGGCGCAGCCCGCCAGCACCAGGTCGGCGCGCTCGCTGCCGATGCAGGGATGCGCCACGCGCTCGCCGTAATCCATGGCGATGAGCCGCCGCGAGACTGACTGCACCTCTGAAATGCTCAAGTAGGTACCGTCGACCAGAGCCCGATTGTAGCGAGGGAGACCCAGGTGAATGCCGGCAAGCGTCGTTACTGTGCCCGAGCTGCCGAGGAGCTGCACCTGATCCTGTCCGACGCGGTTCGCGATGCCATGCCGCCCCTCGAAGGGAGCGAGCGCGTCGCGCACCTCCGTCAGCATGTCGCGGTAGATCGCTTCGGTAACGGCGCGGCCGCCATAGCGGTCGCTCAAGGTAACGACGCCATAGGGAAGCGAGACGTAATCGAGCACCTGTGGCGGTTGGCGCGGATGGCGCGGCACGCGCAGCCACACCAGCTCCGTCGAGCCGCCGCCGATATCGAACACGATCGCAAAGGGCGTGCGCCGATCGAGCAACGGCGCGCATCCCGTCACGACCAGCCGCGCTTCTTCGTCGGTCGAAATGATCTCGATGGGAATGCCGGTCGCGGCGCGGACGCGGTCGAGAAAAAGCTCGCAGTTGGCGGCGCGCCGGCACGCCTCGGTCGCGACCGCGCGCGCGAGCGTGACCCTGCGGCGCGCCATCTTGTCGGCGCAGACCTCGAGCGCCAAGAGCGTGCGGTCCATCGCAGCGTCGGCCAGCCTGCCGCTCTGCGCCAGCCCCTCGCCCAGCCGTACGATGCGCGAAAACGCGTCGATGATGCGAAAGCTCCGGCCGAGCGGACGCGCCACGAGCAACCGGCAATTATTGGTGCCGAGATCAAGCGCCGCCAAAATCTCGCGCCGCAGCCCGGACGCGCCCGCAAGCGCCAGCTCGGTGGCGGTCTCGCTATCGAGCGGTACGGCTCGCTCCAACAACGCCTCCGCTACAATTTCGCGCCGCCCCACGTGCGGCCTTGCAGCAGTCTAGCGCAGCATTGCGAGTGCACAACAGGGCGCGAATCTTTTTTGCGCGATTCACGCCTGGACAAGACCAGCACCACGCGACAAACACAGAAATTTATCAATGGTCTCAATATTCTCCTGGATTAAGCTAATTTTCCGGTGCGGTCGCCCCGTCCATCTCGCGGGAGGTGCGAGCCCTTCCCGCCGAAGACAAAGGCTCGTGCAGCGCTTAAAGGCCGCTTCCGTGCACGGCGCGAACTCGGGATTTGGCCAGCCCAAACGACACTCTCGAGCGCCAACGCGCCCCCACCACCGGCCCGGTTACGGGCCCACCTGTTCAAAATCCGTAACCACTATGGTATCTAATCGCTTCCCCACTGGGGGATCGTCTAACGGTAGGACAGCGGACTCTGACTCCGCCAGTCTAGGTTCGAATCCTAGTCCCCCAGCCAATTTCCCATCAAAGACGCACGTGCGATTTCGTCCCGGCGGAGATTGCTGGTCCCCTAAGCAATGACATGAAGTGGCACCGCCTCATCCAATCGGCCGGCCAGCCACGGAGGCCTCCTCGGAATCACGAATAGTCCGAGAGCTTTTGGGCACCATTTAGCCCGCAGGGAGGCCGAAGGTCGGCTCGGTCTGCGGCCGCCATTCACGCACCGCAACCAAAGTGACTACCGCCGAGAGCAGCGCCCATCCTGCAAGCACGTAGAGGCCCGATTCGAAGCTGCCAGTCCGATCCTTGATCCAGCCGACGCTGAGGGGGCCAATCAGTCCGCCGAGATTGCCGACCGAGTTGATGGCGGCGATCGTCGCCGCCGCGGCGGTGCCGCTCAGGTACATCGATGGTAGTGGCCAGAACGCTCCCTTGAGTCCATAGAGGCCGACGCATGCCACCGACATGCCAACCAACGCCCATAAGCTGCCGTTGAGCCAACCGGCCATGACAAAGCCAATGGTGCTCACGAAGCATCCCGCAAACAGATTCCAGCGCCGCTCATTCATGCGGTCGCTCACATAGCCCCAAACCACCATGGCGATGGTGCCCGCGACATAGGGAACAGCAGCGGCGACGCCAATCATCATGGTGGAAAGGCCGATTGCCTTGAGGATTTGCGGGAGGAAGAGCACGAGGCCGAGGGAAGCGGTCACCGTGCCGATCCAGACGGTCGCGAGCGCGAGAGTGCGGGGGTTAGCAAGTGCCTGCAGCACCGTATAAACGCGCACACCCTCGACGGCGTGGCGCTCCGCCGCGAGCTCGGCGGTGAGCCATTCCCGCTCTTCCGCCGTGAGCCAATGAGCCTTCGCCGGACGGTCCGTCAGATAGAACAGCACGCTGATGCCCAGCAGGACTGCCGGCAGTCCTTCGCCGATGAAAACCCACCTCCATCCGGCAATCCCGAGGAAGCCGTCGAGCTCCAGAAGCGCGGTCGAGATCGGCGATCCCAGCGCGATCGAGATCGGTAGCGCCATCATGAAGGCCCCTATGACGCGGCCTCGATAACGCGCGGGGAACCAATAGGTAAAGAACAGGATGATGCCGGGGAAGAATCCGGCTTCGGCGATGCCCAGCAGGCTCCGCACGATCGCAAAGCTCGTGACGCCCGTGACGAAAGCGGTGGCGACTGCGAACACCCCCCACGTGATCATGATGCGCGCGATCCAGAGTCGCGCACCGACCTTCTCCAGCACTATGTTGCTGGGGATCTCGAAGATGCAGTAGCCCCAAAAGAAGGCGCTCGCGCCCAGCGCATAGACCGAGGCGGTGAAACCCAGGTCGGTATTCATGGTCAAGGCGGCGAAGCCGACGTTGATGCGATCGAGATAGCAGATGAAATAGAGAATGAAGGTGAATGGCAGCAAGCGCCAATAAAGCTTGCGCATCGTCGAACGCTCGACGGCGTCAATCATGGGCGTGGCCCTCCCTGAAAGGCCGCTGTTTCATGTTGTTCAAATGTGCGGCATTCACCGGTCAGCGTCGCGGCTTATGAACTTTTTTATCGTACCATAAGAGAAGGCCGCCCCGAAGCCCTCACGCGGTTTACGCCCGAAGCGCCTCGATGAAGGAAACGCACAATCAGCGATCCCGACGGCGAGGTCATCCTGAAGGTTAGAGTGGCTACCTCACCCGCAGCGATCGCGGACGCCTATTGTGAGGCCATCTAAAAGCCGATTCTGACATTGCCTCAAGCGTGGCGGCGTTCGACGACTGCTCGTTGTCTGGCGAGACTCGTCATGTCTCGCTCGGCGGAAGGAAGCAGCGAACCCGGCCGCCGACGATGCACGCGACAGCATCACCAAGCGGATTCTGTTGTCGCAGTATGTTCTCCGGCGGCACGTCGAGCCATGGAGCGCCCTTACCCTCTTGTACCTGATAGCCGTGGGCGGTCGTGTGCCGCCATGCATAGGGGCGTCGACAGTCCGCCACCGAGCAGCAAATCTCGCCCTTGCCGTTCCGGAGCGATTGGAACCAGCGGCCGATCTCGCTGTTCGGATCGGTGCCCGCTGGGGGCGCCGCGTGCAGGGGCCACGTCAGCAGCACCCCGGCGAGGCAGAGCCAGATTTTCGCGTGGGGAACTGTGCGCATCAGAGGATCAACTCCGTTGCGGTGCCGGTCTTCAATACCACGATGCCCCCTGCGATACCCTACGTCGTGTCTATTGATGGTCGGTTCGGCTTAGATCAAAACGCCTGGCGCGAAAGCGGGCATTGCTGTGTGCCGTCAAGCGACGTGCCGCCGGTTATTGGATCACCTCAGCGTCGCTGGCGAGCAGTGCCGCTGGAACGCTGAGGTCAAGTGCCTTCGCAGTCTTGGCGTTGATCACCATTTCGTACTTGGTCGGCGCCTGCACTGGAAAGGCTTGTGGGGTTCTCGCGAGAAACTCCCTTTTTTGGTTCGCTGGCAGGGCGAGAAGTTCTTGGGGTGCGCCTCTACTGCCTGAACTAGTGCGGCCGTGAGGCGGGACAACCGAAAAATCGCAATGTCGGCTTAGGATCGATGCTGTTGATGAAATCGCCGATAGGCGTTCGTCGCGCCGCCCTCATTGGAATGGTATGTTTGAAGCGATCGTCAGGGCCCGCTGCGCGGGGCAGCGAGCGGACTGGAGCTGGCAAAGGAGGCGACATGGACTATCCCTATGATCTCGGCCTCTACTCTCGCAAGGTGACCGTCGCTTCGGAGGAAGCTCAGCGCTGGTTCGACCGTGGTCTCAACTGGTGCTTTGGCTACCATCATGAGGAAGCTATCGCCTGCTTCGAGAAGGCGCTGGAGATTGAGCCAAAATGCGCCATTGCCCATTGGGGTGTCGCCTACGCGGTCGGACCGAACTACAACTTTCCCTGGGAACTGCAGGATCCCGCCGGCAAAGCCAAAGCACTCGCCCGTGCTTATGACTCCGCCCGCACCGCCGTTGCGCTGGCAGATAGCGTCACGGCGCCGGAGCGCGCGCTGATCGAGGCGTTGCCGGCGCGCTATCCACAGCGCGATCCCATCGACGACCAGCGCCCCTGGAACGACGCCTTCGCCGACGCCATGCGTTTGGCGCATCGGGCGCATCCCGATGACCTCGATCTGCGCGCCATCTTTGTCGAAGCGATCCTCAACCGTACGCCCTGGCGCATGTGGGACCTACGCACCGGCGAGCCCGCTCCCGGCGCGGGTACACTCGAGGCCCGCGAAGTGCTCGAGTCCGCCTTTCGAGATTTGCCCGGGGCGACGAACCACCCCGGCCTCTTGCACCTCCACGTCCACCTCATGGAGATGTCGCCGCATCCCGAGGTTGCGTTAGTTACCGGGGATCGGCTGCGGGAGGTTGCCCCCGACATGGGCCACCTGGTGCACATGCCGACCCATATAGACGTGCAGTGTGGCCACTACCGCGACGCGACGCACTGGAATCAGAAGGCGATCGTCGCGGATCGCAAATTCTATGAGCGCGCCGGGCCGATGAACTTTTACTCGGGCTACCGGGTGCACAACTATCACTTCGCGGCCTATGGTGCGATGTTTCTCGGCCAGTACGCGCCCGCTATCGCCGCCGCCTCCGAGCTGATCGAGACCATGCCCGAGGAAATGCTGCGCATTCCCTCACCGCCCATGGCCGATTTTTTCGAGAGCTATGTCTCCATCAAGCAGCACGTTCTCATTCGCTTCGGCAAATGGCGCGAGATCATAGCGCAAGATCTGCCGCTGGACCGCACTCTCTACTGCAACACCGCGGCGGTGATCCACTATGCAAAGGGCGTTGCCCACGCCGCGCTCGGCGACCTGTCTGCGGCGGAAGCAGAACAGGTGCTGTTCGGCGCAGCGGCGAAGCAAGTGCCCCAATCCCGCTACCTTCACAACGTGCCCTGTGTGCGGCTCCTCGCCGTGGCCGAGGAAATGCTGGCGGGCGAGATCGCATACCGCCACAGCGAGCATGAAGCGGCATTCGCCCACCTACGCGCCGCCATCGCGTTGGAGGATGATCTGCCTTACGACGAACCTTGGGGCTGGATGCAGCCGGTCCGCCATGCGCTCGGTGCGCTGCTGCTGGAGCAGGGCCGCGTCGAGGAGGCCGAGACGGTCTATCGCGCGGATCTTGGCCTAGGGGGCACGCTGCCACGAGCGCAGATCCACCCGGACAACCTCTGGGCCCTGCGCGGGCTGCTTGACTGCCTCGAGCGACGCGGCGAGACCGCGGAGGCCGCACTGATCCGTCAGCGGGTGGACTTCGCCGCCGCCCGCGCCGATCTGCCGGTGTCGGTGTCTTGCTTCTGCGCCCGTGGCAACTCCGCCTGAGTAGCTGCTACTCGACAAAAAAGCATCCAGCGTTCTGACTTTAGAATCCCACGGTGAGGTCCGTTGCGAGTCACGAACGGCCGTCAGCGTGATGTCCGCAGTGGGTCTGCTTTGCCCCTGGGAAACGGACCCTCGGCACACCATCGCGGCACGCCGCAGATGTGCCACAATCGGTCATTCGATCACCTCGTCGGCACGGATCAGGATATCGGTGGGCACGGTGATACCGAGCTGTGTCGCGGTCTTGCGGTTGACCAGTAGGTAGTAGCGGGTCGGCAACTCCACCGGCAGGGCGTCGGGACTGGCTCCCTTCAAAATCCGGTCGACGTAGTCGGCGGCGATCGGCGCCAAGTCGGCCATATCCGGCCCGTACGACAAGAGCGCGCCGGCCCTAGCCTCTCCCCGGAATTCGTAGATCGAAGGCAGACCATGCGACGTCAGGAAGTTCAGCGTCGTCCGTTCCTTGCGGAGCGTCATTGGGTCGGTGACCACCATTACCGCGTCGGGCGGGTCAGCGGCGAGCGAGGTGAGTATCGTATCGATTCCGTCGGCATCGTGGACAGGACATGGCACAATAGTGAGCCCGAGCGCCGGCGCCACATGGACCGCTTCCTGCGCGCGCAAATCCATCGAGCGGTCGGTCGCGTTCCAGAGAATCGCGACCCGCTTGGCGCTGGGCACTATTTCCTTCAGGAGCTGGAGTCGCTTTGGCGTGAGTTCGGTCGACAATTCGGTCACGCCGGTGATGTTGCCGCCGGGATGGGCGATGCTGGCGACGAGGCCGAGCCCAACGGGATCGCCAACGCCCCAGAGCACGATCGGGATCACGGCGGTCTTTGCTTTAAGCGCCTCGGCTGCCGGCCCCCCGGCGGCGATGATGACATCGGGCTTGAGGCCGACGAGTTCGGCCGCGAGCGCTGGAAGGCGGCTCGATTCTCCGTCGGCGTCCCTCGACAGGATGATGGCATTGCGACCCTCGACATAGCCGCGCGCCTCGAGCGCTTTCAGCAGCACCGGCTCCGAGGGCCGCTTGCGTTCGGCCAGGATGCCGATCCGGTAGGTCTTTTCCTCTGCTGCGGCCGCGGGCGACGGTTGCGCCCACGCGTATCCTGATGTAGCCGCGAATACCACACCGGCGATGACATCGCGCCGTCTCATGATCACCTCCTCGGCTACCGCTAGGGGTAAGGAAGCTGCGATCAATCTGAGCCACTCTATCAGACAGAGCATCAGCGAGGTGTGCAAAACGTCACACGCCTCGGGCGCGGCACGCCTCGCGAGCACGCCTCGTCGACAACCGTCGGCGGCTGATCGATGGTCGTCGAAAAGCGATGACGGCCGTACGCCTTGACGCAGTATGTGACCGAAGCCGAGGAGGTCCGTCCTGGGACAAACGCGACCGAAATAGCGAGCGCGGCACTCGTTCCGGTTTGTGCCCCAATGCGGACATCGCCGGATTGACATCGTCACTGGCTCGGCTACAGCTCATCAATCTCGCGGTCCAAATCGGAGTGCACCCGATAAAGACAGCTCTCTGCACCCGGCTCGGCATTGAACTGCCGATCATTCAAGCTCCGATGGGCGGTGCTGCAGGTCCCGCGCTGGCGGCAGCCGTAAGCAATGCGGGTGGGTTGGGGATGTTGCCGGTATGGCGCGCGGACATGGAGGCGCTACGCCGCCAACTTCGAGAGACGCGAGCCCAGACTCAGCGACCGTTCGGCATCAATCTGAACTTGGATTTCCCGCAGGAAGAGCGTCTCGCGGCATGTCTCGAGGAAAGGGTTCCCGTAATTTCTTTCTTTTGGCGTGATCCTTCCGCTTTGGTGCAGCGTGCAAAAGCTGCCGGAGCAATTGTCCTGCACACGGTTGGCGCCGCGGCCGACGCGAAACGTGCGGTGGACTGTGGGGTTGACCGACCCTGTGTGAGAACGCTAGACAAGTCATCAGCGCGCAACAAAGAACTCAAACTCGCAGTATTGGCGAATTCTTTGTGCACGTGCATAGAATAAAGTTGCCATAGTGAGCCAAGAGGCCGACTATGACGCTTGGTATTTCACTTCATATTCGGGATATCGGTGATAATGTCTTGCCGGACGACCAACGATGTCGCCAAGCTGTAATGTCTTGCTCGTCTGCCCGCGCTTCAATGGGCATTCGTTCTGGAACTTTACTGCCGCTTGTGAAGTATATGGAGCGCGATTTCCTGCCGCCCCGCTTGGGCTAATCACGGTCGCGGCGCTACTGCCATCGTCGTGGAATTGTCGGTTGATCAATCGCAATACTGAGAAGCTTACTGACGCCGATCTCGATTGGGCTGATCTGGTGATGACGGGCGGGATGCTCCCGCAACGGCCGGACACGCAAACCGTGATCGAACTTGCGCAAGCGCACGGCAAGCCCGTCGTAATCGGCGGACCCGATGTGACCTCCGCCCCGCAGGCCTATGCGCAGGCCGATTTCCAAGTCCTGGGTGAAGCGGAGGGCGTGATCGACGCCTTCATTGAGGCCTGGAATTCGGGCGCGAGATCAGGGGTGTTCGAGGCCGAGAAATTCAAGATCGATGTCACCAAGACACCGATACCGCGGTTCGATCTGCTCAAGCGGGACCAGTACGTCTATTACGGCGTTCAGTTCGCGCGTGGATGCCCTTTCAACTGCGAATTCTGCGACATTATCGAGTTGTATGGACGCATGCCGAGGGTCAAGACGGTCGAGCAGATATTGGCAGAGCTGCAAACGCTGTACGATCTCGGTTATCGCGGTCATCTCGACTTCGTCGATGATAATTTCATCGGCAACAAGAAGGCGGTGAAAGCCTTATTGCCGCATCTGATCGCCTGGCAGAAAGCGCATGGCTATCCGTTCGAATTCTCGACGGAGGCTTCGCTGAATCTTGCCGATGACGATGCGCTGCTCGCGTTGATGCGCGAGGCGCGCTTCTTTGTCGTCTTCGTCGGGATCGAGAGCCCAGATACCGACACGCTGGTATCGATGCAGAAAAAGCAGAACACGCGCCGCGTGGTGGCCGACAGTGTGCACAAGATCTATCGCGCGGGCATGTTGGTAATCGCGGGCTTCATCGTCGGCTTTGACAGCGAGAAGGAAGGCGTCGCAGATGCCATGATCGAATGCATCGAGGCGACGGCAATCCCGGTTTGCATGGTTGGCCTGCTGTATGCGCTACCCAACACTCAATTAACGCGGCGCCTGGAGCGAGAAGGCCGGCTGTTTCCACAGTCCTACACCGGGCGTCGGTGGGAGCAAGACGCCGGTGATCAATGCACGTCCGGCCTCAACTTCATTACCGCCCGCCCGCGACGCGAAATCCTGGCGGACTATAAGAAAATACTCCAAGCCGTATACGACCCAGCCGCTTATTACGCCCGAGTACGAACGATCATACGAATGCTAGGCCAACCCACGCTGAGCGAACCCGCGCTGGATAAGCATGGAGCGGCCCCATCCGGTGTAGAACTCGGTGGTATTTCACGCGCCGACCTCGTCTTGTTGTGGCGCATGGTCTGGCGCATTGCGTTGCGGCAACCTAGGGCGCTGGTGCATTTCGGTCGCTCGCTCTATTTGGCCGCCACCGAAAATCCGCGGGCTTTGGAAGCCGTAGGAATGCTGACGGTGCTTTACCTTCACCTACATCCATTTTCTCGTTTCGTTATTGGCGCGTTGGACAGTGAAATCTCGATCGCTGATTCCGACGAATTTCGGGCGCCGGCGACATCGACGCATCTGGCAGCGCACCGACAGCGCGCATGAGCCGCATGTGCCTCGGCCGTGTCACAATCGCGACGACGCACCGTGAAGGTCGGGTAATGGCCGATAGTGTTGCAGAAGTCTGTTGAAGACGGGCGTTGAGTTGTGATTCCGTTCCTGGGCGCGATTCGCGACGGGGGCGGACGATGATGGGACGGCGCAACCAAGGCCGCGTCGCAGGGCCGGTTGTTCCGTCATGGCGGAAATATAAGGAATCGCCGCCATGATTGAAGCGGAGACCCGAATTACGACGAAGTTTCGCTCGTGCACTGCACCAAAGCCGAAATTCCCCGCAGCAGCGCGCCCAGAGGACGCGCGCCCGGAACCTCCGCAGACGGCGGCTTCACCCGGTTCTGCAGTAAAAACAGGCCGATGTCTCGGATCGGCACGGCTACCGCTAGATCCTCCCGGTCACTCAGGCGCCCGGTCACCATACCCAGCAGCTTGCCCTCGTCATCAACCACCGGCCCCCCGCTGTTGCCGGGGAGAAGTCGCGCATCGATCAGGATAAGATGATTATCGGGACTATCGGTGCTGTTGGCCTTAATGCTGCCTTGGCTTATCACGGGATCTCTGGGATCGGTCGGCGATACGCCAAACCCGATTGTGGAAACGCGTTCGCCTATCCGCGGCTCAGTGTGAACGTCCACGCTCGCAAAGCGCGGCACATCAGCGTGCACCGACAGGAGCGCGATGTCGCCGGTGCCGCTCAGTGCAACGATGGATGCGCGCCATTCGGGGCCGTCCCAAGGCCAGACGGTGATCTGCGCACAGCCCTCTACCACATGGGTCGCGGAGAGCATGAGCCCGTTGCCGCTGATGAAGAAACCCGTCCCGCTCCTCACGCGATCGCCGTTTGGTCCGGCCCCCGGTGGTGACGGGGCGCGCGACGTCGCAGGGACCGGCGCACCGATCGGGGATTTGACCGGTGCGTCGGCCGCGCTGCTGCTGCCAGCCGTGCTTGCGAGGTCCGAAACCATACCGCAGGTCGAGAGCAGCGCCAGCAAGACACTCACCCGCGGAAGCACGCCGCCGATCCGCCGGCTGCGGGTTACCCGGGCGACGCACTTCACGATGCGCCCTGGGTTCAGGAGTCGTGGACTTGTCCGTCCGCTCCCGTGCAAGCTCGGCCCGTCGTGGCACCGAGGGTGGGCTTCCCATCGGCCCCTATGGTGACAGCGCTAAAATTCGAGCACGTCTCCTTCGTGGCGGGGTCAGTGTAGCTGTTGAGCGGCGTGATTTGATGGCGCTGCCCATCGGAAGGCGAGGTATATTGGACCGATTGATAAGCGACTTGGGGCGGCTTCTTGGAGTGGGCCTGCGCGGCAGCTGCCGCCGCTGCCGCCTGCTGAGCCGCCGCCATTTGAATCGCGCGCTGTTCAGCAAGCTGCCGGCAGTTTTCGTCCTGCTGGTGCCCGATCGCGCCGCCGATCACGGCGCCGAGCGCGGCGGCGCCCACTGCCACGCCGGCGTTGCCGTGCGACAGACCCGCGCCCAATCCGCCGCCCACGGCTGCGCCGACGCCGACGCCGACGGCGGTCGCGTTAATCCTGCAAGAGTCCGGCAAGTCTCCGGACGCCGTGAGTTGCGGCGACGAGCAGCCTGAAATCGACGTGGCCAATGCCCCTGCGGCGGCCACGGTGATCATGATGCGCCTCATAAACATGTGGTGCTCCTCCCTCTTCGGTTTTGCTGGAATGCCCTTGGCAGAAGGCGAATGCCGTTGTCTCGGCGTCGTCCTCGCCACCTCTGCGGAGCGATCGAGCGCCGCGCAGCCCGATCGCGTATTCGCTTGCCTTGGCGTGCCACGGATCATGGCCGCGTCGCCGCCGGCGCTCTGACGAGTGCCCGATATTCCTCGGGTGCATCCGGCGCGAGGTGCGCGATGCCGTCGCGCAACGCCAAGGCAGCCAGATCCTTGCCGCCGGAATAACACTGATACCGGTCATTGCCGCCCTTTCTATAACAATCAACAAGAAGATCCGGCGGCACGAGATATGAAATTATGACGACCTTGTGTTCCTGTTGTTTCTGTTGACTGGCATCATCGATGATTCCATAGAGAACAACTGTCCTGCTATCGACCTTGATTATGCTTCCCGAGGCAACGTTGGTGACCCTCCCCCGCAGATCCGGTGCGGGTCGTGGGCGAGGTTCAGGCGCGCTGGGAGGCGCAGCAGGTGTCGGCGGGAATAGCCTCGCCTCCTCTCCGCTGCCGGAAGGCGGTTCCGCAGGCGCAGCCGGAGGAAGCGTCGTTGCTGGAATGGAGGGCCACGACGGCAATTGTGGGATATCGGTGGCGGGCTGCGTCGGCGTTGTCGAGGAGCTTGCGGTCGAAGACTGCGGCGCCCGTGCGGGCTGCGTCGACTGCGATTGCGGCCCCAACCGCTGCAACGCGGACTTGGCATTGGGATCACCTTGCGCCGCCGCCTTGCTGTACCACGCGACGGCTTGATCAAGATCTTGGGGAACGCCCTGTCCCAGTTCGTACAACCTGCCCAAATCGAATTGACCGCCGGGGAGGCCTTGATCAGCTGAAAGTCGGAAGAGTCGCGCCGCTTCCGTGTAGTCCTGTTTCACACCAACCCCCCGGGCGTACATCACGCCGAGGGCGTTCTGTGCATGTGGGTTCCCCTGGTCGGCCGAAAGCTTGAAAAGCCGCGCTGCCTCTTCGTTGTCCATTTTCACGCCTAGTCCTTTTTCGTATAGGCTGCCGAGATCGTATTGGCCAGTGGAATTGCCTTGATTGGCCGAGAGTTGAAGCAGGCGCGCTGCCTCCGCATAGTCTTGCGTCACCCCAAGCCCCTGCTGGTACATAAAGGCCAGGGCATTCTGTCCATTTGGGTTCCCCTGCTCGGCCGCAAGTCGATAGTACCGCACCGCCTCCGCGTAGTCTTGCTGTACGCCCATGCCGATCCTGTACATATTGCCCATCCTTACCCGGCCCTCGGGATCTCCTTGATCGGCCGCCTTGCGGTACCAGTCGACCGCTTCCGTAAACTGCTTTCGCCGCTCCGCGTCCGTGCCCTTGTCGAGAGCTTCCCGCGCTGAAACGCGTGGTGAAGCCGTTATTGGCGCCGGCTGTGTCCGCGTTTGCGTCCAGACCAGCACTGCTATGCCCAGCACTGCCACCACGCCCAAGGCACTTGCCGGCACCAACCAACGCCGCGGCCGTGCCTTTGCGATGGTCGCCGCTCTGAGCGGTGACGCGGGTTCAGTTATGCTTTGCGCCGGGGTCGGTGCTGCCGAGGCAACGGTTCTCGATATTTGCGTTACAAGCTCTTCAAGCGAGCGTTCCCAGTCATCGTACATGTTGATCCACTGGCGGGTTGCCAGCTCGTATGAGAACGCATCGTTGGGCTCCACGTCCTCGACGCGCAGCGGGATGACCACCAGCTTGGTTTGGCTCGCAAGAACCAATTCCTTCTTGATCTCGTCGGAATTGTTGGAGTTCGCGGAGAACACCAACAACATCATTCGCGATTCGCGGATCGCGCGGACGATCGCCTCCTGGAAGTTTTCCCCTGGCGGTACGTTACGGCTCGAGATCCAGCACTGCAGACCGCGGTTCTCGAGAGCCTTGCAGATGCTTGTGGCGATCTTCTGGTCTTTGGACGAATGGCTGATGAAAATATTGGCGGCCACTCAATGCTCCCTTGCACAACAACATCGCGTTCAGCGAGTTCACGACCCTTGTTGACCCGCAGGGCGTTCGTTAGGTCATCCAAGAGGAAATAGGCCAGACGCGGCCGATGGCGGCAAGTCGCTGTCGATGCCCCTCTCTCGGCAGGGTAAAACGTGCAGAGGCATTTGGGCAAAGGTTAGTCGAAACCTCTGTCACTTTCTCAGGAAGTCAACTTCGGATCTGGGAAGAGAAGGAAGTCCATGGGCCCAGGGGATCAGTTGCGTTGGTGACAGGCGGCAATGGCGGGCTCGGGCAGTGCGTCTGTCACGCGCTGGCAAGGAAGTGCCGACGAGGTGATCGAATAGAAGGTCGACAATGTCTGGAAGTGGCAGATACTGCTGCAAAAGTCCACCAGCAGCGCAATGTTCGTTCTGATACGAACGGATACTTGAATCATCCTGTCGGCCGGGCCTTCGCGCACGACTCAATCTTGCGCGTTCCGGGGCCCAAAAGACTTTTGCAGCACTATCTGCCAGAAGCACATGCCTCGGCTGTCCCGCCTGCCGGCCAGGCCGGTGTCTAGAACCGCGGGCGAAACGCCCCAGTTGCCTTGCCCACATGTGTATGGAAATCTACTGTTCGTCGACCCGCTCGGGGCTCGCCTGACTGCACTCTTTATCGCGAGTGAGGTGGCGGTGTCGGTTCTTAATATCGCCGTCGGTTTTGAAGTAGATGACGTGGTTGGCTCGCGAGATGGCAAGATGGCGTTCGGCAATGCGGGAATTCCTGGCAAATCTCGGATCGGGTGAGAAACGGGCATGAAACTTGGCGCCGCGATCGCTGAAATCCTCAAACGCGAAGGCATCGAAATTCTCTGCGGCTATCCGGTCAATCATCTGATCGAATATGCGGCCAGCGCCGATATCCGCCCCATCATGGTGCGCCAGGAGCGCATCGGCCTGCACATGGCGGACGCGATCTCGCGCGTGACGTCGGCCCGAAAGATCGGTGCCTTCTGCATGCAGAGCGGCCCCGGCGCGGAAAACGCGATGGGCGGCGTCGCACAGTGCTTTGGCGAATCTGTCCCCGTGCTCGTGCTGCCGATGGGCTATCCACGCCGGATCGCCAACGTCGAGCCGAACTTCAATTCCAGCCAGGCGATGAAGCCGTTCGCAAAATCGTCCGAGCCCATTATCCTCGCCGCCGAAGTCGGCAATATCTTTCGTCGCGCCTTCACGAAATTGAAGAACGGCCGCGGCGGGCCCGTGGTCGTCGAAATTCCCTCCGATATGTGGAATGAGGAGGTGCCGGAGCCACTCAACTACACGCCCGTGCTGCGGACGCGTTACGGGGCTGATCCCGCCCACCTCAAGGAGGCCGCGCAAACTCTGATCGGCGCCAGGCGGCCGGTCATCTATGCCGGCCAGGGCGTGCACTACGCGCGCGCCTGGCCGCGGTTGAAGCGGCTTGCCGAACGGCTTGCGATTCCCGTCACCACCAGTCTGGGCGGCAAATCGTCCTTTCCCGAGACCCATCCGCTCTCGCTCGGTTCAGGCGGCCTTGCCGTGCCGCGTGCCGTGCCGAAATTCTTGGGCGAAGCCGATGTCATCTTCGGTATCGGCTGTTCGTTCACGGAGACCAATTTCGGGATCGCGATGCCGAAGGGCAAAACCATCATCCATTCGACGCTTGACCCCAACCATCTTAACAAGGACGTCGAGGCGAAGATCGGGCTCGTAGGAGATGCCGAGCTGGTGCTCGACGCGCTGCTTGCTGAAATAGACAAGACCGTCACATCGGATCGCGACCGAAGCGGTATCGCTGCCGAGATCGCCGCATCGCACGAAGCGTGGCTCGCAAAATGGATGCCGAAGCTCACCAGCAGCGACACCCCGCTCAACCCGTACCGCGTGCTGTGGGACCTGCATCGCACCGTCAACGTCAAGAACACTATCATCACCCACGATGCCGGCAGTCCGCGCGACCAGCTGTCGCCGTTTTGGAAAGCGGTTGAGCCCCTTTCCTATCTAGGCTGGGGCAAGACCACCCAGCTCGGCTATGGGCTCGGACTTGCGATGGGCGCCAAGCTCGCGAGACCCGACAAGCTCTGCATCAACGTCTGGGGCGATGCCGCGATCGGCTTCACCGGCATGGATTTCGAGACCGCCGTGCGCGAGAGGATTCCGATCATGTCGATCCTGCTCAACAATTTTTCCATGGCGATCGAATTGAAGGTGATGCCGATCTCGACCGAAAAATATCGGTCGACTGACATCTCCGGGGACTACGCAGCAATGGCGCGCGCGTTCGGCGGCTATGGCGAACGTATCACGCAACCGGAGGAAATCGTGCCCGCGATCAGGCGGGGCATCGAGAAGACGGAAGCCGGCGTTCCGGTACTGCTCGAATTCATCACCAGCAAGGAAACCGAGGTCTCGCGGCCGGGCACGTGAGGGATCATAGATCGTAGGCAAGTCGTGTTCGTCCTCTCTCAAAAGTGCACAAGGAAGACGGGTTAGTGTCGGCATCGTGGGGAGACGGGTTGCTGACGTCGGCTTAGCTAATTACCGGCCCTCCGCGCGATGTCCGCGTAGAGTCCGCTTTACCCTCGTAAGAAAACTTCCTTTGGCTGCCACGAGGTCTTCCGAAAAGTGCCATAAACGAAAGTCACGAGCCTATTCGATCACCTCATCGGCGGTGGCGAGGAGGGATGGCGCAACGGTGACGCCGAGCGCCTTCTCGGTCTTCAGGTTGATCACTGTCTCGAACTTAATTGGCGCCTGCACCGGCAGGTCGGCGGGTTCGGCTCCCTTGAAGATGCGATCGACATAGGTGGCAGCGCGCCGGTACAAGTCCGCTTGATCGATGCCGTAGGACATCAGCCCGCCCGCTGTCGCAAAGAATCCGAACGGATAGACCGCGGGCAAACGGTATCGGGTCGTGAGGGCCACGATGGTGGCGCGATGCAGGTTGGTGAAAAGTTCCGGGATTATCAGCAATCCGCTGCGTGGTTCGCGTGCAAGCGCCGCCATCGTCGCCTCGATCTCCGGGTCGTCGTGAATGGGCGCAGCCCGCACAGTGACTGCAAGAGATGGCGCCGCCGCCTCGATGGCCTGCATCATCAGGCCCGCATAGGGCGCGGTCACAGGATTGAAGAGGACCGCGACGTGCCCAACGGGCGGCGTGATCTGCGTCAGCATCTCGAGCCATTTGGCCGCCATCGGCGGGTCGTAAGCACTGAAGCCGGTGATGTTGCCGCCGGGTCGCGTCAGGCTCGCGACGAAGCCTTGGCCGACCGGATCGGCGATGTTGACGAACACGATCGGGATCGTGCCGGTTTGGCGCCGCAGCGCTTCGACTGACGGGGTGCTCGGCGCCAAGATCACGTCGGGGTGGAGTGCGACGAGTTCCGCCGCATAGCGCTCGTAAAGCGTGAGGTCGCCCCCGGTCGCACGCCAGTCGATGCGCAAATTGACACCTTCCGTCCAGCCGAGCGTGCCGAGCCCCCGCACCAGGGTGGTGTCATTTTTCTGCCCTTGGGCGTCGGTAACGCCGAGGCCCTCCAGCACGCTGAGGCGGCGCATCTCGTCGTGCTGCTGCGTCCACGCAACCAGCGATCCCGGCACCAGCGTCGCCGCGATCCCGGCGAAGATCGTGCGTCGCGTCGTTCCGACGATACGATGCTGCGTCACGGCCTCCCTCTCTCGACCAGATGTCGAGCACATTAGCACGGGAAGGGTGGCTTCGAGCCTTTCGTCTCTTGTCGGCCTGACTTCCGTCTGGGGTCACGAACTCATCTGAGGCCGGGACAGGACTCACCCTGTCAGATGCAGTCCAATCGTGAGCAGTCTTCGCGATAGTGGTCCAATTTTGCAAAGCGGCTTGACTTTTTCTGGATTAAGCTCCATTTGACAGCTACCGAATGTTTCTCGCGATCGCGCGAAGCGCGCCGGATTGGGTCCGGTCGACTGCATTTCGAGATCATCTCACAATTCCCAGGCACACCTGACGCGCAGGAAGGGCCTCAACCGAGCCCGAGATTGGCTGCGCCCACGCCGCTCTTTTCTTAAGCTCTCATTGTCGCCAGGCGCCGTCGCGCGCCGTCGATTAGGACAGACACACTCTCATGACTCCCTCATTCGCCGATCTCGCGCTGATCGAACCGATCCGGCGCGCGCTTTCTCTCGAAAATTACCAGCAGCCGACGTCCATTCAGGCGAAAGTGATTCCGCCGCTTCTGGCTGGTCACGATCTCTGCGGGATCGCTCAGACCGGCACCGGCAAGACGGCGGCCTTTGCGCTTCCTATACTGCAGCGTCTCACCGCCGACACGACGCCCCGCCGTCGTTTCTCGCCGCGGGCGCTTGTCCTGGCGCCGACGCGGGAGCTCGCGATTCAGATCGGCGAGAGCTTCCGCGCCTATGGGCGATTTCTGCCCCTGCGCCACGCCGTGATCTTCGGCGGCGTCGGACAGCAGCCGCAAGTGAGGGCGCTCGCCGCCGGCGTCGACATCCTGATCGCCACGCCCGGACGGCTCCTCGATCTGATGGAGCAAGGCCATCTTCGCCTAGACGCCGTCTCGATCTTCGTTCTCGACGAGGCCGACCGCATGCTCGACATCGGCTTCATCCAGCCGATTCGGCGAATTGTCGCGGCACTGCCGAAGGCTCGGCAGTCACTGTGCTTCTCGGCGACCATGCCGCCCGAGGTGGCTCTGCTGTGCCGCGACATGCTCCGCGATCCGCGGCGTGTCGAGGTAACGCCGCCGGCGTCGACCGCCGAGCGGATCGATCAGCGCGTCGTCTTCGTCGATGCCGCCCACAAGCGCCGGTTGCTCACGACGCTCTTGCGCGACCGGAGCGTCGCCCGCGCGCTCGTCTTCACCCGGACCAAGCACGGCGCCAACCGCGTCGCCGAGCACCTCGCCAAGGGCGGTGTCCGCGCTGATGCCATCCACGGCAACAAGTCGCAAGGCGCACGGCAGCGCGCTATCGCCGGCTTTCGCGACGGCAGCCTCCGCGTCCTGGTGGCAACCGATATCGCTGCACGTGGCATCGACATCGACGGCATCACCCATGTCATCAATTATGAGCTGCCAAACGTGCCGGAGACATATGTGCACCGTATCGGAAGGACGGCACGCGCAGGCGCCGCTGGTACGGCGATCTCCTTCTGCGACACCACGGAGCGTGGCTCTCTTCGGGATATCGAGAGGCTGACGCGCCGCTCGCTGACGGTCGTCGGCGCCCACGGCGCCTGAGCTGGCCCTGGACCCCGCGCAAGCTGTTTCCAGCCTGGGTTGCTTCCCAGCAGGGACGGTCGGCGTTGAACATCGGATGTAGAGAACGGACGTAGCTCGGTTGAAAACCCGGTTGTGCAGTGCCATATCTACCTAGTCAATCCACTTTGGGTCGGCCTTGTCGCCGTGCTTTCGGGCCGGACCCAGTCCCGTCCAACTTAAGATTGGCCCGTTGCGCCATCCGGCGTGGCGGTTTTTCGTTCATGGAGGGACGCATGTCCATCGGTACAGTCAAGTGGTTCAACCCCATTAAGGGGTACGGTTTTATACAGCCGGAAGACGGCTCGAAAGACGTGTTCGTGCACATCTCGGCGGTCGAGCGCTCCGGGATCGGCAATCTGCGCGAAGGCCAGAAGCTCAGCTTTGACATTGAGCGAGGTCAGCAAGGCAAGACCTCGGCGGTCAATCTGAAGGGCGTCTGACCAGCAACGGGGCGGCGTCGGCCGGCCCGCTTTGCCAGAACCGGGTCAAGCTGTTGAGCTCGGCCCCTCGTGTTCGTCAACCCGAGGCAGAGAGCAATGCAGGTATTCGTACGCGACAATGACGTGAATAGCGCGCTGCGCGTTCTGAAGAAGAAGATGCAGCGCGAGGGCACCTTCCGCGAGATGAAGCGCCGGCGCGCTTACGAGAAGCCTTCAGAGCGGCGCGTTCGGGAAAAGGGCGAGGCTGTTCGCCGTCATCGTAAGGCACTGCGCAAGCGTATGGAGCGGGAAGGCTACTAAACGAGACGAAGCGAGGTCGAAGATGACCGATTCAGGACGAGATTCCGAAGCCAGGCGTAAGGCCGAGGCTGCGCTGGCGCCGCGAAGGAAGCAGGACAACGAAATCGTGCAGCAGCGCGCGAAGGAACGCGAAACGTCCGCCGAGAAAGTGGCGCGCCTGCGAGAGCTCCGCCTCGCCAAGGAAGCCGCGGAAGCGCAGGCAAAACCGAAGGCACGATTGGTAGCGAGCCGTCGCAAGTCGGGTACGCAAGGCTAATAAGCGCTAGGGATAGCTGAACAGATTCTACCCAGAAAGGACTCGATCGTGGTGAAGCAGCTGAAGAAGACGTTGGTTAGCGGCGATCACATCGCGTCCGATACGGGTCTGCGCTGGTCCGTACTTTGGGACTTGGCCGCGCGTCCGGGAGAGCGCTGGAGCACGGCCGAGGCGAAGACGCAGTCGGAAGCGCTCGAGCGGGCGGCGCATTTCCGAAAACTCGGGTTTCCTGTCCACGCAATCAACGACCCGTCAGGCGCGATGGTCATGGATGCGGCAGCCATTGAGGCCCGCCTCACGATGGTCACGCATGAACCGCGGCGTCGCGCGCCCGAGCGCTCTCCGCCGAGCACTCAGCAATAGTGTCTCGACCTGCCACGGGACTTCGTGAAATAGTCGGGCCAGACGCTGACACGCGCGTCCGCCCGCACCCAGCACTTACTCCAAGCCATGGGAAACATCACTCTAAAGCTTGAGGGATACGAGATCTTCAGGTGGTCCGGCGACGATCTCAAGATCCAGAAACTGGAGCTTGCCTTCGGCGACACTGCCAGGGATCGCGGCGTCACGCCATCGGTCCTTGCTTCCAGCATCGTTATGCAGCTCCCGGAAATGGGCATCGTCGAGGAGAAGCGTGCCCAAACGCTGCAGCTGGTTGGCATCATGTATTTCATTCTGTCGCGCGAAACTAACGACCCCCTTCATGCCGGGAAGTACCGAGACTATGCGGGGGCATCTGAATTCGAATTCGACTTGCAAATTCACGGCCGGGAGGTTTCCGTCGAACTCACTGCGGCCGCGTGGCCCGAAACCTGAGGCGTCTTACACCAAGTGCGACGCGCCCCACAGTCCAGCGGTGTAGCGGCGTAGCGGCGGGGCAAAAGCCTGCAAAGCGCTTCATCCAATCCCCCCCGCAAATCGCAAGCGAATCGTATCGCATGCGTCACGCCACAGGGGCTGTTTTCACACAGCCGGGGGCACGAACGGTAGTCGGAGCGATTGTCCGTACTAGGTCAGCTTTTCCCTCGGAAACAGACTCTCATCACACAATCGCGGCACGACGCAAAAGTATCACGAGCAGAAATCGGCCCCACCGGAGGCAGTGCTTCGGGCGTCGATGTTGACGGCGACAGAGTCGCGATGTGTGATAAGCGGTCTAGCGAGGCGTTTGGTCGTCCCCCTCAGGGAAGAGGCTAAAATGTGGATGCGAAGAGAAGCGACACCCCCGGAAGCAGTCGCTCTATACACGAGGCTCGAGGATCGGATCCTCGCGCGCGACCAGATCGGCACCAGCGAGATCTATTTCGACCTGCTCCGCCAGGGGCGACCGCTCGAGGAGATGATTTCCGAAGTCACGCGCATCCATGCGCCCTATACGCACGTCCCGTATCACGAACGCATCGACGACGGGTTCGTCAATTTCGTCAACAACGACCACTGCCTTCTGAGCTCGCGCGCTACCATTCACCTGACGCGTCTCCTCGACGGTAAACACGCCGGGCTGCCGATGGCGCAGACAATATGGTATGTGCCGACCGCCCTTGATATATGGAATCAGAAGATTGCAAAGGCGCCCGGCCACTACGCGCGCGG
Source organism: Allostellaceae bacterium (assembly GCA_035517495.1). Taxonomy (GTDB): domain Bacteria; phylum Pseudomonadota; class Alphaproteobacteria; order ATCC43930; family CGMCC-115725; genus DASZHJ01. The sequence goes on along the minus strand of DATIYT010000122.1, from coordinate 47,504 downwards.
CTTCAAGATGCCGGCCGGACCACCGCCCGCTCCGGTCGTCTACTGGCCCGATCAGGAGCCGGTGCGAGAAACGGGTACCTTGCGTGAGCGGCTGGGCCACTGGCTAACGCTGGTCCATCGCAGCCAAGTGATTGATGCCTATCGCGTGTTCCTCGGCCTCGTCGACGAAGAGGCCCACCGCAGGGAAGTGCTCGCGGAGCTAGCCTTCGCTGGCCTCATTGACCTACAGGACCGCAGCCTCAACAACCGGTCCTATACCACGGGCCACAAGGCCTTTCGGGCTCGAGCGACTGTGGAGCTCGGAAACGCAATCGGTTGGGAGGCGGCGCACGATGTTGTTTATGCCGGCGCGCTTGACATCGCAGTGGGACCGCGCTGGTACTCAACCTACGAGATGGCGTGCAACGCGATCACGGTCTATGTCGAGGGCGATCGGATCTCGGCGATCCCGTACAGCGGCACGACCGTGGGCGAACGCCGGCTCCTCGCGAATACCGGAGAGCTGAACACGAGCGAGAGCGCGGAACTCATCGACATTCTCCTCCACGAGCCTGAGCCCGCCAATATCGAGCGCGTCAGCGTCCTCCTCAAATCCGGCAAGAGTCCGCGCCACATCCTCGACGTCATACAGATCGCTGCAGCGGACGTGATCATTGCGACAGACAACGACCTCAACTTCTCCCTACCGCAGCATTGCTACGAGTACTGCAACACGCTCGGTTGGTTCTATGACAATTTCGAGCATCCGCAGCGGCTGAAGCTCCTCTACCTCGCCGCCTCCTACGTCAATCAAGCCGCTTTCCATCAGGCCCGTACGGGCGATCTTCGCGAGGCGCCGGTGAAGACGCCAGGCGGCGCCAGCCGGATGACGGGGGAACAGATCCTCGAGCGGCTCGAGACAGCCATTCTGGCACTTGATGGCAAACAAAGCGTCGCCTGGACCAAGGCATATCTTGAGAGCAATGCCCCCCGCTCGCGTCTCGTCGATCGCCTGGCACTGGTCGCCGCCAGTATCGGCAATGATCCGCACAATCAAGAGATTGCTCAGTGTCTCCTTGAGGACTACAGCAAAAACCCGGGGCCGGCCCGCGAGCGGCTCCTCCTTGCCTGCGCTCAACACACGGCGCGTCATCGCAAATACGGCGACTTCCTCGACGTCCGCCGCCGGTTCGATGCAGCGATGGGGCTGAATTAGGCGATTCCGGACGAAGCCCGCAAAAGTTTCTCGATACTCGGGGTCGGCGCGGACGCACCGTGAGGGATGCTGGCGTCCTGACATAAGTACAACCCGCTCGCAGGGATCGGCAAGGAGTCGGTCACGTCGAAGCCCTCGGCGAAATTCCCCTATGTCCCCGCTGCGGCATTAGGGCTTATGAGAATTCGCGAGGAGCGAGCGATCCTGATCGGGCGTCGCGTTAAACAAGCCAAATCGAAACTGCACGCGGCATAACTGCGATCGGTGGTCTCTCATGTCTGGAAGGGGTCAAGAACGGCTGTCGGCGTGATGTCTGCATAGCGTCTGCTTTCCCCAGAACCAGACTCTCGTCACGACATCGCAGTACGTCGCCGAAGTGCCAATTCCAGAAGTCGAACGGTTTCCTGCGTGGGAACCCTCAGCCCCTCCGGGGCGGAAACGGCAAGATCATCGACACGCGCTCGCGATAGCGGATATACGCCTCGCCGTGGAAGGAAATGAGGTCGCGTTCCTCCAACATTATCCCGATGAAGATATATCCGGTGGTGGCGATCGAGAACAGCAAGTGACCGGCCGTCATCTTCGGCGTTGACCAGAACGCCAGCAGAAAGCCGAAATAGATCGGATGACGGACGAATTTGTAGAACAGCGGTGTGCGGAAGCTCGGATGCTCGAACTTCTGCCCTCGCCAGTTCGCATACACCTGATGCAGGCCGAATAGCTCGAAGTGACTTATCAGAAGCGTGCTGATCAACACGGTGGCCCAGCCGATCCAAAAGATCGCCTGCAGAATCCAGCCCCCCACGGGATTACTCACCGTCCAGATGACGTTTGTGATGGGTCGCCACTGCCAAAATAGCAAAATGAGCGCGCAGGCCGAGAACAGGACATAGGTGCTTCGCTCCGCGACGCGTGGAACATACTGGGTCCACCAGCGCTTGAAGCCCTGCCGCGCCATCACGCTGTGCTGTACGGCAAAGACGCTGAGTAGAAGGATGTTGACCAGCAGCGATTCGCTCAGCGGGGCCGCGGCTCCGCTGTCTATCGATTTGGTCACAAATTCGTTGCCCACAAAACCGATGGCATAGAGGAACGTCAGAAAGAACACGACGTAACAGAGGCCGCCGTAAATGAGTCCGATCATGATCCACCCCCTCGGAGGATTGAGCCTGCGCAGTTCGGGTTTAGGACGCCCGATTACCCGCATCCGCGCCGTTTGCTGAGGCCTCATCATTCGAACGGGATCGATGGGCACAGGACCAAGCATAGCACGCCATCCGATCGCGCAGTGGGTCGCGAACGGCCGCCGGCGTGATGTCCGCGCAGAGTCCGCTTTTCCCGTCGTCAGCAGACTTCTGTTGGCACCACAGCAACGTCCGAGAAAGTGCCACAAGCCGTCATTCTCAGCGACCGAGTTGTCGCTACTGAACTGCCGCCATCGCCTTCGCCAATTCCCCTTGCAGCCGGCGCTGCTCATCCGCGCTTAGTTTCAGCGGTTCGAGAACTACGGCGAATTTCTTGAGCGTGCCGGTGAAGCGGAACGGCATCTTGGATTCGTACTCCTCGAGCACCGGGGTCCCCGTGTCCTCCCCGACGTCGAAAGTCTCGTCGAGGGAGAAGCGAATCGGTATCGTGTTTTCGATCCGCCCCTGCGCCACTTGCTTCTCGTCCACCAACAATGTCGCGGTCGCCGGTTTGCCGATGCCGCCGCCGTCATAAGCGAATTTGACGCGGATCACGTGATTGCCGGCTGTCAAAGGCTGGTCGGAACCCACGCGGTATTTGTGCTCGGGCTGATTTGAATATGCGTAGGCGAACATGGGCTTGCTGTCCTGCATCAGCAGGGCCCAGCCGCCGTAGCGGCCTCCGATCGTCGCCAAGACGCCGTTAGCGCCGCTGTCCGGAATGGTGACCTCGGCAGCGATGGTCCAAGATTTATTCTTGAAGTCCGGCGACGATCCCTCGGGGATGCGAATCATTCCGGGATAGTAAACGAATTCGTTTCGGCCTCGGGTGAGGCTTGGTCGGATCGCGGGGTCGGCTCGCTCCGCGAAGCTCGAATCGAGCGGGTACACGTTGTACTTCCGCGCCTCCACGTCGAACGCGGCCTGGAGCTCCTTGAGCTTCTCTGGATATTTGGCGACGAGATTGTTGGCTTGGCTGAAATCTTCGTTGATGTTGTAGAGCTCCCACTTGAAGTCGTCCGGGTTCGGATTGGCCCCGCTCGTTACCCACGGCAAACGAAGCGGCGTCGTGCTCGCCATCCAGCCATCCTTGTAGATCGCCCGGTTCCCGAACATCTCGAAGTACTGAGTCTTGTGGCGTTCCGGCGCCTGGGCATTGTCGAAGGTATAGACTAGGCTCACTCCGTCGAGCGGTTTCTGCTTCACGCCATCGAGCTCGGTCGGCGGCGTGATCTTCGCGGCCTCATAGATGGTCGGCACGATGTCGATCACGTGACAGAACTGAGTGCGTAAGCCGCCCTTGTCCTTGATGCGGGCCGGCCACGATATCGCCATGCCGTTGCGAGTGCCGCCGAAGTGCGATGCGATCTGCTTCGTCCATTGCATCGGCGCATCCATGGCGTGCGCCCAGCCGACGGGATAGTGGTTGTAGGTCCGCGGCCCTCCCAACTCATCGATCATCGAGAGCAGGAAGGGGATGCTTTCTTTGACGCTATTGGCGGCGGTACCGACTTCGTTGGTCGTACCCTGCAGGGTTCCTTCGGCGCTCGCGCCGTTGTCGCCCATCATGAAGATGATGAGCGTGTTGTCTATCTGGCCCGATTCCTCCACAGCGTCAAGCAGGCGGCCGATGTTGTAGTCAGCGTGCGAGAGGGCGCCCGCGTACACCTCCATCATGCGCGCATAGAGACGCTTCTGATCGGCCGAGAGGGAATCCCACGCAGGGATCTCCTCCGGGCGCTTGGTCAATTGGGTACCCTGCGGAACGACACCAAGTTTGATCTGCCGTCCCAGCGTTTCCTCCCGCACCTTGTCCCAGCCTTGGTCGAACTGGCCCTTGTACTTCGCGATCCAATCCTTGGGCGCGTGGTGCGGCGCATGGGCAGTGCCCGTTGCGTAGTAAAGCAGCCACGGCTTTTGCGGGGCGAGCGCATGCTGCATGCGCATCCACGTGATCGCGTTGTCGGCGAGATCGACGTCGAGGATGTAGTTGGGATTGCCCAAATAGGGCTCGATCGGTGTCATGTTCTCATAGAGCGCGGGGTGCCACTGATCGCTGTCGCCGCCGAGAAATCCGTAGAAATGCTCAAAGCCCAGGCCATTCGGCCACAGATCGAAGGGACCCGCTTGGCTCGACATCCAGTCCGGCACGTTGTGCATCTTGCCGAACCATGACGTGTTGTAGCCGTTTTCTCGCAAAACCTCGCCCACGGAACCAGCGCTCTTGGGAACGAGCGAATTGTAGCCGGGGAATCCGGTCGCGAACTCGGTGATGGAACCGCTCGCAACCGAGTGATGGTTTCGGCCCGTAATCAGGGCGGCGCGAGTTGGCGAACAGAGTGCGGTCGTATGATATCTGTTGTAGCGAAGCCCATGGTCGGCAATGCGCTGGAAGTTGGGGGTTTGAATTGGCCCGCCAAAGACGCTGGTCGCGCCGAACCCGACATCGTCCGTCAGGATTAAGAGAACGTTAGGCGCACCCGCGGGCGCCTCCACCCCCTTGGGGAAATCAGGTTTCGAACCCTTGAGCGTACGCTCGATCTTGCCGTGGAAGGGCGGTTCCGGTTTCGGCAGCACCGTATCCTGAGATGCCGCTCGTGCAGCACGCGAGAGCGCGGACGCGGCGATGAGCGAGGTGGAGGCAAGGAAGACCTCGCGCCGCCCAACACCACCCCTATCCGTAGAAGCGCCAGCTTTTGGGTCTTTTCCGGGTTTGCGTTTGCTCTGTTCGCTCATCGCTTCCTCCGTAGTGAAGTGCGCGTGCACGCGAACGTAGCAATTTGTCCCGTGCGAGCGCGTCGCGGCGGTTATCCGATGAAGGACCCCACTCCTATGGCGAGGGAACTAGAAGAGTACCGTCGAGCGGCAAGTGCGCGTGCGTGAAGCCTTCAGCGTTTTCGGGGTCACCGAGAGCGCGCGAAGTCCGCAAAAAAGGTCAGGTCTTTGCCCGCACCACGCAGCGGAATCCGATATGGCAAGTCGCAGTGTCGATCGGCTGCGCCATGCGCGCGGCCGGCCGATAGCGCCGGCAGTAGTTCGGCGCGCAGAGGAAAGAACCGCCCTTGATCACCCTCCGCGGGATCGACAGCGGGTCGCGCGGATCGTGGCTCGCCTCTCGCAGGCCGCCGCGCGGATTGACCGACCCACAACAGTCGTCGCCAGCTCGGGAATGTTCCTGATACCAGTCGATGGTCCATTCCCAGCAATTGCCGATCATGTCGAAGAGACCGTACCCATTGGGCGGATAGGAGCCCACCGCTGCGGTCGCGGCGCTTCCTCGGGGCGATAGATTCTGATGCGGGAATTCGCCGTGCCACGTATTGGCCATGGATTTCCCGCCTGGTTTCATCTCATTGCCCCAGGCGTATTCTGCACCGTCGAGACCGCCGCGTGCAGCAAACTCCCATTCCGCTTCGGTCGGCAACGATTTGCCGGCCCAGGTCGCATAGGCTTCGGCATCTTCGAAACTCACATGCACGACCGGATGATCCTCGATCGTTGCGATCGAACTTAGCGGGCCGCGGGGATGACGCCAGTCGGCACCGGGAACAAGCGCCCACCAATTATGGATATCGCGCATGTCAACGCGCTGCTTCGGCTGCTGGAACACGACCGAGGCAGGGACGAGCATCTCCGGTATGGCGCCGGGGTAATCTTCGGCTCGGGGAGCACGCTCGGCGAGCGTCACATACCCAGTCGCTGCGACGAAGCGAGCGAACTCCGCGTTGGTAACGGCGTAGCGGTTGATCCAGAAACCATCGACGGTGACACGATGAGAGGGCGCCTCTTCGCGATAGTGGTGGTCGGAACCCATGGCGAACGCACCGTCGGGAATCCACACCATGCCCGGAAGCGGCGCACAGTCGGCGGCGGCACCCGCGGCCGCTGGCATCGATGTCGACTGTTGCGTCAACGCATGTCTCCTTCCCCTTGGCAAACTTGCGTCCGGAACGTCAATGGGTCCTTCGCACTGAAAGACTTAGTTTCAGGGGTGGCGCGTGCAAGGCTCAACCCTGAATGTCCGTAGTGGGTCCACGAACGGTAGTCGGGCGGATGTTCGCTCTATGCCTGACTTTCCGCGGAGAGCAGATATTTGATGCGCGGCAGCGCCAGCACCGGATTCTCTGCCACAAGACGGAGAGCAAGGTACGAGCAGGACGTCGGGCGCCATTTTGCAACTGTGGCCCAATTCGTTGATGCGGTCCGGCAGTTTTGCAGAGCGGGAGGCCGTGCGGGCTTGATCGAGCGCGCTAGACGTGGGACTCTGACTCCGCCAGTCGAGGTTCGCATCCGAATTCCCAACCAATATTTTCTCGAACCAAGATCACCCGCTTACCTGCGTGAAAGGGCATTCAATGGCCTACGCAGCCCGCATCACACGCACCGGGATAGAGCACGCGATTGGATTACAAGCCGCCTGCTCCGGCTCAGCATGACTTTCTGATGCTGACCGGCTCCTCTATATCGATCCCGATCGTGCGCCGCCGGGCGCAACCTCAGCCGATTGCCGGACGCTTCGATCAGGCGGACGGTCGCTTCAATCGTCTTGTGATCTGAGACGGTTTATCGTTGGACCTTCGGCCCGCTTCCGATGAGATAGGTTGAACGCTCACCCACGGAGCAAAATATGAGATGGATTGTCTCGCTGACGATGCTGGTTGGTCTCTCTTGCTGCACGAGCGTTCCCCAACAAGCCCAAGGAGTCGGCCTCGGAATGCGTTCGTGTGAAGATTTCTCCAAGGCGCTCAAGGTGCAGCCAGCGCTTGCCGAAACGCTCTACTATGCGTGGGCGGAGGGATTCGTGAGCGGAATGAATTTCATGGCCCCAGCGGCCGAAACGACGCCCCTCGATCTGAAGAAAATTGACGCGGAATCGGCGAAGACCGACATCAAGTCATATTGCACCGCGTCTCCGCAGGCGCCTTATTACGACGCCGTCATTCCGATCTACAACCGGCTGCCGACAATTTCAAAGCCGCCGCAGGCTGCGCCGGCTGAGACAGCCCCAACCGCACCCGCACCGCCCGGGAGCGGATGACATCATCCGTGTGTGACAGCGTCACGTGTCGGATCCTGACCGCTCTCCCGCCTCGTATTGAACGCGCATAAGGAAATCACATGTGAGCATCCCGGCAATTCTCGTCTTCGCGGCTGCTGCCGGAATTGCGATGGCATCTCCCGGACCCGCCATCGCGGCGTTGCTCGCGCGCGTGATCGGAGGCGGAGGTCGGGCTGGCGGCGTTTTTGGGTTCTGCGCCGGACTCACTCTTGGCGATGTAGTCTGGTTCACGACAGCGATGTTCGGCTTGGCGGCGCTGATGGAAGCTGCGCAACCCTTGTTTGCCGCCTTGAAATATATGGGCGCCGTTTATCTCCTTTGGCTCGCCTGGAACCTCTGGACCGCCCCGGCTACATCGCCGGAGGTCGCGAAAAGCATGGTGACCGCGAGAGTGTGGCGCGGCTTTGCGGGCGGCCTTGCGCTCGCCCTCGGCAATCCCAAGACCATGGTGTTCTATCTTGCCCTCGCACCGATGCTGGTCGATCCCCAGCGTCTTACGATTGGCGACTATCTTGTTCTGGTTGCACTGCTGGTCGCTCTGAGCGCGAGTGTACTTTCGATTTACGTTGCGGCGGCCTTCAGGGCACGCCGTGTGCTGCGCAGTCCTCGCGCAGTTCGGTTTGCCAACCGCGCGGCTGGAACGATGATGGCTGGCGCTGCGGTTGCTGTGGCGTCGCGTTGAGAAATCATAATTTGGGAGGCTCGAGCGCGGTGCCGAGGAGCATTGCTCTGAATGCTTCGCGACACACCCGCTTAGTAGCGATGGTCTCGGCCTTCGTAGTGATCTTGCACGTTGGTGCGTTCCACCCTTGACCGGCTCAGCGCAACACGGAATTATAAAGGAAACAAAAGAAGAACACGAGGCAATGGTGGCGTCAGATCGTCTACCGCCGCGCTATGCGATCCGGCTGGAGGACTTGCGCCGCTGGCATCGTATCGTCGTGCGCTGCAGCTGCGGGCACGCCGGCGTGCTTCCTCCCGCGCGGCTCAAGTTCGGGCGCGCACCCTATACCAAGCTCAAGGAACTTGAGGCGCGGTTCACTTGTCAGCGATGCGGCGCGCGCGGAGATCACACAGTGACGATTGAGAGCGTGCCGCGAGATTAGAAATGAGACGGCGCGGGGTCGGGGTTCCCACGCGCGCAGCAGTCGCCGACGATCGACACACATTCAGCGGCGCGGCGGCATCTGCGACGGTTATGATTGGGGCAACGTTCGAACTCGGTTCTTTAGCGCCGTCCTATTCGATGCCGGCCGTTTTCACGTCCCTCTTCGACGTCTCCACCCCCGCAACGCAACCAACCCAAAGGCAGGAAGCAATATCGCCAGCGACGATGGCTCGGGCACGTGCATCGCACGGGATCAGCTCGAATTCGCTCATGCCGGGGATACCATTGTTCGCCGGCACGTCGATGACTTTAAAGCAGCTGCCCTCGTTCGCGCGGGCGCCGGTGACGAAAAGCAGTGCCACCGTCATCGCTGCGATGATTCCGCAGTATTTCATGGCGTCATGCCACTCGGCCTTAGACAGCTTGCCCTTTGTCTAGACCACAACTTGGCGGTTCAAGCTGTCAAATCCACCACGGCGGCCTGAAGGCCGGCGCGAGCCCGTAGAGCGTGTGCCGCGCGAGATCGGAAAGGCGAAGCGGCGTGCACTGCCGCCTCCCGACGAATATTTTTATCGACGCGTCGAGTTCTTTTACAAATTAAGGACAGAAATACTGCTGCTTTAATTTTCCAACTTACTTAAATTATTTCGATGCCGATTATTGGTCTATTTCTTGCGTGGACATTCAATACCATCGGTAAATTCGGAGCTCTGAATCAGGCACAGAAGAAGCGGAGAAAGACCCCAATGCTCACTTTCTTGGGTGCGTTCGTCGTTCTCACACTTTTTGCCGTCGCCTTCGCTAGGGACGGCTATTAAGCGGCGCCTGCCTGAGCGCCGCTTCCCAAACAGGCCACATCGTATTCACGGGCTCGCCTTCAGCAGGAACTTGCCGCGTCGGTTGAGAGTGAAAGTCCTCCGCAGCGGGCACGCGAGGGGTTTATGAAGATGAACCAGTTTAGAGGTCCTCGCTTGCGCGGATACGGGTCGTGTGCTGTTGTTCCCGGCACGCGGCAGAGGGGGCAGCGACTTGACACTGTCGTATCGGTTCTTGAGTGGCCGACGAGGGATCGCGTACACCGTCTCAGGCCGTCTGACGCGGACGGAATTTAACAGCGCTTATACCAGCGTGCTTTTGCCGAGTTTCGCGGGTGCGCCCCTGTTCTACGTATTTTTCGAATTCGGGGATGACGTGTCGCAAGTGGAAATCCCCACCGATGAATTGCGCGCGATGGCGGCCGTCGTCACCAAAACCTCTCGTCACAAGTCCTTCAGACGTGTCACGGCTATCTACGCGAAGAACGACGAGCCATTCGCGCGCTCACGGGAATGGCGGGGTTTTGTGGCCCAGATCGCGGAGGTTGAGGTTTTTCGTGAACGATTGGAAGCGCTGAACTGGTTACGCAAGCGCGTCGCCGAGAAGTTCAACATTCCGATAGAGCATTGAGACGCGCGCGGAGCGGGCGGCGCGCGGTTGCCGGCAGCGTGCCACTGACTTATTGCGCGAGTGAGAGTGCGTCGATGCCAGTCATGACGGCCCCGCGGACACCTCAGGTCGAAAATTTAGAGTCACCGGAACATGTTTCAGCGACGCGGCGTGCATTGCGCAAATTTCGTCTGGTCGGAGCTCTTAATTGTCAGCTTCCAAGTAGAACGATCGAGACTAAATTGAGTTCCAGAATCGCTCCATTCTATCGCGCGGTCGTAAATCGTTGCTGGAAATTCACCGTCGCTGTCTTTGACGAATCCCTTGTCATACTCGATGGTCAATGAGCCATCGCTGCATATCAACTCCAGATCCTGGCGAGCCTGACTCCGCGATGGCACGAGAACGGCGACCAGCGCCGCGGCATTGACGAGGCCTAGATGAAGCAACCGGCCTTTCATTTTGCCATCCCTATGATAGTGGGCCCTTCAACAAGGGCAGCTTCTCCCTAAGGGGCAAGGAGCGCAATGAGATTGCCCAGCCCTGTTCGCGCTGTGGCAATGGGCCAGAGCACGGTATTCACGCCCAAAGCACGAGTGAACCGCATCACAAAGTCGCGACGTCGCGGGCTCATCGGGATTGTTCCGCAGCTTGCCCCTTGGGATCGATTTGCACGGTCGCCGTCATCCCCGCCACCAGCGTTACACCAGGCGGAACCCGGTCGATGTGAATTCGGACCGGTATGCGCTGTGCCAGCCGAACCCAGGTGTAGATCGGATTCACGGTCGCAAGCCCCTGATCACTCGGTTGCGCATTGGAGACACTGATGCCGCGTGCAACGCTGTCCACATGCCCGTGCAGCACATCGCGGTAACCCATCAGCTTGATCGTCGCCGGGTCGCCCTCCTGGATCGCATGAAGATTTGTTTCCTCGAAGTAGCCGTCGATCCAGAATGAATCGGAATCGACGAGAGAAATCTCGTTCCGCCCCACCGTCGCGTAGTCTCCGAGCTGCGCCAAAAGATTGGTGATAAAACCGTTCACGGGCGAAACGATCTGCGTCCGAGCGAGATTGACTCGTGCCTGGTTGAGCTGGGCGTTGGCCTGCTGCCGTTGCGCCTCGGCGGCCAGCGCGCTGGATTCATAGGTTTGCTGCTCCTCGACGGAGATCGCGAGGTCGGAAAGCTTCATGCGCCGCTGTGCCTCCCTTTCGGCGTTTTGCGCGTTTGCCTCCGCCTGCTGCACGGCTGCCTCAGCCAGGCTGACCGCGATCTTGTAGTCGGTCGGGTCGATCACCATCAGAACGTCGCCTTTGTGCACAAACTGGTTGTCGGCGACGTGCAGCTCGACGATGCGCCCCGCCACCTCGGGCGCGATCGTCACCACATAGGCCCGCACCGTGCCGTCGCGAGTCCATGGTGCCGCCATGTAGGTATCCCACATCGCCCAGCCGAAGACGACGGCGGCAGCTACAGCAGCGAAAGTGATGGCGATGGGCAGTATCCGCGCGCGGCGCCCTTTCGCCTGAGCGATGCCTTGGTCCGAGATCCGCGTCGCCGGCGCGGAGGTCGGCAAATCAATCGATCGCTTATCTGGGACATCCGGCATGGCGTGTCCTACCCCCTGGCGACAAGGAGCACAATCGATGAAAGGACAATGATGTAGACGGCAGAGCGAAACAATGCCGGGTGCCAAACAAATCTGAGCAAACGGAAGCGCGCAGCGCCCCGGTCGAGCCCCATCGTGATAACCCAGGCGGCAACCATCATCACAAATATTGGCGCCACATAGACGCCGAACAGGTCGACTTCGGTGAACCTCATCCGCTCGCCCCCGCGAAGTACTCGGCATGCTGAGCAAGCGCCTCGGATATCGAATGTATTAGGCCACGAAAGCGAAGCGTCGCGGGCGTGGTGGCGGCGCGCTCGGTTATCAATCGATCCGCTTCGTCAAGCTCAGCTGCAGCGGTTCGATTGTCACCTCGCGCGAAGGCGCTGAACACGTCCTCCAGGTCGATATTCGAAGCAAATCGACGGGCGATCCGGCGAAGTTGGATCATCGCGGAGCCAACCGACAGCGCCGTCAGAAGCTGCGCCCGCTGCAGTGGGCTCGCTTCTTCGGGTAAGGACGCAAGCCTGCCATAGACGAGACTCTGCCAATCCTCCACCGTCCGCGCCACACCGCCCGCGGCGAGACGACGCAAATCGTCCAGCGTCAGTGCGAGCAACCGACGCGTCCGTACCGCGGCGGAAAGCGGCGGAAATAGGCGAAAGGAGAACGCGCCAACGGCGCTCCCCGCGACCAAAGCCAAGCCGGAATTATAGAACTGCACTGTGTCGTAACTCATCTGGTTCTCTGGCATGAGCAGCGGAATTAAATTGGCGCTCATGGCTAGAAACATTCCCGACCGCCACGGCTGCGCGACGAGAGCGCCTATTGGAACCAGATATAACCCGATGGCGATGCTTAAACCAAAAAAGCTCTGCAGTTGGGGCAGTACGGAGAACTCGATGATGGCGGCCAAGATCAGCGCGAATACATTGCCCAGAGCGAAATTCCAAGCGCCGTCGTAAGCGGCCTCCGCCCGTGGCGCAAAGATGATCGTCACCACGGACACCCACACAAGCGCGAGGGCACCGTTCGGCCAAGCGGTCACGATCCAGAACAGTGACGCGGCTGCGATCGCGAGAATGGCGCGGAGACCGTTGATCGCCGAGGGAAGCCAGTCGGGCACGCGCAGACGGACCCGACGCGAGCGACGCCCCGGACGAGCGGGATCGTCAACAAGCAGCGCCATTCCCTCGAGAGTATACGAAATGCTGGACAACACCTCCGCGGTCTCGATCGCGATGTGCCGGAGCGACGGCGTTTCGGCAGGCAGGGCCATGAGTCGTCGCACCGCCGCATCGCAGGCCCGACGCAAACCGATAGGAGCCACCATCCATCGGTTCCGCGTACCGTCCTCCGGCCTCGGGTGTAGCTCCATCGGTATGTGTTGCAGGACGAGTGCCGCTTCCTCCTTCGCCTGATCTTCCGGCATTCGCGAGAACAGCACGGCTATCTCCCGCCAGCCGACCATGGCAGAAAAGAGTCCGTCGCTGGCGTCCTGGAGTGTCGACGAATGATAGCGAAGTCGCGACGATTCTCCGAGAGCCTCATCGATCTGTGGGTCGAGCGCAATGATGCGGCGAAGAAAATCTCGACGAACCGCCTGCGTCGCAGAGAATTGCGATCCGGCCGATGCTATTGTTGCGATGAACCCGTTTGTAATCTGTTTCGCAAGCGATCCCAAGGCACTGGCAAGGCGCCGTGGGGCCCCGCCGAGATCCGTTCCGGCAAGGACAATTCCAGCGCTGACGATACCGATGAGTATTTCCGTGGCGCGGGTGATCGCCAGCGAGAAGGCGTCGCCATTCAATCCACCAACCGCCCCAAGTTGATCGCTCGCTATGATGAACGCGGTAAAGCCCGCAAGCGCTGCCGCATAGGCGGCGAAATTACGCAAGAGCGTGGCGACACAGGCGCACGCTCCGCCCCAAAGAGCGAGCGCCACGAGAAATGCGCCGCGGTCCTGGGGGAACCAGGCGGTGAGGGCGACGATCGCCGCGGCGCCCACCAGCGTTCCGACCATACGGTACCAACCCTTGCGCAATGAAGCGCCAAGGTGCGGCTGGCACATGATCGCCGCCGAGGTGCCAGCCCAGTAGGCATTGTCGAGCTCGAGCTGGAAAGCGATGTAGAGCGCAAGAACGACGGAGATCCAAAGCCGGAAGCCGAAGAGCAGCGGCTGAACTGTCTTTTGCAACGCGTCGGCGAGACTGGGCGAGCTCACCCACCTCCGCCATGCCGTGATATCAGATGCCGCTTCCATTGGGATGCTCGTCCCGGTCATGTCGACGAAGGAACGCTTTTGGCGATCGCTCTAACCTGTTCACGTAATATCTAGTTCCCCCTCGCTAGACTGCTAATGCGATTTTTTCCATTCGGTCCAAATATCCTTCAGCACGTTCTCGCCGGCGATCTCGACCCTGTAGACGCCAAAGGACTTCGTTCCCCGCAGGATGAAGTCGTAGGACTGGCCGTCGCGCAAGTCGACGTAGCTGACGGCAGCTCTCCCCCTGATCGTTTTTGCGGCGTAGCTCCGCGCGCACACCGTAAAGAGCGGATCGATGGTGAGCACGTAGGCACCGTCAGCGGACGAGCTGGGCTGAAGCTGCGAACTCGTCTGATCGATGAGTCTCGCGCGATAGATCTCCGTGACCGCATAGCGCATGCCCGCATCGGTCATCATGCCGGTCGGCGGATAGCTGGAATCGTTGAAGTCGAGGACTTGCGAGGCAATCGTGCAGAAATACCGCTCGGGGCGAGCGTCGGGTGGCACCAGACGGTAGTAGAGGATGAGGCGATCGTTCGGTTCCGCTGCCGAAACGGGCACCGGCACCTGATGGAGGAGCATGACGACTACGATTGCGACGGCCAAAACGATGCTGCGTCGGTGATTCATTCGAGCGCTCCTCCCGTCAATTCGGAATCAATGCTACGCGCTCACGCCATTTGCACGCACCGTGATTGCCGGCCGGTACCCAATTTACCTGTTGAACATCCCGGCGCCGGACGAATTTTGCGGTGTTCATATTGTCGGATGTCCTTTTATATTATGAAAACCACTTTCGCGCGCAAGCCCGCGAGCCGGGCAAGGAGCAAGCATGCCGAAGATGAAAGGTGCCGAGCTCATCACCGAATACCTGATCGCCAACAAGATTCCCTACGTCTTCGGCATTTGCGGCCATGGCAACGTCGGGATGCTGGACCCGCTCTACGAGGCGCGCGACCGCATCGCTTTGGTCTCGCCGCGCCACGAGCAGGTCGCGGCCCACATGGCGGACGCCTATTTCCGCGTCAGGCACGAGCCTGTCGCCACCCTCACGTCGTGCGGGCCGGGGTCGTGCAACATCATCATGCCATTGGCGACGGCGCTGACGGATTCCTCGGCGGTGTTTGCCATCACAGCGAACGTGCCGACGTCCCAGTTCAACCGCAGCCCCTTTCAGGAGATCAATCGTCATTTCCAGGCGGATTTTGTGAACATCGTGCGGCCGGTGGTGAAGCGCAGCTTCCAGCCGACCCGCGTCGACATGCTGCCGCTGGCGCTTCGGCAGGCGATGACAACGATGCTCTCCGGCCGCCCCGGCCCGGTCAATGTCGATGTCCCCTTCAACGTCTTCCAAGAGGAAGATGAGGTCGAGATGCCGCCGCCCGCGCCGCGCTTCAATACACAACGCAGCGGCGCTTCCCCGGAAGAAGTCTCGCAAGCGCTCGACATGATCCTCCGCGCGCGACGCCCGGTCCTCTTTATCGGCCATGGCGTAACGCTTTCGGAGGCCAGCCGGGAATTGACTGAGTTCGCGCGGAAACTCGCGATTCCCGTGATCTCCTCGCCCAACGGTATGGGGTCCTTCGACATGAACGACCCGCTTTCGCTGGGCTTCATCGGCCGCAACGGCGCATTCCCGGCAAACGAAGCGGGGCGGCGCTCCGACTTGGTGATTGCGCTCGGCGCACGCTTCGACGATCGATCGGCGTCATCATGGATTCCCGGATATTCCTGGAATTTCCCGGCCACCAAGTTGATCCACGTGGACCTGGATCCGGCCGAGCTTGGCCGCAACTATCCGCCCGATCTCGGCATCCTCGCCGATGCGCGCACGTTTCTTCGCCAACTGCTCGCGGAGGTCGAGCGGGTGGGCAAACAGGCCGGCACCACCAGAGCATGGCTCGCCGACATCGCCGATTGGCGGGCGGCGTGGGACAAGTTCATCAAACCCAATTTCGACATTCACGCCTCGCCGCTGCGGCCGGAGCGCGTGGTGGCGGATTGTCAGGCTGTGTTGCCGGAAGACGCGATTCTCGCCTGCGATGTCGGCGTCAATCACAACTGGTACATGCAGTTCTGGCGCGCGCGGAAGCCGCAGACCATGCTCAACTCCTGGGGCTTCTCGGGAATGGGCTTCGGCACCGCCGGCGCGCTCGGCGCCAAGCTCGCGGCACCCGACAAGCCCGTGGTCGCGATCGCCGGCGACGGGTGCTTCACGATGGTGCCGCACGTGCTCTGCACGGCCGTCGAATACGACATTCCCGTGGTCTGGGTGATCTGGAACAATTTCGGATGGGTTTCGATCCGGGACATTCAGCTCGGCATGTTCGGCGGACGCGAGCACGGCACCATGTTCCATCAAGGCGACAACAAAAAGCCGTACAATCCGGACTTCACCCTGCTCGCGAAGTCCTGCGGCGTCAATGCGCTCACCGTGACCAAGTCGGAAGATTTCAAAGGGGCGCTGGAGCACGCGGTTAAATCCAACAGGCCATGCGTGCTCGACGTGCACGTCGATGCCGAGATCCGCCCGCCGGCGACGGGCGCCTGGGAGTTGCCACCCACCCCCCATAAAGAACCCGTATTCGGTCAGCGCTGGCTGCCCGAGCGGGCGAAGTGAGGTGCGTCATGCCCGGCGACGATCGCAAGGCTTCGATCAAGAACATCGCGGAAACCCCGTGGCGGCAATTTCCCAATCACCACGGCGGCGCGCTCTCCAAGCCTTTGGTGATGCCGGAAACAATGGGGTCGAAGCATCTCGACTACCGCATCTCGATGTATCAGCCGATGGCTTATGTCCAGCGCCACAGCCACCGGGTTCAGGAGCAAATCTATCACGTCCTCGAAGGCGAGGGATTGATGGAGATTGGCGACAAAACCCGGGTCGTGCGCCGGCATGATGTCATCTACCTGCCGCCGGGCGTCCCGCACTCGATCAGCAACACCGGCCTTGTGGACCTCGTCTTCATCGTCGCGACGTCGCCAGTCGACGACGAGGAGCCGCGTTAACCCGAACAGGATCGGAGATCGCGGCTTGAAAATAGGCGCAAAGCGAGTGTCGCTTGCCGCACGAGCGTCCAGACCGATTGCGCGCCTTGTCGCGAGCCAATCTTACGAAATCGATGACGATATCGGTGATCGCCCGCGCGGCGGCGTTCAATCGATCGAGCGCGCCTTTGCCATCATAGAAGAAGTCGCTCGCAACCGAGACGGCATCGGGCTCGCCGATCTCAGCAAGCGGGTTGGTCTGCACAACAGCACGACGTTCCATCTGGTCAAGACCATGGTGGCCCTTGGCTACCTCCGGCAAATCAAGGAGAGCAAACGCTATCGCATCGGCCGACCGTTGTTCGCCTTGGCCGCGAGCGCGCTCGATGAAGTGGAAATGGTCAGCCTGGCGATGCCGGTGCTCGACGATCTCACGCGGCAGATCGGCGAGAGCAGCCACTTTGCCGTGCGCATGAGCGATGCGGTCATGGTGCTGGCGCGGACGCCGGGTCCTGGTGCGTTTCAGCTTACCGAGCGGGTCGGCATCGTACGCCCCGCTTATTGCACGGCGCTCGGCAAGGTAATTCTTGCCGCTCTACGGCCGGATCAGCTTGCCCGCTATATCGAGCGAGTCGAGTTGAAGCCGCTGACTTCGAGGACGATCATCGACCCGCGCCGGCTGCGGCGAGATCGATGAGGTGAGGCGCGCCGGCATCGGCTTCGACGATCGAGAGTTCAATGCCGAGGTGCGCTGCGCCGCGATGCCCGTGCTTGACTTCAGCGGGCGGGTCGCCGGAGCGGTCGGCATCTCGGCTCCGGCATGGCGGCTGTCGATTCAAGCCCTGCAGAACCATGGTCATAGGCTCGAAGTCTCGGCGCAGCGCCTCTCCGAGGCTTTCGGCGCCGCTCCGACGGCGAAGTCCAAGCGCCCGGGGTTGTGAAATCTTCGTGCATCGCGCGGCACTCGGTACATTATTGCGGCTTCATCTCGGAGGGTCCCCATGATCAAGGCATCCGCCAACATCGTGCTGCCGACATCGATCATCGGCTCGCTCCCTCGCCCCGCCTGGTACGACGCGGTGCTGGGACGGCAGAGCTTTCGCGAGGCGATGATGAACGCGCGCTACCGCGAGCAGTACGAAGATGCGGTATCCGTGCACTTGCGAGCGCAGGAGACCGCGGGTCTCGACATTTGCACCGACGGCGACGCGCATTTCGACGATCAGGTCGGCGGGATGAGCTGGCAGAGCTATCCGCTCACTCACATGGCGGGGCTCTCGGCGACGGCCGAGCCTTCGGTCTACAACGTCGCGGCCGCCGCGCATCCGCGTGGCCACATTCTGCACGATTTTCTGGAAGCACGGGTGCTGCCGCGGGTCGTGGGACCGCTGGGCCGCGGCGATCTGCAGTACGCCGACATGTGGAAGGTGGCGCAGCGGCTCACGAGGAAGCCGGTCAAATTCGGCACTATCCTTCCGGAGCTGCTCGCGGCCTCGGTTTCCGATGACCACTACAAAGACCCCGTGGAGCGGACCTGGGCATTCAGCAACGCGCTCAACGAGGAATTGGCCGAGCTCGCCGAAGCCGGCTGCCCCGTCGTGCAACTGGAAGAGCCGCAGATTCACATGGTACCCGCGCGCGGCAAGACCTTCGGCAAACTGGGCCCCGCCGAGCTCGCCGATATCTTCAACAACACAGTGAAGGGGCTTCGCGCGAAAACCGAGGTCTGGTGCCACACCTGCTGGGGCAATCCCTCGCAGCAGCGCATCTTCAAGGAAATCCAGAGCTACCAGCCGACGCTCGAAGCGCTGAACCGGCTCGATTGCGACGCCATCACCTTCGAGACCTGCTCCTCCGGCACCGGCGACTTGAAGGCGATCGGGGAAGTGATCCGCGACAAAAAGGTCGTGATTGGCGTCATCGACCACCACACGCTCCAGGTCGAGCGGCCGGATCAGGTGGCGGCGCTGATCCGCGAAGCCCTCAAGCACATTCCGCCGGAGCGGCTGATCATCTCCTCCGATTGCGGCATGGGACGCGAGGGCATGAGCCGCCGCCATGCGACCTACAAAATGGTGGCGATGGTGCTGGGCACCAACATCGTGCGCAGGGAGCTGGGCCTGCCGGAAGCAGCATGCCTCGCGGCGGACGCGCGCTACTCGCTGGTGCCGGGGTGAAGTGACGGACCGCACTTACGGTGCGCCCGGCGCGTCGGCCCTCACCCCTTGGTCACCTTCCCCGCCGTATCGGCGCCGAGCACCGCCTCGATCCTCGCCTTGTCCACCTTGATCTCGACCCCCGCGCGCTCCTGCTGCAGCAGCATCGCAATTCGGGAATCGCGGTCGGCCCAGCCGCGGTTCATCGCCTCGGTCAATTCCTCGAGCGCCAAGCCCGCGATCCGCATGGGCACCTTCAGCTCGCGACCGAGCAGGGTCGCCAGCGACACATCCTTGTGCGCAAGCCTGAGCGCAAAGGACGGCGGATCGTAGGTCCCCGGCAGGAACTGATCGACCAGGCCGTCGAAGGTACGCCGCCGTCCGCCCGCGCCCTGGCGCACCGCCTCGAAGAGCGCGAGCGGCTCGACACCGGCCTTGACGCCGAGGGTAAAGACCTCGGCAAGCGCCGCTTGCACGGCGTAACCCGCGCAGTTGTGCACAAGCTTGGCGACCGAGCCCGCGCCGATCAGGCCAATGTAGCGGGCCTGGTCGCCCATGGCATCGAGCAGGGCTTTGTACTTGTCGAAAACCGCGCGTTCGCCGCCGACCCAGATCGCAAGCTTGCCGCTCTTGGCGCCCCGCGGTCCGCCGCTGACCGGCGCATCCAGCATGTGCGCCTTGCGCTCGACGAAAGTCGCATGCAGGCGACGCACCACGGTCGGCGAATTGGTAGAGAGATCGAAGAACGCGCCATTGGGCCGCATTCCCGCAAGCAAGCCGTCGGGCCCCAGCGCCACTGCCTCGACCTCGGGCGGTCCCGGCAGCGAGGCGAAAACCACTTCCGCCTCCGCGGCAACCGCTTTGGGTGTCGGCGCCCAGATGGCGCCAGCCTTCAGAAACGGCTCCGCCGCCGCAGGCCGCACGTCGTTGACCACCAGGCGATACCCGGCCTTCTGAAGATTGGCGGCCATGCCGGCTCCCATGGTGCCGACGCCGATGAATCCCACTTGCATGGTTTCCCTCCGTTGTTTCTTCCGGTCTTGCGTCGCCGCTTTTCTAGCGGCTCTCGTGATGCGGCACGTCGACCAAGCGACGCGTGCCCGCGGCGACGTCGTAAATGTGAAAGGAGTTCATGTTCCGGCCATAGAGGTGGAGACTGACGCAAGTCTCGCGCTCCCTCGGCACTCCCGTCATATGGATGTGATCGGGATTGGGCACGAAGCTCGAAACCGCGCCGGGATTGAGCAAGATCACGCCACCGCGTTTGAGGCGAATCCCGGTGTTCGCGGTGATCTCGCCCGACGCGGACATATAGCTGCGCTCCTCCAGCACGCCTTGGACGACGCCGACCACGCCCCAGCAGCCGTGATCGTGCACCGGCGTCCATTGCCCCGGAAGCCACACCAGCGCGAACAGCGAAAGATTACCGCTGGGCGCGATGTGGATGGCGTTGCGGGCATAGTGATCGGGCTCGCTGTGGAAATGTTCGGCGGACAGAAACTCGCCGGCGCTCGCGACCAGGCGCTGCATCAAGGGCGCCACGGCGGTCACTCGATCGGCTGCGCCATCCACCTCGGCAACAATCGACTCACAATACGCGACAAAGCCCGTCACGGATTTATGCATTACCGGTCTCCCGCCCCCGCGTCTCAGTTTTCCCGGATCACCGGATTGCGCAGCACGCCGACGCCCGAAATCTCCACCTCCACCACGTCGCCATGCTTGATGTTGGAGGGTTCGCCGTCGGTCCCCATCCACACGACGTCACCGGGATAAAGCGTCAAGTATCGGCTCATCGCCGAGAGATATGTCGCGATCCCAAACAGCATGTGATTGGTCGAGAATCGGATCATCTCGCGGCCATTGACCCGCACGATGGTAACGAGCTTATCGAGATCGACATCGGTCTCGATCCAGGGACCCATGGGCTTGAAGGTGTCGGTGTTCTTCGCGCGCCAGAGCGTGCGGTCGTTACCCTGCCAACTACGCTCGCTCACGTCGTTGCCGATGGTGTAGCCAAAGACGCAGGAGAGCGCGTTCGCTTCGGTCAGATGCTTCGCCTGCTTGCCGATGACCACCACCAGCTCGCCCTCGTATTGCACCTTCTCGCCGGCGTCGCGCGGGATCACGATCGGCTCGTCATGGGCGATCAGCGCATTATTCGCGCGATACCCGATATCGGGTGCGGTCGGCGCCTTGAAAGTCGTGCCCGTCGCCGTGGACGCACCCTTCAGGTGGCCCACATAGTTGAGTCCGCACGCGTAGAAGGTGCGCGGCATCACCGGCGGCAACAGCTTGATTGAGGCGAGCGGAACGCGCACGCCAGCCTTCTCCCAGCGTCCGAAGGGTGAGCCGCCCACCGGCTGCACGACCTCCCCCTCGAGGATGCCGAAACTCTCGCCGCCGTTCCGCTCGAACCTGATCCAGCGCATGACATGGGTCTCCCGATGATCGGTCCGGCGCATCTTCGCATGGAGCGACCGGATACTGAAGTTATTGTGGATGATGACGGAAAGCATGTGAGAAATGGATCGCGCTTGCGACAAGGCCGCGGCGCGCGCAAGCTGAGCAACAAGCCAACACCGACAGGAAGCGGGAGGAAAGCATGGGCAAGAAGATCGCAATCGTCGGAACCGGCGCGGTCGGCGGCTATGCCGGCGCACATATGGCGAAGGCCGGCGAGGAAGTGGTCTTCCTCGACCCGTGGCCCGAGCATGTGGAACGGATGCGCAGCCACGGGCTACGCGTGACCCACGCCAAGGAAGTTCCCGAATTCACCGTGCCGGTCCGCGCGCTCCATTTGACCGACGCGCAACAGCTCAGCAAGGAGAAGCCGATCGACATCGCCTTTGTCTGCACGAAATCCTATGACACCGCGTGGGCGACGATGCTGATTCGGCAATATCTGGCGGCGGATGGCTACGTGGTGTCGCTGCAGAATTGCATGAACGAGGAGACGATCGCGGGGATCGTCGGCTGGGGCAAGACGCTCGGCTGCATTGCAAGCCTCATCACCGTGAATTTGTTCGAGCCCGGCCACGTGAATCGCGGCGCCGGCAAGGGCGGCACTCATCACACGGTTTTCCGCACGGGCGAAGTACATGGCCGCATCACCGATCGCGCGCACGAAGTTGCGCGCCTGGTGGGCTACGCCGACAGCGCGAAGGTCACAGCCAATCTCTGGGGCGAGCGTTGGTCGAAGTTGGTCGCCAACGTGATGGCGAACGGGCTTTCTGCCTGCACCGGGCTTGCGGGCGGCGAGATGCTGGAGAGCGAACCGGTCCGTCGCTTCCAGACCCGGCTCGGCAGCGAGGCTATCCGCGTCGGCCAGGCGCTCGGCTATGAGCTCGAGGAGATCCTCCACGTTCCGGCCGAGACGATCGCCCGCGCGGGCGAAGGCGACGCCGCGGCGACGCGAGCGCTCGACGAGCAGCGCTTCAAGGACAGGGGCCGCACCGCTCCGGGGCAGCGCCCTTCCATGGGACAAGACATGATGAAGGGCCGACGCACGGAGATCGAGTTCCTGAACGGCTTCGTCGTGCGCGAAGGCCAAAAGGTCAGGATCGAATGCCGCGCCAACGCCGTGCTCACCGACATCGTCAAACGCGTCGAGCGCGGCGAGCTGAAGCCCGACCCGCGACACATCACCGAGCTGCGGCTGAATTGAGGGATCGAAGCCTCAGACGTTGCGCGCCAGCATCGTCTCGGAGCAGATAAACCCCCAGGTGAGATTGGGACCGATCGTGGTGCCCGGCCCGACCGCGCGCGTTCCGATCGGGTTCGCCATCGCGAGACCTGCCGCGAAGAGCCCGGAGATCACGCTGCCGTCGGGCCTGAGCACCTGACCCTTCGCGTCGGTCCGCGCACCGCCCTTGGTCCCGAGAATGGAGCGGTTGAGCGGCACCGCGTAAAACGGCGCCTGCTCCACGGTGCCCAGCGCCGCGCCGGGTGTTCCGGCCTTGAAGCTCTCCCAGGCACCCTCGCCCCGATGGAAATCGAGATCGCGTCCACCGGCGCAGAACGAATTAAAACGGGCAACCGTTTCGGCGAGGGCATCGGAAGGCACACCAATGCGGCTTGCAAGCTCGGCGAGCGTGGGGGCGCGGATCAGCCAGGCCCGGTCCTTGCGCGCATACCAGCGAAAAACCAGCGAACGCGCGGGAAAGCGGCGATCCGCGATCACCCAGACCGGGAGATGCGCGGGCGCGCCGGTTTCGGGATCGCGCTCGTCGATCTTCACGCCGATATTGAAATCGTATTCGCTGACGAAGCGCCGTCCGTGGCGATCGACCACGATCGCGTGCGGCTCCGCTTGAAAGACCACGGGCAAAGCATGCAGATGCCCTTCGTACCGCGTGGGAAGCGTCGGGTAGATGTTCGCCTGATCGAGGCGCGCGAGCTTGGCCCCGACGGTCAATGCCATACGCTGGCCGTCGCCCTCGTTGGTGCGGGGACTCCCGATCCGATCGAGCGGTCCCGGAAAATTCCGCTCGCGCATTTTCTGGGACCACTCAAAACCGCCGCTCGCGAGTACGACGCCGCGCGACGCTCTGTATGAGATTTTGCGGCCCTCCCGCTCCACCACGAGCCCTACGATTCCGCCATCCCGCGGATCGACCGTGAGCTCCACCACTCGAGCCGAGGTCTCGATGCGGCAACCATGATCGAGGCATCCCCGCAGCAAGCCGGTGATGAGTGCATTTCCCTGTCCGCGGCTGTCGGTGAGCAGGCGCCAAAGCAATTGTGGCACCAGGCGGAGCACCGCCGAGATCGGTCGATGATAAGCGTCGAAGTCGTAGACTTCCGGATAGCTGAAGAGGTGCGGCAGGGTCGAGCGGCGAATCAGCTTGGCGTAGGGACCGACGATCCGGCGACTGAGCGGCAGCGGTGAAAGCATGCGCCCGAACGACTTGCCGCCTTCCAGCTCAGCCTTGATGTCCGGTTCGTGCGTGAGCGCGAAGCGAAGCGGCGTATAGTGTTCGAGGAACTCCAGCATGCGCGGCGCGGTCTCTGCGAAGGCGCTCCAGAGATCGTCCTCGTCCACCCGCCAGTCGGCGGGTGACGCCGCACGAAGATACGCCAACGCTTCGTCGGAACTGTCCGCGATTCCAGCGGCACGCGCATGATGGTTCGCGGGAATCCAAGTACCCGCACCGGACATGGCGCTTGTACCGCCGATCCATCGGCTTTTCTCGAGCACGATGACTTTGAGGCCGCCCACCGCCGCGCGGAGCGCCGCGGCCAACCCCGCAGACCCCGATCCCACGATCAGGACATCGGCGGAAACGGCGGGCGCGATT
Source organism: Allostellaceae bacterium (assembly GCA_035517495.1). Classification (GTDB taxonomy): domain Bacteria; phylum Pseudomonadota; class Alphaproteobacteria; order ATCC43930; family CGMCC-115725; genus DASZHJ01. Next base: position 23,215 of record DATIYT010000122.1, on the reverse strand, counting down.
TCCGGCATCTAGACGACAAACGTATCCTGGACGTGCCATTCGATCGTCGCGCGTTCCGACGGCTGTCTTATCGGCACGTGGAATCGATGCTGCTGTTTCATCACGACCACGGTTCCCGGTGTCAGTTCGAGCACATAGCGGTGCATTTCACCCACGAAGGTTACATCGCGCACTTCCACGGGCACGACGTTGAGGTCGGGTGATCTGGGCCTCGAATCGGGTTCTCCGAATACGATTTTCTCGGGGCGCACGACCAGGGTCACGCGAGCGCCGATTTCCGGCTTCGCCTTGCAGACGGCACGAATGGTCGTATCGGCAATCCAGACCGTCACGGTATCGGGGCTGGTCGCGGCTACCCGCCCCTCCAGCAGATTGGACTCGCCGATGAAGGTCGCGACGAACCGGTTGATCGGACGATCATAAAGATCGCCGGGACCGCCGAGCTGCTCCAGGCGCCCTTCGTTCATGACGGCGACCCGATCCGACATGATCAACGCCTCGCGCTGATCATGCGTCACGTAGATGAAGGTGATGCCGAGCTGGCGGTGCAGCCGCTTGATCTCGAACTGCAGCTCTTCGCGAAGCTGCTTGTCGAGGGCGCTCAGAGGCTCATCCATCAGGAGCACGCGCGGCTTGAAGATGATCGCGCGCGCAAGCGCCACGCGTTGCTGCTGACCGCCGGAAAGCTGGCGCGGATAGCGCCCTTCGTACCCTCCGAGCCGCACGACCTCCAAGGTTTCGGCGAGGCGGGTCGCGATCTCCGCCCTTGCGACGCCTCGCTGCTTCAACGCGAATCCGATGTTCTCCGCCACCGTCATGTGTGGAAACAGCGCATAGTTCTGGAATACCATCCCAATGCCGCGCCGATACGGGGGGACGCGCACCATGGGTTCGGCGCCGATATAGATCTCGCCGCTGTCGGGCGTATCAAAGCCCGCGATCATCATCAGCGTCGTGGTCTTGCCCGACCCGCTCGGCCCCAGCAGCGTGATGAATTCCCCTGCATCGATCGCGAGGTCGAGATCGTCGACCGCGACCACCGCGCCAAAGCGCTTGGCCACGTGCTCGATCACCACCGGGGCGCCCGAAGAAGGCGCCGTCGCCTCGCCTTTCACCTGTTCGGATCGCCGGTTATCGAGAGCGCTGGTCATTCGATCACGCTCGGTTATCTCGAAGCCCGAGGCAAGCCGAAATTCGCGCGATCGGATTGACGACGGTCTATGAGCCGCTATCGTGAAACCATGGTTCCCGCCGCCATCATCAGGGAAATGCGTCCGCCGCCGCGGCAATTCATGCATTTGGCATTGTTGCTGCCACTGCTGCTGTATCTCGCCGCGTTCTATGCGTACCCCGTCTTGGCAATGATGTTCCGAAGCGTCTCCGAGCCCGATTGGACGATCGAAAACTTCGCCAAGATATTCGAGAACGCGGTCTACCTGCAGGTTCTCTGGCTCACATTTCGGGTCGCTCTGGTCGTAACCCTTATCGCGCTGGTGCTGGGATTTCCGGTGGCCTACCTGCTCGCGCGCATCGAGCCATCCAAATCCAACCTGCTGATTGCGCTGGTGCTGCTGCCGTTCTGGACCAGCATCCTGGTTCGAACCTATGCCTGGATGGTTCTGTTGGGGCGGCAAGGCCTCATCAATCAGTTCCTGCAGTGGCTCGGCGTAATCCAAGAACCGCTCCGCCTCCTAAACACGACCTTCGCCGTTTATGTAGCGATGGTGCACATCCTGCTTCCGTTCATGATTCTGCCGCTTTACAGCGTGATCCGCGGCATCGACGGCAATCTGTTTCGGGCCGCCGAGGGGCTAGGAGCAACGCCATTCGGCGTCTTTCGCCAAGTCCTGCTGCCACTGGCGTTGCCTGGCGTTTGGGCCGGGTCGCTGCTGGTCTTCATCCTCTCGCTCGGCTTCTTCATCACGCCGGCGTTGGTGGGAGGCCCCCGCGATCTCATGATCGCGGTCCTCGTGGAACAGCAGGTCGATATGTTCCATTGGCCGTTCGCATCGGCGTTGGCGGTGCTGCTGCTGGTCGCGGCGCTATCGGTTTTCGCCGGCTTCGCCAAGGGCCTCGGCATCGAGCAAATCTTTGCGCGTGCGCGGCGCTGAGGGAGACCCGACGATGACAATCCGTTCACATCGCGGCGGCGTCGGTCTCATCGTCCGGGTGCTGGCGGGACTGGTCTTCCTCTATCTGATCTTTCCCATACTGGTGGTGGCACCGCTGTCGTTTTCCTCCGGGACATATCTGAGCTTTCCGCCACCGGGGTTCAGCCTGCGGTGGTATGAGAATTTCTTCGGCCGGCCGGACTGGATCGAAGCGACATGGCTTAGCCTTTGGGTGGGTTGCGCGGCGATGGCGCTCGCGACCGCGCTTGGCGTCCCGGCCGCCATCGCGCTTGTGCGCGCCCGCTTCCGAGGCAAGAGCCTCGTCATGGGTTTCATTATTTCCCCGATGATCGCGCCGGTAATCATCGTTGCGATCGGAATCTATTTCTTCTATGCGCGGCTCGGATTGGTCGGCAATCCCTTCGGCCTGGTGGTCGCGCACACTTGCCTTGCGGTTCCCTTTGTCGTGATCAACGTCGCTGCGACCTTGCAGGGGTTCGACGAGCGTATCGAGCAGGCCGCCATGAACCTGGGCGCCACGCCCTGGGGTACGTTCTGGCAGGTCACCTTCCCCATCATTCGCCCGGGCATATTTTCAGGCGCCTTGTTCGCCTTCATCAGCTCCTTCGACGAGCTGGTTGTGGCGCTGTTCGTTTCGGGAAGCACTGCGGTCACCCTCCCGCGCAAGATGTGGGACAGCATTCGCTTCGAGATCGACCCGACCATCGCGGCAGTCTCAACGATCCTGATCGTACTGACGGGCGCCCTGTTCCTGACGGCGGAACTGCTCAGGCGTCGCTCCGAACGACTGCGCTCGTCGATCTCGATAACCGAGGCCGCCACCAACGAGCCTTTGCCCGAGGGCGCGCCTGTGATTTGATACGGTATTGAAGAACAACCGGAGGAGGAGGCTCCCGATGCGCGATCACCGAAAGCTGCTTGAATTCCTCTTCTCGACCGCGCAGCAGTCGCCGCATGGCCGCGACTATACGCGGCGGCATTTCCTGCGCCTCGCCGGCCAGCTCGGGCTTTCCGCCGGCACGGCGGTGGCGATCTACAGGACGCTCGGGCCTGGCCTTGCATGGGCCGACACGCCGGCCTTGCCGGAAATCACGTCGATCCCGGACAAGCTCAAGGGCAGCGGCGTCGTGCGCGTCTGCTCCTACGGTGGCGCCTTCCAGGACGCGCAGCGCAAGGCTTATTTCGAGCCCTTCGAGCGGCTATCCGGCATCAAGGTCGTGGAGTCCCAGGGTCCAGACCCCGTCAAGGTCAAGGCCATGGTCGACACCAAGAACATCGAATACGACATCGGCCAATTCGACCGCGCGAGCGTGATCAACCTGCAAAAGAAAGGCGACTACTGGGAGGAGATCGACTACAGCCTGGTGGACACCGCCAACATCGACGATCACTTCCGCTATAAATACTCGCTCGACATGCTGCCTTATGGGCAGACCTACGCCTATCGCACCGACGTGTTCGGAAGCGCGAAACCCGATAGCTGGGCCGATTTCTGGGACACGAAGAAATTTCCGGGGCCCCGCACCATGCCGGCGGGCTCAGGCGGCCTGACGCCGTTCCTTGAATCCGCCGTGCTCGCAAGCGGCGTACCGATGGATAAGATTTACCCGATCGACATCGACAAGGCCTACGCCAGCCTCGCCAAGGTCAAGCCCGCGGTGGTGAAGTGGTGGGAGGCCGGCGCCATCCCCGCGCAAATGCTGAACGACAAGGAGGCGGTACTGGCTGTCGTGTGGAATGGCCGTGTCGCGCCGATCCAGGCGGCCGGCGCGCCGGTCGAGGTTGGCTGGCGTCAGGGCGCGCTCCGCACCGACGCCTGGGCGGTGGTGAAAGGGACACCGAACCGCGAGAACGCCATGAAATTCACGGCGTTCATCACCACGGCCGTGCCGCAGGCGCGGCTGTCGATGCTGATCCCCTACGGCTTCGTCAACAACGCAGCGGCGGAATCGCTGCCGCCCGAACGCCTGAAAATGCTGCCGACCGCGCCCTCCATTAAGAAGGACATGTTTGTCTACGATTCGGGGTGGTGGGCCGACAATCGCGACAAGGTGCTGGAAAAGTGGTCGAGCTGGCTGCTCCAGTAGCGGAGCAGCCGCGATAAATCTGGATTGCGGGCCGCAATGGCGCTGCATTTCGAGAGAGCCGAGTACCTGTCCCGGATCGAGCGGGCGCGAGTAGCACTGCGCCAGCGCGATCTCGCGGCTCTCCTCGTCTTCGCGCAAGAGAGCCACTATTACCTCACGGGCTTCGATACCAGCGGCTTCGTGTTTTTCCAGTGTGCCGTCCTCACCGCCGATGACGGCCAAATCACCCTGCTGACCCGGTTGCCGGATCGCGAGCAGGCGCGCCGCACCTCGATCATCGAGGACATCCGAATCTGGTACGACCGCGAGGGCGCCGATCCCAGCGAAGACCTGCGGCGTATCCTCGACGAGAAAGGCCTGAGGGGCAGTCGGATCGGTATCGAGCTCAACACCTTCGGACTGACGGGATTGAACCATGAGCGCGTGCGGCGGAGGCTCGCGGGCTGGTGCGAGCTGGAGGATGCCTCCAACCTCGTACGCGAGATCAGGGTGGTGAAATCGTCGGCCGAGATTGCCTATGTCCGAAGGGCCGCGACGCTCGCGGACGATGCTCTCCTGGCGATGCTGGCGGCAACAGGGCCCGGCGCCTTCGAAGGTGCGATCGCGGCGGCGGGAGCGTCGGTCATCCTTGCGGGCGGCGGCGATCCCCCGCCCTCGGGTCCGGTGCTGGGGTCCGGCGACCGCGCGCTGCTGGTCCGCTCGGCGACGGGATTCCGACATCTGGACTCCGTCGATCAGCTCACCATGGAGTTCGCCGCCAGCTATCGGCACTACTGTGCCTGCCTCATGCGCACGGTCGCGATCGGTGAGGCTGGGCCGCGGCAGCACGCGATGTTCGAGGCGACACGCGATGCTCTCGCCGCGATGACGGAGGCGGCGCGGCCGGGCCATCCCATCGGCGAGATCGACGACGCGCACCGCCGGGTATTCGACGCGGCGGGCTATAGCAACTCCCGCCTCGCCGCCTGCGGTTACTCGCTCGGCGCGACCTTCCGACCATCGTGGATGGACGTGCCGCCGATGATCTACTCCGGCAATCCCATGATCGCGAGTCCTGGGATGGTGCTGTTCCTGCACGCGATCCTCGTCGATGCTCCGAACAATCTGGCGATGTCGCTGGGACACACCGTCCTCATCAGCGAGACCGGTGGCGAGTCCTTGAGCCGGCTCGTGCCGGAGTACACGATCTGCCGATGATGCCCTCGCCACACCAGTGAAGGAGGCAGTCGACCATGCCTGAACCGACCAAGCAAAAGCAGTTCGCGCTGGAGTGGATCGACGAGCGGGCGCGGCGTTTCTCCGATTGGCATCTCAAGATCTGGAATTACGCGGAGCCGGCCTGGCGCGAATACAAGTCGGCCAAAGCTTATTGCGATTTGCTGCGCTCGGAGGGTTTCGCGGTCGAGGAAGGCTCGGGCGGCATGCCGACCGCATTCGCCGCTACTTGGGGCAAGGGCGGGCCGGTCCTTGGCAGCTACGCGGAATACGATGCCGTCCCCGGCAATTCTCAGGAGGTGGTCCCTTATCAAAAGCCACGCGCGGGTCTGCATCCCTGGGCCGCCGGCCACACCGATCCGCACTCCGCGCTCGGCACGACCGCGCTCGCGGGCGTGCTCGCGGCGAAGGCCGCCATGGAAAAGTTCGGCCTCAAGGGCACTCTGAAATTCTTCGGCGAGCCGGCGGAGAAGATGTGCGGCTCCAAGCCCGTGCACGCGGCCAAGGGCTATTTCGATGGCGCCGACGCCTTCATCTCCTATCATCCGCATTTCACCAACACGGCGATCTGGGACACGCAATGCGGCTCCTATTGGAGCGTGGTTTTCACTTTCGAGACGCTCGCTCCGGAGAAGTGGGTCGATAAAAGCCTGATGCCGACGACGCACAACTCGCACACGGCGGCGCGCTGCCCCGGCGCGATCGATGCGCTCTGCCTCATGTACACCATGACGAAGTACACCAAGGAGGCCATGTTCCCGCACACGGGCACGTGGACGCTCAACGAATTCGTGCTGGTCGCGGGTGACGCCACCTCCGACAACCTGCCGCCGCGCTTCAGCCAGATTCAATATGCCTGGCGTTCGCCGCTGCTCGGACTGCAGCAGCAGATCTACAACGTGCTCGCCAACAACGCGCGCCAGGCCGGCGCGACAACGGGATGCCGCGCCTCGGTGCGCTGGGTCACGAAGACGCGAGTCGGATTGACAAACCACGCGATGGCGGACCTCACCTTCGAGAACATGAAATTGGTGGGTGCGCCGAAGTTCGGCGCCGAGGCGCGCGAGTTCGCGCGAAAAATTCAAACGAATCTTGGAATCGAACCGATGGAAAATCCATTTACCGAGAACGCCGTGCGGCTGATGCCGCCGCAGGAGTACGAAGCGCTTCTCCGCCGCGCGCTCCCGGCGTGGCAGGAGCACTACACCTCGGACGATTATGTGGACTATACCTGGCACGCCCCGACGGTCCGCTTGCTCACCATGCGGCCGCGGCTCAGGCCGCCGAACGACGGCTACGAATACCCGGCGTGGGTTGCGAATGCACTGGGCGGCCTTCCCGCGGCGATCGACCCTGGCATCTTCCTCGGCGCCAAGACGATCGCGCTCACCTTGATCGATTTGCTGACGATGCCGGACGCCTTGCGCCGCGCCCATGACGAGTTCAAGGAGCGCACCGGCGGCGGCATCGGCGGCTCGAAATGGGTCGCACCGCTGCTGCCCAAGAACTTCGCGCCACCGGTCGATCTGCGGTGGCCCGAATACGTGCAGACGGTACGCGGCGACGAATGGTGGATTCCGACGCCTGCCGAAGGCTCGGGAGCCGGAGAGGTACTATAAATCGGCTCGCTCTTTCCGCGACGCGGCGAGGCAGGGCGCCGGATTGACCGCTTGATGCAGATCAATGTCGCCTGCATCTCGCGCGGTACAAAGTTTTCTAATGACCGCGGATTTGTATGAGGAAAAGGCGGAGCAATGTGAGCGCCTGGCGCGCTCCTGCACGGATCCCGCGGCCGTGGAAGTTCTCAAGAAGCTCGCGCGCGAGTACCGGCTGATCGCGCTTGCAATACGGAACAATGACCAGGACGACCAAGAGCCGGACTGCTGATCCCTGCGGACGCGCAACCGGGTCGCCCCTAGAGGGCGGCCTGGGGCCTCACCAATTTAGCCGATCCCTGAAGCGATACCACATCAAGGTGGGCGCCAAAAACCAGGGAATACCGGTGTAGAACGGACGGGTCGGGAATTCGAGGCCATCTAGCGCGGTGCGGCCTTCCTTGAGGCCCAGAACCTGCTGCCCGATGCGGGTGCCGAAATAGGTCGCGAGCGAGACGCCGGAGCCGCAATAACCCATCGCATAGTGGACGCCGTCTCGCCATTTGCCGAGATGCGGCATCGTGTCGAAAGTATAGGCGACGAAGCCCGCCCAGGAATGCGTAATCCGCACCTTTGCGAGCTCGGGAAAGATCGCGGCCATCTCCGCATGGAGGTGCGGCGCCGTCACGCGGGGATCAGTTTCCATGAGCGCCACCCGCCCGCCAAACACGACGCGGCGGCGATCCGGCGACAAGCGGTAGTAGACGACGATCCGACGCGTATCGGAAACCACGCGGGCCTTCGGAAGGAGCCGCGCCGTCACCGTCGTGTCCAGCGGCTCGGTTGCAATGATATAGCTGCCGATCGGGATCACCCGCCGACGAAGCTCCGCGCTCACGGTGCCGGTGTAACCGTTGCTGGCGACGATTACGTCGCGGGCGGCAATCCGCCCGCGCGCCGTCGCCACAGTAAAACCGTCGCCGTCCCGTTCGATTGCCTGAACCGGGCAATGCGGGATCACGGACGCTCCGGCCGCCAGCGCACGGTCGAGCAGTCCCTGATGATATTTCGCGGGATCAAGCGAGGCATGGGCGGGATAGACGACGCCGCCATAGTAAACGTCGCTTCCGATCTCGCGGTGCTGCTCAGCGCGTGGCACCAGATGCGCCTCCACCTCGAGGCCCCTGCGCTGGTTCGCGATCTTGCGCCCGAGCGCCTCGTACTGCGTGGTGTTGTGCGCCCCGCTAAATCGCCCGACGCGTTCCCAATGGCAGTCGATGCTTTCGCTTCGGATCAGCCCTTCGATGAAGGCGAGCGCGCTGTGGCCCTCCTTCACCATCGCGAACGCGCGCTCCTCGCCATAGAGCGGTGCGAGAACATCGAAGCCGTGCTTGATGCTCGTACTGACTTGGCCCCCGTTACGGGTACTGCAGCCCCAGCCGGCATCCTCGGCATCGAAAAGCACGGTCGATCGACCAGCGCGGGCCAAGGGCAAGGCCGCCGCGAGCCCGGTGTATCCCGATCCCACGATCACCACGTCGGCGCGCGCCGGAACCGGCGTGACGGGAAAATTGGGGCGCGGCGCCCCTTCCCACCAATAGGGGCTGCTTTTGTAGTCGGGCGCAAAAAGATCGTTCACGTGTCGCTCGCGATTGCCGTGACTGGGTCCAAAGAAAATCCTAGTGCATTTCATGCCCAAGGTAACGCCGGTTTGGTGCTGCGAAGGGCGAACTTGCAGGCATCGGTGCGTGCATGGGAAATTGCAGTGATGATTGAACGTACCACCCTTACGATTGAGCCTGTTTTGAGGCCGACCGCGGAGGCACGGGCCTTGATCGGCGAGTTCGAGAGCGAGGGGACGAGCGAATGAAGCTTGGCGTGGTCCTGCTGATCCTCCTGAGCATGGTTGCGAACGCGGCGACCGCGCAGGAGTCAGGCCACGTCTATCGCGTGGGCTTTCTCTGGCTCGGGCGTCAAGACGGCGGCGGCCCAGGAGTGACACTCGCGAGTTTCCGCGCGGGCATGCAAGAGTTAGGCTACACCGAGGGCCAGAATCTAAAGATCGTCGTTCGCGATGCCTATGGTGACGTCGACAAGCTCGATGACGCGGCCGCCGAACTGGTCGCGTTGAAGGTGGACGCGATTGTGACCTCGGGCACCGCCCCTTCTTTGGCGGCGAAGGACGCCACGACGAAAATACCGATCGTCTTCGGTGGCAGTGCCGATCCGGTCGGGCGAGGCGTGGTCGATAGCCTCGCTCGCCCCGGGGGCAACGTCACGGGCCTTGCCCGTGAGCTGGCGATAGACAAGGCCATGGGCGTGCTCGCCGAAATTGTCCCGGGCGAACATCGGTTGGGGCTCATCTTTCATTCACGAAACATGCCGGCGAGCTACGTCCCAGTGTTTCTCAACGAGCGAGCGGAAGCGGCGCGCAAATTGGGGATGACTCTGGTGCCCGAGCCGGTCTCCGAGACGGAGCCGCTTAAGAACGCCTTCGCCGACATGAGTGCCAAGGGCGTTGACGCAGTGCTCATCACCAACGACGCCTTTTTCATTCCACACCAAGCCGAGCTGATGGCATGGGCGCTGGAGCACCACATTCCGACCGTCTGCCTCTCCCGATTTTGGGCGCAGGCCGGTTGCCTTGCTTCCTATGGCGAGGACGAAGCGCTGCTCTACCGCCAGGCCGCCACCATCGTCGACAAGATCCTTAGGGGTGCACGGCCCTCGGACATTCCGGTGCAGCAATCGACAACATTCAAACTATTCGTCAACCGCAAGACGGCGCAGGCGCTTGGTCTTACGATCCCCGCCTCGGTGCTGGCGCTGGCGGACGGGGTGATCGAATGAGCGATCGCATTTTCGCGCAAGCAACCTCTACCCATGAAGGAGAAACGCCATGACGCGTCCATTCGAGGGCATCCGAGTGATCGACGTGACCCATGTGCTCGCGGGACCGTTCGCGGCTTATCAACTCGGTGTGCTCGGCGCCGACGTGATCAAGGTCGAACATCCCGACGAACCCGATCAGAGCCGCGGCTCCGGCAGCGACAAAGCGCTCAATCGACACAACATGGGCACGGCGTTCTTGACCCAAGCCTCCAACAAGCGGTCGATCACCCTCGATCTCAAGCGCCCAGAGGATCGCGAGACCTTGAAGGAGCTGGCGGCGACCGCCGATGTTTTCGTCGAGAATTATCGTCCTGGCGCGATGGAAGCGCTGGGGCTCGGCTATGAGGCCCTGGCGGCGATCAATCCGCGTCTCATCTATGCGTCCTTCTCCGCATTCGGCCAGGAGGGACCTCGCCGTACGCAAACCGCTTACGATCACGTGATCCAAGGCACTTCCGGCATCATGGCGATGACCGGCACCGAAGACACGCATCCGGTCAAGCTGGGCACGCCCGCGATCGACTACGCGACCGGCATGACCGGCGCGTTCGCATTGGCCTCGGCGCTCTTCCAGCGCGAACGCACGGGACGCGGCCAGCGAATCGACATGGCGATGCTGGACGTAGCGATGATCCTCATGAGCTCGCACCTGACGGCTTATCTGCGCAACGGCTGGCATCCCGAACCGCACGGCAACACCAATCCGCACGCCACCAACAGCGCCTACGAAACCAAGGACGGGCTGCTGATGGTGGGTGCGAGCAATCTCCGACAGCAGAAGCGGCTCTGGACCGCGTTGGAGCATCCCGAGATGATCAAGCGGAGCAGCGACGAGCGCGAAGCCGACCGTTCGCGCGAAGCGGCGCTGCTCAGTGAGATTCTGCGAACGCGAACCGCCGCCGAATGGGAAGTCTTCTTCCAGGCGCGCCACGTGCCGGCGGCGCGCGTGCGCGCCATGGCCGAGGCCGTGGCCGATCCGCAGCTCGCGACGCGTGGAGTGATCCACCGCCACAAGGACGCACCTGGCATCGACGGCGAGTTCGGCGTGCCGCTCGCCGCGTTCAAATTCGCCCATGGCGGACCGCGCATCGACACGCCGCCGCCGCGTCTGGGCCAGCACAACGAAGAGATCAGAGCCGAGCTGCGCCGAAAGCGGCGATAGGTACTCGCCCGAGCAACGTCACGGGACAAAGACAAAGAATATGAACGTCGCGAACACGACCAGGTGAACGAGCCCATTCAAGATATTGGTCCGACCCGATCCGAATGTGAGAAGACTGAGGAGTAGCGTAAGCTCGAGCAGCAGCGTGTCACGCTCGGAAAGCCCCAGTTCCATCTGGCTGACGAGAATCACGTTGGTGATCGCGACGGCGGGAACCGTGAGGCCGATCGTCGCGAGAGCGGAGCCCAGGGCGATGTTGATGCTCCGCTGCAGCATGTTGCGTTGGGCGGCGCGCACGGCCGTGATGCTTTCGGGCGCCAAAACCACCATGGCTATGATGATGCCGGCGACGACCGACGGCGCGCCGACATACTCGATGCCGGTCTCAACGATAATCGCGAATTTTTTCGTCATGAGGATCACCCCGCCCAGCGCGACGAGGAGTATTGTCGCGCTGACGGCTACCGCCCTGCCCGACGGATAGCTGTGTACGTCGGAGATTTCTTCCTCGGCTCTGAAGTAGTCCGCGTGCCGCGAAGTCTGGATGAAGAGAAAGGTCGCATAGAGGATAACCGTAACGACGCTGACGAAAATGAGTTGCGAAGTCGAGAGGTAGGGTCCGCGCACTGTCTGCGTATAATTGGGCAACACGAGGGTAAGAACCGAGAGCGCGCCAAGCACGCTGAGATAGACGCCCGCACCGGACACCCGATACTCCTGCTCTCGATGGAGTAGCCCGCCCACCAGCACGCACAGGCCCACCAACCCGTTGCAGACGATCATGACGACGGCGAACACGGTATCGCGTACGAGTGCCGGCGAGCTCTTTTGCGCCAAAACGACGGACTCGATCAGGGCAACTTCGATGACGGTGACGGCCAGGGTGAGTACCAGAGTTCCAAAAGGCTCTCCCACACGATGGGCGATCACGTCGGCATGATGCACGGCCGCAAAAATTGCGCCGAGCATGATGACGACCATCGCCGTCGAGAGCGTCACCGACACTGCAGAAGACGAGCTCGCGACGTCCGCGGCGAGCGGCGCCAGGATCACATAGGCGATCGCCAAGATCGGAAAGACAATCGTCGCTGGTTGCCGTTTCGCTGGCGCAGTCATATTGACCCGCGTTTCTCCGCTGTTATACGCCCGGAAACAGCTCCACGCCCGCAGCCTCCACCAGTGCACCGCTCCGCACGAACGCCCGCGCCTCGGCGATGTCGGGGGCGAAGTGGCGATCGTGATCGAGCATCGGTACGCGCCGCCGCAGCAATGCGCGCACGCGCTCCAGCGCCCCGCTGGACTGCAGACCTCGATGAAAATCGCAACCCTGCGCCGCCGCCAGCAACTCGATTGCCACGACGTTCGCGGCATTTTTAGCCATCACGAGGAGACGTCGCGCGCCGTGAGTCGCCATCGAAACGTGATCCTCCTGGTTGGCGGAGGTCGGAATTGAATCGACGCTTGCGGGCGTGGCGCGCTGTTTGTTCTCAGCGACCAACGCGGCCGCGGTCACCTGCGGGAGCATGAACCCGGAATTGAGACCGGGCTTAGGCGTGAGGAACGCCGGCAGGCCCGAGAGATCGGCGTCCACCAGCATGGCGATGCGCCGCTCCGAAAGCGAGCCGATCTCGCAGACCGTGAGTGCCAGCATATCGGCGGCGAATGCGACGGGCTCCGCATGGAAATTGCCGCCGGAGATGACCTCGCCCGGCTCCGGGAAAACCAATGGGTTGTCGGAGACACCGGCCGCCTCGACCGTCAACGTATCGGCCGCTTGCCGCATGACATCGAGGCAGGCACCCATGACTTGCGGCTGGCAGCGCAGGCAATAGGGATCCTGGACGCGGTCATCGTTGGTGAGATGCGAGGCGCGGATCGCGCTTCCTGCCATAAGGGCGCGCAAGGTCTTGGCCACCTCGCGCTGCCCTCGATGTCCTCGCAGATCTTGAATCCGCGGATCGAAGGGAACGTCGGAGCCCTTGGCGGCCTCGGTTGCAAGTGCGCCCGTGACCAACGCCGACTGAAACACTCGCTCGATATCGAACAACCCGGCAAGCGCCAGCGCGGTCGAAACCTGGGTACCGTTGAGAAGCGCCAAGCCCTCCTTTGGGCCCAGGACCAGCGGCGGAAGGCCGGTGCGCGCCAACGCCTCGCCCGCCGCGAGCCGCTCGCCGCCGAGGCGGATTTCCCCCACACCCATTAGTGCTGCCGTCATGTGCGCCAGCGGTGCCAGATCGCCGGACGCACCGACCGATCCCTGTGCGGGGATCACGGGGATGAGGCCGGCCGCAAGCGTTCGTGCAAAGCACTCGATGGTCGACCACGCGACACCGGAAGCGCCGCGCGCCAAGCTCGTTACCTTGAGTGCCAAAACGAGACGCACCACCGCGTCCGGCAACGGCGGTCCGACTCCGGCCGCGTGAGAAAGCACGAGGTTGCGTTGGAGAGCCGCCAGATCATCGCTTTCAATGCGCACCGAGGCGAGACGGCCGAAGCCGGTATTGATGCCATAGACCGGCGCGCCGCGCGCGACGATGGCCGCGATGGTCGCGGCGGCGGCCTCAACTGCGGGGCGCGCGGCAGGGTCCAGCGCCACGGCGGCGCCGCGATACACGCGGCGCCAGTCATCGAGCGCGTTCCCTCGGTTTGAGAGCGTGATTTGCGTCATTCCGTACCCCTCCAGACTCGAGTGTGGAGAGGATTAAAGCCCATCCGGTAGACCAGCTCAGCCGGTTGCTCGATGTTCCAAATGGCGAGATCGCACTGCTTGCCGATTTCGATCGTGCCGATCTCGCCGAGGCGGCCCAGCGCTCGCGCGGCCTCGCGAGTGACCCCTGCGACCGCCTCCTCGACCGTGAGCCGGAACAGGGTCGCTCCCATGTTCATCGCCAGCAGCAGCGAGGTAAGCGGGCTCGATCCGGGATTGCAGTCACTGGCGATCGCGATCCGCGTGCCATGCCGCCTGAGCAGCGCTACCGGCGGCACCTGGGTTTCACGCAGAAAATAGAAAGCGCCCGGCAACAGAACGGCGACCGTGCCTGCTGCCGCCATCGCCGCCGCTCCCTCCTCGTCCATGTGCTCCAAATGATCCGCCGAGAGCGCGCGGTGCCGAGCCGCGAGCAACCCGCCGCCGATATTGGAATGCTGGTCCGCATGCAGCTTCACGGGAAGGCCGAGGCGGCGCGCCGCCGTGAAGACACGCGCGACCTGCGCGGGCGAAAAAGCGAAGGTCTCGCAGAAAGCGTCGACCGCGTCGGCGAGGCCCGCATGGGCAATCTTCGGCAGCGCGTCGTCGCAGACGAATGAAATATATCCATCGCCTTCGCCGCGAAATTCCGGAGGCAGCGCGTGGGCCCCCAGATAGCTGGTGACGATCGCGACCGGTCGCTCATGGCCGAGGCGGCGCGCCGCGTGCAGCATACGCGCTTCGGTCTCGAGATCGAGACCATAGCCCGACTTGACCTCGACGGTAGTGGCGCCTTCGGCAATAAGGGCGTCGAGGCGTGGCAACGCGCCCTCCACCAGCGCCGCTTCACTGGCATTGCGCGTGGCGCGCATGGTCGAGACGATGCCGCCGCCGGCCTCTGCAATCTCGGCATAGGTGGCGCCGCCGAGCCGCAGCTCGAAATCCCTCAAGCGATCGCCGCCATAGACGAGGTGCGTGTGGCAGTCGATGAGGCCGGGCGTGATCCAACGACCCTCGCAGTCGATCTGCCGCGCCCCGGGCGCCGCCGGCAGATCACGCATCGATCCCACAAAGGCAATACGACCATTGGCCGCCGCGACGGCGCCCCCCTCGATCACGCCCAATCCAGGCTCGCCCGGCGCGAGCGTCGCAACGCGCGCATTAGTCCAAATCGTTTCAAAAACCATGGGCAGCGTTCTTTTTGCTTTGGGGTAGGGATGACGAGGATGCCGCGAATGGGCAAAGCATGCAGAATTTCGAGCGGGGACGCCACCCCTCGCTATCGGTCAATTGAGATGGATCAAAGCGAACCTAACCCTGGATGCCAAACTTCGGGTAGTCTCATCCGAGGAGGCGTCACTTGCGCAAGATACTCGCGGCGACGGACGGCTCCGAGCCGTCTTTAAAGGCCGTCGATTTTGCGGCTGGGCTCGCGGCGCAAACGCGCGCCGAGCTCGTCATTCTGACCGTGACCGAGCCGATCGCCTTTTCGGACGAAGCGCTGGCCGCCTACGCCCATGCCGAGCATCTCTCGACCACCTGGGGCGACCTTTCCGAGGCCGGCGCGAAGGAGGTGCTGTTCCAGGCGGAGCAGCGCGCGGCAACGCACGAGGGATTGCGCCTTCATACGGAATGGCGCACAGGGCAACCCACCGAGGAGATCGTGCGCTTCGCCTGGGAGAATGAATGCGATTTGCTCGTGGTCGGGCATGTCGGCCGCGGACGGCTCGCCGGCGTCATGCTGGGTAGCGTCGCCTTCAAGCTGTTGTCGCTTTCACCCTGCCCGGTCACTGTCGTGGGCTCGCCGCCGCAGCGCTGACCCCGTCACGCGGGCGTGGCCTCGCAACGATCGGGCGCCGCGCCTATCCTCGCCCCCGGCTCAATCGTTTCCAATCGGGAGGGCGCAGGCATGCGGCAGGCCCCATTCATCGGCGATCTCGAAATTAAGCGCGCGCGGCTTCGGCGCAGCCGGGTCGGTGCCACGGCGATGCTTGTCGTTGCGGTGCTCGTCTTCCTTGGGGCACGATTGTTTCTCGAACCATCGTTCGGCGTCCGGCTTCTGAGCGCCGCCGCCGAGGCCGCGATGGTCGGCGGATTGGCGGATTGGTTCGCGGTGACCGCCCTCTTTCGCCGGCCGCTCGGTTTGCCCTTCCCGCATACCGCGCTCATTCCCGTTCACAAGAACGAGATCGGCCGCTCGCTCGGTAATTTCGTGCGCGACCAATTCCTCGACCCGGAGCTGTTGCGCGAGCGACTTGGACGCGAGAACCGCGCCGCGCAGATCGCGCGCTGGCTCGACACGCCGGGCGCCGCCGCCTTCTTCGCCGAGCGGCTT
This sequence comes from Allostellaceae bacterium, assembly GCA_035517495.1. GTDB lineage: Bacteria > Pseudomonadota > Alphaproteobacteria > ATCC43930 > CGMCC-115725 > DASZHJ01. The sequence goes on along the minus strand of DATIYT010000122.1, from coordinate 7,111 downwards.
GTGGCGATCGTGCCGATCATGGTCGAGAGCGTCGGGGACGAGCGGCTACTCCGTTTCTGGCGCGAGGTCGCACAGGAGAGCCTCAGGCGCATCAACCTCGGGCCGGCGCTCGATGCGGTCGTCGAGGCCTTGGTGCGCGGAGGCCAGCACATGGAGATCGTCGATGCCTTGGCCGTCGCCATGAAACGCACGCTCGGAGGCCTTAAGGAACCGATCGTCGCCAAGGTCGGCGAGCGCACAGGGCGGTTCTTCCCGGCCTACTTCGACCGCAAAATCGGCGAGGGGATTCTGGAAGGTGTCGAGAAATGGCTCGATGCCGTTCGCACCGAAGGGAGCGACGAGCGGTTCCGCGTGGCGCGGTGGATCGAAACCGCGATCGACGATTTTCGCGGCTCGCCAGACTTTGCGCGGCGCGCAACCGATATGCAGGCGATGCTGCTTGCGCATCCGGCCGTGCAGCACTCGCTGGGCGCAATCTGGGCCGAGATCAAGGCGGGATTGACCGCGGATGCGCGGTCGGCGGACCCGCGGCTCGCCGTGATCGGTGGCGAGCTGGTTCGCACGATCGGCCGGCTGCTGCAGCAATCGCCGGCGATGCAGGATTATCTCAACGCCGCCATCGAACGGTTGCTGGTGGATTACATCGCGCCTTGGCGCATCGCCATCGGCGACTACATTGCCGACGTTGTCGCGGGCTGGAACGGCCCCGAGATCGCGGCGGTTCTCGAGGCCCAGGTAGGACGCGACCTGCAATTCATCCGCGTCAACGGCACATTGGTCGGCGCGCTTATCGGCTGCGGCTTATTCCTGTTGGGGGCGGCATTGCCGCAACTCATTTCGCCGGTACCGTGAGATCGAAGAAGCCGCCGCAACCTCATTTTTTGTCGGGGTTGAACTCCTTCCACGGGTCCTTGACCATGGGGATGGTCTCGAATTCCACGTTGGCGAGGTGGCCGTTCACCTTCTCGACGCGGCGGATATAGACGTTCTGCACGATGTCGCGGGTCGCGGGGTCGATCTCGATCGGACCACGCGGGCTATCGGGGTTCTTCCAGCTCTTGAGGATCGCCATCGCCTGATCGCCATCGAACTTGCCGCCGGTCGCCTTGATCACCGCGAAGATGGCGGCCATGCCGTCCCAACCACCGACGGCATAGACATTGGCCAGCGCTTTGCCGTCGTATTCCTTCTCCCAATCCGCGAGGAACGCCTGGTTCTGCGGCCGTTGCGCCGCCGCCGAATAGGTCCCGGCGGTGACGACGCCGAGTGGCACGTCTCCCATGTTGGGCAGCTCGTCATCGGGAACAATGTCCTGGGGCCCTACCAGGTGAATTCCGGAATTCCGCAGCCCGAGATCGTCCCACGCTTTGATGAAGGCGGTCGCTTCCTTGGCCGCCGGAACGAATACGAACACGACATCGGGATGGGCATCCTTCACGCGCTGCACGAACGGCGTGTAATCGGTGGTGGCCGGCGGAAACCGCACCGATCCCAGCATCTCGCCGCCCCCATCGGTAAATCCCTTGGTAAATGCGGCCTCGCCATCATGGCCCGGAATGAAGTCGCTGACGGCAGTGTAGCCGTGCTTCCACCCCTGTGCCGCCGCCCACTTTCCCATCGGGTAGCCTTCTTGCCAGATGGTGAAGGAGACGCGCGCCACATAGGGAGAAATGCGGGGGATCGCGGCCCCGGCGGCATTCATAAGGACCAGCGGAATCTTTGCCTCGGCGGTCAGCGGTGCGATCGCCGCCGCGATCGGCGAGCCGACGACTCCCGCCAGCAACTGCACGTGCTCGCGGGTGATCAATTCCTGCGCTAACCGCTTGCCGGTATCGGGGCTGCTGCTGGTGTCGTCTCGCCTGATCAGCTCCACCGAGACGCCCTGCGGCAGTTCGCCCTCGTGCGTCTTGATGTAGAGGCTTGCCCCCTTGTCCATGGAATCGCCGATCTGGGCAAGGAAGCCGGTGTAGCTGGTGATGAAGCCGATCTTGACGGTGTCGGCCCGTGCAGCACACGCCATCGCGAGCGCCGCCATGGTCGCAAACCCAAGAAAAGCCAGCCGCGTTCTGGTCCTTCGAGCCATCATTGCCCCCGCTCCCGTCATCGTTACTAGCAAGATGCCCTGCCAGGGCGACAATGGAAAGATCGATGCTATCAAAGTCCATGCGACGGTACGCTCAGGGCGGGTCGCGCAATTCAGGGGTGCAACCTATGACCGACGAAGTGGTCGAACCGAAGCGCTTGGTGTTTCCGGGACTGGCCGGGCTTTATGAGAAAATCTCGCCGTACAGCTATGCCCTCATGCGATTTTCCACCGGCGCCGTGCTGGTGCCGCACGGAATCGTGAAAATTCTTCATGTGCCGCCGGAAAAATTCGCGGAGAATTTGACTGCACACGACTTTCCAATGCCGCTGCTACTGACTTATCTCGTTTACTTCACGGAATCGGTGGCAGCAGCGTGCATGGCAATCGGTCTTTTTACCCGCGTCGCCGCGGCGATGGTTTGGCTGCAGATGTCGGTCATCATCGTCGTGTTCCAGTGGCAATACGGCTATTTCTGGACCAACCGCGGCATCGAATTTGCGCTGCTGTGGTGGCTGTTGTGCACCGCGATCTTTTTCCGCGGCGGCGGGCGTTGTTCGATCGACCGAATGATCGGCCGAGAAATCTAATCGCAGCATTAGGGACGCCCCGCGCACATGGAGCGCGGGGTAGCTCCTGCAAGCGCAATCCAATCTAGCGGCTATAGCGGGCCACGATGCTGGTCTCGGCAAGGTTATGGCCGCGGATCGCCTCGAGAAACGCGTCTCGTGTGAGCCCGGGCTGCAGAGCGTTCGGCTCGAGGTCGAGCGCATAGACCCCGATCACATAATGATGCGGCCTGTCGCCCGCCCGAGGACAAGGTCCACGATAGATCATGCTGGCGCCGTTGTTGCCGGCGATAAATTTATTCGAGGGAGCGCTTCCCTCTCCTTCCGCAAGAGCGGTGACGGAGGGCGCAATTCCGTACGCGACCCAGTGCACGGACCCAAGCCCCTTACCGCCGTCGGGATCGATCATCACCACGGCGAAGCTTCGCGTTCCCGCGGGCGCATCCGACCATGCGAGCGGCGGCGAAACGTTCTCACCGCCACAATTATTGGCGCTGTTGGCGTTCTTTGCGCTCAACAGACCGTCTTCGTCGAAGGCGGATGAAGACACGGCGAACGATTGCTGTTGTGCATCGGCCGGCAGCGTTTGCAGCGTCGCGATGGCCGCGAAAGCGAGGAAGGCTGGTACACCCGAACGGAAGACGAGCATGGAGCGCAATCCTCGGAGCCTCGAAGGCACGAGCATAGCCCCCCGCTTGGGTGAACTCTGATCACCTGCGCGTGAGGAGTCTATTCGGGGCCGGCATCGCCGAGCCGGTTCGGCGTTTGCCGGCAAGCTCGGCGCACGCGGGGACGTTGAGGGCAGCCACGGCGGATGCGACCCCGAGCGCCGCCAGCATCAATATTTCGATCAATCGGTTTGCCCGGTTGCCACGGAAGACCTCGGGATTCGGCCTCACTTTCGGAAAAATGCGATGGGGACGTTACCCCCGATCTATAAAGCCGGCATAGGTGTCCCCGTCGGAATCGTGGCGGGCAAGCGCTGAATTCGTGTACTCTCGCGCTCGCCCGAGCAAAGGGGCGGGGTCGAGCGCCGCTCGACACCCCGACGGAACGAAAGGGGAGACGTGCGGCAATGCGGAGCGTGGCGCCGGATCCGGTGAATGGATCTTACCGCTGATCTGCTGATCAATGCGACGGTGGCGGGCCTGTTGCTCGGCGGTTTCTACGCCGCGGTGACGGTCGGAGTCTCGATTTCCTTCGGCATGCTCGACATCGTCAACATCGCGCATCCCGCGTTCATCATGCTCGGCGCCTATGCGGCGTTCCGCCTCAACGACGCGTTCGGTATGGACCCGATCGTCGCGGGCATAGTGATGCTGCCGATCTTTTTCCTGATGGGAGCCGCGGTCTATGGCATTTACCACGTCGCGTTCGAACGGCGAGGGCAGGAATCGCTGCGCGGCCTCGCCTTCTTCTTCGGGCTGCTCTTCGTCACCGAGGTTGCGCTGGTGCTGGTCTACGGCGTCGATTACCGCTTCGTCCAGGCGCCCTACATCGATGCCCCTCCCCTGCGCTTCGGAATGATCGAATTGCCGTGGCGTATGCTGATCCCCTGCGTCGTGGCGTTGTTGACGATCGGGCTCTTGCAGATTTATCTGTCGCGCACCTTCATGGGACGCGCCATCGCCGCCGTGTCACAGGACCCGCTGGCGCTCCGGCTGATGGCTGCCAATCCCGTGCGGGTGAAGCTGGTGGCGTTCGCGCTCTCGATCGCCACTGCCTCGATCTCCGGCTCGCTGCTCATCATGATTCAGCCGGTCGAGCCGTCGATGGGACGCGATTTCATCGGCCGCATCTTCGCGATTTGCGTGCTGGGCGGCATGGGGAGTTTTCCCGGAACCGTGCTTGCAGCCATGCTGTTGGGGGTTGTCGAAAGCATCACAGCGACCATCTTCGGCCCTTCCTGGTCGCCGGCCGTCGCCTTTGGATTCCTTTTGCTGACGCTCGCCGTGCGACCCGCTGGGTTACTCGGACGATGAACAACCGCCTGTTCCTTGTCCTCGCGCTTGCAATCGCCGTCGCGGTGTTTGTGATCTGCCGCTGGTTTGCGATCGACTACCTGTTCTTCGCGGGCTACCAGATATTGCTCTATGTCGTACTCGCGACCGCGTGGAACATCCTCGGCGGCTATACCGGCTACGTCAATTTCGGCACCGCCGCTTTCTTTGCGATGGGGGCTTACAGCTCGGTGGCGCTGATCAAATTCTTCAGCGGCGTTGCCTTGCCAATCCCGCTGCTGATGGTGGCGGGCGGACTGGTCTCGGGATTTGTAGGGCTCGGCATGGGATATCTGACCCTGCGGCTGCGCGGCGTCTTCTTCTCCATCGCAACGCTTGCGCTTGCGGTGGTGGTGCAGACGCTGATCACCAACTGGGACTATGTCGGAGGATCGCGGGGGGCCTACACGGTGCGACCGATGGTGGCACCGATCGTCGGCAGCTACATGCAATATCTTTTCCTCCTGATGCTGAGCCTTGCGGTAGCGGCAATCGCGACAGCGCGCGCGATCGAGCACTCGGAGCTGGGCTATGGCTTCGCGACCATCCGCGACGACGAGGCCGCCGCCGAGGCCTCGGGAGTGCCGACACTGCGCCTCAAGCTCATTGCCACGACCTTGACCGGCATGTTCATGGGCATGGCGGGGGCGCCCTACCCCTACTACGTGACCTATCTTGATCCGGCGTCGGGATTCAACCTCGCCTTTGCCGTCAACAGCATCGCCATGCCGCTGATCGGCGGCACCACCACCTGGGCCGGCCCCTTGATCGGCGCGCTGCTGCTTGGCAGCGTGCAACAGATCGCGACGGTGAGCACCGTGCTGGGCACCCATCCCGAGGTCAACCTGCTGATCGTCGGGTTGCTGTTGATCGCGTTCGTGGTCGCGGCGCCCAACGGCATCGTGGGGTTCTTTCAGGCGCGGCTGCGCCAATCCCGCGCCGCATGAACGCGCCGCTCTTGGAGGTGACCGATCTCGGCAAACGCTTCGGCGGTTTTGTGGCGCTCGAAGGCATCCAACTGTCGGTCACATCGGGCGAGCGCGTCGGCCTCATCGGCCCGAATGGCTCCGGCAAGAGCACGCTGGTCAATTGTCTCTGCGGTACGCTGCGAAACGACAGCGGCCGCGTCCGCTTTGACGGCCGCGACCTCAAAGGTCTTGCCGCGCATCAGCGCACGCGCCTCGGCATGGCGCGAAGCTTCCAGCTGCCGCGACCGTTCGGGAGTCTCTCGATCGCCGCGAACCTGCGCGTGCCGCTGCTCTATACGGTGAAGGCGCGGGCGGGCCGCGGTTTCGACGAAAGCTCGATCGACGCGCGCGCGGCGGACCTTCTTGCCATGGTGGGACTCGCAGACAAGGGGCGCCGTCTGCCGCGCGATTTGAGCCAGGTGGAAATGCGGAAACTCGAGCTCGCGCGCGCCATGGCGGCGGAGCCGAAACTGCTGATCGCCGACGAGGCAATGGCCGGGCTCTCACACTCCGAGATCGACGACATCCTGGCGCTGTTGCGCCGGCTCAGCGCGGAAGGCATCACCATCATCCTGATCGAACACATCATGCGCGCCGTCATGAGCTTTTCCGAGCGCCTCGTCGTACTGGTCGCCGGGCGCAAGATCGCCGACGGGCCTCCCGACGAAGTCATCCGCAACCCCGAGGTCGAGAAGGCTTACCTTGGCGAGTAGCCTCACCCTCTCCGGCATCCACGCGGCCTACGGCGCGGTGCGCGTCATCGAGGACGTGTCGCTGACGGTATCGGCCGGGGAAACGGTGGCACTGCTCGGCACGAACGGCAACGGCAAGAGCACGCTGATGAAATGCGTGATGGGGCTGGTCCGTCCGAGCGCCGGCAGCATCATCGCGGATATCGAGGGTGAGCGGCACGAATTGGTGGGCCGCGGCACGGAGGAGATCGTCGATCTCGGGATCGCCTTGGTCCCCGAGGGGAGACGGCTATTCCCCAAGCTCACGGTCGAGGAGAACCTGCTGCTGGGCGCCTTCCGGCCGCTGGCGCGGCGCGATATCGCCCGCAACCTCGATTTCTGCTTCACGACGTTCCCCCGCCTCAAAGAGCGGCGCCGGCAGCTCGCGGGCTCAATGAGCGGCGGCGAGCAGCAGATGCTGGCGCTCGGCCGCGCGCTGATGACGACGCCCAAGATCCTGCTGGTGGACGAGCCGTCGGTGGGTTTGGCGCCGGTGTTGGTTCAGCGTACCATCGCCACCATCAAGACGCTCAAGGAGTCCTATGGGCTCACCGTGCTGATGGCGGAGCAGAACTTCACCCAGGCGATCCGCATCGCCGACCGCGGCTACGTCATCGTGCACGGCAAGATCGCGTTCGAGGGCCGCTCGGCCGACGAACTCAACAACAACGACCTGATCCGCAGCTTTTACCTGGGGCTGTAGGGCGCCTCTCCGGGGCCCAGGCTACCAAGCCGCGGTCGCGGGCCTGCGGGCAAACTC
>DATIYT010000121.1:0-3953 GCA_035517495.1 Allostellaceae bacterium | reverse complement strand
AGCGCAGCTGCACGAAGAAGGCAAGCTGACGGACGCCCATGCGGCGCTCGCCAAGGCATTCTGCACGGCCAAGTGCCGCGAGACCGTCGCCTGGGCCCGCGAGCTGCTCGGTGGCAACGGGATCGTCGCCGATTACAAGGCTGCACGGTTCTTTGCGGATTGCGAAGCGCTCTACTCCTACGAAGGCACCTACCAGATGCAAAATCTGATCGTCGGCAAGGCCATCACTGGCCTTGGCGCCTTCGTGTGAAGCGCTGCATGGGCCGGGGCTCGTTCCCCGGCCCCGATTTCAGTTCAGGAGAGAGAATATGGCCCAAGCAGCTGCAACACTTTCAACCTCACCCATGACCGTGCCAGAAGCGTCGCCGGTGCCAGCCCTTACACTCGCGAATGTCGCGTACCAAAAAAGGGGTGCCGTCGCCTATGTAACCGTTAACAGGCCCAAGGTGATGAATGCGCTGAACAAGGCGACTTGGGCGGATCTGCAAGCCGCGTTCGAGGACGCACGAAACGACGCGTCCGTGCGCGGCGTCATTCTGACGGGCGCCGGCAATAAGGCATTCATCGCGGGCGCCGATATCAGCGAACTCGCGCGTGTCACGGCCTTCGAAGCCGAGCAGTCGAGCCGTTTCGGACAGGATGTCCTCGACCTGATCGAGAACCTCGGCAAGCCGGTGATCGCGGCAATCAACGGCTTTGCGCTCGGCGGCGGCTGCGAGACGGCGATGGCCTGCACCATCAGGATCGCCGTGGATGCGGCGAGATTCGGTCAGCCCGAAGTCAAACTGGGGCTTCTTCCCGGTGGTGGCGGGACCCAACGTTTGCCGCGACTCATCGGAAAGGGTCGCGCCCTGCAACTCATTCTGTCCGGAGAAATGATCAGCGCCCAGGAGGCCTACCGCATCGGCCTCGTCAACGAGGTCGTTCCGGCGGCCGATCTGATCCCCCGGGCCGAGGCAATTCTCAAATCGATTGCCGGCAACGCTCCGATCGCGATCAAGTTTGCGCTTGAGGCCGCGAACAAAGGACTGGAGACGAGCCAAAGCGAAGGTCAATTGCTCGAAGCTTCGTACTTCGGACTTTGCGCCGCGACAGACGACAAGAAGGAGGGCACGTCTGCCTTTCTCGAAAAGCGGGCGCCCCAATTCCGCGGACGCTGAGAAGCCTTGCACCCACGATGATTCAGGAGACACCAATGGCAAGTGACAACATTTTCTCCGGACTCAAAGTCGTGGACTTGGCAAGTTTCATCGCGGGTCCCAGCGCCGCGGTTATCTTGTCCGACTTCGGCGCGGACGTCATCAAGGTGGAGCCACCGAACGGCGACCTTTGGAGAATTGGCCACAAGATCCCGCCGCAACCTCAGGCGAGCGACCCTTATCCCTTTCATCTAGCTAACCGGAACAAGCGCGGTATCACACTCGATTTGAAGTCGCCGAGCGCGCAGCAGGTCCTCGAACGCCTGGTCAAATGGGCGGATGTCTTCATCGTCAACACGCCACATCCCGCACGAAAGAAATTAAAGTTGGAATATGACGACGTCGCGCAGTGGAATTCGCGTCTGATCTATGCGGACCTCACCGGCTTCGGCGAAAAAGGTCCCGACGCCAACCTGCCTGGATTCGATATCACGTCATATTGGGCTCGAAGCGGCTTGCTGTCCATGACGCGGGACGCTGGCGAGCCGCCAACCTGGCCGGTGGCCGGCAGCGGCGACAATGCGACGGCCGTCGGCTTGTATTCCGCGATCGTGACGGCGCTTTACCGGCGCGAGCGCACGGGCAAGGGATCTTATGTCACCACTTCGTTGCTGGCCGAGGGTGTCTGGTCGGCAAGTGTTTCGATTCAGGCCGCGCTGTGCGGGGCGAAGTTTTTCGCCCCCCACGACCGGAAGAACCCTGCAAATGCGGCGCTGAACGTCTACCGCGCTTCGGACGACACCTGGTTCGTCCTCATCGTCACGCCTGACAAGTTCGCCGCCGTGGCGAAAGCAATCGGCCGCGCGGATCTCCTGACGGATCCCCGGTTCTCAGATCCGGCAAAGTTGACGCAGAACATGCATCAGCTAGCGACAATTCTCGACGAGGTCTTCAGCTCCCAGCCGATGAAGTATTGGTACGAAGCCTTCAGCGGCCCTCACGTGACGTTCGGCGCCGTGCGCGGGCCGCAAGAAGTCGTCAACGACCCGCAACTACGGGCGAATGACATTGTTGTTCCGCTCGAAGGCGCCGGCGGCAAGCTAACCTCGACAATCAGCAGCCCCATTCAAGTGCATGGCGTCACCAAAGTGCCTGCGAAGCGCGCTCCGGAACTCGGAGAGCACAACAAACAGGTCCTTGAGCAGCTCGGGTTCAACGCGACCGAAATCGACGGCTTGCAGGCGAGCGGCACAGTTCCGAAGGCAAAAGTCGGCACTTTAGTGGCTGCCGAATAGGTTGCTGCTGGCGCATGTGCAGAAATTTGGAATGAGGAAGAAGCGTACATGGAAGGCGCAGCACGAACCGGGACTCTGTGGCGCATTGCGACCGCGCGCATGCCGACGAAGTGGGGCGTGTTTGAGGCTGTCGGGTACGAGCGCGATGCCATAAATCGCTTTCAGGAGGTCGAGACCGCGTTGGCGATTGTCATGGGCGATCTGGCCCAGGATACACCGTTGCTGCGCGTGCATTCGCAGTGCTTCACCGGCGAAGCCCTAGGTTCCCTGCGTTGCGATTGTTGCGACCAACTCTCAATGGCCTTGCAAGCCATCGCCGAAGAAGGCCGCGGGCTGGTGATCTACGAATACCAGGAAGGCCGCGGCATTGGCCTGATGGCGAAGCTGCAGGCCTACGAGCTGCAGGATGCAGGCATCGATACCGTGGAAGCCAATCATGCCCTCGGGTTCAAGGCTGATTGCCGCGACTTCAGCCTACCGGCGGCAATTCTGCACGACCTCGGCGTCAGCCGGGTGCGCATTCTGACGAACAATCCGCGCAAGGCACGCGCCTTGTTTGATGCCGGCATCGAGGTTGTCGCTCGGATTCCCTGCGAGGCTACGCCGACCCCGTACTCCTTGGCTTACCTGCAAGCAAAGAAGGAAAAGATGGGTCACGTATTGAGCCTCCACCAGAACAGCGGCACCGATCAGAGGAACGGGCATCAATCTACGGTGCAATCGCCCAAGCGGCGTCCCGCGGCGAACGACACTGTTAGCCTGCAGGGTAGCGGCCGGCAGCGAACTCAAGGAATCGACGTCCAACTTTGAAGACGAGAGGAAAAGTCATGTCTGAACTCCAGGCCACCAAGTCGAGACCCGCATCGGGCAACAAGGCCGCGGCCGGTCGATTGTTCGTTCTCGAGCTCAATGCCGGCCGTATTCATTCGATGAATCCTGACGGCTCAGACAAAACGACCATCGTGACCGATTGCCGGCTCCCCGACGGCATCGCGGTGGATACCCAAGCGGGTCACATCTATTGGACAAATATGGGCATCCCGAGTGTGGACGATGGCTCGATCGAACGCGTCGACCTCGACGGAAAGCATCGCAAGGTCATCGTGCCGCAAGGCATCACTTTTACACCAAAGCAGATTCACCTCGATAAGAAGAACGGCAAGCTGTATTGGTGCGATCGCGAGGGCATGCGAGTCATGCGCTCGAATCTCGATGGTTCACAAGTGGAAACGCTCGTCGAGGCAGGCCGCGGCGATGTCGACCGACGCGATCAGACCAGATGGTGCGTCGGCATCACGATCGACCCCAAGCGGCAGAAAATCTATTGGACTCAGAAGGGCCCGGATAATGCCGGTCTAGGCCGCATCTTCCGCGCAAATGTCGAAATCCCGAAGGGCGAGAGCGCGGCCAACCGCAGCGACATCGAAGTCCTGTTCGCCGACCTTCCAGAACCGATCGACTTGGAGCTCGATCTGCAAGAGCGAGTGCTCTATTGGACCGACCGCGGCGATCCACCGCG
>DATIYT010000120.1:0-77910 GCA_035517495.1 Allostellaceae bacterium | reverse complement strand
GGTGGATCGCTGTCCGAGGCGGCGGCGAGCTCCGCGCTGTTCCAGGCGGCCGTCGCAACCCACGCGGATTCCGCCGCGTCACTGCCCTGACAGATGTCGCCTCTCCTAGCTGGTGAGGCGTCGTCCGTTGGAAGTTGCATCACAGTAACCGTCCCTCGAAGGAGGAACATATGAAGAAGTTGCTTCTTGGCCTTGCGGTGCTGCCGTTCCTTGCCGGCGTGTCGCTGGCAGGACAACCGCAGGCGCTCACCGACCAGCAAATGGACAAGGTCTCCGCCGGTTTCGATTTCGCGGAGCTCGACGTTAACAACGTCGGCGCGACGTGGGTCGGGGTCAACGAAGGATTAGCGAACGCTACCTTCTGCCCTAGCAGTGGATCGTGCTTCATTCAGATCACGGGCACGACCTATGCCAGTGGCGTACAGTCGTTCCAGTTGTACGCGGCGTTTGGGCCGGGATTCGCGACGCCGTAAACGGACTGGGCAGATATTTGGATGATCGGGTGACACTTCACCTCGAAGCGTGAATCATCACCCGTCATCCATAATCTTGCGCTGGTTGCGTTATGGCGTTCGTGACGCCCGCAAACATCGAGTGACCGTCGCACATCACGGGCGGTAACGTCCGTGATGCGCGGAGGCCAGAGCGTATACGCTATAGCCCGCGGCGGTTCGACCCTTCCGGGCGTGAATTGCGTTGCGCGCCCGGCACGCCCGCGGTTGACACTTCCTCCAACGCGCGGGAAATCCCGACGGCGCACTCCTCCGTCAGGTGTCGAGGCCGGCCCTAGGTGAGAAGAATATCCGCCTGGGGCCGGCTCGATAGCCCTCAAGCGGGCGACAGCATCTTCATTCCGGGCCACCTACCGCACAACGAGATCCGCACCTCGGACGCGTTCGAGCTACTGGAAGTCTCCGTGCCCTCCGACATGGGCACCGAGAGCTGCGCGTCACCCGCGCTCCGTTAAGTGACTTGCAGCGGCGCCTGCGGCACGTTGTGCCAGAAGGCGTGATCGTGGCCGAAGAAGATACGCGCGCCTGACGCCTGGAGCTGCGCGAGCTTTTCCAGAGAGGCCAGCATCTGCGAGCGGTCATGGACATTCATCGGCAGCCGCCGCTCCTGCAAGGTCTGGCAGAAATAACAAGCGTCGGCCGCGAGCACCACGTCGCCTGAGGGAAGCCGCACGCGCAGCGACTGATGACCGGGCGTGTGGCCATGGGTCGGCAGACAAACGACGCTGCCGTCACCGAAAAGATCGTATTCGCCGTCGACCTGCTTCACCTTGTGACCGAGGTCAAAATCCCGCCGATTGAAGCCGCGGATTGCCGCGATCTCGGGATCGAAGCCAGCGGCCCATTCGCGGCGCTGCACGACGATAGTCGCATTGGGGATGAGCGCATTGCCGCCGACATGATCGAAATGCAAATGCGAATTGACCACGAGGTCGATGCGGGCGGGATCGCGGCCCATCACTTGAAGCCGCGCGCTGATCTCCTCGCCGGGAGCGTAGTGGAAGCGGAATATTGCGTTCAGGCGTTCGCCAACGCGCGCGAGTGGGTCACGCTGACAATCCGGATGCATCCCCGTGTCGAAAACCGCCGTGCCTTTTGGGTGCTCGATCAGATAAGCGGGTATCGGCAGCCTAACCTCGCCCTCACCGCCTTCCATGAGACGGCCGAGCGGTCCCGTAAGATGACCACACGTCATGGCGTAGAGTTTGACCGTCATACCGCACTCCAGATTATTTCGGGGGCCCTGAACCTATCGAAATGCTGGCGCTCTCATCAAACGCATGAAGAGGTCGACCGTATAATTATTGCGTTTATTTGAAACTAAGGAAACGATACGGTAGCGTTTCTTTCTCAAAATGGCCTATAAGAAGATACAGGGCACCTCGAGTTTGGGTGGCCCACCAGCAGGATCAGGAGCGAGGTCCATGAGGTCAAAGATAGCCATGGTTTGCGCCGTCGCGACGGCTGTTGCCGCCGCCCCTGTCGCCCCCGCCTCAGCCAACGATCACTTTTTCCATCACGGACCGGGTCCGTGGCCGTTCTTCGGGCTATTTGCCGCGACCGCCGCCGTTGCCATAGGAGCGGCTGCCATCGTGACGGCGCCGATCCGGGCGATTGCTGGGCCATACTATTATGGGCCCGGCTATTATCCGCCCGCTGGCTATTACCCGCCCGCGGGTTACTATCAGCCGCCCGGCTACTACGCGCCGCCGCCGGGCTATGCCCAAATGCCGCACTGACGGAGCCGGCGCGCTCGATCAGTTGGTGACTCGGGGGAGAGCGAGCGGGTGACGGGAGAGAGCGATGCGGAGCCGGCCGCCGATTCCCGGCGCGGCGGCCGGCCATCCCGGCTCAAGGCAGAACAAATCCGCGATCAAATCCTCGACGTCGCAACCGAGCTCTTTCTCGAACACGGCTACGGCGTCACGAGCATCGAGGCGATCGCGCGACGCGCACGCATCTCCAAACGCACCTTTTATCATCGCTTCCGCGATAAAGCTGACCTGTTCGGCGCCGTGGTGCATCGGGTGGTGCAACGCCTTCGCCCGGAACGGGGCGTCGCGGTCTTCGAGGGGCTGGAATTCGAGGAGACCCTGAGGCGCATGGCGGCGCTGATGGTGCACGCGGCACTTGCGCCGCAGGCGCTCGCGATCCAACGAGTGATCATTGCGGAAGCCCGTCGCTTCCCGGAATTGGCGGCCGTGCTGAACGAGGAAGGCACGCGCGCTGAGGCGATCCGGTATATCACCGGCATCCTCGAACAGGAGGCGCGCCGCGGCACTCTTGCGCTTCCCGATCCCGCTTTCGCAGCCGAGGAATTCATGCAGATGGTGGTCTCGGCGCCGCAGCGCCGCGCGCTCGGCCTCGGCTCTCCGATGGCCGAAGTGGAGCTCGATCAATGGGCGCAGAACGCCGTTGATTTGTTCCTCAAGGGATGCCGAACGCGATAGCGCACGCGGCGATCGATAGCCGAGCTTGTCGACCGCGAGAACCCCCACATTCACCTCCCCTCGACGGGGAAGGTCGGCGCGTAGCGCCGGGTGGGGGTGCTTCATCAAACCGTGGCAGCGGGTACTAGCTTTAGGCTCGCCATTCACCCGCAACCCGCCTTTCGGCCTGATCGCTTGACGGAGCAGGCGCAGGCCAACCAATCTGGCTCGCGATCACCAGCGGGGCCCGTCGAGTTGCAGCGCTTCTCCTTCTTGAGTCTTATCAAGCACTCCCTTTCAAAGCACGAGGGATGGCAGCCGTTTTGGCGCGAGCCCGCGCCCAAGCCTCGGTACCGGATCATCATCATCGGCGGCGGCGGGCACGGCCTCGCGACCGCCTATTATCTCGCCAAGAACCACGGCATTACCGATGTGGCGGTGCTGGAGAAGGGCTGGATCGGCGGCGGCAACACCGGCCGCAACACCACGGTGGTGCGCTCTAATTACCTCTGGAACGAGAGCGGCGCGCTCTACGAGCATGCACTCAAGCTCTGGGAGGGGCTGACCGACGACCTCAATTTCAACTTGATGTTCAGCCAGCGCGGCGTGCTCAATTTGGCCCACAAACTCGGTGACGTGCGCGAGGGCATCCGCCGCGTCGAGGCCAATCGCCTCAATGGCATTGATGCGGAGTGGTTGACGCCGGAGCAGGCGAAGGCGTTCTGCCCGATCGTCAATATCGACCGCAGTGCGCGTTACCCGGTTCTTGGTGCGACCTTGCAGCGCCGCGGCGGCATTGCGCGGCACGATAACGTCGCCTGGGGTTTCGCCCGAGCCGCCGATAGCCGTGGCGTCGACATCATCCAGAATTGCGAGGTCACGGGCATCCTGCGCGAGAACGGCCGAGCGGTCGGCGTGGAAACCAGCCGCGGCACGATCCGCGCCGAGAAAATCGGCATCGTCACCGCTGGGCACAGCTCGGTGCTGGCGGAGATGGCGGGGTTTCGGCTGCCGATCCAGAGCCACCCCCTGCAGGCGCTGGTTTCGGAACCGATCAAGCCGGTCCTTCCCTGCGTCGTCATGTCCAACACCGTGCACGTCTATGTGAGCCAAAGCGATAAGGGCGAGCTGGTGCTGGGGGCGGGGATCGACACCTTCAACTCCTATGCCCAGCGCGGCTCCTTCCCCGTGATCGAGCATCAGATGGCAGCGCTGATCGAGCTGTTCCCGATCGTGAGCCGGCTACGCATGATGCGGAGCTGGGGCGGCATCGTCGATGTGTGCCCGGACGCCTCGCCAATCATCGGCAAGACGCCGATCAAGGACCTCTACATCAATTGCGGTTGGGGCACCGGCGGCTTCAAGGCCACGCCCGGCTCGGGCTGGGTGTTCGCGCACACGATTGCCACCGGCGAGCCGCATCCGCTCAACGCCGCCTTCTCGCTCGACCGCTTCGCGACCGGTGCGCTCATCGACGAGCACGGCGCGGCGGCGGTGGCGCACTAACGGCGCCCATGCTGTTGATCCCCTGCCCCTGGTGCGGCGACCGCGCGGAGGTCGAGTTCTCTTATGGCGGCGAGGCGCATCTCGCTTATCCCGCCGAGCCCGACTCGCTCTCGGATGCGGAATGGGGCGAGTTCCTGTTCATGCGCAACAATCCGAAGGGTTGGTTCCGCGAGCGTTGGGTGCACAGTCAAGGCTGCCGGCGCTGGTTCAACGTGCTGCGCCATACCGTGACGCATGAGATAGCGGGAAGCTATCGGCCGGGAGAGACGCCATTGGAGCTCCCTCGCGCTCCCGGCGCTTCGCGCCCGGTCCCTCAATCTCCTGCAGGCGGGAGAGCCACGACAGCATCGCCAATCGTTCGCTCGCCCCGAAGGGAACAGGTTCGCGGGCAATGCGGACCGGGAGAGGACGGAAGCTCCGCGCGTAACCCGTCAGCCGGTGTCCGCCGCATCGACGGCTTGGGGCGCATCGACCGCACGCGCACGCTCGGCTTCCGCTTCAACGGACGCGACCTCGAAGGCCATCCCGGTGATACGTTGGCCTCGGCGCTGTTGGCGAACGGCGTGCACCTGGTCGCGCGGAGCTTTAAGTATCACCGCCCCCGCGGCATCACGGGGCTTGGCAGCGAGGAGCCCAATGCCGTGGTGCAGCTTGGAAGCGACGCACGCAGCGAGCCCAATCTGCGCGCGACTGAGATCGAACTTTACACCGGCCTGGTCGCAGAAAGCGTCAATTGCTTTCCGAACGTGGAATTCGACCTGCGGGCACTGCACGGCATCGCCTCGGCAATCCTCGTCGCGGGCTTCTACAACAAGACTTTCATGTGGCCGAAACCTTTTTGGCGCTCGCTCTACGAGCCTGCGATCCGAGCCGCAGCGGGCCTTGGCGTCGCGCCCAAGGGTCCCGACCCCGATCGTTACGACCGCCTGCACTGGCACTGCGACGTGCTGGTCGTGGGCGCGGGACCCGCAGGCCTTGCCGCCGCGCTTGAATTGGCGCGTGCTGGCCTCCGCCTGGTTCTCGCCGAGCAGGACCCCGAGCTGGGCGGCAGCTTGCTCCATCGCGCGTCGGCAACCGATGCGGACGAGGCGTGGCGTGCCGATGCCGCGGCCGAGCTCGCCGCCATGCCGAACGTGCTGCTGCTGCCGCACACCACGGTCTTCGGCTACTACGACCAGAATTATCTGATGGCGCTGGAGCGCCGTACCGATCATCTCGCATCGAACGGCCTGCCCGGTATCGCCCGCCAGCGGCTCTGGCACTTCCGTGCGGATCACGTGGTACTCGCAACCGGAGCCCATGAGCGCCCGATCGTGTTCGGAGACAACGACTTACCCGGCATCATGCTCGCCTCCGCGGTTGCAGGTTATGCAAACCGGTACGGCGTGCGCTGCGGCCGTCGCGGCGTCGCCTTCGTCAACAACGATCTGGGCTTTGCGCTCGCGATCGAGGCACAGGCGGCGGCGCGCAACGTCACGCATATCATCGATAGCCGATCGGGACCCGATCCAGCGCTCGATCGCCGCGCCGCCGATCTTGGCGTCGAGGTGCTGCGCGGCTTCGTGGTCGCGCAAGCGCGCGGCGGCAAGCGAATCGGAATGGTCGAACTGCGCCGCCTCCCCGACGGCGAAACGCGGCACCTCGACTGCGATCACCTGCTGGTCTCCGGCGGATTTAATCCGGCGGTGCACTTGTTCAGCCAGGCCACCGGGGCGCTCCGCTACGACGAGCGTCTCGCTTGCTTTCTCCCCGACCGTTGCCGCCAGTCCGTCGAAGCCGCGGGAGCGGTCAACGGACAATTCCCGCTGACGGCAGCGCTTGCAGACGGCCGGTCGGCGGCTGCGCGCATTCTGGCGGCGCGCGGCCTCGGGACCGAAGGGGCGGCGGCGATCGAGAGAGCCGATTCATTGCGCGTCGACGCGTTCCCCTCGGTGCAAGCGCGCACGCAAAGCCGCATTCGCGGCAAGCATTTCGTCGATCTGCAGAACGATGTGACCGAGGCCGACCTGCGTCTCGCCGCACGCGAGGGCTTTCGCGCCGTCGAGCATGCCAAGCGCTATACCACGCTCGGAATGGCGCCCGATCAAGGCAAAACCTCCAACGTCACGGGAATCGGCGTACTCGCGGATGCGCTCAAGGAATCGATTCCGGCGGTCGGTACCACGACCTTTCGCCCGCCCTATACGCCCGTGGCTTTTGGCGCGCTTGCGGGCCGCGATACCGGCACGCTGATCGACCCCATCCGCACCACGCCCATTCATGCGTGGCACGTGGCGAATGGGGCCGTGTTCGAAGACGTGGGGCAATGGAAGCGCCCCTGGTATTACCCGCGCGCGGGCGAAGACAAGGAAGCGGCCCTACGCCGCGAATGCCGGGCGGTGCGCAGCAGTGCCGGCATTCTGGACGCGAGCACGCTCGGAAAGATCGACATCCAAGGCCCTGACGCCGCCGAATTGCTGAACCGCATCTATACCAACGCCTGGTCCAAGCTCGCGGTCGGCAGTTGCCGCTATGGGCTCATGTGCAAGCTCGACGGCATGGTGCTGGACGACGGCGTCACGACCCGGCTCGGCCCGGAGCGGTTCCTGATGACCACCACCACCGGGAATGCCGGGCGGATCATGGATTGGCTCGAAGAGTGGCTGCAGACGGAGTGGCCGTCGCTTCGAGTCTTCTGCACCTCGGTTACCGAGCAATGGGCGACGGTAACGATCGCAGGACCCGATGCCGGGAAAATTCTGCACGCCCTGGCGCCCGACCTGACGCTGGTGAACGAGGCCTTCCCGTTCATGACCTTTCGCGAGGCGACGGTGGCGGGCATTCCCGCGCGCATTTTCCGCATCAGTTTCACCGGCGAACTCTCCTACGAGATCAATGTGCCGGCCTGGTACGGTCTCGCGCTTTGGGAGGCAGCGATGGCCGCCGGTGCGCCGCATGGCCTCACCCCTTACGGTACCGAGACCATGCACGTGCTGCGAGCGGAAAAGGGCTACATCATCGTGGGCCAGGAAACCGACGGCACGGTGACGCCCTTCGATCTCGGCATGGATTGGATTGTCTCCAAGCAGAAGGATTTCATCGGCAAGCGCTCGTACGCACGTGCCGATACCGCGCGAACCAACCGCAAACAGCTCGTCGGCTTGCTCCCGGAAAATCGCGCTTTTGTCGCGGCCGAGGGATCGCATCTCGTCGCCGACGCGAATAGCGCGGCGTTCAGCACGGAACGAGGCAGTCCTTCCATCGGTCATGTGACGTCGAGCTATTACAGCCCCAACCTACAGCGCAGCATCGCGTTGGCACTGCTCGAGAATGGTCGTGCGCTCAAGGGAACGCGCGTGCTTTGCGTGACGAAAGCCGGTCTTGAGACCATGGAAGTCACCGATAGCGTTTTCCTCGATCGCGAAGGCACGCGCCGTGACGGCATCGCCTGAGCGCCTCAGTCCGCTCGCCGGCTGGTCCGATCGCTTTGCCGTAGCGAGCGGCATTCCGCAACAATTTGCAATTCGCGAGACGCCGTTTGTTGCCCAGATCGACCTGCGCGGCGACGCCGCGAATGGCGACTTCAATGCGCGGGTCACGGCGGCATTGGGTTTCGACCTGCCGAGGGCCAATACCTGGTCCGGGAGCCCCGACCGCGGCGCGCTCTGGCTGGGACCCGATGAATGGCTGGTCGTGGCTCAAGGCGACGACTCGTCGACCCTCGAGCAGACGCTCCGCCAGATACTCCGGGATCTGCATCACTCGGTCGTCGATCTTTCCGCCAATCGCACGGCGATCGAGATAACCGGCCGGGAGGCGCGGCTGGTCCTTGCCAAGGGCATGCCGATCGACTTGCACGCCAAGGTTTTTGCACCATCGGCTGTCGCGCAAAGCTTGCTCGCGAGAACGCAGGTTATCGTGCAGTGCCTCGACGACCGGCCGACGTTTCGTCTGTTCGTGCGGCCTTCCTTCAGCGCCTATGTGGCGGAGTGGCTGCTCGACGCCGCCGCGGAGTGCGCAGCCTCGCGCGAATTCGATGCGGACCGGATCGGGGCGCGACTAACCTGAGGGCAGGTTCAATTCAACAGCTTCGCCATCATGAACTGATCCAGTCTGCGGCCGTCGGCGACGACGCTCTCTTTCAATACGCCCTCGACGGTGAAGCCCGATTTGCGGTAGAGCCCGAGCGCCGGCACGTTAGAGGTGACCACGGGAAGCTGCAGGCGATGTACCCCCACTTCGCGCGCCCAGCGCTCAAGCGCCGCGAGCAGCGCCGTGCCGACACCGATTCCATGCTGCGCGACGCGCACGCCGATGCCGATTTCGACCACACCGTGCTTCGAGGGATGTGCGCCGCCATTGCCGGTCGCGATGCCGATCAATGTTCCGCCGCGCTCGGCGACCAGCACGGCGCTATTGCCGCTTGTCGCCATCGCTTCGAGATACTGTCGCACGGTCGCGGCTCCTGTCGCCGGATCGATCGGCGTCACGAACAGCAAGCGGGCCTCGCGCGCGAGTGCGTTAACCAAGTCAACGAGCTTCGCCGCATCGCGCGGCTCGGCGTGGCGCACAATGGCCTGGTCGGGAGCGTGTACGGGGCGGTCAATCGCGGCGAGGTCGGTCATGAACGGAAATCCCGAGACTGCCGCTTGAGCCTCACACTTGCCTGGTTAACAATGAATTTATCGCTTGCTGCGAGGATGATCTAGCTTGATCCCTCGCGGAGCGGTCGATGCGTTTTCCACCATCATGGTTTTTTCCGGCTGTTCTCCTCGGTCAGCACCTGCTGCCGCTGTTCCGGGGTCAGTTGCTTCTCGAACACGGCGATCTGATTCTCGCGGGCATGAGGGACGTTGAGCCCGGCCGCCTGGCGGTAAAGCCAGTACGCTCCAACCGGGTCGCGCGCCGTGCCGAGGCCGTTAAGCTTGCACCACGCCAGCACTTCGACCGCGCGCGAATCGTTACCTTCGGCCGCGTGGGTCAGTGTCTCGATATCCTTCGGGCCAACGGTCTTGTCGCGCACGTGCGCAATTGCGGCTCCGACGTCGGGAGCGACCGGCTTGGGCGGCGGCGCGGGTGGCGCCTGGGTTGGGCGATCCGCCAGGTCCTTCTCGCACTGCGCATCCGGCGTTTTGAGGCAGCGATAGGCGCCGTCGAGGTCGTAGAACTGCGCGTGCGCGGCGGCAGCCGACATCAACAGAAGGAGCGCGATCGAACCGGCGAGACGCATGGCCGCGATGATAGCAAATTCGGCCGCCGCCACGGAGCCACCGCGGCGACCATCCTGGCGGGTCTTCTGATGCTCGCGGCTTGCGACGATATCAAGGCGCCCGAACCGGGTTACCTTGGAGCCAGGCTGGACCGTGGTCCCGCCCCGGCACCTGTAACCTTCACGGGCGGTTACCACGGCGTTCTTCTGAGCGGAGGGGTCGAGCCGATGATCCCGCCCGGCCGCGCGGATAGTGCGGTCGGAGCGAAGCTCGCGCGCTCGATGCATCCCGATGAACGCCTTGCGCTCGCGGAAGCGAGCCAGCAGGCCGCGATTGCCGAGATCACCGCGAAACTCGATTGGCAGACAGTCTCACCTTCGGGACAAATCGCTTCCAGCGGCTGGGTTATGCCGGTTTCCGACCCTTATCTCGGACGCCACGGACGTATATGCCGCGACTTGCGCCAGGCGTTGGCGCGACCCTCGGGACCGATGGTCGAGCCGGTGAGCCTCTGCCGCGAAGGCGTCGGGGGCGGGTTGACGATCTGGACGCTCGAACACTTTCCCTGACAATCCACCGGGAACCGATCTGAACGATCGGCGGGTCAGGCCGGCCTGCTATAGTCGCGGCATTCGACCAGAGCCGATGCCGGAATGACCGCTCTCGCCTCGATCGCCCTCCTCGTCTTCGCCGCTAGCTGGGCCGCGAGCGGAGCGATGACGTGGTGGTTGCGCCGCAGCACGATTCTCGATCACCCGGTCGAGCGTTCCTCGCACAAGCGCCCGGTCCCTAAAGGCGCGGGCGCGGCCGTGGTCCCGCTCGTGCTGGGGTGCTGGCTTGCTCTCGCCAGCGCCGGGCGCGCGCCGCCCGAGACGTCAGCGATCTGCACATTGGCATTTGCGCTCGCGGCACTCTCCTGGTTCAACGACGTCACAGACCTTCCGGCGGCGCTCCGCCTCGCCGTGCATTTTCTAATCGTCGCCGTCGGCGTCGCCCTGCTGCCGGCACGCGGGCACATCTTTGAGGGGCTGCTGCCGCCTGCGGCGGACACCGCGCTCACCGTGCTGATCTGGACTTGGTTCATCAACCTGTTCAACTTCATGGATGGAATCGACGGCATCACGGCGGTTGAAACCGCGGCGATTGGCATTGGGCTTGCGATCATGGCAGCGCTCTCGGGCGGTTCCGGCGGTGAAATGGAATTCCCCGTCGTGCTAGCCGCCGTCGTGCTCGGGTTCTTGCCGTGGAATTGGCATCCCGCGCGTGTTTTCCTGGGTGACGTCGGCAGCGTGCCGCTGGGTTTCATCGTGGGATGGCTGCTTTTGAGCGAGGCCGGACGCGGCTATGGGGTCTCGGCGCTGCTGCTGCCCCTCTATTACATCGCCGACGCCACGATTACCCTGGCGCGGCGCATCCTGCGCGGCGAGAAGGTTTGGCATGCGCACCACAGCCACTTCTATCAGCGGGCGCTTACCCGAGACGACGACCACGCCGCGGTCGTCTTGTGGATTTTGTTGGGCGATCTCGGCTTGATCGGTGCGGCGCTGATCGCGATGTGGCAGCCGCTACTGGCGATGGGGCTCGGCGTCGCGATCGCCGCCGCTCTATTGATGTTGCTCGATCGGCGCGGGCGTTCTGGCGGCTTGCAACATCAGGGCTGACCGAAATAGTCGCGCGCGCCGGCACGATAGAATTGCGGGCGGACAAAGGTGCCTGCCCATGCGCCGCGGTGCTCTCGCTTCGCCTCGGACTCGATGGTGACGTATCGAGTGCGCCGGCCATAGGCGAAGGCTAACCCTTCCGAGACTAGGATCGCCCCCACATCCTTGCCGTCGGACAGACAGAGCGCGAATTCGCGCGCGTGCCGATCGACGAACTGCTCATTGACCTCGCAGTGAAAGTCGGGATGCGCCACGAGCTCCTTGAGCCGCTCCGTCGCAACGTCGCCGCAAGGCCAGAGCCGGCCCTCGGCGTCGCGACAATTCTGATGGCGTTCCAGCGCGTCGACGCCGAGCAAGCGGAGGCGTTGCGCGAAGCAAGGGAAATGAAAGTGCGCAAGCAGGCAGGTTCCAGGCACCATTTCCAGAGTGTCGCCATCGTAGACGCTGTAGCGATCGGCGCGTTGCGGTGGCGGAACGGCAAGCAGGATCAAAGCGGCGACGCCCAGTAGAGCAAGGCCACCTGTCGCCAATCCCCACGCTCGCTTTCGTGCGTTCCACTCCATGGCGTTTCACGTTCCCCGAATTGCGGCGCCGGGATCGAACCGACTCAGGCCCACCGCTGCTGCCAGGACTGAATCATGAGCGCGCTCCAGAGCGAGTTATGCCAATTGTGTGTGTGCGCTTGATGCTCGGCGAGCCGCTGGCGGATCGGCATCGGGTCCGACAAACCCGCCCGCACGATGCTGCGCTCGCTCAAGAGATCTTCTGCCCATTCCCGCAATGGGCCGCACAGCCAACTGTCGACAGGCACGTTGAACCCCATCTTTGTCCGCCCGTACCAAGCGGGATGCGGACAAAACGCCTTCGGCTGCGAGCCGAAGAACAGCACCCCGCCAACGCTGCCCCAATAGAGCGGCTTCACTCCCATGCGATCCCGGATCAACACCAAGCGCCGATCGCGTCGATCCCAGAGTGCGATGGCAAACATGCCGATGAAGCGCGCCAGCGCCGGCTCGATGCCCCAGCTCTCAAAGGCCGCGAGCATTACCTCGGTGTCGGATTGCGTTTGAAATCGGCACCCAAGCTCGGTGAGCCCCGCGCGCAGCGGAGCATTGTAGATTTCGCCGTTGTAGGTGACTACGAAGCGCCCGCCGGCGCTCGTCATGGGCTGCGCGCCGCCAGGCGTGAGATCGACGATGGCCAGGCGCCGATGCGCCAGAGCCAGCCCGGCTGCCGGATCGACCCAGACGCCCTGTCCATCCGGGCCTCGACGGTAGAGCGTATCGGCCATCCGCCGGGCCAGATCATCGAGCGTTGCGGCGTCATAGCGCTGACGCGCGTCCCAAAATCCAGCGATCCCGCACATGCGAGCGGACATTAGCCCAGGCCAAATGTCGGCGCCACCGAGCACGATTTTGACCGCGCGCTGGCAAGCATTGCCTCATGACCGTAGACTGCCAGCGCAAAGACACTTTCGGAACAACTTCGCAACATGCCGCCAATCGTGGTGTTAGGCGCCGCCGGCTTCATCGGCCGAGCCCTGGTGCGGCGATTGGCCGCCGACGGCAGAGACGTCATCGCCGTCACCCGGCGCACGGCGACGTTCGGTCCAGGTATCAAGGTGGTGACGTCCAGCGATCTCGTGCCGAGCTCGGGCTGGAGCCGGACGCTTGCCGGCGCGGATGCCGCCATTCACTTGGCCTCGCCGCCTCATGCCCGGAGCGCCGGCACCGATATCGAGGCATGGATAACCGCAGTGGCCGGCACGGCACGGCACGTCGCCGAGGAGATCGCCCGGGCACGGGTACCGCAGGCGATTCTCCTAAGTTCCGTCCTGGTGCATGGTGAGGCCACAGCCGAGATCCCCTTCCGCGCCGATCAGCCGCTGGCACCCGCAACACCCTATGCGCGTGCCAAAGTTCGAACGGAGCAGGAAATGCGCGCATTGCTCGCCAACAGTGATACCGCGCTGGCGGTGATCCGGCCGCCATTGGTCTACGGCCCCGAGGCTGGATATCGTTTCCAACTCCTGCTGCGCTTGGTGCTGCGGGCGGCCGTGCTACCCTTGGCCGGCATCCGCAATCGGCGCAGCATGATCTATCGCGAAAATCTGGTGGATCTCCTCTCGCACATCCTGGTGAGACCTAAGCCCGTGCAGGGGGCCTATCTCGCACGCGACGACGATGAGCTTTCGACCCCGGAACTGGTTCGGCGGATCGGCGCACGTCTCGGACACGTTCCAGCCCTTCTGCCCTGCCCGGTGCCCCTGCTGCGGACAGCCGGCCGCCTGCTTGGGCGCAGCGAGATCGTGGATCGACTGACGCAATCGCTGCAGGTGGATGATCGAGCGACTCGCCTCGCGCTCGATTGGTCTCCGCCCCATGGCGTCGACGCCGGATTGGCCGAGACCTGCCGATGGTTTCTCGCCCAAAAGAAGACCACCGTATGAACGGCGGCCGGGCGTTCCGCCCGAATCCCGGTCACGTCCTGGCCGCGACCGCGTTCCTATTGCCGGTGTTGGCGGCGGTTGCGCCATTGGCGGTGGCCCCTTTGCTCGGGGTCGTGGCAATTGCCGCGCTGGCACTCGGCGGATACCGGGACCTCAATCGTCTAGAGCCGATCCGGTTGCTTGCGACGTTGGTGATCCTGCTCGGCGTCGTCGGGGTGGGTTCGGCGCTTTGGTCGGTGGTGCCGGGGCACAGCCTGTCGGTCGGCCTGCGCTTCCTGTTGATCAGTGCCGGGGGAATGGTGCTGCTCGCAGTGGCCTACGGTATCGGTGAGCGCGAACGGGATGCGGTCCGCCGCGCGCTCTTTTGGGGCTTCACGCTGGCGCTTGCGGCGCTTGCCGTGGCCGGACTTGTGCAAAGGCTCGGCATGCCGAGCGGAACGGTCGAGGAGATCAAGCGCTGGACGGCCC
Organism: Allostellaceae bacterium; assembly: GCA_035517495.1. Lineage (GTDB taxonomy): Bacteria > Pseudomonadota > Alphaproteobacteria > ATCC43930 > CGMCC-115725 > DASZHJ01. Next base: position 63,696 of record DATIYT010000120.1, on the reverse strand, counting down.
CGTTCAATCGTTTCGACCGCTCCGCGACTACCATGGCCCTCTTACTCTGGCCGCTGATGCTCGCGCTGATGGAGCAGCAGCGCCGCGTCGCTGCGTTGCTGGTGTTGGCGGCCACCATCCCCGTCCTGTTCTCGCTCAACAGTCGGGCGGCCATGTTGTGCCTGGTTGTGGGACTGCTCTTGTGGCCCTTGGCGCGCCTGCTGCCGAGACTCGCCGCCGGCGCAATCGGCGCCGGGGTGATCGCGCTGGTTTCGATCCTGCCTTCGCTCGATCTCAGCATGGACGTGATCGCACACATCCACCAGAGAATGCCGTGGGTGCAGGATTCCGCGATCCATCGCCTCGCGATTTGGCACTTCGCAATCGATCGCATCAATGAACGGCCGCTGTTGGGGTGGGGTCTCGACGCCTCGCGCGCGCTGCCGCACGGGAGCGACATCATCGTCGACCCTCGCATTCCCGATCTCGAGCATTGGGCCGCGCCGTGGATGCCGCTCCATCCGCACAACGCGGCCCTGCAGTGGCGGCTCGAGCTCGGTTTGCCCGGCGCCACGCTCGCCAGTCTGATCGTGCTTTGGCTGCTCTGGCGCATCGGCACCAGCCGCGCACTGCCGCGCTTCAATCAGGCCTGCACTATTACTCTGATCGGCTGCTCGCTGGTGGTGGCGTTCATCAGCTACGGCTTTTGGCAGGAGTGGTGGATGTCGGAGCTTTGGATTCTGGCGGCGCTCATGCTTGCCCAGACCAGAACCGGACCGCTTTCCACACCAGAGCCGTGACCGCGAACCCGCCGAAGCTGCTCTTCCTCGTGACCGAGGACTGGTATTTTTGGTCCCATCGCCTGCCGATGGCCCGCGCCGCGCGCGATGCCGGCTTCGAAGTCGCGGCCGCGACCCGCGTCACCGCCCATGGCGAGGGCTTGCCGCTGAGCTTGCTGGAGGCCGCAGCCTGCGGCCGACCGCTGATTGCAACCGACATACCGGGTTGGCGGGAGATCGCCAAGGCGAACGTGAACGCGCCGCTGGTTCCCGTGGGCGACATCGATGCCCTGGCCGCCGCCATCGAGCGCCTGGTGCGCGACGACGCGCTACGCGAGCAATTTGGAAATGCCAGCCGCGCGCCGGTCGACCCCGAGCTGTCTGGCGACCGCATCGGTGCCGCGACTGTCGCGCTTTATCGCCGCATGACGGGGAGTTCGTGCTAATGGTGCGCGCCGACCTCGCGTGGGTCCCTTCATGCTGGTGCAGGGGCGCGGCGGTGTAAGACTTGCGTGCAAAGCGACCTCAGTTGCCGTATATCACCAGGGTGTTCGGGGAGTAGCAATGAAAGCGGTGCCGGTACCAGTCGAAACCGAGGCGGCAAAGATCGAGTTCATCGATCTCGTGGCGCAGCGCCGTTGCATCGGCGATCGAATGGATGCGGCAATTCGTCGCGTTATGGAAAGCGGTCGGTTTATCATGGGGCCGGAAGTGGCGGAAATCGAGCGGGCGCTCGGCAGCTTCTGCGGCGCCCGCCACGTCGTGAGCTGCTCCAGCGGAACCGATGCCCTGATGCTGTGCCTGCGCGCCAAGGGGGTCGGTCCCGGCGATGCCGTGCTCCTGCCGAGCTTTACGTTCGCGGCAACCGCCGAGGTGGTCTGCCATGCCGGCGCGACGCCAATTTTCGTCGACGCGCTGGCGGACACCTTCAACATCGATCCGGAATCGCTGCGCCACGGCGTCGCGACCGCGCGCCGCCTAGGTCTCAAACCCAGCGCGGTGATCGTCGTGGACCTGTTCGGACAGCCCGCTGACTACGACGCGCTGGCGCCGGTCGTTGCCGAAAACGGTCTCTGGGTATTGGACGACGCCGCGCAATCCTTTGGCGCGATCCTCCGCGGCCGGCACGTGGGGTCGCTTGCGACACTGACCGCCACGAGCTTTTACCCGTCAAAGCCGCTGGGTTGCTACGGCGATGGCGGGGCCGTGTTCACGCAGGACCCGGACTTGGCGGAGAGTCTGGTTTCGTTGCGCATGCACGGCAAAGGACGGGGAAAATACGATCACGCCCGGATCGGCATGAACGCGCGGCTCGATACTATCCAGGCCGCGGTGCTCTTGGAAAAGTTGCGGATCTTCCCGGATGAACTACAGGCCCGGACGCGGATTGCCCGGCGCTACAACGAACTGCTCAAAGACGTCGTGGGGGTCCCCAACCTGATCCCCGGAGCGACCTCGGTCTGGGCGCAATACGCGATATTGACGCCAATGCGTGATCGGATGGTTGCCCATCTTGAGAGCCTCGGCATTCCGACCGCCATCCACTACCCGACACCGCTGCACCGCCAATCCGCATATGTGCGATACCCGATCGCGGGCAATGGGTTGCCGGTATCCGAGCGGCTCGCGGCCGAGGTGCTGAGCCTGCCCATGCATCCCTATCTCAACGAGGCGACGCAAGACCGAATCGTTGAGGCGGTGCGGGACGCGCTTCAAGGCTGATCACCGCGGACGCTCAACCCCCCTTACGGTCGCGAACGCGAATCCGGCGACTTGGCATATCTCCCGCACGCGCACGACACCAAGCATCAGCAGCAGCGCCGGAAATAGCAGGCCGAGCCCCAATCGCGCGCCAATCGCGAGACCGGGCGGCGCGAGCGCCAGCATAAGCGCAACAATTGCGGCGCCCGCGACAGACGGTGTCCTAAGATCGACCGGCACGCGATAAAACCGCCGCAGCGCCCAGCTCTGCAGACCCAGTCCGACCACCTCGCCGGCAATGAAGCCGGCGGCGGCTCCGAACCCACCCCAGCGCTGCGCCAATGGGAATGCGGCGAGCGTCGCCGCGACCATCGCCGCCAGATTGACTGCGGCGCGCAACCAACTCGCGCCCACCACGACCAGACCAACGCTCGCGTTCTGGCGGATGCTTTTCAGCCAAAAGGCGAATGCCAGTGGTCCGATCAGAGGCGCGGCGTCGGAGAAAGCGCCCCCTCCGAACAGCGCCAGGGTCAACGGCTCAGCGGCGAGAAGCATAGCCGCGACGACGAGCGCGAGCGCGAAGGCATAGACCCGCATCATTCGAGACGTATCCTCGTGCACGCGCGAACGCGCTTCCGGCGATAGGACATAAGGCCACCAGGCCATGCCAACTGCGTCACTGATCAACATCACGGCGCTGCAAAGGGTGAGCGTCGCGCCGAAAATCCCGACGCCGCCCAGCCCGACCGCCGCAATCACCGCGAGGCGGAGCAGGAACGGCAGCGCGAGATCGGCCGAGCTGTTGGCGGCGAACGGCAAGCCGAAGCGCAGGCATTCCCGCATGTCCACGCTCGAAATGCGTGGCGCGAGATAGTGACGGACCAGCCAGGCACCCACCGGCGCGAAAATCGCTCCGCCGAGCACCAAGCCGAGCAGCGCGCCCAGAACGCGAAGCTCCGTCAGCGCCGCCAGCGCAACACTCAGCGCGCTTGCGAGCACCATCGCGCCCAGGGTCAACGTCAGATAGCGCCGTGGATCGCGCCGCCACTTGGCAAGATTGAGCACGAAGTTGTTCCAGACCTGCGTCGCGAGAATACCGGCGCCGAGTACGATCAAGATTTCATCGCCGCGATCGCCAAGCAGGCTGCTTGCGATCTCCGGCGCGAATGCCACCAGCCCAATGATTATGAGTGCCGTCCACGCGAGCTGCGCCGCCAGCGACGAGGACGCGGCCACGCGCTGGCGCTCCCCATTGAGATCGCGGAACAGCAGGGCCATGCCCACGTCCATGCCGAGCACGGACGGCACCAGCAGCGCCCGGCTCAACGCGGTCACCACGTCATAGACGCCATATTCCGGGGGCGTGAACAGCCGCGTAAACACCGGCACCAGCAAGAAGGCCGCGGTACGCGCGAAGCCGAGCGCAAAACCATAGACCAGGGTATCGCCGACCAGGCGGCGACCGACGCTCACGCTCCGACCCGAACCGGCATTGGCAGCTCCCGAGCGGATGAACCCGCCTGGAATTCTAGGGGATGTTTGGTTTCACCGGAATCGTCGGAAAGACCCGCCCTTTCCAATCCGGTTGCCGCTGCGCCGAGCCCCGGCGTAAGGTCCATTGCGACAGTTTCGACGGGTCTCGGGCACATCGACAAATGACGTCTCCCAGCACGAGCGGACGCAGCTTTGCCCGGCGCTCGCGCGCGCTGCTGACGCTCGCGCATGACGTGTTCATGACGGCGCTGGCCTTCCTCGTGTCGATGTACCTGCGCATCGGTGGCGATATCGCGACCTATCCGAGGCGGCCGATCATCGAACACACGATCGGTTTCGCGGTCATCGGCGCCGTCGTTTTTTGGGCAACCCGGCTCTACCGTGCCGACTGGCGCTATTTCTCCATGCCGGACGTAGTGGCCCTGGTGCGCGCGGTCACCCTGGTAATCGGGATCGGCGGGCTGCTGTTCTTCCTGGCAACACGCCTTGAAGGCATGCCGCGTTCGACCTTCGTAATCGACTGGTTCGTGATGCTCGCGCTGCTGGGCGGGCCGCGCTTCGCCTATCGCACGATCAAAGACCGCGGCCTCCGCTTCCTCGCGGAGGCGCGGTCCGCGAGCGGCATTCCGGTGCTGGTCATCGGCGTGCGCGACGGGGCGCACGCCTTCATCCGCGAGATGGCGCGCGACCCTCTGGCAGCCTACCGGGTGGTCGGATTGATCGCGGACAAGGCCAGCCGGGTCGGCCGCGACATCGCGGGTGTCCCGGTGCTGGGAACGATCGAAAATCTCGAGGATGTCGTCGCCGATCTCGACCGGCGCGGACGGCGGCCGCAGCGGCTAATTCTGGCGGCACCGTCGATCGAAGGCGCGACAGTGCGGCGCCTGCTCGACATCGCCGATCGCCTGGCTATTCCGCTGGCGCGGCTGCCGCGACTGACCGATTTCCAGCAGACCGAAGGTAAAGGCCATATCCGAATCGAGCCGGTCGCGATCGAAGACCTGCTCGGCCGCTCGCAGGCGGTCCTCGACCGCCCGAGCATGCAGGCGCTGATAGCCGGACGCCGCGTGCTGGTGACAGGAGCGGGCGGTACCATTGGTGGCGAGCTCGCGCGCCAGATCGCGGCACTCGCCCCCGAGCGGCTGGTGCTGCTCGATAACAGCGAATACCAGCTTTACGGGATCGACCGCGACGTGACCGAGGCCAATCCGGATCTGTCCTGCCGTGCGATCATCGGCGACGTGCGCGATCGTGTCCGCATCGATGAGGTACTGATGACGGAGCGGCCCGAGCTGGTGTTTCACGCCGCGGCGCTCAAGCACGTGCCGATCGTGGAAGCGAACGCGATCGAGGGCGTGCTGACCAACGTCATCGGGACGCGCAACGTCGCGGAGTCGTGCGCCGCTCGGGGCGTCGCGATCATGGTGCTGATATCGACCGATAAGGCGGTTAATCCCACGAATGTCATGGGAGCAACGAAGCGGGTTGCGGAGATGGTGGCGCAAGCGCGAGGTTTGCCAGGAACACAGGGGGCAAATGCCACGCGTTTCGTGACGGTGCGGTTCGGCAACGTGCTGGGCTCGACCGGGTCCGTTGTGCCGCTGTTTCGGCATCAACTCGCGCAGGGATGGCCGCTCACCGTCACCCACCCCGACGTCACCCGCTTCTTCATGACGGTGCGGGAGGCGGTGGAGCTCGTGTTGCAATCGGCGGCCCTCGGAAGCGGCGAGGACGCGCGCGGCAAGCTCTTTGTGCTCGATATGGGCGAGCCCGTCCGCATCGCCGATCTCGCGCGCCAGATGATCCGCCTCGCCGGCCGCAGACCCGAGACCGACGTGCCGATCGCCTTCATCGGACTCCGCCCGGGCGAGAAGCTGCACGAGGAGCTGTTCCACGCCGACGAGCACCTGGCGCCCACGCGCATCTCCGGTATCCGGCTTGCAGCTCCCCGCCCGGTCGACGAGGCCCAGCTTGCGCGACTACTGGACGAGATCGAGGCCGCCGCGCGCGAGCGCCGCGAAGATCGCGTACTCGGGCTGCTGGGACGCCTGGTGCCGGAATTCGCGGCGGCGACGGCGACCGCGCGCGCTGCGAGCGGTTGACTTGGAAGTGGGGCTACTCCGGCCCCTCGCGCGCCAGGCGTTGCAGATAGGCGCCATACTCGGTATTGCGGTAGCCCTCGACGAGCGCCATGAGCTGCGCCGCGTCGATGAAGCCTTGGCGGAAGGCCACCTCCTCGATGCAGCCGATCTTCTGTCCCGTCCGCTTTTCGAGCGTGCGCACGAATTCGCCGGCCTCGATCAGCGAATCATGCGTGCCGGTGTCGAACCAGGCATGGCCGCGCCCCAAGCGCTCGACCGTCAAATGTCCGCGCTCGAGATAGGCCTTGTTGACGTCGGTGATCTCCAATTCGCCCCGCGCAGAGGGGAGGATCGTCGCCGCTACCTCGACGATGTCGCTGTCATAGAAGTAAAGTCCGGTCACCGCCCAGTCGGAGCGCGGCGCTTTCGGTTTCTCCTCGATCGAGACTGCGCGCGCCTGCTCGTCGAATTCGACGATGCCATAACGCTCGGGCGTGCCGACCCGATAGGCGAACACGGTGGCGCCCGTCCGTTTTGCGGCCGCGCGACGCAGCATTTCGGTCATTCCGTCGCCGTAAAACAGATTGTCGCCGAGGATTAGCGCCGCCCCCTCGCCCGCCAGGAACTCGCGGCCGATCAAGAACGCCTGCGCCAGACCCTCGGGCCTCGGTTGTTGTGCATAGACGAGGCGGATGCCCCATTGGGAGCCGTCACCCAACAACGTGCGGAACTGCGGCGCATCTGCGGGCGTGGTGATCACCAGAATGTCACGCAGGCCACCGAGCAACAGCGTCGAGAGCGGGTGAAAGATCATCGGCTTGTCGTAGACCGGCAAAAGCTGCTTGGAGACCGCACGAGTCAGCGGATAGAGCCGTGTGCCGGTGCCGCCTGCGAGGATGATACCCTTCATCGCCGTGTCGCTCCCGCGGCAAGCCGCCCGAGCCGCTCGCCCCGATAGACGCCGCTGCGGATTGGTTCCCACCAGGCTCGATTCTCCAGATACCAGCGCACGGTCTTGGCGAGGCCGGTCTCGAGGCTCTCGCGGGGGCGCCAGGCAAATTCACGGCGGAGTTTCGCATCGTCGATGGCATAGCGAAGATCGTGACCGGGGCGATCCTCGACGAAGGTGATGAGCGAACGGTGCGGCCGATGCGGCGATTGCGGCAGCGCGTCGTCCAGCAGCGTGCAGAGGGATTGTACGAGATCGAGATTGGTGCGTTCCTCGCCGCCGCCGACATTGTAGGTCTCGCCGATCCGCCCGCGCTGCAGCACCAGCGCCAACGCCGCCGCGTGGTCCTCCACGTAGAGCCAGTCGCGGACGTTGGCGCCGCGGCCATAGACCGGCAGCGGCTTGCCCGCAAGCGCGTTGAGAATCATCAGCGGGATAAGCTTTTCGGGAAATTGGTACGGTCCATAGTTGTTGGAGCAATTTGTGGTGACCGCCGGAAAGCCGTAAGTCTTGTGCCAAGCGCGGACGAGATGGTCGGCGCCGGCCTTGGTCGCGGAATAGGGGCTGTTCGGGCGATACGGGGTCTCCTCGGTGAAGCTGCCTTCGGAACCAAGCGAGCCGAAGACCTCGTCGGTCGAGATGTGGTGGAGGCGAAAGCGCGACTTGGCTTCACCGGATAGCGACTCCCAGTAGGCGCGTGCCACCTCCAGCAAAGTGAACGTGCCCACGAGGTTCGTATGCACGAAGGTGTCGGGACCGGAGATCGAACGATCCACATGGGTCTCGGCAGCGAGGTGCATCACCGCATCGGGACGGAGCTGGGTAAATATGCGCTCGACCGCCGCGCGGTCCGCGACGTCGGCCACTTCAAGAGCGTAGCGTCCGTCCTTGCCGAGATCGCCCAGCGGCGGATTCGAGCCGGCATAGGTCAGCTTGTCCAGATTAACGACCGAATTGCCGCTGCGAAGGAGGTGCCGCACCACCGCGCTGCCGATGAACCCGGCCCCGCCCGTCACCAAAATTTTCAAGCGCCGGTACTCCTGCTGTGCACCCCGATAACGCGCGAACCCGACACTGTCATCCTTGTTCCCGAGACAGCAACTCCGCGACCCCGGAAAGCCGGGGGACGATCCAGAAGTCCTGGCATTTCGCGATCTCCGCGGCAAGGGGGTCGAATTGCACGAGGTTTCCGATTCCCGCGGCGCGACCCGCCTCAATATCGGTTATCTTGTCGCCAACGCTCCAGGACCGTTGGAGATCGAGGCCGAGATCATGGGCGGCCTCAAGGAACATGCCGGGTCCAGGCTTGCGGCGGGGCGTGTCGCGTCGGTAGGCGCCGAGACCCTCTGTCGGATGATCGGGACAGTGGTAAACGGCGGCAATCGCTGCGCCGTGCCGCACGAATTCACAGGTCATCCAACGCATCAGAGCCTCGAAATCCGCCTCCGTGTAGTAGCCGCGGCCGATTCCCGCTTGGTTCGTGACGATGACCGGAACGAAGTCGCTAGCGATAAAGCAACGCGTGAGATCGAAGATGCCCTCGATGAAGCGGCATTTCTCGATCTTATGCAGATAGCCAACATCCTCGTTGACGACGCCGTCGCGATCGAGGAACAGCCCGCGGCGCCCAGTCGAGATCATGCCCGTCGCTCCCAGAGATCAGGCTCCCTACCCCAGCCGATATCGCAACGCAAGCGGTGCTCATATCGCGAGCTTGGCGAGGTTCTCCACCTCGTCCGCCTCGCCCGCCGGCTTGTCCCAGCGGATACGAGCGATGCGCGGGAAGCGCAGCGCCAATCCCGACTTGTGACGGCTCGAGCGATGCACGCTGTCGAATGCCACCTCCAATACCAGCGCCGGCTCGACCTCGCGTACCGGGCCATAGCGCTCGCGCGTGTGAGCGCGCACCCAGCGATCAAGCTGCACCAGCTCCTCGTCGGTGAAGCCGAAATAGGCCTTGCCGACCGGCACAAGCGCCCCCTCGCGCCAGGCGCCGAAGGTGAAGTCGGAATAGAAGGACGAGCGCTTGCCGTGCCCGCGCTGCGCATACATTAGGACGCAATCGGCGGTGAGCGCGTCGCGCTTCCACTTGAACCAGGGGCCCTTGGGCCGGCCGGCCAAATACGGCGAGTCCGCGCGCTTCAACATCAAGCCTTCGATGCCGCGCTCGCGTGCACCGGCACGCAACACGCGAAGCTCCTCCCAGCCCGCGAACGGGATGAGCGGCGAAAGATCGAGGCGCGGGCGGGGCGCCAAGCGATACCACGTCTCGAGCGATGCTCGCCGCTCGCGGAGCGGCAGCGGGCGGAGATCGCGCTCGCCCAAGTGCAGCAAGTCGTAAAGACGCACCGCCGCCGGATATTGCTCGATCAGCTTGGGCGTCGCCTGTTTGCGATTGAGCCGCTGCTGCAGGTCGTTGAAGGGAGCGACCGCGCCGTCGCGCAGGATAAGCAGCTCACCGTCGAGCGTGACTTCATCCTCGATCGCGCCGACGATCTCCGGAAAAGCCGAGCCAATTTCGTCGCCGGCGCGCGAATAGAGGCGGCGCTCGCCGCCGCGGGCGACGAGCTGCACGCGAATGCCGTCCCATTTCCACTCCGCGACGAAAGCGCCGGGGTCCATCTCCGCGAGCTCTGCCTCTTCAAGCGCGATGGCCAGCATCAGTGGCGAGAAAATCGGCCGTTCCGCGGCGCTTGGTTCGCGCCCCTTGTCCTCGAGCCAGGCGAAGAGCGAGCGGTAGGGCGGCTCGATTCCGTGCCAAAGCTCCTCGATCCGTTCCAGCGGCTTGCCGCTCCACTCCGCGAGCGCCGTCTTCGCGAGCCGCGCCGAGACGCCGACCCTAAGGCCGCCCGTCACCAGCTTCAGCAGCGCCCAGCGACCCTCGCTGTCGAGTTCGTCGAGCCAGCGCGCGATGAGCTCGGGGGCGGCGCGGCGATCACTCTTTTGCAGGCGCTCCACCACCTCGGAGAGCCGCGGCATCGCGTTGGTCGAGGGTCGCTCCACCGGCCAGATCAACGACACGGTCTCAGCGAGATCGCCGACGAAATCATAGGACCACTCGAAAAGCTCGGCATCGACCCGCGCCGCCGCGAGCGCGCGGATCTGCGCCGGTTTCACCGCAGCCAAATCCAGACTTTCCGTGAGCGCCGCCAACGCCCAGCCGCGATCGGGGTCCGGCACCGTCGCGAAATAGTCCGTGAGCAGCCGAATCTTGCCGCCGCGGGCGGGGGTAAAGAGCAGCGCATCGAGCAGCTCGGCGAAGCGCTTCATGGCATCACTGCTTCAGCACTCCTCCTCGAACCCCGTAAGCGACAACGCCCGTGCGCGGAATCCGTCGAGGGTCGCCTGTCGGATCAGTGCTTCTTCGCGGCCGTGGGTCACCCAGACTTCAGGTGCCCCGACCTCGGCAATGGTCACGTTCAGTTCATCCCAATCCGCGTGGTCGGAGATGACAAGCGGCAGCTCGACGCCCCATTGCTTGGCGCGCTGCCGCACTCGCATCCAACCCGACGCCATGGCCGTCAGCGGCTCGGGGAAGCGGCGGAGCCACCGGTCCTCGAAACCGGGAGGTGCCAGCACCAGCTTGCCCTTGAGCGCGTCGCGGTGCGCGCCGGCGACCGGCGCCAGCGGACCCAGCGCCACGCCGTGCTCTTGGTAGATCGCGCAACAGGGTTCAAGCGCGCCATGGAGGTAGATCATCTCGTCGAATCCGGCCTCTCGCAGCAGCGCGATCACACGCTGGCACTTGCCGAGGGAATAGACCCCGACCAGATGGCACCGCTCGGAAAAAAGGCTCAGCGAATGCAGCAGCCGCGCGATCTCCTCGCGGTCGGGCGGGTGGCGAAAGACCGGGAGCGCGAACGTCGCCTCGGTCACGAATACATCGCACGACTCGGGTGCGAACGGGGCGCATGTGGGATCGCGGCGGCGCTTGTAGTCGCCGGACACGATCGCGCGGCTGCCACGATATTCGAGCGCAACCTGAGCACTCCCGAGGATATGGCCGGCCGGCAGCAGGCGCAGCGAGACCCCATTGATCGAGAGCGTCTCGCCGTACCGCAACGCCTGCCGTTCCGCGCCGGCCGCGTCACCGTAGCGATGCGCCATGAAGGCCAGCGTCTCGGTCGTCGCCAGCACGGAGCGATGACCCGGACGGGCGTGATCGGCATGTCCATGGGTTATGACGGCGCGGTCCGACTTGCGGCTTGGATCGATGAAGAAATCCGCCGGCTCGCAATAGAGTCCGGCCGGGGTGGGCTTAAGCCAGGTCTCGGGTGCCGGCACCGTGGGGTGCATGATGGGGCCTCAAGACAGTTCCTAATGCCCAAGTACCAGGGTATTGTTCTCCTGGGAATACCGGGGAGGAAGGGCGCCACCGCGCCCCTCGAATTGCCGTCCAAATCGGGAACGGACGGGAGAAAATACACGGGATCGGATCGGAAGGGGGAGGGCCCGGTGGCCGCCTTGGGACGTGCTCGGAATCTGGAGGTAGCGCCCCATGGATGCTCGGCGACAATGTGGCGCGGCGAGCCTTCTCTTGACTTATGAGCACCTGATATCGCAATAAACAGGGGGGACTACAATATGTCGACTCGAACCCCAGGGTTTCTGCCGGGGAGAGGGTACAGGGGGAGTTATAATCTGGTGTGTTCCTTCGATGATTGACGGCGCCAGCCCACCCGATCCGACCGGACCGGGCCAGGGTACGCATTGTCGCCCGGCAAAGAGCGATTAAATGCGGTCATTCGCGCAGAGACTTCGCTTCGCATCGGTGCGTCCACGGGGGCGCCGAGCGCGCCCAGGCAACGTGAGCGCATCACCTACCTTCGCAACTCGCCACCATAGCAAAAGCAGAACATGGCTCCTTGGGACATAGAGCGCACCGCCAGCAAGGCGCTGCGTCTGGCAATCGTAGGCTTCGGCAAGATGGGGCGCTTGCACCTCAATGCGTGGCGGCGGCTTCAGGAGGTGTCGATCGCGGCACTCGTGGACATCGATCCCGCCAAGGTCGATAGCATGGGCGGCGAAATGCCGTTTCACACCACCTGCGGCCCTCTGATCGGCGAGATCGACGCGGCCATCATCGCGACGCCGACAGCGTGGCACTACGACTGCGCCCTGCCCCTGCTGGAAGCCGGCATTCATTGTCTCGTCGAGAAGCCTGTCGCGACCGATTTACGCCAGGTACGCGAATTAACGACCACCGCCGCGGGCAGCCGCGCGACGCTGGCGATCGGCCACAGCGAGCGCTTCAACGAGGGAATTCAGGGCGCGCAGGCCGCACTTGGCAAGGATGCGACCCGCATCCACGTGCTGCGCATGTTGCCGGCGCGCGGCGGCGTCGAGATGAACATCGACGTGGTGCAGGATTTGATGGTGCACGATCTCGACTGGATCATTTGCACCCTCGGCAAGATGCCGGAGCAAATCCGCGCTCTGGACGCCTCACGGATCGATGGGCGGCTTGAGGCGATTACCTGCGAATTAGCGTTTTCGGATGGCTTGACCGTCCTGTTGCAAGCGAGCCGCGTGGCGCAAACCCGCCAACGCCTGGTGATCCTCGACAGCGGGGCACAGCGGCAGCGCTTCGATCTCGATGTAACGCGGCGCGTCGATCCCGATCCGCTCACCAGCCAGGCGCGCGCGTTCGTCGCCGCGATAAGAGGCGAGCCCACGCGCATTGCGCGCGCGGAGGAAGCGCTCCGGGTCATGTCTGTGGTCGAGCAAATCCGACAGGACGCGGCGTAAGGCCATCCCCGCCGCCGCTTGGCTCGTGCAGAGCGAGCGACAATCCCACCATGAGAGCGGGATAAGCCGGGTGATTCCTGCACCTTCGCTGTGGAGGCTATGATTGAGCGATCGCAAACAGCATCGCTCGGCCGATACATGCAGCGTGGATTACCCGGCATATTCGTCGAATGGTTTCGGCGGCGCGGATGGGCGCCGCACCGACATCAGCTCGATCTGCTCGACGTCGCCACGCAGGGCCAATCGGCGCTGCTGATCGCGCCGACCGGCGGCGGCAAGACGCTCGCGGGGTTTTTGCCCAGCCTGGTCGAGCTGGCGTCAGGCCCCTTCGAGGGACTCCACACCCTCTACGTCTCGCCCCTCAAGGCGCTCGCGGTCGACATCCACCGCAATCTTGCGACCCCAATTGCGGAGATGAATCTTCCAGTCCGGATCGAGACGCGCACGGGTGACACGCCGCACAAGAAACGCGAACGGCAGCGCAGCGATCCTCCGCACATGCTGATGACAACGCCCGAATCCCTGGCGCTGCTGCTCTCCTACGAGGATGCGGGACGGGTGTTCGCTCGGCTCCGCGCGGTGATCGTGGACGAGTTGCATGCGCTCGCGGGAACCAAACGCGGCGATTTGCTGGCGCTTGGTCTCGCGCGCCTCGCACGCCTTGCCCCAACGCATCGCCGCGTCGGCCTTTCGGCCACAGTCGCCTGGCCCGACGCGCTCCGCCGCTATCTTGCCTATGGCGCCGCGGTCGCGCTGATCCGCGCCGGCGCGGGAGCCGAAGCGGAGGTCGCGATTCTCGACTCCGGACTTCCCCTACCCTGGAGCGGGCACATGGCGCTCTACGCCATGCCCGCCATTTTCGACGCAATCCGTCGTCATCGAACCACACTGGTCTTCGTCAACACGCGTGCCCAGGCCGAGTTCGCCTTCCAGGAGCTGTGGCGCCTCAACGATGAGAACCTGCCGATCTCGCTGCACCACGGCAGCCTTGCAGTCGAGCAGCGCCGCAAGGTTGAGGCGGCGATGGCCGCGGGCAAGCTGCGCGCGGTGGTCGCAACCTCCTCGCTCGATCTCGGGGTCGATTGGGGCGACGTCGATCTGGTGGTGCAACTCGGCGCGCCCAAAGGCGTCTCTCGCCTGATTCAGCGCATCGGCCGAGCCAACCATCGGCTCGACGTGCCGAGCCGCGCCTTGCTGGTGCCCGCCAATCGCTTCGAAGAGCTTGAATGCCGAGCGGCGCTCACGGCGCTTCGCGCGCACGAGCTGGACGGCGCCCCCCCGCGCCCGGGCGGCCTCGACGTGCTCGCCCAGCACGTATTGGGCATGGCCTGCGCCGGCCGCTTCGGGCCCGATGATCTTTACGACGAGGTGCGGAGCGCCGCCCCTTATGCGGACTTGGCTCGGGGCGATTTCGAGGATGTACTCCGCTTCGTCGAATGCGGCGGCTATGCGCTGCAAGCCTATGACCGATGGCGTCGGCTCTTCCGCGATAGCCTTGGTCGCTATCACGTGCTTTCGCCGCGCGTGGCGCAGCGCTATCGCATGAACATCGGGACGATCGTCGAATCGCCTATGCTCAAGGTGGTATTGGGGCGTGGCCGTGTACTCGGTGAAGTCGAAGAGTATTTCGCCCAGGGCCTCCGACCCGGCGACAGCTTTGTGTTCGCCGGCGAAAAGCTGATTTTTCATGGCATTCACGAGACCCAGGTACAGGCGAGCCGAGCTCCGAGCGCGCTTCCGCCCAAGATTCCGGCCTATGCCGGCGGCCGGCTCCCGCTCAGCACCCATCTGGCCCGCCGTGTCCGGGAAATTTTCGCGGATCCCAGGGCTTGGCTCGGCATGCCGGAATCGGTCCAGGAATGGCTCCGGTTGCAGCGCTGGCGCTCGGTGCTGCCGGACCGGGACGGTCTCCTGGTGGAGACCTTCCCACGGGGTGAGCACGAATATCTGGTCGCCTATTGTTTCGAGGGCCGAAACGCTCACCAGACCCTCGGCATGCTGCTCACCAAGCGCATGGAGCGCGCGCGGTTGAAGCCGCTGGGCTTCGTCGCAACCGATTATGTATTGGCGATTTGGAGCCTCGACGCCGCCGATGCCATCGACACCCTCTTCGACGAGGATATGCTCGGCGACGATCTCGAGGAGTGGATGTCCGATTCGTCGATGCTGCGTCGCTCATTCCGCAACGTCGCGGTGATCGGTGGGTTGATCGAGCGCTCGATGCCAGGCGCGGAACGAACGCGACGCCAAGTGACGGTAAGCTCAGATTTGATCTACGACGTGCTGCGCAAGCATGAACCAAATCACATTCTTTTGCGGGCGACGAGAGCCGACGCCGCGACCGGCCTCACCGACATCCGAAGGCTCGGCGAGATGCTGCGCCGTGTACGAGGCCGCATCACGCATCGCCGACTCGAGCGGGTTTCGCCGCTCGCGGTGCCGGTGCTCCTGGAGATCGGCCGCGAGGAAGTGTACGGGACCGCGCTCGACACGCTGCTCGACGATGCCGCGCAAGCCATGATTGCCGAGGCGACCGATGCGCGATTGGCGGCGGCACCGATGCCGGCGGGTTCCAGCGATCGGCGCAGAGTGCACGCCAAGCAGCCGAAACTGCTGTAGCGCGCGGCGGGGCGTTTTTCAGGCAATGATCTTGCTTTTTGCCGTGCGCACTCGCGCCGAGGCAATCGAGTGCCCATTTCATTGTATGCGACCGGGATGCCGCCGGTAAGAGCGGCACCTTTGCGCAATTATAATAATGGGAGTGCATGCCATGGCAGATCCGACGGGACGGGCTACCCAACCGTCCTCGACTTCAACGACCAGTGAGCGCCGCATCGAAGATGCATTCAACTTGGATGCTGCGCAGATCGCCAACAATCTGGAACCGTTCTTCGCCGCCAGCAGCCGGTTGATCGAGAATTGGCGCAAGGCCAGTGAGGAACTTTTGGAATTCGGCAATACACGCCTCAGTCGCAACATGGAAACCGGGCGCAAAGTGGCGCGCTCGGCGAATTTGCAAGAGGCGATGGAGGTCCAGTCGGAGCACGCGCGCTCCATGATGCAGGACTATATGGCCGAGACCGGCAAACTCGTGGAGATGGGCAACCGTGCGATCGCGGAGACTTTCTCGGTTTGGCGCGTCGAGCGGCTGTTGCCCACCGAGCGCACGAGGACTCAAGAGGCGGCTCCGCAAACCGCCGAGTCGGGCTTGAGCCGCAAATTCGCAGCGGAGTAAGCGGCAGAACAAGCTTTTCTGCCAGAGACTCCGCGACGATACTGGTGCGAGGCACGCAAATGGCGTAAGCACGCTTCGCCATGGCTAATGTCCTTGTCCTCACGTTGAACGGTGCCGAGCTCATTGCCGACGCGAGCGGCGGCCTCTATTGGCCTGGGCAACAATGCTTTGTGCTTGCCGATTTGCATCTCGAAAAGGGGTCCAGCTACGCCCGGTCGGGCGTGCTGCTGCCGCCCTATGACAGCCGAGCCAGCCTGGACGCATTGGAAGAGGCGCTGGCTCGGCACCGGCCGCGGCGAGTCCTTTCCCTCGGCGACAGTTTCCACGACGGCAACGGCGCCGACCGACTCGGCCGCGCCGAGCGGCAGCGCCTCGCGAAGCTCACTCGCGACTATGAGTGGACATGGGTTGCCGGCAATCACGACCCCGATCCGCCCGCCGGCATCGGCGGCACCGTGGTGGCGAACGAAATCGCGATCGGACCCCTCATCTTCCGACACTGTGCCGCCCCCGGAAGTATCATCGGGGAAGTGAGCGGACACTATCATCCCAAGGCGAATTTCTGGGTGCGTGCCCGCCGGCTCACCGGCCGATGCTTCGTTGCCGATTACCGGCGCATCGTGCTGCCGGCCTTCGGCGCCTATGCCGGGGGGCTCGACGTGCGCGACCCCGCGATCGTGGCGCTGTTTCCTCGGGGCTGCTCCGTGCACCTGATCGCACGCGGGCGTATCGCCACCATCGCGAGCGATGTGCTGAGCGCCGCGGATTGAGAGGAAAACCACCATGAGCCTTGCGCAGGAAGAGGACAGCGCTCGCGTTCGCCGCTGGTTCGAGAGGCTTGCCGAGCACGTGCGCGCCGTTGATTTTGCGGGTGCCCGACCGATTTTCGCCGAGGACATGATCGCCTTCGGGACCTTCACCGACTTCATGACCGGGCGGGATAACGCCGAGGCGAAACAATGGCGCAACGTCTGGCCGCATATCGACGGATTCCGCTGGCGCCCGGACATCCGCGTCATCGTTTCGCCTGACCGCCTGACCGCAGTCGGCATGGGAGTCTTCGACTCGACGGGATACGCCCAGGACGGCACACCCTACGAGCGGCCGGGACGCGCGACGGTCGTGTTCGGCCGGCGCGGCGTGAACGACGAATGGGTAGCGCAGCACACGCATATGTCGCTGGTACCTGGCGTGCCGACGCGCTCTTTCAAGAGCAAGCCGGAGAAACAGGCGGTCTAGCGTGATCCGATCAAAGAATCGGATCACGCTCTAGATTCGTTGACTTGGTCGCGCAATCTGACGGCGAACCGCTCACACTTCGCCGGATTGCGCTCTATGCCGTTCCCTTGGCTCGCGCTTGATGATCCGCCAATACCTGCGCGATCACCGCGGAAACGCGCTTGCCCGTGGGTATGTGCAGGAATTCGTTGGGCCCGTGCGCGTTTGAATGCGGGCCCAGCACGCCTGTCACCAGGAATTGCGCGCGTGGGAACTTTTCGCCGAGCATCGCCATGAAGGGAATGCTGCCGCCCTCGCCCATGTAGGCGGGCGGCGCGCCGAACGAGGCCTCCGAGGCGCGCGCCAATGACTGTTCGAGCCAGGGTGCGAGCGCCGGGGCGTTCCAGCCGGTGCCCCCTCGCTCCAGGTCGAACGTGACTTTCGCGCCGTAGGGTGGATCGCGCTCCAGCAACGTGCACACGGCTTCGCCCGCCTGTTCGGCACCCAGGGTCGGCGGCAGGCGCACGCTCAGCTTCGCTGTGGTGTGCGGAAGCAACACATTGCCGGCATTGAGCGGCGTCGGCAGCCCCTCGATCCCCGTCACTGCAAGTTGCGGGCGCCAGGTGCGGTTGAGCACCAGCTCCGTCAGGTCGCTCGCCATAGGTTGCGTTCCGGGAACGAACGGGAATTTGGTGTAGAGCGTGTCACCCAGCGCCGCAGCCGCGCGCTTCGCCTGCGCAATGCGCTCGGCCGGTATCTGCGCGTAGAGCCACTCCGGCTTGATCGCGCCGCTCTCTTCGTCTTCAAGGCGCGTGAGCAAGCTGCGCATGATGCGAAAACTCGAGGGAACCACGCCTGAGGCATCGCCGGAATGGACGCCCTCTTCCAGCACCTCGACCGTGAGCGTCCCCGCGAGCATGCCGCGCAGCGAAGTCGTGAGCCAAAGCTGGTCATAGTTTCCGCAGCCCGAATCGAGACAAACCACCAGCGAAGGGCTGCCGATGCGCGGCGCCAGGTGATCGACGTAGAATGGCAGATCGGGGCTACCCGATTCCTCGCACGCCTCGATCAGGATCACCGCACGGGCATGGGGCGCTTTTTGCTCGGCGAGCGCGGTCAAGGCCGAAAACGCGCCGAACATCGCGTAGCCGTCATCGGCGCCGCCGCGTCCATAGAGCTTGTCGCCCTCGCGCCGAGGAATCCACGGACCGAAACCCTCGGCCCACCCCACCATCTCCGGTTGCTTGTCGAGGTGGCCATAGAGCAGGACCGTATCCACGCCGGTGCCCGGCACCTCGATCAAGATGACCGGCGTCCGGTTTGGCAACCGTACCACCTCGATCGTGGCGCCCGGCAGCTCCGTGAGGCGCGACCGCGCCCAGCCCAGGAACATCTGGACCGCCTCTTCCATGTAGCCATGGCTTGCCCACTCGGGATCGAAGGCCGGCGACTTGTTGGGGATTTTGATGTACTCGACGAGGGTCGGCACGATTTCCTCGTCCCAACGCCGATCGATAAATTTCCGTGCGCGCGCAATGTCGATCATCGAAGCATCCCTGGTGCAATGTGAAGGTCGTATGCTGCCCGGGCCCAACCGAAACCCGCAACCGCGTAGTATCGCTCAGGCCGCCGGCCGGATCGGTTCGCGTGAAAGTTTCTCTTGGGCGAACCACAGATCGCGCCCGGCCTGCATATGCAGATAGAGGCTCGGCTCACCACCGACCAGCTTGGCGAAGCGCACCGCCATCTCCGCGGTAACAGCGCTACGGCCGTCGAGCACAGCATAGAGTGCTGCCCGACTCACCTTCATGCGCCGCGCCGCCTCGGCGATGGGCAGCTTGACGTGATCCTCAAGTATCTCGCGCATCAATTCGCCGGGATGGGTGGGTGCACGCCGGGCGCGCACGGCCGGATAACTTTTCTTCGCCATGATGCTGCTCACTTAGTGATATTGGTCCAAATCGACGTCGACAACGTCGGTTCCGTTAAGGCCGAAAGTGATACACCACGGTCCATTCACATGCATGATATACCGCACCGGCCGCCCATGTAGCCGATGGAAGTCAAAACCGGGTTGGTTGAGCTGCTGCAACGAGACCATCGCGTCGAGTACGTCAAGCCGAACCAATATTCGCTTCTGGAGCGCTGCAGTCACCTTAGCAGATCGGCCGGTTTCGAATAACTCGCGTAGGCCCTTGTGCCGCCAATTCCGGATCATTCAGTCATGTATGGTGTCGAAAGACAATTGTCAAGTGTTGCCATACAGATGGGGTACTGCATTCGAAAACAAGGAGACTCCTTCCAAAGAGACGGTTACGCTCTCCCCAGCGACCTTTTTTCGGAGCGACATCATGATGACCGCGGCTGCGTTCAGCATCTCCCACTTCGTAATCGGCTTGATCGTTTTAGTCGTATTGCTGTTCCCGCTAATCAAAATTCTACAGAAGGCCGGCTATAGCGGCTGGTGGGTGCTGCTGTGGTTCGTGCCGATCGGCAATATCGTGGCGCTCTGGATTTTCGCCTTCGCGGATTGGCCGGCGCTGCGCCGATCGCCGAGTTGATACTCGCTCTCAGACCGAGCCGTCTTCTTTGTTGAATCGCCGGTCGCGCCACGCGATCGCGGCGCGCAGGCCCTGGTTCCGCGCAATCTCCATGAACTCGCGCTTGTCGACGCTGCCGGTGCCCTCGATCTGCAGGTCGATTTCGAGGGCCGCATCGAGCGCCTCGCCCATGCCCATGATCTCGTAGCTGCGGTTGATCGCGCGCTTCGTGTTCCGCAGCACCATCGGATCGATGACCGCAAGCTCGTGGGCAAGAGCGAGCGCCCGCTCCAACACGCGATCGTCGGCGACCACTTCGTTCACCAGCCCCAACGCCTCCGCGCGCCGTGCGTCGACGCGGTCCGCGCCCGTGAACAGCAGGTGCTTGGCGCGCTTCGGGCCCATGAGCCACGGCAAGAGCAGCACCACGATCCCTGCGCCGAAGCGGAGCTCCGGCTCGCCGAAGATCGCTCCCTCGCCCGCAACGGTGAGATCGCAAGCGAGCATCATTTCGCAGGCACCCGCCAGACAGGGGCCGCGCACGGCGGCGATGGTGGGCTTCGAGAGATGCCAGAACCGCATCACCGTATCGAAATCGCGGCGCAGTATCGGCCGCCATTCCGCCGTGCCGCTCGGGCGGCGCTCGGCCTGCTCCTTAAGATCGAAGCCGGACGAGAATGCATTTCCGGCGCCGGTCACCACCACGGCGCGCACTGCCGCGTCAGCCTCGGCGGCATCGAGCGCGCGTCCGATTTCCTCCAGCATTGCGGCATTGAGGGCATTGACCCGCTCGGGCCGGTTCAGAGTGAGCAGCGCCACCGCGCCGCGAGTTTCGTAGAGGATGGTCTGGTAGGTCATCGCAAGGCTTCGCACGACGGATAAGCGACAGATCGCAAGAAGTACACCACCGAGGCGCCAAGGCACAGAGCGGAGTAGGTGCTGTGTCTGGGCATGCTCATCAACTCGGTGCCCGGTGGTGGTCGAGTTCAATTGTACCGCTGACGAAGGTATAAGCCTGCGCTAGGAATGAACCATGCAGCATCTGTCGCAGCTCCTGGACGATCCGCTTTCGCGCGCGCCCGAACGCCCCGCGGCCCGAGGGCTCGACGGCAACTACACCTATGCGGCGCTCGATCGCGCGGCGGAAATCGTGGCGCGCGGACTTGCTGCGCGGGATGTTCGCCCCAATGAGCCGGTGGTCGTCCGCATCGGCAATCGCGCTCTCGACCTCGCGGGATTTATCGGCGTCTGGCGCGCGGGCGGGGTCGCCGTGCCGATCCACCGCACGACGCCGGAGCGCGTGGCTCGCGCGCTGATCGAGCGCTGCGGTGCCCGCTTCGTGGTCGAAGCTGGCGAAGTGCTGGTGCCGGATACGGATCGGCCAGTCCCACCCGAACGTCCGCTGCTGCGCGGCGCGGCATTCGTTGTCTTTACGTCCGGCACCACTGGAGAACCCAAAGGCGTCGCGATCAGGCATCAGGCCTTCACGGCGAAGCTCGCGACCATCGACCGCACCTTTCCCTTCCTGGATACGACCCGAACCTTGCTCGTGCTGCAGCTCACCTTCAGTTTCGGTCAGTGGGTGTCGCTGCTGACCCTGTCTCGCGGCGGTCTCCTCGTGCTGCACGAGAAATACGATGCAGAGCGCATGCTTGCTGCGCTCGCCGAGCAGCGGCTCAACCGCATCGGCATCGTTCCGACCATGATGCGAGCGGCGCTGCCAGGACTTGCGACGTCCGCAATCGCGCGTGACGGCATCGAACGATTCTTCATGGCGGGCGGCGAGCCGATGGCGAAAGCGCTGGCACGGGAGTGGCGCGCGGCACTGTCCAAGTCGGACCTCGCCGACATCTACGGCCTCACCGAAACCAGCACCTGCGACTTCTTCCTGCCGCCCTCGGACCTGAAACGCTACGCCGGCACGATCGGAACGCCAATGCCGGGGGTCGCGTTCGCGATCTCGGAAGGGGAGCTGAGGATCAAGAGCCCCTTTATCATGGCGGGCTATCTCGACGCGCCCGAGCTGACGGCGGCGGCTTTTCACGGCGACTATTTCAGGACCGGCGATCTCGCCGAGGCGACGGAAACGGGGCGCGTGCGGCTGATCGGCCGCCTCAAGGAACTGATCCTGCGCGGCGGCAACAAGGTGGCGCCGCTGGAGGTCGAGCGGGTTTTTCTCGATCACCCCGACGTGGCGGAGACGCTGGCGACCGGCATCCCGGATGCACGCCTTGGCGAGGCGGTGCATCTGTTGATCGTCCCCAAACGGGGCCGTAGGCCCGATGCCGAGCGGCTTCGCGATTGGGCCGCGGAGCGCCTCGACAAGTACAAGCTCCCGGATGCCATTCACTTCGGCACCGAGATACCGCTCGGCCGCACCGGCAAGGCCGATCGCACAGCGCTTCGAGCACGGCTCATGGCTGAGCCAACCTAGCTTCCAGCTCACGTTTGGAGCGAGAACGGGACTATCTGCGTGCGGAACCAACGCATTGACGCCGAGCGCCCGCGCGCCTACTTTCCCCGCAATTGGGCTGTTGCCCGGGAGTTCCGCCATGCGTTCGATGTCCCGCCGCACTTTCTTTCAGTCGACCGCGCTCGCGGGCGCGGGTTTGGGTGCTCTGCTGATCCACGATCGAAGCGCCACGGCCTTCGCAATCAAGCCGATGGACGCCAAGACTCAAGAGGAATATGCCAATGTCTGCGGCTCGCCGGAGCAGCGGGCCTATCACCAACAATTGCTCGCGGAGGCAAAGGCCAAGCTGAGTGCGACCATGACCGACGCCGAGATCGAAGCGGCGCTGGCACAGCTCACCTGTCCAATCTGCGGCTGCCGCCTCATCGGCTGAGCCGACCTTTCAACAATTTAATCTTCGACAAAGCCGGCGCGGGCCGGGGGGAGCTGGCGGCCATGGATCTTCATTTGCAGACTTGGGCCGAGGTCGAGAGTTACCTCAAGCGCTCCAAGGGCATCATTATGCCGATCGGCTCGACCGAGCAGCACGGCCCGAATGGGCTCATCGGCACCGACGCGATCTGCGCCGAGGTGATCAGCCGCGGCGTCGGCGAAAAGGTCGGGGCAATGGTCGGTCCCACCATCAATGTGGGCATGGCGCAGCACCATCTGGCGTTCGCGGGATCGATGACGCTGCGGCCGAGCACGCTCATAGCCATGATCCACGATTACGTGACCTCGCTCGCGCGGCACGGCTTCGGACGCTTCTACTTCATCAACGGCCACGGCGGCAATATCGCGACCGTCACGGCCGCCTTCTCCGAGCTCTATGCGACGGCGTCGCTGCGGCCCGGCGCCAACGCGCCCTCGGTGCGCTGCCGGCTCAAGAACTGGTGGGAGAGCAATGGCGTCAAGGCGCTCTCGAGGGAGCTGTTCGCGGACAAGGAAGGGAGCCACGCGACGCCCAGCGAAGTTTCGGTCACCTACTACGCCCATCCCGAGGCAATCAAGCGCGTGGGAATGGGACCGGTCGGACCGAAGCAGCGGGATTTCTGCGATGCCGACGATTACCGGCGTCTCTTCCCGGACGGCCGCATCGGCTCCGACCCGACGCTAGCGACGCCGGAGCACGGCAAGCGCTTTGTGGAGACCGCAGTCAGGGACATCAGCGAGGACTACCTCACCTTCCTCGGTCAGGCCTGATCCCGAAAGGCTAAACTCGCCAGCGCGGCCTTCGCCGTTGTAGCCTCGGGCGATGGCTAGCCGAGACGACGATCTCGCCCAACGCATCGAACGAATTTGCGCCGACACTTGGCCGCCGATCGAAGCATGGCTCTATGACGGTTGGGTGCTGCGTTTCGCGCGCGGCTACACCCGGCGCTGCAATTCCGTCACCCCGGCCCAGCCGGGCACGCAGCCGCTTGCAATCAAGATCGAGGCCTGCGAAGCCGCCTATGCTGGGCGCCACATCCCCGTGGTATTCCGCTTGCCGAGCACGGCACCGGAGACCGAAGCGCTCGATGCGGCTCTCGTCGAGCGCGGTTATTACAGCGCCGACAAGACCAGCATCCGCGTGAAGCCCCTCGATGCGACCCTGCCCGAGCCCGAAGTCGAGATCGACATCGCGGGCGCGATGACGTCGGAGTGGCTCGGGCATCAGCGGCGCTGGAGCAAGCTCACCGCGGAACAAACCGCAACCGCTGCTGAGATCGTCGCAGGCATCCACGAACCCACGGCCTTCGCGCTGGTGTGGTCGGGTGCGACACCTGTCGCGGCGGGGATCGGCGTTTTGCAACAGGATCTCGTTTGCCTGCACGCGATCATCACGGCGCCCGAGGCGCGGCGCCACGGCTTCGGGCGCGCCCTCACGCTCGGGCTGCTGCGCTGGGCGCGCGGCAAAGGTGCCGGCAACGCCTATCTCCAGGTGATCAAGAGCAACACGCCTGCGCTCCGGCTCTACAACGAGCTGGGCTTCAATCGCGAAATCTATCGCTACCACTATCGCGGGCGGCCCGGCGAGAGGGCGAACCCGGCCCCCGCCGGAACTGCGCAACCCCGGTGATTCCGGGCGCCTCGTGATATAATGTACCAAATCCCTGTCGGAGAGCCGCATGGCCCGATCCGCCGCCTCGCTGAAGCGCGAACACAACAGCGGCTTTCATCCTGAACGGCATGACCATGAAAGCTGCGTCGAATCGGCCCTCGACCGGGCAGCCGCACTCTGCGCCCAACGTGGCGTGCGTCTTACCGATCTTCGGCGCGACGTCTTGGCGCTGGTGTGGGAAGGGCATGAGGCCGTCGGCGCCTATCACCTTCTGGACGCCTTGAAGCGACGTCACCCCAATGCCGCTCCACCCACGGTCTATCGGGCGCTCGACTTCCTCATCGCGCAGGGCCTGATCCATCGCATCGAGTCGCTCAATGCCTATGTGGGATGCGATCGACCCGATGCGCCGCATCTCAGCCAATTCCTGATCTGCGAGCGCTGCAACGGCACAGCCGAGCTCGATGATCCCGCGATCGCGACCGCCGTGCGCCGCCGCGCCGGCGAGCTCGGATTCGCGGTGAGCCGCCAGACGGTGGAGGTACGCGGGCTGTGCCCGAGGTGCCGAGAGCAGGCGGAAGCGGAGTAGCCTGGCCTACAGCTTCCCGACGTAGCGCTGATTCACTTTGGCGACGAGCTTGTGCGTGCCGAGGAAGGCGTGTTTCGACATGTCCGGCGAATAGCGGCTGGCCTCGGGATGGCGGCCCAGCGCCTCTGCGACCGCGCGGATGTGATGCGGACCCGCGCCGCAGCAGACGCCGAGATAGTGGATTCCCATTTGGTAAGCTTCCCTCGCGAACTCGCCGAGCTCGTAGCGGTTGCACACGAAGGGATCGAGCGCGGTCGGAAACGGCCGTCCGCCGGGAATGCAGTCGCAATGCGAATCTTGCAGCGACTGAAACGAGGGTTGCTTGCGCGTGGTGCGATAGGGCACGGGGAGCGCCGCCATCTCGCACTTGACCGCACGGCGCATGCGCTTCAGCAGCGGCATCATGGTGTGAGGCCCGCGGATGCAGTTGAGCCCAACCACGTCGGCGCCCGCGCCCTCCAGGCGCTTTGCCGCTTCGACCACGCTCCATCCTTCGCGCGTCACGTCTTCCTGGTGCATCGCAAGCGTGATGACCGCGGTCTTCTTTGCCTCCTTGATGACGTCGAGCGCGAGCAATGCCTCCGCGGCAAAGGAAAAGGTCTCGCCGATCACAAAATCAACACCGGCGTCTCCGGCCCAACCCACCTGCTCCTCGAACATCGCGTGCACGGCCTTGTGCGTCTTCGGATCGGCGGGATCGTAGATGTTTGTGTTGCAGATGTTGCCGGCGAACAAGGCCCCTGTAACGCGCGCCACTTTCTTGGCGATCTTGAGCGCCGCTCGGTTCATCGGCTCCAGATCCCTCTCCCGGCCGATGATGCGCAGCTTCTGGCGATGAGCGTAATAGGTGAAAGCCTCCACCACGTCGGAGCCCGCGTGCACGAATTCGCGGTGCAACTGCTCCACCATCTCCGGATGCTCCAGCACCACCTCCGGCACATAGGCGCCGGCCTGGAGATAACCCCGCCGCTCGAACTCGAAGAGATAGCCTTCGGCGCAAATCACCGGACCCGCTGCGAGCCGCTGCATCAGCGATTTTCCCGTGCTTGATTTTTTGCGCGCCATGGCCGCTCGCTTTCTTTGATTTATCGCACTTGATAGCCGAATTCGAGCGCGGCGTCGGTCACCGTTTCCCAAGCCGAAACGGCGAAGCCGCGATAGACCGCGATATCGAACGTGTCGTCGGCGCGGCAATCCAAAAGTGCGCCGATCTGCCCTAGCTGCGTCTGCGCGCAGGTGTCCGCCGGAAAAGCCGGCGGGTCGAAGTCGAGTGTGCAGAGCTTCGCCAGCACCGGGCGCGCGGCATTGCCTTCAATGCGGATCACCGTGCGCGCGTGGCTCAAATCGGTGATGGCGGCGATTTCCGGTGTGCAGCGCTCGGCGATCAGGCCCACGAGATCGCGGCTTTCGGGCTCGCACACCAGCCAGCGCCCGGGACCGGTCCAGAGCACGCGCGTGAGGCCGCTTGATGCAACCCCGTGGCGGGCGAGAGGTGCGGAAGTGCCGATCGCAGGAGCGAGCGCCGCCCACGCTTGCGCGGCATCAATAGCGGCGACTTGCACCATCGCCAGATCAGTTACTTCGCCGATCGCTAGATTGGGAGAGCCGGCCGCGACGGCGCCGTAGAGACCCGGGCGCAAGCATTCAGCCAGCGCAGAGCGGCGCTCAGGCATGGAGCCGAGCTCCCTCGGCATCAACGAAGACCGGATTGACGATCCGCGCGGCGACCACGCCGCCGTCCATAGGAAACGCGACCTGTATGGTCTCGCCCTTGTGCTCGAGCCCGCCCGCCAGCAAGGCCAGCGCGATCGGATGCCCGAGCGTCGGGCTAAACACCCCCGAGGTGACGTGACCGAGGCTTTGCGTCGGTAGGGTCGGCGCCGGGTCGCGGACCAGATGCGCGCCGCTGCGCAGACGCGAGGAACCATCCACGGGCACCAGCCCCACAAGCCTGAGCCGCGCGGAATCCTGCAAACCCGGTCGGCTCAGAAGATGCTTGCCGACGAAGTCCGGCTTTTTCTGCGCGACCAAGCGGCCCAGACCCAAATCCCCCGGCGTCGTGCGACCATCGATCTCCGGTCCCGCCACATGCCCCTTTTCGACGCGCAACACGCCCATGGCCTCGGTGCCGTAGGGAATGATGTCGTGGCTTTGACCCGCGGACATCAGCGTCTCCCAGACCAGGCGGCCATGGTGAGCGGGCGCATTGATCTCGTAGGCGAGCTCGCCTGAAAAGCTGATGCGAAAGATTCGGACGGGAACGCCCGCGATCCGCGCCTCGCGCACACCCATGAACGGGAGTCCGGTGTTCGAGACGTCCGCTCCCTCGGCGGCTTTCTCGAGCACGGCGCGGCTCTTGGGTCCCGCCAGCGCCATCGCGGCCCATTGATCGGTGACGGACGTAACCTGCACCCTGATCGCGGGCCAGACCACCTGCAGTAGGTGCTCGAGATGCGCCAGCACCGCCGCCGCATTCGCGGTGGTGGTGGTCATGAAGTAGCACTGTTCGGTGAGGCGGCTGGTGGTCCCGTCGTCGAAGACGATTCCGTCCTCGCGCAGCATGATGCCGTAGCGGGCCTTTCCCACGGGCAGGCTCGCCCAGTTATTGGCGTAAACGCGGTCGAGGAACAGGGTCGCATCGGGGCCCTGCACATCGATCTTGCCGAGCGTCGACACATCGACCATCCCGACGGCGCGCCGCACATGCGCTGCTTCGCGGCGGATGGCATCGGTCGGACTTTCGCCGGCGCGCGGATAACAACGCGGCCGCATCCAAAGCCCCGTTTCCAACATGAGTGCGCCGTGCTCCTCGTGCCACTCGTGCATGGCGGTGCGCCGCGTCGGCGCGTAATGGCGTCCAGTCTCGCGCCCGACCAGAACGCCGATGGCGACGGGCGTATAGGGCGGGCGGAAGGTGGTGGTACCGACCGCGGGGATGGAGGCGCCGCGCTGCTGTGCGAGCAGTGCCAACCCAGTCACATTGGCGGTCTTGCCCTGGTCCGTTCCCATGCCCAGGGTCGTGTACCGTTTCAGGTGCTCGACCGAGACATAGCCTTCGCGCGCCGCGAGACCGAGGTCGCCCAGGGTCACATCGTCTTGAATATCGACGAAGCGCTTGCCTCGACCCTTCACAGGGACTGACCAAAGCGCCTCCGATGAGAGCGGCGCACCATCCTCAACGCCCGGAAGCTCGACCCCCGCACTCGACGAAAAACCGGCCGCCGCCGCGGCTTCTTGTCCCACGCGCACGCCGTCTGCCAGGCACTTCGAAAGCGCGAATTGACCACGCGCCGACCCTGCCGAACGGACATAGGCGCGGCCCGTCCCGGGGACGAAGCAGAGCTGCGCCTCATCCCAGGTGAGCTTGCCGCTGGCGTGACAATGAAGATGCACGGTCGGATTGAATCCGCCGGAGACCGCCAGCAGGTCGCAGACGATGCCGCGCCGCTCCGTCGCATCGGAAATTGAGGCCACCGATATGCCCGCGAGTGCCATCCGGCCATGCGTTGCCGCCACCACGTGACCCGCGAGCACGTCGATGCCGCTCTGCCGCGCGCGATCCGCGACCGCGCCCGGCGATGCGCGGCTGTCGACGATCGCCACCACCGTCACGCCGGCTGCGGTGAGATCGACGGCCGTTTGATAGGCGCCGCTGTTGTTTGCGAACACCACCGCGCGCCGGCCAGGACATACACCGTATTGGTTGACGTAGGCGCGCGCGGCGGAAGCCAGCATGATCCCAGGGCGGTCATTATCGGGAAACACCAGCGGACGCTCGATCGCACCCGTCGCCAGCACGATCTGCTTGGCGCGCACATTCCAGCGCCGCTGGCGCGGTTGGTTCGGCGGCGGCGCCGGGAGATGATCCGCCACCCGCTCCGCCAGCGCCGCCATGCCGTCATCGAAAAGGCCGAAGGCCGTGGTGCGCACCAGCACGCGCACGTTGGGCAGCGCTGCTATCTCCGCGGAAATGCGACGCGACCAGCCGGCACCGGGTTCGCCGCCCACGCGGTCGCTTTCGCGCAGCAGCGAGCCGCCGAGCTCCGCGCGCTCGTCGCAGAGGATGACGCGAGCGCCGGCGCGCGCGGCCGCCAGCGCCGCCATCAGGCCCGTGGCACCGCTGCCCACCACCAGCACGTCGCAATGGGCGTGGCGATGCTCGTAACGGTCGGGGTCGCGGCCCTCGGGCGCCGTTCCCAATCCCGCCGCACGACGGATCCAGTGCTCATAGGTCATCCACCCCGGCGGACCCATGAAGGTCTTGTAGTAGAAGCCCGCCGGCAGCAGCACCGAAAGCCAGTCGTTTGCGGCAAGCAGGTCCAGGCCGAGCGACGGCCAGCGGTTTTGACTCTCGGCCTCAAGGCCGTCGTAGAGCTCGATCATGGTGGCGCGCGTACTGGGTTCGTGCCGCGCGCCGCGCCGGAGTGCCACTAGGGCGTTCGGTTCCTCCGGTCCCGCGGTGTAGACGCCGCGCGGGCGATGGTATTTGAAGCTGCGTCCGACCAGGCGCACGCCATTGGCCAGCAACGCCGAGGCCAGGGTGTCGCCGGCGCAACCGATGTGGCGCTTTCCATCGAAGCTGAAGGAGAGCGGCCGAGAGCGGTCAATCGCGCTGCCGCCGCTCGCGGTGCGGAACGGCTCCGTCACTGGGGTCCCTCGCGCGGTGGCGCAGTGCCGGAAATTTCGTGGGTCAGCGTATTGCGCTCGACCAGCAAGAAGCGCCGGCAGCCAGCGGTGTGCTGCCAAAGCTCGCGGTGGGGACCGCGCGGATTGTCGCGGAGGTAGACGTACTCCGCGAATGCGGTTTCACCGGCGTCCGGATCGGGACGCCGCACCGTCGCATCTCCTGCATAGGTGAACTCCACCTGATCGCGCGCGCCGCACCAGGGACAGTCGATCAGCAGCATGGTGCGCCCCTCCTAATGCGCATTGGGCGTGGGGCCCGCGCCCTTCTCGTCGAAGACGACGCCGCGCGCGAAGCGATCGAGAGTGAAAGGTTCGTTGAGCTGATGCGGCCGATCTTGCGCGATCGTGTAGGCGAACACCCAACCGGAGCCCGGCGTCGCCTTGAAGCCGCCATAGCACCAGCCACCGTTGAGATAGAGCCCTTCGATCGGCGTCTTGGAGATAATGTGGCTACCGTCCATGGTCATGTCATTGACGCCACCCCAGAGCCGCATCATGCGCAGCCGGCTGAAACAGGGGAACAGCGCGAGGCCGCCCGCGAGCGTGTGCTCCACCAGCGGCATGTTCCCGCGCTGGGCATAGCTGTTGTACATGTCGAGATCGCCGCCCATCACCAGCTCGCCCTTGTCGGACTGGCTCACGTAGAAATGCCCGGCGCCGAAGGTGACGACGGTGTGCAGGAACGGCTTCAGCGGCTCGGATACGAAAGCCTGCAGCACGTGGCTCTCGATCGGCAGGCGCAGGCCGGCCATGGCCGCCACTTGGCTCGAATGCCCGGCGACGGCGATGCCGATTTTGTCGGTGGCAATCGCACCGCGCGTCGTCTCGACCCCGCGCACGTGCCCTCCTTCGACGCGGATGCCCGTCACCTCGCAATTCTGGATGATATCGACGCCCCGCTGGTCGGCGCCGCGTGCGAAGCCCCAGGCGACGGCGTCGTGGCGCGCCGTTCCGCCGCGTCGTTGCAATAACGCGCCATAGATCGGGAAGCGAGCCTCGGCTGAGAAATCCAGCAGCGGGATCATCTCGCGCACTTGCTCTCGGTTCAGCAGCTCGGCGTCGATCCCGTTCAAGCGCATCGCATTGCCGCGCCGCGCAAATGCTTCCATCTGCGTGTCCGAATGGGCCAGGTTCACCATGCCGCGTTGGCTCACCATCACGTTGTAATTGAGATCGCGGCTCAGTCCCTCCCAGAGCTTGAGCGAGAATTCGTAGAGCCGCGCATTGGCATCGAGCAGGTAATTGGAGCGGATGATCGTGGTATTGCGCCCGGTGTTTCCGCCGCCGATCCAGCCTTTCTCAAGCACCGCAACGTCGGTGATGCCGTGCTCCTTGGCAAGATAGTAGGCGGTCGCGAGGCCGTGGCCGCCGCCGCCGATGATGATCACCTGATAGCGCGGCTTCGGATCGGGATCGCGCCAGGCACGCGGCCAGTGCCGGTGCCCCGTGAGCGCATGCCGCGCGAGACTGAGAACGGAATATCGAGCCATTAGCGGGAGGAAGCGATGAATCTCATTGGACACTCGGCCCGCATGCTAGAGCATTTCAGGCCGTGCATACAGGGCGTCGACGACCCTCCGGCGAGACACAGAGACGCAGAGTAATTCTCGATCTGCCGTGGGTGGCCCTTTCCTCGTCTCTCCAGTGTCTTTACAGCAAGATTTTTCTCGGCGTGCTCGCGCGTGCGATACCGGTCTGTTAAGTTCATCCACCGCTTTACCACCTTTCCACATTTCATTCGGGGGAGATTAGTTTATGGCCATATTGGTGTGGATCATTTTGGGGATCGTGGCCGGCTTTGTCGCCAGCAGGATCGTGAACAAGCGCGGCGAAGGTCTCCTCACGAATCTCTTGCTCGGCGTTGTCGGCGGTATCGTCGGCGGCTGGATCATGGAGCATTTTTTCCACCGTGCAGGGGTGCACGGGCTCAACCTCTACAGTCTCGCGGTCGCGGTCGGTGGTTCGGTTCTGGTGCTGATCGTCTTCCACGCGCTCCGGCGCGCCTAGCGAGAAAGGATTCGGTCGAGCGTCCGGCGGTAAGCAGCGTCGATGCGCTGCTGGGCCGCATGGTGGCGCTCGCGCACCCGCCAGCGTCCGCCGATCATCACATCGCGCACAAGTTTGGCGCCGCCCGCGAAAACCAGCGAGTCCGCGAACATATCGCCGCCCCGCCCATAGAGCGCGGGCGCACCACCGTCAAGCACGACCAGGTCGGCGCGCGAACCCGCCTCGATACGGCCGATCGGACGGCCCAGCGCTTGCCGTCCGCCTTCCGCGGCGGCGCTCCAGAGCGCGGTGCCGCCGCCGCGATCGCCCAGCGCCATGCGGCGCTCGGCGCGGAGCCGCTGACCGTAGTCGAGCCAGCGCAGCTCTTCGGCGGGGTCGATGGAAACATGGCTGTCGGTACCGATCCCCCAGCGCCCGCCGGCACTCAGGTACTCCGCGAGGTCAAAGAAGCCGTCGCCCAGGTTTCCCTCGGTCGTGGGACAAAGGGCTGCCACCGCGCCGCTCCGAG
This sequence comes from Allostellaceae bacterium, assembly GCA_035517495.1. Lineage (GTDB taxonomy): Bacteria > Pseudomonadota > Alphaproteobacteria > ATCC43930 > CGMCC-115725 > DASZHJ01. The sequence goes on along the minus strand of DATIYT010000120.1, from coordinate 31,686 downwards.
CAAGGCGAGTTCTCTCATCGGCGGTCATATGCGTCGCATGCACGATGCACCAATGCTCGTCCACCGGCGCGTGATCGAGCAGCCAGTCCACCGGACGCGCCCCGCTCCAGGCGAGGCATTGATCCACCTCGCGCTGCTGCTCCGCCACGTGAATATGGATAGGCGCCGACGCGTCGAGCCGCCGCAGAGCGGCGATGGCAACAGCGAGCGGTTGCGGCGGCACCGCACGCAGCGAGTGCGGCGCGATCCCGATCCGCACCTGAGGGTCGTCCCTGTGCCGCGCCATCAGCCTCGCAATCGACGCCAATATCTCATCGGTGCCGCTGATGAAGCGGCGCTGGCCCGGCGTGGGGGCGGCGCCGCCGAAGCTGCTGCTTTGATAGAGCGACGGCATGAGCGTAAGGCCGATCCCGATCTCGCCCGCCGCGTCGAGGATCGCCTCAGCCATGGCAGCGCGGTCGGCATAGGGCGTGCCGTCGGGCGCGTTGTGCAGGTAGTGGAACTCGCCCACCGCCGTGTATCCCGCACACACCATCTCCAGATAAAGCTGCGCCGCGATGGCGCGGACATCCTCCGGCTGCAATGCCGCGAGGAAGCGGTACATGACCTCGCGCCAACCCCAGAAATCGTCGCCGCCGCGCCCGCCTTGCTCGGTCAAGCCCGCCATGCCGCGCTGAAACGCGTGCGAATGAAGATTGGGCATGCCGGGCACGACCGGACCCGCAAGCCGTTCGGCGCCGGCCTCGGAGGCATCGACCTCGACGCGCGCGATCGCGCCGGCATCGTCGATCGTCAGGCGCACATGGCGCGCCCATCCCGAGGGGAGCAACGCCGCCTCTGTGAACAGGACATTCATGAGGGCGCCCCGTGGCCGAGCGCCAGCCGCATCACCGGTACCGCATCGGGAAAAGTGTCGAGCGCCTGCGCCTCTTCGAGGGTGAACCAGCCAAGCGCCAACGCGTCTTCGATCGGCTCGCCCTCGCCCGCACGCCACTCCAACAAAACGCACACGAGCGCATAATGCACGTGAACGCGGCCATCGTCGTCGCGACGGATGGCGTCCAAGACCGTCAGAACCGAGACCGGCTCGGCGGCGATCCCGGTTTCCTCCGCCAGCTCGCGTCGGGCGCCGTGGAAAATCGTCTCACCCAGCTCCTGCATGCCACCGGGGAAGCCCCATTTGCCGACGCTCGGCGGAACCGAGCGCTGCGCCAGCAACACCCGGCCGCCGCGCCGCACCACGGCGAGGCAGCCGAGGATCGGACGGTCCGGATAGAGCCGCTCGCTCCTGCTCACACGTCGGACGCCCCCGCCTGCCCTTCCGTTACCTTGTAGATCTCGCCACCTTCCCGAAGGAACGCTTCGGAGCGCTCCTCCATGCCCTTCTGGGCGTAGTCGCGGACTTCCTGCGAGATCTTCATGGAGCAAAACTTGGGCCCGCACATCGAGCAGAAATGCGCGAGCTTTGCTCCTTCGGCCGGCAAGGTCTGGTCGTGGAACTTCTCGGCGGTTTCGGGGTCGAGCGAGAGATTGAATTGATCGCGCCAGCGGAATTCGAACCGCGCCCGCGACAGTGCATCGTCGCGATGCCGCGCTTGTGGGTGTCCCTTGGCGAGATCGGCGGCGTGCGCCGCGATCTTGTAGGAGACGACGCCGGTCTTGACGTCGTCGCGGTCGGGCAGCCCCAGATGCTCCTTGGGCGTGACGTAGCAGAGCATGGCGGTGCCGAACCAGCCGATCATGGCGGCTCCGATCGCGCTGGTGATGTGGTCGTAGCCCGGCGCGATGTCGGTCGCCAGCGGGCCCAGCGTATAGAATGGCGCCTCGTGGCAATGTTCGAGCTGCAACTCCATGTTCTCCTTGACCTTGTGCATTGGCACGTGGCCCGGGCCTTCGATCATCACCTGCACGTTGTGCTTCCAGGCGATCTTGGTGAGCTCGCCCAGGGTCTTCAGCTCCGCGAACTGCGCCTCGTCGTTGGCGTCGGCGATCGATCCGGGGCGCAGTCCATCGCCCAGAGAGAAGCTCACGTCGTAGGCCTTCATCACCTCGCAGATCTCTTCAAAGCGCGTGTAGAGGAAATTCTCCTGGTGGTGCGCGAGGCACCACTTCGCCATGATCGAGCCGCCGCGCGAGACGATGCCGGTGACGCGTTTCGCCGTCATCGGGATGAACGGCAGTCGGACGCCGGCATGGATCGTAAAATAATCGACGCCCTGCTCCGCCTGTTCGATCAAGGTGTCGCGGAAAATTTCGAAGGTGAGGTCCTCAGCCTTGCCGCCCACCTTTTCCAGCGCCTGATAGATCGGCACCGTGCCGATCGGCACCGGCGCGTTGCGGATGATCCATTCGCGGATGGTGTGGATGTTCTTGCCGGTGGAAAGGTCCATCACGGTATCGGCGCCCCAGCGGATCGCCCAGACCAGCTTGTCCACTTCTTCGGCAACGGAGGAGGTCACGATCGAATTGCCGATATTGGCGTTGATCTTCACCAGGAAATTCCGGCCGATGATCATCGGCTCGGATTCCGGATGGTTGATGTTGGCGGGAATGATGGCGCGTCCGCGCGCTACCTCGTCGCGCACGAATTCGGGCGTGCAGATATCGGGAATAGCGGCGCCGAAACCCTCGCCATCGCGCGGCGACGTTTCCGCCGAGCGCTTGCGCCCGAGATTCTCGCGGATTGCGACGTACTCCATCTCGGGCGTGACGATGCCGCGCCGGGCATAGGCCAGCTGCGTCACTGCGGCGCTTCCCTTGGCGCGAAACGGTCGGCGCTCCGCGCGGTCGAATTGCGGCACATCGCTGGTTTCGCCGACACGCAGGCCATTGTCCTCCGGGCGCACCGCGCGGCCCGGGGTCGGCTCCATGTCGCCGCGCGCGCGAATCCACGCGTCGCGCAGCGGCGGCAAACCAGCGCGAATGTCGATCGCGACGGCGGGATCGGTGTAGGGACCGGAGGTGTCGTAGACGCGAACCGGCGGCTCCTTCGCCATTGGCGACACCTCGATCTCGCGCATGGGGACACGCACGTCGCGATGACGCTCCCCTTCCATGTAAATTTTGCGCGACGCCGGCAGCGGGCCTGTCGACACCTTGAATGACGGGTTGAGGGTACCTTCGGGCATGACGATCTCCTTCCTTGGGACTCGAGGAGATCCGGGGCTTTGGGCTGCAACATCGGCCTATTGCGGCCGATCGGTTCCTGTCCCTACGCCGGTACGATCCGGATCAGGTTCTAAGGGTTTCCGCGCCGCCCGCCTCACTCCAGAGCCGAGCTTGCGGTCTCTCAGCCCCTTGGCGGGGCTCCCCTTGGACCAGCCTTAGTATCTCGGCTCCGCGACGGCGGCGTCAAGGGCAATGGAAGTTGTCGGTTGTCGGTTGTCAGCTCTCGAAATTTCTCTCTCCGAGAACTGACAACCAGCAACTGAAAACTGACGACTCAAACCACGGCCGTCTTCCCGCGATGCAGCACATCGAGGTTGAGTGGCAGTTTGGCGCCCAGCCAGAGCGCGTGGTGAGCGTGGTCATCATAGTCGTCCCCGGTCAAGGGATGGACCAAGACCACAAGCTCGCGACGATTCAACATCAGCCATGGCACGAGACGCGGAAACTCCGCCACCGGGAACGCCACCTGATACATCGAGGTCGGATGCGGCCCCACGGGGTTATCGTGCCAGCGCCCGAGCGTGCACTCGAAGCGCCGGCCGATCTCCTCGCGCAACCAAGCCGCCCTGTCGCGCGTCGCGGGGTCATAATAGACGTGCGCGTGATAGCCCGTGATCCCGGCGGGGTCGAGAGGATCGTTCATGGGGTTGCTCGCCACCGCCGCGATCCCGAGACGGGCTTACGCGGCATCGCGCAGCTTGCGTGCCGCCAATGCTGCCGGACGATCGAGGCAGCGATTGAGCCACGCATGGACATGCGGATACGCCTTCAAGTCCATCTGCAGCGCCCGGATCATCACGCTCGCGAGGTTGAGGTCGGCGATCGTGAAGCTGTTGCCGACAAGGAATTGCTGCTTCGCCAGATGATCGTCGAGCACCTTGAGCGGCCCCTGCAGCTTTTGCAGCCCATCCGCCGCCTGTTTGGCATCGCGTTTCTCCAGCGGCAGCGCCTGCGTGTGCATGCCCCAGATGCCGACCGGCCCCTCGATGTTGGCCGCGGCCCACAAGGTCCACTGCCAGACCTTGGCCTCGTCCTTGAGGTTCGACGGGTAGAGCCCCTTATCAGCGTGCTTCTTCGCGAGATAGAGATTGATCGCGAGCGACTCCCAGAGCTTGAAGCCGTCGTCGTCGATCACGGGGACGCTGGCGTTGGGATTGACCGAGCGGAACGCCGGGTTCTTGGTGCCGCTCTCCGAGAAGTCGGTTTTGACGTGCTCATAGCCGATGCCGAGTTCGCCCGCGGTCCACATGTTGCGGAACGCGCGCGAGCGCGCGATGCCGTAGAGGGTCAGTGCCATCGATCTTTCCTCCGATATATTTCGTTTGCTGGCGCATGACCGCGCCGGCACCCCTTCTATTTAGCGACAATCGCGCGCTTTGGGGAGTCGACGGGAGGGCGCGGCGCTGCTCAAATAGCCGTGTCCCGCCCCATACGCTCGCCTGAGGTTTCCATGCCCGATCTTACTCGCCTCTCCGCCCATGACGCGCTGCGCCGGCTGTCGGGCGGCATACTCACCGCCGAAGCGTTGATGCGCGCGCTCTTGGAGCGCATCGCTGCGCGCGAGCCGGTGGTTGGTGCCTGGCAACATCTCGATTCGGAGCAGGCGCTCGCGTCGGCCCGCGCCGCGGACAAGGCTGGTATGCGCGGGGCGCTGCACGGCCTGCCCATCGGCGTCAAAGACATTATGGAAACCGCCGATATGCCGACGACGCACGGTTCGCGCGCCTATGAGGGGTACCGTCCCCGCGCCGACGCCGCATGCGTGGCGCTGGCACGCGCTGCCGGGGCGATCGTGCTCGGAAAGACCGTCACCACGGAATTCGCCGCGGGCGCACCCGGCAAGACGCGCAATCCGCACAATCCCGCCCATACCCCGGGCGGTTCATCCAGCGGCTCCGCAGCCGGTGTCGCCGATTACATGATGCCGCTCGCCTTCGCAACTCAGACCGCCGGTTCGATCATCCGTCCCGCATCGTTCTGCGGCGTCGTCGGTTACAAGCCGAGCTTTGGCACCATCCCGCTCTCCGGCACTAAAGCGCTCGCGGAGAGCTTCGACACTATCGGCGGAGTGGCGCGTTCGGTGCGCGACGTCGCCCTCTTCGTCGAAGCGATCAGCAATCGCTCCGGCCTGGTGCCAAAGGAGCCGCATCCGCATCCTCGCATCGGCCTTTACCGGACCGCCGAATGGGGCAAGGCGGATGCCGCCTGTCAGGCAACGGTCGAGCGCGCCGCTGAACGTCTCTCGCGCGCCGGCGCCCAAGTACAGGACCGTCCGCCCTTCCCGGCTTATGACGGGATCGTGGATGTGCACTTGACGCATATGACTTATGAGGCGGGCCGCAATCTCGCTTGGGAACGCACCAACCGCCTCGATGTGCTGCAGCCGCGCAGCCTTGAGTTGCTGCGCGAGGCCGCGGCGATCACGGTCGCGGCCTATGACGCGGCACGCCAAACGACGGCTGCCGCGCGAGCACGCGTGGGCGAGCTGTTCGGCGACTTTGATGCGCTGCTGGTTCCGGCGGCGCCGGGTGAAGCGCCGGCGCGGCTCGACATGACGGGCGATCCGCTTTTCAACCGCACCTGGACCCTGCTGCGGCTTCCCTGCGTCACCATTCCGGCGGAGACCGGAGCCAATGGGCTGCCGATCGGCATTCAGTTGGTCGGTCGGCTTGACGACGACGCACGCACACTGGCCATTGCGCAGTTCGCGGAGCAAGCGCTCACGTGAACGCCCTCGAAACCACGCCGGTGCGTCGGACGGCGCCGCTCGGCGTGTTTCTGCTCGCAAGCCTGGCGCTGTTCTGGGGCATTTCCTGGCCCGCGATCAAGATCGTCGTGGAGGAGATGCCGGTACTGGCATTCCGCACGATCTGCTGTCTCGCGGGCGGAGCCGGCGCGCTGGGGCTGGCACTGCTCGCGGGCGAGCGGATCCGGGTGCCGCGGCGCGAGATCTTGCCCCTCTGGATGATGGGGCTCTGCAACGTCACCGGATGGCAAATCTTCATGGCCTATGGGCTGCGCATCCTGCCCGCGGGTCATGCGAGCATCATTGCCTATACGATGCCGGCCTTCGCGACGCTATTCGGCTGGCTCTTTCTAAAGGAGCGGATCAACGCCGCTCGGCTCGGCGGACTCGCGCTCAGCATGGCCGGCCTCGCCGTACTGGTTGGCCCAGAAATCGCGGACTATCGATCGGCGCCGCTAGGCATCCTGCTGATGGTCGGCGCATCGGCGAGCTGGGCTTGCGGCACAGTGGGGATGAAATATTTCCGCTGGTCGCTTTCGGTCCTGCAGAACACCGGATGGCAATTCCTGCTCGGGGGAATCCCAATCGTAATCGCCACGGCAATCGAAGGCTCGACCCCGCAATTTGCCTCCTTGAGCACGGCGGCATGGATCAGCTTCGCCTATGTGCTTACGTTCCCGATCCTGTTTTGCCAGTGGGCGTGGCTCAAGGCCATCGATCTGCTGCCGGGCAGCATGTCCGCGATGGGAACATTGGCAATCCCCGTGGTTGGTGCGTTATCGGGCGCGTTGCTGCTGCACGAGAAGCTCGGCGGCGCGGAGCTGGTGGCACTCGGACTGGTGACGGCGGGACTAGCGCTCGCATCCTTTGCGCCTTTGTCCAAACGCCAGGAAGCCTAGAGCTTGCTTTGTGGCTCCGCGTTCGAGGACGCCGATCGCGCATGGACGACGGCAATACTGTCGGCATAGAGGCGGTGCCAGCCCGGCAGGTGGTCAAGGAGGACGACAGCCCGACTGTCCGGCGGGAGCAGCGTCCATGCGATGTGAAACTCGTCCAGCAGCGCTGGCAAATCGCCGCTGTGCAGGTCGACGGCGTCGCTCTCACGCTTAACAAAACGGTCGCCGTACATATCGGCACGACCGTCGATGAAGGTCGGGATGCCCACGAAGATCAGATAACCGCCGAAATTATAGTCGTTCAGCACCGGCCCCTCCACGCGATGGTCGCGCACCGCTTCGATAGCGGCGGCAGGCCGAAAAAGGTCAGGCGGCTGCAGAGCCGAGGTCGAGAAGGTACCGGCCACCGCGACCATGATGAGGGCGGTGATGGCAGCGCCGCGGAACCCGCCCGGACGGGCCATGTCGCTCATCCAGTGATCGAAGGCAGAACTTGTCGTGCCCGAGAATCGACCAAGCTGGGTTGCGGCCGGTGCCGCGATGAGCAGCGGCGCGGAGAAACCCAGCAATTCCCCGTACCGCCAGTGCGCAAGCGCCATGTGCGCGAGGAGCAGCACGATGGCAATTCGGGTCGGCGGCAAACGGAGACGCAATGTGAAGCCGGCCAATAGCACCAGCAGCAACCAGACTTCGAGGGGCTGAAACGCGCCGAGCTTTGTGTTCTGCCACTCGATGAGATTGGCCAGCACGTATTGCATATGAAGCAACCGGTAGGGCAGCAGATAGGCCTCGAAGCCGTTGGGGGTAACAAAGGACGCGAGGACGGCCGCCGCCATGAACCCGGCCCAGCCGCGCAACGCCGCCAACCGCTGTTCCCTCGTCGTGGCGAGGAGCACCGCCTCGCCCATCAGCATGGCTGCAAAAGCGAGGCCAAAGAGAAAGCTCGCGTGCAGATTGACCCAAGGCACCATCAGCAGCGCCGCTCCGAGCGGCGGCGGCCGCTCGCGATCCCGCGCGGCGGTCAGGCACGCGATCCAAGCGACCATCACCGGCAGCGCGAAGAGATGCGGCCGTGCCAAAAGATGCGGCAGCAACAACAGAAAGGCCGTTCCCGCGGCAACGAGCGCGTGGGCGGGATCGAGCGAACGCAACAAGGCCCGAACCAGCACCGCCATCGCGGTGGCAACCGCAAGACCGGCGGCGATTACGAGGCCATGCCAACCGAGCCCAACGTAAGCCAAGGCCATGATGACCTCGGCAAGCCATTCATGGGCCACCCAAGGGGCCCCTCGCATGGTGAAGGAGAACAGATCTGCGTGCGGCACCGCGCCATGGGCGATGATCCAGCGTCCCGTGACGATGTGAAAGTAGATGTCGGGATCGGCCAGGTCCCGCGGGCCCAGGGCCAGCGTCACGGCAAAAACGAGCGCACCGACGGCCAACGGCCATGACGGGGCAAGGCGGGCGCGGGGCTGGCTCAGCGTGCCAATGCTCGTCATGTTCGTCCTCGCGCCGTAACCGCGACGCTTGAAACCGGAAGCGCCGGGTCAGGTTCAGAGACGAAGCTAGCGGCGATTGCTTAGTAAAATCTTAGAGCGCTGTTGCGCCCGCCTACGGGCTGCGGCAGCTTGCTGCCCCATGCGCGTGCGCCGAACCTTTCTTGCCGCCGTCACGCTGGCCGTTACTGCGGCGGGCTGCAGCGGTAGCCTGCCCCCGTTCGATACGCGGCCGAAGTCCGCGCCTCCCGCGGCGCACGAAGACTTTTCCCGGATTGGGGTCTGCTACAACAGCTTTACGGCGACGCGGCAAATGGTGTTGGCGGTGGCCCGTGCCAACTGCGATCCTGGCACCGTCCCCTATTTGCTGACCCAGGACACCGACCTCGTCTGTCCACTGCTGACGCCCGAGCGCGCGACATTCGCGTGCCTCAAGCCCGGTACGCCGCCGCCGGTCAGGCGCTGAGTACCAAGCGAGCGCGACTTTTGGGGCCGCGCCCGAATTCGATCCCCGAGCGTGGGATCGCAGATCAGGTCTGCTTTTCGGCCTTCGCCTTGTGGACGTGCGAGGTGCTGTGCGCGACGTGCTTGTGGGACGTCGACTTGTGCGCGATCTGGTGATGATGCGACGTCGACTTGTGCGCGGTGTGGTGCGTGGTCGATGCCGTATGATGCGAGTGATGCTTGGTCTTGCCGGGTTGAGTGGCGGTCGAGGACGGGGTCGCGGCAAACGCCGACGAACCGGACGCGCCCACGAACGCGACCAGCGCGAGCGCTGTGATCAACGCCTTCATGAAGGACTCCTGGATGGGCCGTACTGGCCGAATGTGTTGACGATGAGAATCGGTTGCCCCTGCGAGGACGCCGCGGATTTGTGAATCGTTGGCGTCTCGATGATTCTAACTTTGCTGATTCGCGATTGCGATAAAAATCGCCGCTGCGGGGCGAATCACCGGGGTGCGCAGCGCATTTCTCGCCTGCCGCTATTACTCCCGCGCCGGCGGACTCGGTTCGCTGAGCACACATGCATGCGACTCGGCGTAATCAGCGCTTCGAATCGAGCGCATTTTCGCAAAATTCGCGGCAATACCAGGACGATTATTACCGGAGTTCCGCCCGGTTTAAGGGTGGCTTAACCGCTGCTGCTGAGACTGGCAGGCGTCGGACCCCAGCCAGGAGAAGTTTCAAATGCGCCTCTTAAAGTTACTGGTCCAGCGCCGCGAAGGCGCGACCGCAATCGAATACGGGCTGATCGCGGCTCTGATCGCGGTTGTGACCATCGCCGGTCTCACCGCCGTCGGCGTCGACCTCAACACCAAGTACGGAACCATCGCCACCAGCGTGCAGAACGCAGGTTGATCCAGTCGCTCCGACCCGGTTTTCAAGTGGAAAGCCGGGTCGGGCCAATTTTCACCCCACTGAACACCCGATTTACCAAGCAAGTTTTTTAAAAAGGCAAACAAATTTGCACCCCGTACCAGTCATTGTTTTGCGGATTAACGGTCTCTTAGGAGTCCCCATGGAGACTGTCCCGCGTCGTCCCAAGCAGACCTCAGGAGTTACGGCAATGCGCAAGTTCTTCCAGAAGCTTTTCGCCAACCGGGCGGGCGCCACGGCGATCGAGTACGGCCTCATTGCCGCGCTCATCGCGGTCGTCACCATCGCGGGCCTCACCACGGTTGGTACCAACCTGAACACCAAGTACGGCAACATCGCTACCAGCGTGAAGAACGCAGGCTAATACTGACCACCCGGTCGGCATGTCGCCGATCGGCATCAATTCCGCGAAGAAGGGGACGGTCTGCTAGAACCCGTCCCCTTCCTCCTGCGGCAGGTCGCATCGGAGAAGCCGAGCACATGACCGCAACCGCTATCGATCTCCTCGCGCTGGCCATCATGGCGACAGCGCTATTGGCCGCGGCCTGGAGCGATCTGCGGCACTACCTGATCCCCAACCGTTATCCGGCCGCGATCGCGGCGGCCTACGTGATCCCGGCTGTCCATCAACCGGCGAGCCAATCGCTCTGGGCGCTCGGCATCGGGCTGCTGTTTTTTGGCGCAGGTGCCGCGCTTTTCGCCGCCCGCGCGATGGGTGGCGGCGATGTGAAGCTGATGGCGGCAGTCGGCATTTGGGCCGGTCCAGGATTCGCGCTCCCGTTGGTCGAAGTGATTGCCTTTGCCGGCGCCGTACTGGCGCTGATTTGGCTCTCTCCGGCGCGCCGCTTGCTGCCCGCCGCGCCCGGCGTCTCGGCGGCGGCGGATAGCCTGCGCCAGCGCCTCAAAGAACCGGTCCCCTATGGGATCGCCATAACCGCGGGCGGACTTTATCTCGCGGCCTTACGAGCTCTCGCCTGAACGTAGCGGAGACCCACCATGTCACCCCGTCGCATCATCTTTCTGGTCCTGGCGCTGGTCGCCGCCGGCAGCACCTTCTTTATCGGCCAGATGTGGCTGAAGGCGCAGCGTGCGGCAATCGTGGTCGAGCAGAAAGCGCCGGAGCCCGAGCGGGCGGCCGGCACCTTTGTCCTGGTCGCCAAGGGAAACTTGCCCGCCGGGACTTTCATACGGCCCGAGAATCTCCGTTGGCAGAGCTGGCCCGATGACGCGCTCTCGCAGACCTACGTGGTGCAAGGCAAGGAGCCGCTGGAAAAATACGTCGGCGCGGTGGTGCGCGTCGGCCTCAACGACGGCGAACCGATCTCCGCCTCGCGCGTCGTCGCGTCCGGCGACCGGAGCTTCCTCGCGGTGGTGTTGGATTCGGGATACCGCGCGGTCACCGTCAACGTCACGCCCAGCAGCGGGCTTGCCGGCCTCGTGTTCCCGGGCGACCGGGTCGACCTGGTTGGAACATTCAAGATCGAATTCGAGGCACCCAAGGGCGAGCAGGCGCCGAAGCCGCGCTGGATCAGCGAGACGGTGCTAAAGAACGTGAAGATTTTGGCGGTCGACCAGCGCTTCGACGATCAGAATAAGGAGGTCGTCGTTGCGAAGACCGCGACGCTTGAAGTTACGCCGAAACAGGCGGAGATCCTCGCTCTCGCCGAAGACATCGGCAAATTCTCGCTCAGCCTTTGCAGCGTCGATCAGTGCCAAGAGCCGCCGCAGGGCCCGACCGCAAGCAGCTTCATCTGGGACTACGAAGCTGTTCCGGCAATCGGACCGCCGCCGTCTCAACGGCCCGGTGGCGAGGGTGGCATGAAGGTTAGCGTCGTGCGTGGGGCCGACGTTAAGGACGTCCAATTTCCGGGGGGTGTGAAATGACTTACGGCTTCGCAAGGCTTCGGCTCGTCGCGCCCTTGGCGGCGCTGCTCAGCCTCGTGATCTTGTTCGGCTCGCCCGCGTTCGCGGACACCAAGATCGTCGGTCCCAGCGGGCAGCCGATCACGCTTGACGTGAGCAAGGGGCGGCTTATCCAGCTGGGCCAACCCGCCAACAGCGTGTTCGTCGCCGATCCCGACGTCGCCGACGTGCAGGTCAAGTCTCCGACGCTCGTCTACATTTTCGGCAAGGCTGCGGGCGAAACGACCCTCTACGCGGTCGGCGACAACGACGAAGTACTGCTCAATTCGACGGTCCGCGTGCGCCACAATATCGAGGCGCTGGAGCGGACCATTCACGATCTGGAGCCGCATAACTCGATCCACGTCAGCACCATCGACGACAACCTGGTGCTGGAGGGAACCATGTACTCCTCGGCGGAGGCGGAAGACGTGCGCCGGATCGCCGCGCGGTTCGTTCCCGATCCGAAGCAGATCATCAATAAGATCAAGGTTGAGGAAGCGAACCAGGTCAACATCCGCGTGCGGGTTGCCGAGGTTTCGCGCAACATCGCCAAGCAATTCGGCATCAATTGGGACTCGTTCTTCAACAACGGGCACATCGCCTTCTCGCTGCTCACCTCGCCATTGTCCATCACGGGCATCACTCCGAACACGCTGACCGGCTCGATCACCGGGTCGAACTACCAAGTGGAAGCCCTGATCGACGCCCTCGAACAGAACGGTCTGGTGACGATCTTGGCGGAGCCGAACTTGACCGCCATTTCCGGCGAGCCCGCGAGCTTCCTGGCGGGCGGCGAGTTCCCGATCCCCGTGCCGCAGTCCGGTACGGGCTCGGCCGCCGTCATCACCATCGACTACAAGAAATTCGGCGTCAGCCTGAACTTCGTGGCCACGGTCCATGACAGCACCATCAACCTGCACGTCGCGCCCGAGGTAAGCGAGCTCAGCACCCAGGGTGCGATCACCATCGAAGGGTTCCAGGTGCCTGCGCTCACCACGAGACGCGCCGACACGACCCTTGAACTCGCCAGCGGCCAGAGCTTTGCGATCGGCGGTCTGCTGCAAAACAACATCAACCAAACGGTGCAGAAGTTCCCGTGGCTCGGCGACGTGCCGATCCTGGGCGCCCTCTTCCGCTCGAACACCTTCCAGCGCAACGAGACCGAGCTCGTCATCATCGTCACGCCTTACATCGTACGACCGGTCTCGACCGCGCTTCACGCGCCGACCGACGGCTTGCGGCCGGCGAACGACAAGAGCCAGATTCTCAACGGCGACACTTACCGTCCGCAGGTTGAGAAGAACGCTCCGGTTCCCGCGACACGCAGCGGCACGGGCCTGATCGGCCCCGCCGGCTTCGACCTCGACTAGAAGGGGGCACTCCCATGAATAGGTACGCTCCAATCCTGCTTGCCATCGCCGCGGCGGCGCTGCAAGCCTGCGCCACCCCTAGCGAAGAGTGGTCCTCGGTCGAGGCGAACCGCGACATCCGCGTCGACTTCGCTCGAACCACCTTTGCGGCGACCTACGCGCGCGGAGCGAGTGCGCTAAGCCCGGCCGAGCAGGCGCGGCTCAACGACTTCCTTAGCGCGGCGCAGGTTCAGCCGCGCGATTCGGTCTATCTTGAGCCCGCCGCGGGGGACCGCCTCGCCACCGGCCGCATCAATACGCTGGCGCGCGAACTCGAACACCGTGGTCTGGAGGTTTCGGCGCTGCCGGCCGCGCGCGACGCGGTTCCCGCCAACTCGCTCCTGGTGGTGGTCGATCGCTACGTCGCAACGCCGCCCAACTGCCCCAATTTCACCAAGTCCTCCTCGGAGGACCATGAGAACGCACCGCCGAGCAATTGGGGTTGCTCCAATCAGGCCAATCTCGGCCTCATGGTCGCAAATCCGCGCGACCTTGTGATCGGTCGAGACCCCAGCCCCGAGCCGGCGGACGCCGCCGTGTTGCCGATCCAGCGCTACCGCGCGGGAAAGACGGCGCCGCTTCCATCTGAATCCGCGGGCGGTACCTATGGCGCCACCTCGACATCGAGCGGTGGCAGCAGCGGCACGCCCACGCAAGGCACCGGTCAATAATCATGGCAGACGCTGCCGAAGCCAGACGCGAGGACACCGCCAAGCTGCGCTTCTTCGCCTGCATAGGCGACGAAGTGACGCGCGAGACGGTGAACCGCGTCGTCTCCCACCTGGGCGGGATCGAGGCACGGGTCCGAGCCGGTAACCTGGCCGTCGCGCACAAGAGCATCGATCCCGCGCTCGCTCCCGACCTCATGCTGCTCGACGTGTCCGGGCATGATCAGCCCATCGACGAGCTTCAGGAGATACTGACGCTCTGTCCGCGCGAAACGCGCGTCCTGGTGATTGGAGCGGTCAACGACGTCAGTCTCTATCGCTCGCTGATGGCGCTGGGCATCGCCGACTATCTGGTGAAGCCGGTTTCGGGCGAAGCCTTGCACGACGCCATGGCCGCCATTCTCGACGATCACGGCCCCGAAGGCGAAACGGCGGCGCGCGCGACGCGCATCACCAGTTTCGTCGGCGCGCGTGGCGGCGTCGGCACGACCACCATCGCAGCGAGCGTCGCGTGGAATTTCGTCCACGAATTCCACCAGCGAGCCGCCCTCGCCGATCTCGACCTGCATTTCGGCAGCCTGGCGCTGAGCCTCGATATCGAGCCCGGGCGGGGATTGCGCGAGGCGTTGGAACACCCTGAGCGCATCGACGCCCTGCTGTTGTCGTCGGCGACGACGAGCGCCGCGGACCGGCTCAAGGTTCTGGCCGGCGAGGAATCGCTGGACGAGACGATCCATCAGCAGCCGGAATCCCTGGAGCCGTTGATCGATGTGCTCGGGCAGGACTGCACCCAGCTCGTCGTGGATCTGCCGCATCGCATGGACGATTGCGTGCGGCAAATGATCGTGGAGTCGGACCAGTTCGTGGTGGTAACCGATCTGTCGCTCGCGGGATTGCGCGACACCCTGAGGCTCAGCGATCTGCTGAAGCGAGTGGGCGGACGCGCCCGCCCCTTCATCGTCGCGAGCCAGGTCGGCTCGCCGCACCGGGGCGAAATCAGCCAGCGCGAATTCGAGCGCGGTCTTGGCAGCTCGATCGATCATCAAATCGCCTTCGACCCCAAGGCGGCGACCGCGATGGCGAGGCAAGGCAAGGCGATGGCGGTGGCCGGAAAGGGCGGCAAGGCCGCCGAGGACCTTGTGGCCTTGGCGCAGCGTCTTTGCGGCCGCGAGATGGCCAAGAAGCGCTCGCTTCTTAACATCTTCCGAAAGTAGCGTGTCGTGTTCGGACGCCAGGACCCCGACAAGCCGATCGAAGACCGCGTTTCCGCGCTGAGCGCGCGACGCGAGCGGCCGCTCACCGTCGCAAGCGAGCGCGCCGCCCCGCCGAAAGAGAAGCTCGCGGAAATCACCGTCGAAGCGGCGCGCGCGCTGGTGCAGCCCGCGCTCGATGCCGCGCTCGACGAAGCAGCGTTGGCGAACAAGAGCCGCGGCGAGCTCGCGCGCACCATCGACGAGCTGGTGCGCCGCACGCTTGAGGAAAATCACGTCGTACTCCCGCCGGTTCAGCACCGCGACCTGCTCACATTGCTGCTCAACACCGCGGTCGCCAACGCGAAATCGAACGCCATCAAGCCCAGCCCAGAGCAAGTGGCGCGCACCTCGACGATCAGCCCGGCGAGCCGCGCTACCATCGACGACGCCATTCCCCGCATCTATCCGCTGGTGATGGAGCGCATCGACACCGAGGTCGCGGCGAAGCTGAAGCGCGACGAGCTCCAGCGCCAGATATCGGGCGTCGTCGCCGAGGTATTGGTCGAGCAAAAGATCCAGCTCAATCAAACCGAGCAGCGGGACCTGGTGACCGTACTGCTCAACGACATGCTCGGCTTCGGTCCGTTGGAGCCGCTGCTCGCCGACGAGACCATCAACGACATCATGGTGAACGGTCCAAAGCAAATTTACGTGGAGCGGCGCGGCAAGCTCGAAATCACCGACGTGACCTTCCGCGACCACGTGCACGTCATGAGCATCGCGACCCGGATCGTGACCCTGATCGGCCGGCGTGTCGACGAATCGACGCCGCTGGTGGACGCACGCTTGCCGGACGGAAGCCGCGTTAACATCATTATTCCGCCGCTCGCGATCGACGGCGCCGCGATCTCGATCCGCAAATTCTCCAAGAAGAGCATCACGCTCGACGTGATGGTGCGTCAGGAGAACATCTCGCCGCAGATGTCGGTCGTGCTCAAGGTCGCGGCTCGCTCGCGCCTCAACATCCTAATCTCCGGAGGAACCGGCTCCGGCAAGACCACGCTGCTGAACGCGATGTCACAGATGATCGACTCGGGCGAACGCATCGTCACGATCGAGGACGCGGCCGAGCTGCAGCTCCAGCAGCCGCATGTGGTGCGCCTCGAAACCCGTCTCGCCAACCTCGAAGGCAAGGGCGAGATCACCATCCGAGACCTCGTCAAGAACGCGCTGCGCATGCGTCCCGACCGCATCATCCTCGGCGAAATCCGCGGTTCTGAGGCGCTCGACATGCTGCAGGCCATGAACACCGGCCACGACGGATCGCTCGGCACCATCCACGCCAACCGCCCGCGCGAGGCGCTGACGCGTCTTGAGAACATGGTGGGCATGGCCGGCGTCAACCTGCCGAGCCGTGCCGTGCGCACGCAGATCGCCGCCGCGGTGGACCTGATCGTGCAAGTGAGCCGCATGCGCGATGGCGTCCGCCGCATCACCAACATCACCGAGATCGTTGGAATGGAAGGCGACGTGATCACCACCCAGGAATTGTTCTCCTATAAGTTCGAGGGCGAAGGCACGGATGGACGGCTCAAGGGCCGCTTCGATTCGAGCGGGCTGCGTCCGCACTTCACGGCAAAAGCCGAATATTACGGCCTCGACCGCGCACTGCTGGAGGCGATGGCATGATGATGGACGGCGATTTTCTGCTCTTTGTCCTCGCCGGCGTGGCGGGCCTGACCATGTTTGCCCTGGCATATGCATTCGCCGGCGAAGACTCGGCCACCAAGCGCCTGCAACGCGTGAAGAACCGCTCGGCCGAAACCGCCAGCGTCGATAGGGCCGTGGAACTCTCGCTTCGTCTCGACAACCACAACAGCGGCCTCGACGCGCTGGTGAAAAAGCTCATGCCGCGGCCGGAGCTGCTGCGCCAGCGCCTGGTACGCACGGGCTGGTCAATCGGGCTCGGCACTTACGGGATCGCGTGCGCGGTGACCGGCCTGGTCGTCGCGGGTGCGCTGTTCTATTTCAATGTCCAGTGGATGATCGCCGCGCCGGTGGCGTTGGTCGTGGGACTCTGCTTGCCGCACTTCGTCGTGGGATTCGCGGTGGCGCGACGCGCCAAGCGCTTCACTCAGCTCTTCCCCGAAGCAATCGGGCTGATGGTGCGTGGCATCAAGTCCGGCCTGCCGATCGGCGAGACCTTTCAGGTCATCGGACAAGAAGTTCCGGCTCCCGTCGGCGACGAATTCCGGCGGATCTCCGATCAGACCCGGCTCGGTCAGACGCTTGATCAGGCGCTTTGGGACGCCGCCCGGCGTGTCGATACGCCCGAGATCAAATTCCTCGTGGTGAGCCTTTCGGTTCAGCGCGAGACCGGCGGCAATCTCGCGGAGACGCTGGAGAACCTCGACACGATCTTGCGCCGCCGGCGGCAGATGAAGCTCAAGGTCAAGGCCATGTCGTCGGAAGCCCGAGCCAGCGCCGCCATCATCGGCTCGATGCCCTTCATCATGATCGGCGTGCTGTCGGGTGTGAATCCCGCCTATATCGGACGGCTGTTTGAGACGCCGCTCGGTCACGCGATGTTGGCCGGCGGCGGCCTCGGCATGGCGCTGGGGATCTTTGTCATGCAGAAAATGGCGAAATTCGACATATGAGCCAGCTATTCGCGAGTCTCCTCGACAGCCTGCTGACCGGCGACACCGGAATCGCTCTCTTGGGTGGGGTCGGCGTATTCGTCACGCTGATCGCGCTCGGCCGCGCCTTCGTTCCGAGCGATCCAATGGCGGCGCGGATCAAGAGCCATCAGCAACGCCGCCAGCATCTGCTGCAGCAATTCCTCAATCCGATCGATGGCAGCGGCGGCCAAAAGGCATCGGTCAACGCCATGCGCGGCCTGGTCGAGCGGCTCAAGCTGACGCGTGGCGCCGAGGCGCGACAGACCTCCGACAAGCTCGCTCAAGCCGGCTGGCGCTCTCGCGACATGCTGGTGATCTACCTGGGCGCGCGGCTGATCATGCCTTTCGTGGCGGGCGGCGGGGCGCTGCTCCTGGTTACGATGATGGGAGCGACGCTCTCCACCATGAGCAGCATCCTGGTCGCCGGCGCGGGCGTGCTTTTGGGCGGGTATAGCCCAGTTCTATTCCTGAAAAATGCGGTCTCGCGCCGGTACACTCTGCTCAAGCGGCAAATCCCCGACGGGCTCGACCTCATGGTGATCTGCGCCGAAGCCGGGCTGAGCCTCGATGCCTCGCTGACCCGGGTCGCGCGCGAGCTTGGAGGCGCGGCGCCGGAACTCGCGGACGAGGTGGGTCTGACCGCGATCGAGCTCGGCTTCCTGCCCAATCGGCGGACGGCGCTGAACAACCTGGTGCGCCGCGCCGACATTCCCGCGATCCGCGCCGTGGTAAACACGCTGATGCAGACCGAGCGCTACGGCACGCCCCTCGCCCACTCGCTGCGTGTCCTCGCCGCCGAGTTTCGCGACGAGCGCATGATGAAGGCCGAGGAAAAGGCCGCCCGGCTCCCCGCGATCATGACCGTCCCGATGATTCTCTTCATTCTGCCGGCACTGTTCATCGTGCTGATCGGTCCCGCCATCATCCAGGTGCTCGACACCTTCAAATAACGGCGCGGCGCCGGCCTGAGCAGCAGCATCGCGCGGTTACGCAAGTTTATCGCCGATTGGGAAAAGCGCCGAGCGCCGCTATTCGCTCGTTCGATCTCGTCGTGTTAACCTCGTGCCGGGAGGGCACGAGATGAGCGGCACTGCCGCAGATGCGCCTCATTCCCATCGTCCGCTGAAGCTGGCGCGAGCGCTCGTGCCGGTCACGCGGTTTCTGCTGCCGCCCGAGATCGGGACGCCGCCGCCTGATATTCTGGCGTATCTGCAGACGATCGCCGAGGGCGTGCGGCAACTGACGCGCGAGCATCTACTGCGCGCCGATGCGAACTCGGATAGGGGGGCGTTCCAGGCTGCGATCGAGGGTTTGGGCGCGGCGCTTGCCGAAGCCTATGAGCGGCAATTCGCGGAGCAGCGCACACGCGATCCCGAGCTCGAGAAACGCATCGCCGCCGTCGAGTGCCGCCGGGGCTGCAGCTTCTGCTGCCACATGAACGTCGGCGTGACCATTCTTGAGGCCGCGCGCATCGCGGCGGCGTTGCGCGACGGCTCGCGCCGCGAGCGCTGCGATGCCGTGCTCGCGGCGGATAGCCGCCTTGAGCGGCGCCGTGCCCAGGAACGGCTCGCCATGAAGATGCTCTGCCCTTTGCTGGTGCAAGGTGCCTGTTCGATCTACGAGATAAGGCCGATCGCCTGTCGCGCCCTCCTTTCGCTAAGCGCACGGCTTTGCGAGCAAGAGGTCGAGGCGCGTGAGGCCGGCGGCGCCGCGCGCGTGCCGACTTTGGTGACGCCGCGACTGATCGCCGCCGGCTATATCAGCGGCGAAGTCGCGGCGTTGGAGGACCTGGGGCTCGCAAGCCACCTGGTCGAACTGACGGCGGCGGTTGCCTTGCTCTTGCGTGAACCCGCGACGCTCGACCGCTGGCTCGACGGCGAAGACGCTTTCCCTCGCCTCTGATTTACCGGTGCACCGTCGCCGCGGATTGGCCGAACAAAAGTCGCTTTTCCTCTTCCGTGCGAATGCCGGGATTGGGATTGATGGCCTTCCCTTTGTCGTAGGCACGCACCGTCGCCGGGCGCGCACGGATCGTCTCGAACCAACGCTTTAGATTCGGGAAGTCCTCGAGCTTCTGACCCTGGCGCTCGTGCGGGACGATCCAAGGATAGCTTGCCATATCGGCAATGGAGTAAGGCCCGGCCAAGAATTCCCGATCGGCAAGACGCTTGTCGAGCACCGCATAAAGTCGGTTCGTTTCGCGCACGTATCGGTCGATCGCGTAGGGAATCTTGTCCGCCGCATATTGCGAGAAGTGATGGTTCTGGCCAGCCATCGGACCGAGCCCGCCCATCTGCCAGAACAGCCATTGCAACGTCTCGACGCGGCCGCGCAGATCCTGCCCGACGAACTTGCCCGTCTTCTCGGCAAGGTACAGCAGAATGGCGCCGGATTCGAAGATGCTCACGGGCGCGCCCCTGTCCGCGGGTGCGCGATCGATGATGGCGGGCATGCGGTTGTTGGGCGCGATCTTGAGGAAGTCAGGTTTGAACTGATCGCCTTTGCCGATGTTGACCGGCACGATCTCATAGGGAAGCCCGGTTTCTTCAAGGAACATCGTGATTTTGTGGCCGTTGGGGGTCGGCCAGTAATAGAGTTCGATCATGAGGGTCTCCTCGGCTCGCTGGAGCGTTTGAGCCGAGCACTATTGCGGGTCGCCTGAAACTGGGCAAGCCGCGGCTATGTCAACGTTTCGCAGGGATGGTTTGCGCCAGAGGAATGGCGCGAAGTCGTCGTGGAAGGGCCGCGAATTCACTCGTGCAGAGCGGCCGCTTCCAACGATCTCCGGCTCACCAGGCTAAGCCCGTGTCAAATCTAGCGCTCAATCGTGACGCGCACGCTATCGAGAACGGCATCCGGTGCCTCGACGAGCGCCGCGACGTGCACAACCTTGCTTTCGAACGCGCCGGTGGCGCGCAGGCGTTCGACCTCGGCCTGCGCCGCTTCCTCGCTCGGGAAATCGCCGGTGCGGATCGCGTAGATGTCATTGCCCGTGCGATCGTGATCATGCACGACCTTGAGGCCATCGACGCCCTTGGCGGCGAGCGCGGCGCTGACCTTATCCGCCATCGTCTCGGTCTGGAATCTCGCGACCTCCACGACGATGCGCTTCTGATTGGCCGAGGGCGGAGTGGCGCTGGCGGTCTCCGTGGACGATGGTTCCTTGCTCGCGGTGGGCTCAGCGGCCGGCGCCGCGGGCTTGCTTTCCGGTGTCGCGGCAATCGGCTGCTCACTGATGGTAGGAGCAGCGGCCTCTGGCGCGGCGGACGGGGTTGTCCGCTTGCCCTCGGCCTTTGCCACTTCGAGCGTGCTCGTCGAGCTTTGCGATACACTCCCGCTCGGTTTGGGCTCGGCTGTGCCCTTGCTCGGCGCGGGGGGCGGTGCGGCTGCGGCGGCAGGTGCAGCAGCGGGTGTCGGTTGCACGGCGGTGGTGGGCGGCGCGGGCCTGATTGCGATGTCCGGCTGCTCGCCTTCGGCCGGCGCGGTTCCGGCGGCCGTCGTTCCGGCGTTCGGCGTCGGGGTCGGCCGCACCTCGGGGCTCGGCGCCTCCGAGATCGCGGGATCAGACACCGTCGCGGTGGGCTGTGCCGCGCGGGTCGCGCGCACATCGGCGCCGAGGATCGCAGCCGTCCGGCCGACGTCGTCAAGCGAGCGCAGCAGCGTGTAGTAATTGATGTTGTTGCGGATAGCGGCCTCGTCCAGGTCGGCGCGAGCAACCTGCGCCGCATGTTCGTTGTCGCCCGCGAGACCATAAACCAGCGCGAGATTCTGCCGGTTGCGCGCATTCGCTCCAGGACGCCCCGCGAGATCGCTCAAGGTGGAGATCGCGGACTTGTAGTCCCCGGCGAGCGCTTCCGAGAGACCGAGATTGTTGCGCAGACTCAACTGATCCGGAGCCACGGCCAATCCCTTGCGATAGTCCTCGATCGCGACATCGTGGTGTCCCGCGAGATCGTTCGCGACCCCGAGTGCGTTGAGGGTGCGAGGATCCTGAGGATTGGTGGTATAGGCCCCCTGAAGATACGAAAGCGCCAATTGCGGCTGTCCCATCCCCAACAGCACGGCGCCGAGGCCGCGCTCGAGATCCGCATTGTTGGGAGCGATGCGCAGCGCATCCTGATAGGCCTGAACCGCATCGGTGTAGGCTTGCATTTGCGCGAGGGTATCGCCCAGGCGCTGCAGCGGCTGCACTGACTGCGGCTGCAATTGGTGCGCGCGCCGATAAAGCGAGACGGCATTGCTGAGATCACCGCCCGCGCGAGTCGCGTCCGCAACCTTCATCAGCGTGTCGTAGGTCTGCTCTGGACTGAGCGTGGCCGGACCGGCGCCGGTCATGCGCGAGCCCGCCCATTCCGGTGTCGTAGTACAGCCCGCCAGCGCGACAGTGGCGGCTAGGGTCAAGGTGCCGAGCATCGGCAAGCGACGGCGCGAGCGCGGTGTGCAGGTCTTGGGCATGGTTAATCTCCCTCGACCCGCAGTTTCGTTGGACTTCCCTTACAACTGGTTAACGCGAAACATGCTTAGAGGGATTCGGCGTGGTTTTTCTTGAATCTAAACAAGTAATCAAAGCTTTGATGGCAACTCCGAGTTGCTTAAGCGGCAATGCCACTAGAATGACACAGAAGAGGGGTTCCCTGAGACCTCTTCGACAGCGGTTAATCGTCGGCGACGCAATTCACCCCGCGCCGATTTTGAGCTTGGTGATGGCCCAAACCGTCTTGAGCATCGGCACCTCGACGCCGCGCCGACGCGCCAGCTCGATCACCGCGGTCGCGATCGGATCAAGCTCGATCGGCTTTCCCATTTCGTAGTCCTGAAGCATCGAGGCCTTGTGATCGGCGGCGCCAGCGGCGCCGCGCGCCATGCGCGCGTCGACATCGTCTTCGAGCGTGACGTTCCACCGCGCGGCCACCGCGATGCACTCGCGCATGATCTGGGCCCTGATCGACGTGATGGCCGGCGACGCACCGATCACGCCGAGATTGGCGCCGGTCAGCACGCTGATCGGTCCGGTCGAGCAGTTCTGTTGCAGCTTGATCCACAGCGGATGGCGGATGTTCGACGTCACGGGCGCCGCGATCCCCGCGCTCTCCAGAACCGCCGCGATCTCGCGCAGCACCGCGCCGTGCTCTCCGGCGCACGGCGCGCCCAAGGTCAGGCTGGGCCGGCCCACGTGGTGCACAACACCCGGCTCGACGATCTCGGCCGGCAGATTGATGACGCAGCCGATTGCGTGCTCGGGGCCGAAGGTTCGCCAGGCGACGCCACCGGGATCGACAGTCTCGAAGGCTTGCCCTGACTCCGGTCCGTCGACGCCGCGGAAGTACCACCAGGGAATGCCGTTCTGCGCCGCGACGATCGGCGTTTCGGGCTTCCGTATCGCTCCCAGCAGCGGCGCGAGCGCCGGTACTCCATGGCCCTTTACAGTCGAGATGATCACATCCTGCGGTCCAAGCGCCGCCGGGTCGTCGCTTGCGACGGGGCGGCTTTCGAGGCGGCGATTGCCAGGTGCCAGGATGGTGAGACCGCGCGAGCGCATCGCGGCCAGATGCGTGCCCCGCGCGAGCAGCGAAACCTCGTGCTTGCCGTCGGCAAGTAGATACCCGGCAATGACGCTGCCGATTGCGCCGGCGCCGGCAATGGCGATCCTCATGTGTGCTGTTCCCTCGCGCGGTCCATGGGCGACTGCCGCCCGGGGGAAATGCTATAAGAGACTCGCGGCCGAGCCACAATCACCGGGTCGCGAGCAGATGAGCCATGCGCAGAGCGCATAAGTCGATCGAGCTTTCCCAATGAGCAACTTGTTCCGCGCGCCACGGCGGATGGTCATGGTGCCGCTGATCGTCGCCTGCGCGCTTTTCATGCAGAACTTGGACTCGACCATCATTGCGACCGCGCTGCCGTCGATCGCGGCGTCGTTGCACGAGGATCCGATCCGGCTCAATCTCGCGATCACCTCCTATTTGCTAAGCCTCGCGATCTTCATTCCCATGAGCGGCTGGATGGCGGACCGCCTCGGCGCCCGCACCGTGTTCCGGTGGGCGATCGTGGTGTTCACCCTGGGATCGATCGCCTGCGGCTTTGCCGGCAACCTGACCGTGCTGGTGGCAGCGCGGATCATCCAGGGCGCGGGTGGCGCGATGATGGTTCCAGTGGGTCGCCTGGTCCTGCTGCGCACGGTGCCGAAATCCGATCTGGTATGGGCCATGTCGTATCTCACGGTCCCGGCGCTGCTTGGTCCGGTGATCGGTCCACCGCTCGGCGGCTTCATCGTCACCTACAGTTCGTGGCGCTGGATTTTCTTCATCAACGCGCCGATCGGCCTCTTGGGCGTGGCGCTGGTGAGCCTTTTCATCGAGGACGTCCGCGAGCCGGAACGACCGCCGCTCGATGTGCTCGGGTTCGCGCTCGCGGGCATCGGTCTCGCGACGCTGATGTTTGGCTTCGAGATGCTGGGACGGGGCCCGCTGCCGGCGAGCCTTGTCGCGCTGCTGCTGATCGCCGGCGCGATCCTGATCGCGCTCTATGTCGCGCATGCGCGGCGGGTGGCTTTTCCGATCATCGATCTGGCGTTGCTCCGCATCCCCACCTTCATGGCGGCGACCGTCGGCGGCTCGCTGTTCCGCATTGGCGTCGGCGCGTTGCCCTTCATCCTGCCGTTGATGCTGCAGCTCACCTTCGGTCTCACCGCCTTCGCCTCGGGTCTCATCACCTTCGCCAGCGCCGCGGGCGCCATGACCATGAAGATGACGGCAGCGCCGATCATCCGCTCGCTCGGATTCCGGCGCACTCTCATCGGCAATGCCGTCATCAGCAGCCTGTTCCTGTTCGGCTACGGGCTGTTCCGCCCCTCGACGCCGCACGCGCTGATCTTCCTCACGCTGCTGATTGGCGGCTTCTTCCGCTCGCTGCAATTCACCAGCACCAACACGCTTTCCTTCGCCGACGTGCCGCCGGCAATGATGAGCCGGGCCACCAGCTTCACCAGCATGGCGCAACAGCTCTCGATCAGCCTTGGCGTTGGCGTCAGCGCGCTGCTGTTGCACGTCATGCTGCTGCTGCGCGGCTCGAAAGAGCTTCTGCCCAGTGATTTCACTTTGGCCTTCGTCGTGGTGGGCGCGGTAGCGCTGGTGCCGGTCTTGCTATTCCTCCGCCTGCCGCCCGAGGCCGGCGCGGAGATGAGCGGCCATCGCCCAGCGAGTGTCGCTGCGGCCGGCTCGGCATCTCGCGCCAGTTCCGACTAGATGGCATCGATCACCCTCGGCGCGGGCGCTGGGTCTATCGGCATCGAGGATGTCGTGGCCGTGGGCCGCCGGGACGCGTCGGTAGACCTGGCACCCGCCCTGCGGGCGCGCATTGCCGCCGAGCGGGCGATGGTCGAGCGCTTGGCCGGCGGTGAAACCCCGATTTACGGTCTCAACACCGCGCTTGGTGCCGCCGTCGATACTCGACTCCCGCCGGAGGAGATCGCGGCATTCCAGTCGCGCGCGCTACGCGCCCGCTCGGTTGGTGTCGGACCGCCCATGCCGCGGGATGCCGTGCGCGCCATGATGTTCGCGCGCCTCGCCGGCATGGCCGCCGGAGGGTCAGGCATATCGCCGGCGGTGCTCGACGGGCTCCTCGCGCTGCTTAATTCCGGCGCAACCCCGATCGTCCCATCGATCGGATCGATCGGCGCGGCCGATCTCGCCCTGCTGGCACCGGTGGCGTTGGCTTTGATCGGCGAGGGCCAAGTCGAGCACCGGGGCGCACGCGGACAGGCAGGCGAGGTGTTGGCATCAATGGGACTAGCGCCGGTGCCGCTTGGCCCAAAAGATGCGCTCGCGATCATCAACTCGAATGCCGGCTCGGTCGGCTTGGGGGCGCTCGCGCTTTCGGACGCGCGGACGGTTCTCGACGCGCTCGATGCCGCGGCGGCGCTCAGCCTCGAGGGATTTCGCGGCAATCTGAGCCCGCTCGATCCGCGTGCCGCAGAGGCACGGCCGGCACCAGGGCAGGCGGAGGTGGCTACGCGGCTGCGTGCGCTGCTCGACGGCAGCGAACTTTGGCGCGCGGGTGCGGCGCGCCGCGTGCAGGACCCGCTTTGCTACCGTTGCCTCGCTCCGGTTCACGGCGCGGCGATTTCGGCGCTTTACCGCACGCAGCGCACGATCGAGATCGAGCTCAGGGGCTCCGGCGACAATCCGCTGGTGCTTGCTGACGGCACGATGATCTCGACCGCCAATTTCGACCTGACGGCGCTCAGCCTCGCCTTCGAAGCGTTGGGCCTGGCCCTCGCCCACGCCGCCCGCATGAGCGGCGAGCGCGTGCTCAAACTGCTCGATCCCGGCTTCAGCGGCCTGCCGCGCTTCCTGACGCCGATCGGACCCACGCGCAGCGGCTTCGCCGCCGTGCAAAAGACTGTCGCCGCGCTTGAATCGCAAATCCGCCATCTGGCGCTGCCGGCGTCTCTGGGGGTGATGACCGCCGCCAACGGCGTCGAGGATCACGCGAGCATGGCGCCGCACGTCGTCGCCAAGACCGCGGAAATCATGCAGCGATTCACGCGGCTCGCCGCCGTCGAGCTGATGGTCGCGGCACAGGCCGTGGACCTGCGTTCCGCGCCATTGGGAGCGCCGCTGCGAAAAATCCATCAGGCCGTGCGCGCGCGCGTCAACAAGCTCGAAGACGATCGCGCGCTCGGTCCTGACATCGAGGCGATCGCGCGACTGATCGAGGAAGGCACGCTCGCGCGGCCGCCTAGCCCATGAGTTATTTCGCGAACACCAGACTCTGACCGATGCCAAGTCGCGCCGCCTTCTCCAGCATGGTGTGACCCAGCGCTATGTCCGTGATGCCGAGCCCGCGGTGCCAGAGCAGGATCGTCTCGCGGTCGTTCTCGCGTCCGGCCTTGGCGCCCGCGACGATCTGACCAAGCTCACCGTACAGCGTTTGCTCGGAAAGGCGGCCGCTCTCCACATGGGCCCGAAGCGAGCCGAACATGCCTTGCCGGCACTGACCCCAATCGTCGACGACGATCTTGTCCATGATGTCGGTGAGCGTGAGCTCGACCGCACTCATTGTGCCATAGGGGACGACCAGGGCGCCCGGCTTGATCCACCCCGTTTTGAGCATCGGTTCGGGCTTGGTGAGCCGCGAGGCCTCGACCACGATGTCGGCGCCCTCGAGGCAGGAACGCCAATCCGCGCACACCTTCACGGGCTTGCCGAGATCGCGCGTGAGCCGCGCGCCGAAGGCGTCTCGGCTTTCGGGCCGGCGCGAATGCACGCGGATTTCCGCGAAATCGAACAGATGGTCGAGGAGCCGCACGTTCCAGTAAGCGGTGCCGCGCGCTCCGATGTGGCCCAGCACGCGGCTCCCTTCGCGCGCCAAGTGCTTGGCGCCGACGGCGGTCACCGCACCCGTGCGCATGTCGGTGATGGCGCTCGCATCGATCACCGCGAGCGGCGTGCCGGTCTTGGGATCGAACAGATTGAGCAGTGCCATCTCGGAGGGAAGACCGACTTTGTAGTTATCGACGTAGTCGCCCACCACCTTGACCCCCGCGACCCCCATCGGCTTCACGTAGCCGCGCAGCACGTTGAAGTGCCCGTGCACGGCAGGATCGGGGATCAGATGCACGCGCGGCTCGATCACGGTCTCGCCGCGGCCCTGGGCGCGCAAAACACCTTCGATCGAACCCAGTATCTCGTCGTCGGTCAGCGCGAGCTGCTCGACCTCGGGACCACCCAGGTAGCGCATATGAATCGATGGCATGGCATCTCCAGCTAGCGGCACGATCGGCGGCCACAGTTATAGCGCTATTAAGCGACACTTTTGGCATCTAAGACGCGCACCACAAGCAAAGTCTGCTTTTTAGGGGCGACGTTGCGGTCTGAAAATCGTAACCCATGGAGCCAGAGAAGGCCGGGAGAGTGATTGGCCGGCATCGTAAAAAGCAAATGACGCGGTGACATCCGCTTGCCGCTATCGAAGACCGGATTATTTAACTAGCGCTTGGATGTGGGCAGGTAGTGCCGTTGATGTCCAATCTGCTAGGGGCGGATCGGAATCGCGTGAATGCCCCTCCGCCGAGGGGCATGCGCTGGATTCCCGGAGGCACGTTCCGGATGGGCGACGATAACGCCTACCTGGAAGAGGCGCCTGCTCATGTGGTCACCGTCAGCGGGTTCTGGATGGACGAGTGCGCCGTCACCAATGCCGAGTTCGCAGCCTTCGTCACGGCAACAGGTTACCGAACAGTCGCTGAACGCCCACTTGATCCGGCCGCATATCCCGAAGCTGACCCGCAGCTACTCACGCCCGGAAGCGCCGTTTTCTTCATGCCGTCCCCCCAAGTGAGAATGGACGATGTCCGCAGCCGCTGGACTTATGTGCCTGGCGCCAACTGGCGCCATCCCGAGGGTCCCGGCACGACGATTGAGGGCCGCGAGCGGGAGCCGGTGGTGCATGTGGTGTTCGAAGACGCGGCCGCCTACGCCGCCTGGGCTGGCAAAGCGCTGCCTACCGAGGCGGAATGGGAATTCGCCGCACGCGGCGGGCTCGAAGCCGCGATCTTCTGCTGGGGGAACGAGTTCACCCCGGATGGCCGTTACATGGCGAACACTTGGCAAGGTCCTTTTCCGCTTCACGATGAGGGCCTGGACGGCTTCACGGGCCGCGCTCCCGTGGGTTCGTTCCCGCCCAACGGTTACGGCCTTTACGACATGGTCGGCAATGTCTGGGAATGGACAGGCGACTGGTATTCCAATCGGCATCCGTCGCATGCCGAGGGACCGTGTTGCGTGCCGCGTGATCCGACGGGCACCTCACAGGCTCTGAGCTACGACCCGACACCACCAGCGACCCGTATTCCGCGAAAGGTGATCAAGGGAGGCTCGTATCTCTGCGCTCCGAACTACTGCCGACGCTACCGGCCGGCGGCACGACATCCGCAGATGATCGACACCAGCACCTGCCATATAGGGTTTCGTTGCGTAATCCGTCTCAACCGGACCGCTCCTCCTACCGCGCGAGCAGATTGATCCAGCTCATACGCCTC
This sequence comes from Allostellaceae bacterium, assembly GCA_035517495.1. Taxonomy (GTDB): domain Bacteria; phylum Pseudomonadota; class Alphaproteobacteria; order ATCC43930; family CGMCC-115725; genus DASZHJ01. Next base: position 3,106 of record DATIYT010000120.1, on the reverse strand, counting down.
AACTCGAAAGGACAATCAGAAGATGGACAGCGAAGATAAGAAGCACCGTTCGCATCTCCCGATTCCCACTCCTGAGCGGACCGGGCTGGTCACGTATGACGCCAAGGATCCGGACACAAAATTCCCGCCAATCGAGCAGTTGCGGCCGCCTAAGGGCGCACCGAACGTGCTGCTCATCCTCATTGATGACGCCGGATTCGGCTCGTCGAGCGCGTTTGGCGGCCCATGTCAGACGCCGAACGCTGAAAAGCTGGCTGCGGGCGGGTTGAAGTACATCCGCTTTCACGACACCGCTCTCTGCTCCCCGACGCGGCAGGCGCTGCTGACCGGGCGCAACCACCACTCCGCGGGCATGGGCGGCATCACCGAGATTGCCACCGGCGCGCCAGGTTACAGCTCGGTATTGCCCAATACTATTTCACCGCTCGCGCGGACCCTGAAGCTGAACGGTTATTCCACCGCTCAGTTCGGCAAGTGCCACGAGGTGCCGGTGTGGGAGACGAGCCCAGTCGGACCGTTCGACGCCTGGCCCACGGGCGGCGGTGGTTTCGAGTATTTCTACGGCTTCATCGGCGGCGAGGCAAACCAATGGTACCCATCGCTCTACGAGGGCACTACGCCGGTCGAGCCGAAGAAGACTCCCGAAGAGGGCTATCACTTCATGGAAGACATGACTGACAAGGCGATGGCCTGGATCTCGCAGCAGAAAGTACTGGCACCCGACAAACCGTTCTTCGCGTACTTTGCGCCCGGCGCGACGCACGCGCCCCACCATGTGCCTAAGGAGTGGGCCGACAAATACAAGGGCAAGTTCGATGAGGGCTGGGACAAGCTGCGCGAGGAGACCCTTGCCCGACAGAAGAAGCTGGGTGTCGTCCCGATGGACTGCCAGCTCACCGCACGTCACGAGGAAATTCCGGCATGGAAGGATATGCCGGATGCATTGAAACCGATCCTACGCCGCCAGATGGAGGTTTATGCCGGTTTCCTGGAATACACCGACCATCACATCGGGCGCCTGATCGATGGCTTGAAGAAGCTCAACATCCTCGAAGATACCCTTGTTTACTACATCATCGGGGACAACGGTGCCTCGGCAGAAGGTACATTGAACGGCGCCTACAATGAGATGGCCAATTTCAACGGTCTGGCCGCCCTAGAAACCCCGGAATTTCTCATGGAGCGATACGACAAACTCGGCGGGCCTGAGTCATACAACCACTACGCCGTTGGCTGGGCGCATGCCATGAACACCCCTTACCAGTGGACCAAGCAGGTCGCTTCCCACTGGGGGGGCACGCGCAATGGCACTATCGTGCACTGGCCCAACCGCATCAAAGCGAAAGGCGAAATCCGCTCGCAATTTCACCACGTGATTGACGTGGCACCTACGATCCTCGAGGCGGCGGGGCTGCCCGAGCCGATCTCTGTCAACGGCGTACAACAGCGGTCGATCGAGGGCGTGAGCATGCTGTACTCGTTCAGCAACGCTAAGGCAGCGGAGCAGCGCGAGACGCAGTATTTTGAGATGTTCGGCAACCGCGGCATCTATCACAAGGGTTGGACCGCGGTGACGAAGCACGGCACACCTTGGGTGCTTGTGGGCCGGAAGACGGTGCCCCTGGATGATGATATCTGGGAACTTTATGACACTAACAAGGACTGGAGCCAGGCCAACAACCTTGCCAAGCAAATGCCGGAGAAGCTGCACGAGCTGCAGCGACTCTGGCTGATCGAGGCGACGCGCTATAACGTTTTGCCGATCGATGACCGGGTTGCGGAGAAGATGAATCCGGACACAGCCGGGCGGCCAGTATTGATCAGAGGAAACACCCAGTTGCTTTTCGCCGGCATGAGACGCCTGTCGGAGAATTGCGTCCTGAACATCAAGAACAAGTCGCACTCCGTCACCGCGGAGATCGAAGTTCCAGCGTCAGGCGCTGAGGGAGTAATCATCGCACAGGGCGGGAACATCGGCGGCTGGAGCCTTTACGCAAAGAACGGCAAGCTCAAGTACTGTTACAATGTGTCGGGAGTGCACCATTTTTTCGCCGAAGCGACGGAGAAGTTGCCGGCGGGCGAGCACCAGGTTCGCATGGAGTTTGCCTATGCCGGCGGCGGACTTGGCAAAGGCGGTCAAGTGACCCTCTTTGTCGATGGAAAGAAGGTCGGCGAGGGGGCCGTCGCTATGACGCACGCGATGGTCTTTTCCGCCGACGATGGCTGCGATGTGGGGGAGGATGGCGGCGCTCCGGTCTCCCCGGACTACGGCCCGCGCGGGAATGCCTTCAACGGAACGATCAAGGGGATTCAACTCGCCATCGGTGATGCTGCCGAGAGCTTGGATCACCTCGTCTCGCCGGAGGAAGCGATCCGCATCGCCATGGCGAGACAGTAGTCGCGTTAAGGATGGTGATGGGAACCACTTATGCAGTGGTTCCCATCACCGAACTTGGCTTGCCACTCGACGCACCAGAGCCGATCTGGGCCCTATAGGCGTGCCAGCACGGCGAGGAAAGCGAACAGGCCAATCAAGATGAGAAGGGCAGCAACTGCAAGAACAGGTGTTTGCGTCCGCTCGCTTTTTGCTCCGGCGATTGCGGCGAACTGTGCGCTCCACAGATAGCGAACTAACCACCAGTACTGATGTATGGAGATAAGCAACGCCAGGACGCCGCACGCGATCAGCGCAAGCCCCAGATATCGCGGTGCGTCCGGCACATACGCAGGGTGAATGCCCGGTATCTGCTGTAAGTGTTCATAGAACTGCACAATAGCGAAGCCGAAACCAATCAACGCGGTCGCGGTGCGCAGCCATGACATCATCGTACGCTCCAGGCTGAGGGGAGTGCGTATCCAGCCGAAGTGACTGTCCGACGTTGTCCTTACTTCGAATCTACCCGTGCTCGCGGTGGGGACTGGCTCGACCATGCGGATGTCCTTTCTAGTGTGGCGGATTTGAAGATCCTCCGATCACCGCCGGCCGCTCGGAGAGGAACTTCAAATCCGAAGGCCACACTAGCAATCAATGAGTTGCTGGTGTCCCCATGATTCCGAAGTTCGCATCTGAGCTTGGCCGTTTGGTCATGCGAACTTCGGAATCGGG